>NZ_CP130318.1:1770000-2408333 GCF_032268605.1 Paenibacillus aurantius
GTCGAGTGACTCTGCGCCGAAAATGTAACGGGGCTAAACACGCCACCGAAGCTATGGCTACGACATCTAAAGATGTCTTGGGGTAGGGGAGCGTTGTCTACACGTTGAAGGTATACCGTAAGGAGTGCTGGAGAGTAGACAAGTGAGAATGCCGGTATAAGTAACGAAAAGACAAGTGAGAATCTTGTCCGCCGAAAACCTAAGGGTTCCTGAGGAAGGCTCGTCCGCTCAGGGTAAGTCGGGACCTAAGGCGAGGCCGAAAGGCGTAGTCGAAGGACAACAGGTTGACATTCCTGTACCACCGTAAACCGCTACGAGCGATGGGGTGACGCAGAAGGGAAGAGACGCAGACGGATGGAAGAGTCTGTCCAAGCAGCGAGGCTGGTGTGTAGGCAAATCCGCACACTGTAAGGCTGAGCTGTGACGGGGAGGGAAAATTACAGTACCGAAGGTCTTGTACTCATGCTGCCAAGAAAAGCCTCTAGCCAGGTGAAGGTGCCCGTACCGCAAACCGACACAGGTAGGTAAGAAGAGAATTCTAAGGCGCGCGGAAGAACTCTCGTTAAGGAACTCGGCAAAATGACCCCGTAACTTCGGGAGAAGGGGTGCCTCGGTAGGGTGAATAGCCCGAGGGGGCCGCAGTGAAAAGGCCCAAGCGACTGTTTAGCAAAAACACAGGTCTGTGCGAAGCCGCAAGGCGAAGTATACGGGCTGACGCCTGCCCGGTGCTGGAAGGTTAAGGGGAGCGGTTAGCGCAAGCGAAGCTGTGAACCGAAGCCCCAGTAAACGGCGGCCGTAACTATAACGGTCCTAAGGTAGCGAAATTCCTTGTCAGGTAAATTCTGACCCGCACGAATGGCGTAACGACTTGGGCGCTGTCTCAACGAGAGATCCGGTGAAATTTTAATACCTGTGAAGATGCAGGTTACCCGCGACAAGACGGAAAGACCCCATGGAGCTTTACTGCAGCTTGATATTGGACTTGGGTACGATCTGTACAGGATAGGTGGGAGCCAGAGAGTCATGAGCGCCAGCTTGTGAGGAGGCGACGTTGGGATACCACCCTGATCGTATCTAGGTTCTAACCTCCTCCCGTGAATCCGGGAGAGGGACCGTGTCAGGCGGGCAGTTTGACTGGGGCGGTCGCCTCCTAAAGCGTAACGGAGGCGCCCCAAGGTTCCCTCAGAATGGTTGGAAATCATTCGCAGAGTGCAAAGGCAGAAGGGAGCTTGACTGCAAGACGTACAGGTCGAGCAGGGACGAAAGTCGGGCTTAGTGATCCGGTGGTACCGAATGGAAGGGCCATCGCTCAACGGATAAAAGCTACCCTGGGGATAACAGGCTTATCTCCCCCAAGAGTCCACATCGACGGGGAGGTTTGGCACCTCGATGTCGGCTCATCGCATCCTGGGGCTGAAGTAGGTCCCAAGGGTTGGGCTGTTCGCCCATTAAAGCGGTACGCGAGCTGGGTTCAGAACGTCGTGAGACAGTTCGGTCCCTATCTGTCGCGGGCGCAGGAAATTTGAGAGGAGCTGTCCTTAGTACGAGAGGACCGGGATGGACGTACCGCTGGTGTACCAGTTGTTCCGCCAGGAGCACCGCTGGGTAGCCAAGTACGGACGGGATAAGCGCTGAAAGCATCTAAGCGTGAAGCCCCCCTCAAGATGAGATTTCCCAATTAGTAAGACCCCTTGTAGACGACGAGGTAGATAGGTTCGGCGTGGAAGTGCCGTAAGGCATGCAGCGGACGAATACTAATCGGTCGAGGGCTTATTCATGACCCCACTAGGGGAGCAAAGGATGAAACAACGTAAGCTTCGATTCCAGTTTTCAGGGAACAAGGGATAGGCCTTGATCAGCGAGTCTGATTAGGGAGTCCTCTCTTGTTCACAGCGTTTGGCGACGCTGTAAACCTGACTATGATTGACGCGGGGTGGAGCAGCTCGGTAGCTCGTCGGGCTCATAACCCGAAGGCCGCAGGTTCAAATCCTGCCCCCGCAACCAATAAAGCCAATGACAGAGTCGAGAAATCGGCTCTTTTTCTTTTGTAGAGGACTAGAATAAGAGTAAAGTATCGTCGAAAGAATAGGGGCAGTCTTGAAATTCTAAGGAACGAAAGGTCTCAAAGATCCCAGGATGCCAAGAATCTAAAAAGCATGGAAGTCAGGGAAGATTAGGACACCCTACCGGCTTCCGCTTGGATAAGTTTGATCCCGACGGTTCTTCCTGGTCCTATAAGGGCAAACGAGGCCTTGGTTTATTACCAGGGGGATTGAAGGGGCTAACCGGGCTTATTCGTCCCAGTGCTCGTCGGAAGCGAGCTGTTAACGTACAGAGGAAGATACCCAATTCATAAAAAAGCGGGCCGGAGTAGAGGATTCTACATCCGGCCCGCTTTTTATTATGGGCAAAGGCCTTATTTCTTCAGATCTTCTATGCTGTTGATGTTCATGTATTTCGGTACGACCAAGCCCAGCTTAGTGCCGGATAGGTTAGCCCCCAAATCGTCGAATTTCCCTTTGTACTTGTCGTAGAAGTCCTTTGAAGTGGTAGGCAGCCAGGCCGCTACCATGGCGTCTACGTCACCGCCTGCGATTCCGGCCCACATGGGTCCGATTTCTACCTGCAGCATATCCACTTGGTACCCAAGCTTGCTTGTGAGTACGGCACGAACAACATTGGTGCTGGCGATTTCGGAATCCCAGGCCACATAAGCGAGCTTCAGTTTTTGGCCCGCTGGAGCTTTCGGCACTCCTTCAATCCAAGCGTTGACCTTATCCGGGTTATCATTCACCCAAGCGGCTGCGGCTTCCTCCGGTTTTTTGCCTTCCTGGATCCCTGCCATTACTTGCTCCATATCCGTAGGGGTCCAATTAAATTTATCCAGGAACTGATAAGCCGAAGGCTGATCGGACTTAAGGCCAAGTCGCGTCATGGTATGAATCTCCTCGGATCCCCCAAATGAATTTTTAGGGTCGTCCAGATACTTGAGATCGTACTTGGTGAACATCCAATGAGGCGTCCAGCCGGTAACAATAATAGGCTGGTTGGCCTTATAGGCTTTGTCCAGTGCCGCCGTCATGGCGGTTCCGGAGCCCTCGAGCAGGTTCCAGTCGTTCAGCTGGTAGTCCTGAATCGCTTTATTAGTGGCCTTCATCAAGCCGGCTCCAGGGTCAATGCCTACGATGGTATAGTTGACTTGGCTTCCTACCGTATCCCCTTTCTTAGCGCCCGTTCCCAGCACCTGATACAAACCGGCCCCCAAGCAAAAAACAACCAGCGCGCCGAGAATCCAAGGAGCTTTGCCCATAAGGGCGGATCGGCCGCGCTTCGGATTGCCCACAAATCTTTGGGTGATCCGGTCGAGCAGTATGGCCAGAATAACAACGGCAAGCCCCGCCTCAAAGCCTTTTCCGATTTTGAGCTGGGTAACCGATCGGTATACATCCGCCCCTACCCCTTGTGCTCCAATCATGGAGGCAATGACCACCATGGAAAGGGACAGCATGATGGTTTGGTTGATCCCTGCCATAATGGTTGACAGAGCCAGCGGGAGCTGGACTTTATACAGCTTTTGGGAAGAGGTCGAACCAAACGCGTCGGCTGCTTCCACCAGTTCGGCCGGCACTTGATGAATACCCAGCTTGGTCAAGCGGATGGTCGGAGGAATCGAGAAAATGACCGAGGCGATAACACCCGGAACGACCCCCAATCCGAAGAAGGTTACGGCTGGAATCAGGTAAACGAAGGCAGGCATCGTCTGCATGAAGTCCAGTATGGGGGTTAGAACCCGGTCCACCGTCCGGTTTCGCGTACACCAGATCCCGAGAGGGAGACCGAAAATGATGGAGACCAAAGCGGCGGTTAACACCAGGGCGAGCGTGTCCATCGTGGGGTCCCAGAAGCCCAAATTCCAGATCAGCAGCAGGCCGATAGCCGCAAAGGCCGCTAGTCCCCAACGGCCGAGCCAATAGGCCAAAGCCGTGAAAAGGAGGATAACGACCACAATCGGCAGGGAATGAAAGATTAGCGCGAAGGCATTCACGATGCCGGTGATCATCCCCGAAATGAAATCAAACAAGAACTTGACATTGGTCCCGAGCCAGGCCACAATGGCCTCGATGATTTGGTCCAACGGGAGTTTAGGCATGGTTATCTTCCTCCCGTTTCAGAATATCCGCGCTTCCCGTTAAGGCAGCCAGGACCGCCCCACGGACGATAATTCCTTGCAGCCGGCCGTTCTCTCCAACGACGGCCACCGGAATGCGAGTGTTGCCGACGATATCGAATAGCTCATTCAGAAGTTGGTCGGGTCTAACCACCGGAACATCCCGAATCACGATATCCTCCAGCTTCTGGCCTTTTCGGATGGCTTCCGAAGCATCTTCGGCGTTAATGGCGCCGATCAGCTTTTTGGAGCGGTCCACCACGTAGAGATTGGAAATCCCGCTTTCCCTCATTAGTTCCAGCGCAACCCGCGGACCTCTGTCCAGCGTAATCGTTTCGGGACGGCGCATGACGTGAGAGGCGGTCAACACCTTGGATAGATCCACATCCTCCACGAAACGTTCGACATAAGAGTTCGCCGGCGAAATCATAATGTCTTCCGGAGTGCCGATCTGAACGACGGCCCCATCCTTCATAAGCGCGATCCGGTCACCGATTCGCAGAGCCTCGTCCAGGTCATGCGTAATGAAAACGATGGTCTTCTTCATTCTTTGTTGTAGATCCAGAAGCTCGTCCTGCATATCTTTTCGGATAAGCGGGTCAAGAGCGCTAAAAGCTTCGTCCATCAGCAAGATATCGGGGCCGGTCGCAAGAGCGCGGGCCAGCCCTACCCTTTGCTGCATCCCCCCGCTTAACTGGTTGGGGTAGCTGTCCTCGTAGCCCTTTAAGCCGACGAGCTCCAAGGTTTCCATTGCTTTCGCTCTCCGGGTATCCGGAGATTCCCCTTTGATTTCAAGCCCGTACTCGATATTCTCCACAATGGTCCGATGGGGGAAGAGAGCGAATTTCTGAAAGACCATGGCGATATGATTCCTCCGTACTTCCCTTAGTTCAGAGGCATCGAGTTCTACGATGTTGCGGCCCTTCAAAAGGACGCTTCCGCTCGTTGGTTCGATCAACCGATTCAGCAGGCGAACGAGGGTGGATTTGCCACTCCCCGACAATCCCATGATGACGAAGATTTCCCCCTCTTCAATTTCGAAGCTGACCCGATTAACGCCCACGGTTTGCTTAGTTTTCTCTAGAATGCTCTTTTTGCTCTGGCCCTGCGCCAATAAGGAGAGGGCTCTTTCCGGTTCGGAGCCGAAAATTTTAGTAAGTTCTTTTACTTCGACTATGGACATGTGGACCTCCCTGAGCTAGATTCTCCCCGCTCTGTAATCAGGCTGATTAGCATTACTTTGCGCATCCTGTGGCGGGTTATACGAAAAATAAACGAAAGAAAGCCGGCCCAAGAATCCGGATGGCCGTTTTTCCTGATTCTTGACCGGATCGTTCGTGCAGACACTTGGTAACCTTAACCCTTTGGCAGGCTTATGAAACATGGGAATATTTGGAGGGCAGGAGAGAGCCGGGATAGGAAGGGGGATGGCCGCCGGGAGGTGGAAGGATAGGAGTTCAGAGTCGCTAATTAGGGCATTAAAAGAAGGCCGCTCCAGAAACGGCATAGGGTGGTCAGAGTTGATGTTCAGTAGGCAGAGGTAAATCAAGAGATGATGTTCAGGGGAGGGAGTGGAAGGCAAAAAGACCCGGAACATTTCCGGGCCGCTAATAGGGAGGCCTGCTGTCACCCCGAAAGAGAAGCAAGCACCTCACGTTAGGCCAGCGCCTTGCGAAATTCCTCGGTTAGAAGCGGAACGACTTCAAAGAGATCCCCGACGATGCCGTAATCGGCTACTTGAAAAATCGGTGCTTCGGCATCCTTGTTAATGGCCACAATGATGCGGGACTGGCTCATGCCGGCCAGATGCTGAATGGCGCCGCTGATGCCGCAGGCAATGTAGATCTCGGGCGTGACGACTTTGCCGGTCTGCCCGATCTGTCGGGCATACTCGCAGTAGCCGGCATCACAAGCGCCGCGGGAAGCCCCTACGGCAGCGCCTAGAACGGCCGCTAGCTGCTCGAGAGGCTGAAAGCCCTCCCGGCTCTTCACGCCTCGGCCGCCGGAGACGATAATCTTGGCTTCCGTCAGGTCGACCTGGCCGGTCATTTGGCGGACAACCTCCCGGATAACGGTGCGCAGGGAGGAGGGAGGGGAATAGGCCGTTCGAATGATCCCGGCGGTCGTCCCGGAAGGCTCGGCGGGAGGAAGGTTGTTCGGACGGACCGTGACGATCATGGGTCCTCCCGTAAACCGTTTCTCCTCGAAGGCCTTACCGGCGTAAAGGGGCCGGTTAAAGACCGGGCCGGCGTCCGAGCGATGGATGGCGACCACATCCGAGATCTGCCCGGCCTGCAGGCGGGCCGCCGTCACCGGAGCCAGATCCCGTCCAAGGGCCGTGTGCCCGAAGAAGATGGCATGAGGCTGAACCGCTTTCAGGATAGGAAGCAGGGCGGCAGCGTAGGTTTCAGGATTATAGGAGGCCAGATCGGCATGATCCACGACTTGGATCTCATCGGCGCCGTAACTGGCCAGCTCCTGGGCTTCCGATTCCAAGCCGCTGCCGATGAGGACCGCTGTTATCCGGTCTCCGTCTTCTTGTACCGTCTTCGCGGCTTGAAGGGCTTCATAAGAAACCTGACGCAGCTTACCGCCGCGAAGCTCCGCTACGACGACTAACATTCGGCTCATGGGGATAACCTCCTTCGGTTAGATGACTTTGGCTTCCGTGCGCAGCAGCGAAACGAGCTCTGCCGCCTGTTGAGCGGGATCTCCTTTAAGAAGACGGCCGGCTTGCCGTTCCGGCGGCAGGCTTAGCGAAAGCCTCTCCGTACGGGGGGCGACATCATCCTCGGTTAAGCCTACATCCTCCAGGGTCAGCCGGCGAAACGGCTTCTTCTTGGCCTTCATGATGCCCGGAAGGGAAGGGTAACGGGGCTCGTTCAATCCCTGCTGGGCCGTGACAAGCGCCGGCAAGGTCAACTCCACCGTCTCGGCATCTCCCTCCGCATCCCGTTCGGCCACCGCCTTGCCACCGGAGACGGTCAGCTTGGTGACCGAGGAGGCATGGGGGAGGTCCAGCAGCTGGGCGAGGCGGATGGCGACCTGACCGGCCCCGTGGTCGACGGAGAAATTTCCGCCCAACAGGAGATCATAGCTCTCGGCAGCCAAATAAGCGGCCAGTGCTTTGGAGACGCTGTATTCATCCTGCGGAAGCCGGTCGTCCGACAGCAGGACGGCTTCATCCGCTCCCATGGCAAGCGCTGTCCGGAGGGCCTCAGCCGCCCGTTCGGGTCCCGCCGACAGAACCACAACCGTTCCGCCTTCCTTCTCTTTCAGCCGGATGGCTTCCTCGACGGCGTACTCGTCATAGGGGTTAATCACGAATTTGACGCCATCCTCGGACACTTGGCCGTCCTGGATCACGATTCGTTCCTCTGTATCGAAGGTCTGCTTCATCAAAACATAAATGTTCATGAATGAATCCTCCTCTTTATCCCTGCTCCAACCCCCGCAGGAAAAATTCGACCGTTTTGTCCACTTGGGCGGATAGGCTGTACTTACGACCGGAAATCAGCCAGGAGGTGACCACCTCATCCATGGCCCCGAAAATCAGATGACGGGTCAGCTTGACGTCAAGATCCGAACGGAAATCCCCTTCGTCCATGCCTTTCCTCAGCACTTGCCCGATTAATTCAATATATGGCTTGACGGCAAGTCCTATCTCTTGGCGGAGCTCGAGGGAGCTCTGGCGCAGCTCGATCTGGGTGACATAGGCGAGGTTAACGTTGCTTTCGAGCTCGTTGTAGTGGATTTCGCAAATTTTGCGGAGGGCCGTCTTGGCGGAATCGGTCTCCTCGATTCGGGAGTTGAACATGTCGACAAGATCCCCGAGACGTTCGCGGAAGAGAGAAATAAGGATATCTTCCTTGTTCTTAAAATATAAATAAATCGTGCCGTCCGCGACGCCCGCTTCCTTGGCGATTTTGGCGACCTGGGACCCGTGAAAGCCGTTTTCGGCGATGACTTTTAGGGCGGCCTCCAAAATCTGAGAGTATTTTTCCTTTTTCCTGCTTGCCATCGGCTCACCTCGGTGTTAGAATTCAGGTGTAGTGAATGAATACTCATTCATTTTTCTTAATCTTATGGGAATCGGAACGGATTGTCAACGCTCTTCTGGAAGGTTTTGCCGTTTATGTGTGGTTGATCAGCCCCGGCATTATCGTGGAAACGTCGCGCCCTCTGCTTTCTTATAAGATTTTTGTTGTTGAGGTTATGTAATCGCTTTCAACATGGTTGGCAATAAAGAGTTGGAAAGGACGGGCGATTATGGCGGCAGAGACCATCCGCATTCTTCTCTTCCTGGCGGTCGTCGGCTTAGGGTTCTACTGGTTCGGCAAGGCCGTGTATCACCGGTACCTCTATATTAGGCTCGGCCAGCCAGCCGATTTTCGGCAAACAGGGCAGGCTCGCCTTCGAGGTTATTTCTCTCAGGTGTTCGGCCAGAAGAAGCTGTTGAAGGACCCGAAGAGCGGCCTCATGCATATCGTCATCTTCTATGGATTTATCGTGCTGCAGTTCGGTGCGCTCGACCTGATCGTCAAAGGGCTGACGGAGGGGGGCCATCTTCCGCTGCCGGGGTACGAAGCGTTCGGCTTTATCCAGGAAGCGACCGTCTTCCTCGTCCTGGCCGCGATGGCCTATGCCGCTTACCGGCGGTACGGGGAGAAGCTCCCCCGGCTGAAAAAAGGCTGGAAGCCCAGCATCGTCGTGTTCTTCATCTTCTTCCTGATGATGTCGGTACTTCTATCGCTTGGCTTCGAGCGGGTTTGGCTCGGGATGGAGGCTTCGGGCTACGCCCCGCTCTCCTCGGCTGTTGCGGGTCTCTTCTCCGGCCTGACACCGGCAGCGGCGAAAACAGCCTTTTATGCCTCCTGGTGGGCTCATCTGCTGATCTTGCTCGCTTTCCTCGTATACGTGCCTCAGTCGAAGCATTTTCACATCCTTACCGCTCCGGTCAACGTCTGGTTCCGGCGAAAGGGGCCGGCGGGCCGGCTGAAGAAGCTCGACCTCGAGAACGAGGAGGCGGAATCGTTCGGGGTAGGGAAGATCGAGGAGTTTACACAGAAGCAGATGCTCGACTTCTATTCCTGCGTGGAATGCGGGCGCTGTACGAACGTATGCCCGGCCTCCAACACCGGCAAAGTGCTGTCCCCCATGCACCTGATCACCAAGCTGAGGGACCATCTCCAGGAAAAAGGAGCCGCCGTTACCGCCAAGTCTCCCTGGGTGCCTGCGTTTGCCTTCTCCTCCTCCGTGCCGACCCATGCGGTTGAGGAAAAGCAGGAGGGCCGGACCGGCTGGGACTCGGAGGATGTCACGGATATCCGGCCAACGCTGAACTGGCACCGGTCGGCTTGGGCGGCCCAGGAGAAGAAGCCGGAGGAGCTGGAGCTCATCGGTGATGTGATGACGGAGGAAGAGCTGTGGTCGTGCACTACCTGCCGCAACTGTGAGGATCAATGCCCGGTGGGCAACGAGCATGTGGACAAAATCATCGACCTGAGGCGGCATCTAGTGCTCATGCAGGGGAGCGTCCCCGTGGAAGGCCAGCGGGCGATGCAGAACATCGAGCGGCAGGGCAACCCTTGGGGGCTGAACCGCAACGACCGTCCGAAATGGACGGGGGAAATAGGCGGGATTTACGTCCCGACGGTAAAGGAGAATCCCGGCTTCGAATACCTGTTCTTCGTCGGCTCCATGGGGTCGTATGATCTCCGCAGCCGCAAGATTTCGAAAGCGTTCGTCCGGCTCCTGAATGAAGCCGGCGTCTCCTTCGCCATTCTGGGCAGCGAGGAGAAGAATTCGGGGGATACCCCCCGGCGGATGGGCAACGAGTTTCTTTTTCAGCAGCTGTGCCAGGAGAACATCGCGATTCTCCGGAAGTACGGCGTCCGCCGGATCGTAACCGCCTGTCCTCATACGTACAATACCTTGAAGAATGAATACCCCGAATTCGGATTGGAGGACGTGGAGGTGTTTCATCATACGGAGCTCCTGGACGATCTCCTTCGCCAGGGCCGGCTGGTCCCCCGGCATGAAGTGAGGGAGCGGATCACCTATCACGATTCCTGCTACCTGGGAAGATACAACGGGATCTATGAACAGCCGCGCGGGGTGCTGAAGGCTATTCCCGGAGTCGAGCTGGCCGAGATGGAGCGTTCCCGGGAGAACGGGATGTGCTGCGGCGCCGGCGGCGGAATGATGTGGATGGAGGAGACGGCCGGCAAACGGGTGAACGTGGCCCGCACCGAGCAAGCGCTGGAGGTGAAGCCGACGGTGATCAGCAGCGCGTGCCCCTACTGCCTCACGATGCTCGAGGACGGGACGAAGATGAAGGAGGCCGAGGACCGGGTGAAGGCAAGGGACGTGGCGGAGCTGCTGGAGCAGTCGGTTTTTGGGAGCGCCCCCCGGCCTGAATGATGGGCAGAGCGCGCTTTTTCACCCGAGAGGGAGCTTTAGAGCTTATGGAGTATACCATTGACCAAACGGAGGGAAGTCCATATGAACCAATCGATTCGCAAAGCGGCGGTCATCGGCTCGGGGGTCATGGGGGCGGCCATCGCCGCCCACCTGGCGAACGCGGGAATAGCCTGCTTGCTGCTGGATGTGGTACCGGGACAGCTGACGGAGGAGGAGAAGGCGAAGGGCTTGACGCTGGAGCATCCCGCCGTACGAAGCCGGCTCGCCGTTCAGGCGATTGCCAGGCTGAAGAAGACGAAGCCTTCGCCTTTATACGACGAGTCGTTTGCCGAACGCATCCGGCCCGGGAATCTCGAGGATCACCTGGGCCAGCTGTCCGGTGTGGACTGGATCCTCGAAGTGGTGGTGGAGAATCTTTCGGTGAAGAAAGAGCTTCTGGCCCGGATCGAGAAGAATTGGACACCGGGGACCGTGGTCAGCTCCAACACCTCCGGGATTTCCATTAACGAAATGGCGGCGGGCTGCTCCGAGGAGTTCCGGAAGCATTTCCTCGGTACGCATTTCTTCAACCCGCCCCGCTACATGCGGCTGCTGGAGATCATCCCGGGGGATAAGACGGACCCGGCTTTGGTGGAGCGGATTAAGGAGTTCGGAGAAAAGAAGCTCGGCAAGGACGTCGTAATCGCCAAGGATACCCCTAACTTCATCGCCAACCGGATCGGCACGTACGGCCTGCTGGTAACCCTGCGGGAGCTGCTGGATAAAGGGTTCACCGTGGAGGAGGCGGATGCGGTCACCGGTCCCGCCATGGGACGGCCCAAGAGCGCGACTTTCCGGACACTCGATTTGGTCGGGCTCGATACGTTTCTCCATGTTGCCGACAATGTGCACGGCAAGGTCACGGACGCAAACGAGAAAGAGGCTTTTGCCGCCCCAGACGTCATGAAGCGGATGGTAGCTAACGGATGGCTCGGAGAGAAAGGGGGCCGGGGCTTTTACCTGAAACGGAAAGGACCGGACGGAAGTGAGATTCTGTCCTTGAATCTGTCCACGCTCGAATACGCACCGCAGAGGAAGGTGACCTCCGCTTCCCTGGAGGCGGCCAAAATGGCCAAAGGAGCCCGCGAAAAGACAAAAGCGCTGCTGGCCGGAGGGGACCGGTACGCGGAGCTGGCGTGGACGATCCTCAAAAAGGTGCTGCTCTATGCGGCGGACAAGGTAGGAGAAATAGCCGATTCGGTGGAGGCCATCGACGAGGCGATGAGAAAGGGCTTCAACTGGGAGCTGGGCCCCTTCGAGACATGGGACGCGATCGGGCTGGTGAAATCGGTGGAACGGATGGAGAAGGAAGGGGAGTCCGTACCCGCCTGGGTTAGGGAATGCATCGCGGCAGGAAAGACCAGCTTCTACCGGTCGGAGGGCGGCAAGCGGTTCGGGGTCTTCAAGGGAGAGTACCGGCAGCTCGAGGAGCGTCCCGAACGAATCTCCCTTAAGGATCTGAAGGAGCGGAACCGGACTGTGCGTTCCAATAGCGGCGCCAGCTTGATTGATCTGGGGGACGGGGTGGCCTGCCTGGAGTTTCATTCGCCGAACAATGCGATCGGGGCGGACATTCTCCTGATGATTCAGCAGAGCGTGGAGGAGGTGGAGAAGAATTTTGAAGGGCTTGTGGTGGCCAACCAGGGACGGAACTTCTGCGTTGGAGCGAATCTCATGCTTCTTCTGATGGAAGCCCAGGAAGAGGAATGGGAGGAGATCGACGGCATCATCCGGCTGTTCCAGAACACGATGATGAAGCTGAAGCGGTCGGTAAAGCCCGTTGTCGCCGCTCCCCACCGGATGACCTTGGGCGGCGGAGTGGAGGCCTGTCTGCCCGCCGACCGGATTGTGGCGTCGGCCGAAACGTATTTCGGCCTGGTGGAGGTCGGCGTCGGGCTCATCCCGGCGGGAGGCGGCTGCAAGGAGCTGGCACTGCGGGCGAGCCGTGCCGCCCGCCTGCCGGACGCCGATCTTCAGCCGCACCTTAACCAGGCGTTCGAGACGATCGGCATGGCGAAGGTGTCCACGAGCGGCCACGATGCGAAGAGGCTCGGGCTCTTCCGGCCGGAGGACCGGATCGTGCTTCATCCGGATCATCTCCTCTACGAAGCGAAGAAGACCGTTCTCGGGTTAGCCCAGGCGGGATACGAGCCGGCCCCGGAGGAGAAGATCCGGGCGGCGGGCTCGGACGGCAAGGCTGTGCTGAAGCTGGGGGCGCTGGGGATGAGACAGGGAGGCTATATCAGCGATCACGACCTGCTCATCGCCAACAAGCTCGCTCATGTGCTCGCGGGAGGAGACGTGCCCGCCGGGTCACTGCTGACCGAGCCGTATATGCTGGACCTGGAGCGGGAGGCGTTTCTGAGCCTGTGCGGGGAGCCAAAGACCCAAGCCAGGATGCAGCACATGCTGGCCAAGGGCAAAGCGCTTCGCAACTAAGAGGAAGGCGGGTGCTCTAACGCGGCTGGCTTACCCAAGCTGCGGGAAGGAGAAGCCGTTACGCTCCCGCGATCTCGCCGTTAGGGGAGCTTCGATCGGAAGCAAGTCCAAAGGAAAGAGGGGATGGACCATGAGGGAAGCCGTTATTGTTTCGATAGCCCGCACCGCCGTGGGCCGGGCCAAGAAAGGCAGCTTGGCCGACACGCGGGCGGAGGATATGGGGAAGGCGGTGCTCGAAGCCGTGATGGACCGGGCTCCCGGGCTGAAGAAGGAGGAGGTGGAGGACGTCATCATCGGCTGCGCCATGCCGGAGGGAGAGCAGGGGCTTAACTTCGCCCGGATTCTCTCCCTCTACGCCGGCTTTCCGGTGACGGTGCCGGCGCTGACGGTCAACCGGTTCTGCTCCTCGGGTCTGCAGTCGGTAGCCTTTGCTGCCGAGCGCATCATGCTCGGTCATGCCGATGTCATCATCGCCGGAGGAGTCGAGAGCATGAGCCATGTGCCCATGACCGGCTTCAAACCGTCCCCGCATCCGGGGATAGTGGACCGGATGCCGGAGGTGTACATGGGCATGGGGCACACGGCGGAGCTCGTAGCCGACCGTTTCGGTGTCAGCCGCGAGGACCAGGACCGGTTCGCCGCGGCCTCTCACGCGAAGGCGGCGCAGGCGTTGGCCGAGGGCCGGTTCCGTGAGGAAATCGTGCCTCTAGCCGTTGAGCGGACGCAGGTCGACGAGCAGGGGAGGGTGAAGACGAATGCCTTCGTCTTCGACACGGACGAGGGCGTCCGGCCGGATACGACGGTCGGCGTGCTGGCCGGCTTGAAGCCGGCGTTCCGGCTCGGCGGCAGCGTCACGGCGGGCAACACGTCGCAGATGAGCGACGGGGCCGCCGCTGCCGTGGTGATGAGCCGGGAGAGGGCGGAGGCGCTCGGACTGAAGCCGCTTGCGACCTTTCGGTCCTTTGCCCTCGCCGGGGTAGAGCCGGAGATAATGGGAGTCGGCCCGGTGAAGGCCATCCCGAAGGCCCTCAAGCAGGCGGGGGTGGCACAGGACGACATTTCCCTTTTTGAAATTAATGAGGCCTTCGCTTCCCAATGCCTGCATGTCATCCGGGAGCTGGGACTCGAGGAAAGCAAGGTCAATGTCAACGGTGGGGGGATTGCGCTGGGGCACCCGCTTGGCTGTACCGGAACGAAGCTGACCGCAACGCTTATTCATGAGCTGCGGCGGCGGGGCGGGGGGCTTGGGGTCGTCTCGATGTGCATAGGCGGGGGGATGGGAGCCGCCGGCGTATTTGAGGTTCATGCGGAATAGAATTCACTAAGCGGCCAAAGGAGTGAGAGCATGGGCAGAACGGTCGGAGGAAGCTTTATTATCGACGAAATCGACTACAAGAGCACGGTGAGTCCGGAGGATTTTACAGAGGAGCACCGGATGATCGCCCAGACGACGGAGGATTTTGTGGAAGGCGAGCTGGTCCCGCGGGATGAGGAAATCGAGAAGCTCGATTACGAGCTGACGGTGGAAATGCTGCGCAAGGCGGGCGAGCTGGGACTTCTCGGTGCGGAGGTGCCGGAGGCGTACGGCGGACTAGGCCTGGATAAAGTAAGCTCGACCTTGATCAATGAGAAGCTGACGAAGGCGGGCTCCTTCGCCCTGTCGGTAGGGGCCCATGTCGGGATCGGAACCCTGCCCATCGTCTACTTCGGAACGGAGGAGCAGAAGAAGCGCTATTTGCCGGAGCTGGCGACCGGGGCGAAGATTGCGGCCTACTGCCTGACGGAGCCCTCCTCGGGCTCGGATGCGCTCGGGGCCAAAACCACGGCCGTCAGGTCGGAGGACGGCAGCCACTATGTGCTGAACGGAACGAAGCAGTTTATTACGAATGCCGGCTTCGCGGATGTGTTCATCGTCTATGCCAAAATAAACGGAGCCGAGTTCAGCACCTTCATCGTCGAGCGGACCATGCCGGGGGTAAGCATCGGCCCCGAGGAGAAGAAGATGGGGATCAAGGGCTCGTCCACTTGTCCGCTCATTCTGGAGGACGTGCGGGTGCCGGCGGAAAACCTGCTGTGGGAGGCGGGAAAAGGGCATCTCATCGCCTTCAATATCCTGAACATCGGCCGCTTCAAGCTGGCGGCGGGCTGCCTCGGGGCTTCCAAGGACGCCATCGGGCTGTCGGCCAAATACGCCAACGAACGCACCCAGTTCGGAAGGAAGATCTCCTCCTTTCCCTTAATCGCCGCGAAGCTCGCGGACATGAATACCCGGGCCTATGTGCTCGAGAGCATGGTTTACCGCACGGCCGGTCTCCTGGATCATGCGTTAAGCGAGGTGGATTCGGACAGCAAGAACGCGGGAAGCCAATCCGCCAAGGCGATCGCGGAGTATGCGATCGAATGCTCAATCAACAAAGTGTTCGGCTCGGAAACCCTCGATGATATTGCGGACGAAGCGGTGCAGATTCACGGGGGCTACGGCTATATCCAGGAATACAAAGTAGAGCGGATATACCGCGATTCGCGGATCAACCGTATTTTTGAAGGGACGAATGAGATCAACCGCTTATTGATTCCCGGAACCTTGATCAAAAGGGCAATGAAGGGAGAGCTGCCTCTCCTGCAAAAAGCGATGGGCTTGCAGGCGGAGCTTCTGCAGCCGATGCCCGCTCAAGTGTTCGAAGGGACCTTGGAGCAGGAAGCCCACCTGATCGCAATGGCGAAGAAAATCTTCCTCCTGGCGGGCGCCCAGGCTGTGCAGAAATACCAGATGAAGCTGGAGCAGGAGCAGGAGGTGCTGAGCCGTCTCGCCGATATGATGATCGACGTCTACGCGGCCGAAAGTGCTCTCGCCCGTACTCGAAAGCTCCTCGACCGGAATGGGGAAGCGAAAGCCGGTCTTGCGGTTAACATGACCACGCTATTCATACACGAAGCCTTCGGCCGGATAGAAGAAAAGGCGAAGGAAGTGCTCGCCGCCATGGAGGAGGGGGATATGCTGCGAACGCAGCTCTCCGTCCTGAAGAAGCTGACCCGCAGCATTCCGGTGAATGCGATAGAGCTGAAGCGTCAGGTCGGAGCAAGAGTCGTTCAAGCCGAGAGGTATGTTCTGTAGGCCGTACATCCTTGCTTGCTGAAAAGGGGGAAGAGGGGTGGTCGACACGTCCAACCGTCCATGGTTAGCCCATTATCCCGCCGAAGTGCCGCCGACTTATGATTACCCGAAGCAGAATGCGGCCCGGTTTCTCCTGGAGGCCGCCCGTGATTATCCGGAGCATCCCGCACTCGATTTCCTGGGCTTCCAGATGACTTACCGCAAGCTGCTCGATTCCGCTTACCGTTTTGCTCATGTTTTGACCGGACTCGGCCTGAAGAAAGGCGACCGGGTTGCGGTCATGCTGCCGAACTGCCCGCAGACCGTCATCGCCTATTACGGCACGCTGCTCCTGGGAGGAGTCGTCGTGATGACGAATCCGCTCTATACGCCGAGGGAGCTGGAGCATCAGCTGAAGGATGCCGGGGTAAAGGCAGTCGTCACGCTGGACCTCCTGCTCTCCCGGGTGCAGAAAGCCGCCGGCGCCGAAGGAACCGGACCGGTCCTTGTCACGTCGATCCGGGATTATCTGCCTTTTCCCAAAAACCTGCTCTACCCCATCAAAGCCAAAAGGGAGGGGACTCACCGCAAAATCGCGTACGGAAATGGGGTTTATTCCTTCGTTAAGCTGTTGGAACGCGCGTCCTCGGTCCCGATCGAGGAGAAAGTAGAGGCCGGTCAAGACCTGGCCCTCCTTCAGTACACCGGAGGAACGACCGGTATTGCCAAAGGAGTGATGCTTACCCACGCCAACCTGATTGCGAATACGATCCAAACCCAGCTGTGGTTTTACCGGGCTAAGAAGGCAAAGGAAACCTTTCTCGCGGCTCTGCCCTTCTTTCATGTGTTCGGGCTGACCGTGCTTCTCAACCAGGCTGTCTATCTCGCGGGCAAGCTTATCCTCGTGCCCCGGTTCGAGATCAATCAGCTGCTTGCGATCATGGACCGGCAGAAGCCCTCGGTCTTCCCCGGGGCCCCGACCATGTATATATCGATTATCAATCATCCCTCGGTCGCCCGGTATGATCTCTCCTCCATCCGCATCTGCATAAGCGGGGCAGCCCCCCTTCCGCTTGAGGTGCAGGAACGGTTCGAGAGCTTGACCGGCGGGCGGCTCATTGAAGGGTACGGGCTGACCGAATCCTCTCCGGTCACCCACGCCAACCCGATCTGGGAGAAGCGCAAGGTCGGGTCCATCGGCATCCCGTTTCCCGATACGGAGGCGAGGATCGTTCATCCCGAAACGGATGAGGAGGTGGCGCCGGGCGAGATCGGGGAGCTGACCATCCGGGGGCCGCAGGTCATGAAGGGCTACTGGAACCGGCCCGAGGAAACGGCCAAGACGCTGCGGGGCGGCTGGCTCTATACCGGGGATATGGCGCGGATGGACGAGGACGGGTATTTCTACATTCTGGACCGGCGTAAGGACCTCATTATTGCCGGAGGCTATAACATCTACCCGCGCGAGGTAGAGGAGGTGCTGTTCGAGCATCCCGATGTGGAGGAAGCCATTGTGGCGGGAATCGTCGATCCTTATCGCGGAGAGACGGTCAAAGCCTATGTCGTGCTGAGGCCGGGAGCCGAGAAGAACGAGCAGGAGCTCCACGCCTTTTGCAAGGAACGGCTTGCCGTCTACAAGGTGCCGAAGGTATACGAGTTTCGCGACAGCCTGCCGAAAACACTGGTGGGCAAAGTGCTCCGCCGCAAGCTCATTGAGGAGGACGCGGAACGAATTCGCCGGCAGTCTAGTGAATCGGAAGAGGGAAACGGTGCAGGATAAGAGGGGCTAGTTAAATAAAAAGGAGGAGGAGAGCATGGAGGCCGGTTCCGAAAAGCTGGAAGCCTACCTGAAGGAATTGAGCCGCGCCGCCGAAGGAACCTTCTGGGATTTCATTGGCTGTCAGATCGGGGAATGCCATCGGGAGAAGGTGGTCGTGACGCTCGGCATTCAACCTCATCATCTCAACCTGATCGGGATTCTTCATGGCGGGGTCCATGCCGCCATGATTGATTCCGCCATGGGCATAGCGGCCATGGCGTCGAGGCCCCAAGAGACGGTGGTGACGACGAATCTCCACCTTCACTATGTGGCCCCCGTCCGTCAGGGAACCGTGACGGTGACGGCGGAGATCGTCCACAGTTCCCGAAGGATGATTCACGCCGAGGCCCGCGCGTGCAATGACGGCGGGGAGCTGCTCGCCTTCGGAACGGGGACGTTCCGCGTCATCGAGAAGTCCCCGGGCGGGGGTCCCGCCTGATCAGGGCTTCCCGCGGAGCGGGAAACCCGCGTCCAACACGAAAAGAACGGTCCGCCTAAGCGAACCGTTCTTTTCGTGCTGGGCGGCCGTGGTGCCAGGCTTGGCACCTGGGAGCAGCCGGGTTCTCCTGCCGGCTTACAGGCCGAGCATGAACTGAACCGTTTTGTCCCCGAAGCCGGGAAGCCCTTCATGGCCGAAGTCCGGATAGATCTCCAGGCTCTTCGGAGCGGTAATCTTGTTATAGGCCGCGAATTGGGTGGAAGGAGGGCAGGTAACATCCATCAAGCCTACGCCCATCATCACTTCGCCGCGGATGCGCTCGGCCAAGTATTGAATGTCGATATAGCCGAGACGGGTGAAAATTTCATCCTCGCGCTTATGCTGCGGATCGAAATGGCGGAAGAACGTTTTGAGCTCCGCGTAGGCGTTGGCGGCGAGATCCATTTCCCATACCCGGCGGTAGTCGCTCAGGAAGGGGTAAATCGGGGCGAGCCGCTTGATCCGCGGTTCAAGAGCCGCACAGGCGATCGTCAAGGCTCCGCCCTGAGAGCCGCCGTAGGCGCCAACCCGTTCAGGGTCCACTTCCGGCAGACCCATGGCAATGCCCGCAAGCTGGGCCGTGTCGAGGAAAATGTGACGGAAGAGCAGGTTATCCTCGTGATCGTTCAGCCCGCGAATAATGTGCCCGTGATGGGTGTTGCCCTTCACTCCGCCGGTGTCCTCCGACGAGCCGCCTTGGCCGCGGCAGTCCATGGACAGGACCGAGTAGCCCAGGGCCGCGTAGACGAGCTTGTCGCTCCAGTCCCCGGCATGTCCGGTGTAGCCGTGGAATTGAACGACGGCCGGATGCTTTCCTTCTTTCTTGGGACGCACGTATTTGGCATGAATGCGCGCTCCGCGAACTCCCGTAAAATACAGGTCAAAACATTCCGCGAACGGAACCTGAAATGCGGAAGGCACCAGCTCGACCTGCGGATCCACTGCTTTCATTTCTTCCAGTGCGCGCTCCCAGTAAGCATCGAAATCTTCGGGACGGGGGTTTCGGCCTTGATAAGCATGAAGCTTATCCAAGGACATATCGACCAACGGCATGATGACACCTCTCCTATGTATTGGATAATATCGGTTTCTATCATATTATAATTTTCCGGGTTTTGGAACCTTCAAATCAAGGTAAAGCCGGAATCCGCAAACGTTGGCACCCGTTATGCAACCATTGTCCGCCGTCAGAGGGACGGGTGGATTATCCTGGGGAAGAAAGAAAACCAAAAGACAGGAGAGGCCTATGACCATACCAAGAAGATGGCACGAGAAGCCTATGCGGATCATTGACTTTATCCCCCCCGAGCCGGACCGGTTCGAGAACTTAAACGTGGAGCAGCAGTACCGGATCCGCTTGGGACTGGGGTTTAATGCCGAGCACGTCGAGGTAAACGATGTTTCCCTGGGGGAGTCCGGGATTACCTTTTACCCGTCGGAGGTGGCGCTGGAGGTCCGGAAGGATGTTTTGAAGGAAATCGTCGAGACTTATGATGCGGAGGCGCTGCGTCCGTTAGTGTATTTTAATGTTCACTGGCTAGCCCCGTCTCTGTCGGAACGGCATCCCGAATGGCTGCAGCTCGGGGAAGACGGGCGGATGCTCCCGAGCGCGTATGGAGCCGGGGGCTACTCCTGCGTGAACTCGTCTTTCCGCGAATATGCCTTCGGGACGATCCGCGCGCTGGCCCGTTATGCAATTGGCGGGATCTTCCTGGATGGCCCGATCTTCCGCGAGGACGGGTGCTACTGCCCGGCCTGCCGGGAGCGGTTCCAGGCCGAATATGGCCATGAAGCTCCCGCGGCTCCCCGGCCGGGGAGCCGGGAGGACATCGAGTGGGCTGCCTTCCGAAGAAGCTCGATCGCGCGGTTCATGGAGGATTCGTCCTTGGTTCTCAAAAAGCACCGGCCGGAGGCCATCATCTATATGAACAACCCGCAGCTGGCCCCGAACCGGCTGTGCAGCCGCGACAACCGTATGACGGTTCCCTACCAGGACATGCTGTTGGCCGAAGGGGGCTTCCTGGGCGGGGACCTGCGGACCCTCCCGGTTTGGAAGCCGGCCGCGACGGCTCTTCTGCTGGAGGCCCAGGCCGGAGGCAAGCCGTACTGCGTGGCTATCGCCGGCCGGCAGTCGCCGTGGTCCCGCTATCTGCTGACCCCGGCCGAAACGTGGCTGGCCCATGCAATGGCCGTGGCTCACGGGGCTTGGACGTGGTACGGGGTGTATAACGACAACAACCGGGACACCCGTATGCAGACGGTCGGGGAGATCAACGCCTTCCTGAAGGAGCACGAGGAATGGTACACCGGAACCTCGTCCGCCGCCAGAATCGGCCTCGTATGGTCCTATGCGACCGCCAACTATTACCAGACGACGGCGGCGGAAACCGACTTTACCGATGCCAAGACTTCGGTCGGGGACCGGCGCAAGAACGATTCCCGCAAAGCCTTCCACGGATGGTTCGACCTCCTGTCGCGCAGCCGCATTCCGTTCGACCTTCTGGACGATACGTCCCTCACCGACGGCAGTCTGGAGAAATACGAAGCCGTCATCCTGCCGGGCGTAAGCTGCCTATCCGCCGCTGAAGCGGAGGCCGTCCGCCGGTATGTGTCGGAAGGGGGCAAGCTGATCGCGACCTTCGATACCGGCTTCTATGACGAATACGGCAGGCCCCTTGAAATGTCGGCCTTGTCGGATGTTTTCGGGCTGGAAGGGGATGCCGCCGTTAGGGTCTGCCAATATGATCATGTTCCGGTTCCCGAAGGAGAAGAGCTGTTCCGTTCCGTTGACCAGACCCTTGTTCCCGCTCCCGGGCTGGTCGTAGAAGGGCAGGCGGCTGCGGATGCCCTCCCCATCGGGTTTTATCGGGAGCCTCAAGTCTCCCGCTACTGCGAGCTGCCTCCGGCGACGGAGCATCCTTTTGCCATTCGAAACGGGTACGGGAAAGGAACGTGCCTCTATGTGACGGGGAACGCGGACACGATGTACGCGGACTACTCACTACCCGAATACCGCACGATGCTCGGGGAGGCGGCGGCCGCCATGTCCGCCCCGCAGGTGGAAGTGGAGTTCGAGGCGGAGCTTGAATCCGTTCATCTTTCCCTGAGGCGCAAGGACGAGTCGCTCGTGCTGCATCTGATCAACTATACCGGGTCGATGACCCGGCCCCTTACCGGCATCTTGAAGCAGCGCGATGTCGCCATTCGGATCAAGGATATTCCTGAGGGTGAGTGGGCCGCATCCGCTCTGCGCACCGGAGAAGCCTTGCCGGTCACCCGCCGGGACGGCGGGTTAGCGGTCCGGCTGCCGGAATTGGACGAGTATGAAGTCATCGTGTTCTCCCCGGTTCAGGTCTAAGAAAGCAAAACCGGTCAAGAGGAAGCTCTTGGCCGGTTTTTTGTGCACGGAAGAAAGGCGGGGGACGCCAGGACGCGGTCCAACGTCGTTATTTTTTATAAATATGAAAAATATTCATTGTTAAGAAAAAACAGCTGTGCTAAGATTCAAATAGGAAATAGGTTCCAAACCTATAAGGGACAACATGTTCATCGAGAACAATTCCAATACATACACCAATGCGGTGTTCGGCGGGTACCAGTCGTTCATCGCGCGACCGATTACAGCGATACGTTCCCGATCATAACCAAAATGTCCTTTAACAGCGGCGGCACCATTATCAATACGGGCCCGTTGACCCCGGGAAGCAGCTATACCGGTTATCGGGTGACTTCGTACGGGACAACGCGGAGTTAAGCGGGGTAACGGCCAATACCACCTCGGGCAGCAGCACGATAACGGTTAATAATTCGGCCAACATTAAGGTAGGCGACTACATCCTGGTAGCCGGGACCAATTCGGTCGGCAAGGTGCTCTATGTGTCCGGAAATACCGTGCAGGTGGATAAACTTTATTCCGTGGCATTAAGCGGGGCTTCGGTTTTCCTACTGGGCTCCGACGATTAAACCGTTTGGGTTGATCTCGCCGTAAGGATGAGCTGCAAGGCGGGGAATGCTCAAGAATCCCATTAGGTTTTCTTGTTCGTTCCCCGGTCCTCTTAAGCGGATAGGAGGGGGAGAAGGTGAAGAAGTATGCGCTCGTTGGGGCAGGGGCCAGGGCCCTGCATATGTTTGCCAAGCCCCTAACGGAGGAATTTCAAGAAAAGGCCCGGTTGGTTGGCGTCTGCGACGTCAATCCCATTCGGGCGGAACGATTAAGCGAAGACTGCGGAAAGGTTCCCGTCTACACCGAATTTGACCGGATGCTGACCGAAAGCGGGGCCGAAATCATTATCGTAGCGGTTCCCGACCACCTTCATCATGTTTATGTCGTGAGCGCTCTGGAAGCCGGGTGTGATGTCATTACCGAGAAGCCGATGACGATCGATGCGGAGAAATGCCAAGCCATTCTGGAGGCGGAGCGCAGAACGGGCAGAAGCGTGAAGGTTACGTTTAACTGCCGGTTCATGCCTCATATGGCCAGGATTAAACAGCTGCTGAAGGATGGAGCAATCGGAACAATCCGGAGCATCCATATGGAATGGAGCCTCGACGGGGTTCACGGAGCGGATTATTTCCGGCGGTGGCACAGGAGGATGGAGAACAGCGGCGGATTGCTCGTTCATAAGTCGACCCATCATTTTGATCTCATCAACTGGTGGTTGGAGGACGAACCTGAGGAGCTTTATGCCTATGGGCTTCGGAATGTGTTTGGAGAGGGCAGAAGACCGCATGGAGAACGGTGCCTCACGTGTACCCATACAACCTCCTGTGAGTTCTACTACGATATCACGAAAGACGAGTTCGCCAAACGGTATTACCGGGAAGCGGAAGAGGAGGACGGGTATCTTCGGGATGCCTGTGTTTTCGTTGAAGAGATCGATATCTTAGACACCTTCTCGGTTAACGTAAAATACTCGGGAGGGACGCTGCTGACCTACTCCTTGTCCACAAACAGCCCATATGAGGGATGGAAAGTGGCGATTCAAGGGACGAAGGGGAAGCTGGAGGCGGAGGAGTATTATAGCGGGCCCCATGCAGCGGAACCCCCTCCAGCCATCAAGCTGTATAACCGGAGGAATGAACGGATCCTTTATGAAAGTCCCCGGTCTCCCGGCGCTCATGGAGGAGGGGACTCGCGTCTGAGAGCTATGCTGTTCGAAGGCGGAAGCTCAGACCCTCTAGGGCAATTAGCGGGGGCGTGGGCAGGGGCCATGTCCCTTCTAATAGGAGCGGCGGCCAATCGGTCGATTCGGGAAGGCAGGCCGATTGCTGTCAAGGAGCTTCTGAAAGGAAAAGGGTGAGCATTGGGAATCACGGGGACCCCTCTTAAAAGTTATTTTGCAAGAACATGTGATTTTGTGTATATAAAAAGTATTCATTGATAGGAAATTGGTTTTGTAGTAGGATGGTCCGGTAAGGATATTTTTGGAAACCATCCAACTGATTTCTACTCGAAGGGCGGCGGTCTCAGGTGAGTTCACTGGAAGGAAAAATCATACTGATCACGGGCGGGCTGGGGACATTGGGCAGCTCCGCCATCCGGCTTTTTCTAAAGCAGGGAGCGACGATCGCGGCCAGCGACCGGAAGGCGCTGCAGGAGCATCCTGCTGTGGAAGCGGCAGTGGAGCCCTATGGAAAGGAGCGGTTCCAATACTTTCAGGCGGATGTAACCGATGAAGCGCAGGTCCAGGAACTGGCCGAAGAAATCGGCCGACGGTTTGGCGCGCTGCACGGGCTCTACCATAATGTATATGTGAACGTGGCCAAGCCGCTGCTGGAGCTAACCCTGGAGCAGTGGGAGGATTCAATGCGCGGTTCCTTGACCAGCGCGTTCCTCGTTTGCAAGTACATGCTGCCCCTGATGATTCGCTCCGGCGGCGGTTCCATCGTGAATACGTCTTCCATCATCGGCCAGGTTCCGCTCAATAACTATTTGGCTTACGGAACGGCGAAAGCCGGAATGAACCAATTCACCCGACTGGTGGCGAAGGACTATGCTTCCCAGGGGATCCGGGCCAATGTGCTCGTTCCGGGGGATTTCAAGTCTGATGAGTTCCTGGAGTCCCCGCCGGATTCGTTCCGGGAGATGATGGGGAACATCACCCTGCTAGGCCGCAGCGCAAGGGCCGATGAAATCAACGAGGTGGCTTCCTTCCTATTATCGGACGCTTCCTCTTACGTAACCGCTTCTCTGTACTCGGCCGATGGAGGGTTCCGGCTATGAAGCAGTGGCTGTATCAGGACCATACCCGGGAGGAAATTTCCGAGAAAGCGGCAAACGGCTGGATGGCTGTCGTTCCGCTGGCTGCGACGGAGCAGCATGGCCCCCATCTGCCGGTCTTTACGGACAGCATTATATGCGGGCACCTGGCACAGGAGGCGGTCCGCCAGGCCGCCGATTCCATCCCGGTGCTCTTGTGTCCGATGCTTCCCATCGGCTGCTCCCAGCATCATCTTTCTTTCGGAGGAACGCTTTCGTTTTCTTCGGCTACGTACCTGTCGATCCTTCGGGATATGGGAGAAAGCCTCGTCTCCAACGGATTCCGCAAGATCGTCTTTCTTAACGGACATGGCGGGAACGATCCGATCATGCACCAGACCGCGAACGACCTGGCCGTCAAGCATCCGATCTGGACGGCATCGGCTTCCTACTGGAGTGTGTCCCGTGAGGCCCTTCAGGAGAGAAATGCGGGCGAGGTCGGGATGGTCCCGGGACATGCGGGAGGCTTCGAAACCGCCGCCATCCTCGCCCTTCGGGAGGAACTGGTCCGTACCGAACGGATCACGGGTTCTCATACAGAACGGCCTTGGATCAACTCGGGGCCGCCGGGTGCTTTTATCGGCCGTCACGGGGAGCTGACCGGAGCTGACGGCTTCACGGACGCTCCTCATAAAGCCACCGCCGAGAAAGGAAAGCTTTATTTGGAGGCCATTTCCGGCAGCGTGGCGGATTGGCTGGTGCAGGTGTACCGATCGATGGAGCAGGGGGAGAATAGCCTATGACCTCGACGAATACAGCCGGGAAGAAACCTAAAGTCGCGGTGATTGTAACCGAGTACCGGTTTAATTCCCATGCGGATGTTATCCTGGGCCGGCTCCTTGGCCACTATGGGTATTCACCCAGAATCGAAGTGGTTTCCCTTTATACGGACCAGGTACCGGATAACGACATGAGCCGGGAGGAGGCCCGGAAGAAGGGCATACCCATTTACCCGACCATTGCGGAGGCCATAACGGAACCTCATAACAAGGATGGAATAGACGGGGTAATCATCATCGGCGAGCACGGCGATTACCCCGTGAACGAGAAGAAGCAGAAGCAGTATCCCCGCTTCCGGTTACTGAACGAGGTGCTTCAAACGCTGTCCGATCTGCAGAGAAACGTACCGGTTTTCTCCGACAAGCATTTGTCCTACGACTTCCGGGAAGCCGTCCTCCTGTATGAACGGCTTAAGCAGCAGGAGATTCCCTTCATGGGGGGATCGTCCATTCCGTTCGTCGAGCAGGTTCCTTCTTACGACCCCGGCCTTCTCCGCCAGGTGAAGGAAATTCTCGTGGTCAGCTTCTCGATTGGAATCGAAGCCTACGGGTATCACGGGTTGGAGGTTCTTCAGTCACTCGCGGAGCAAAGGGAATCGGATGAGACCGGAGTCCGTTCGATCAACGCAAGAATGGGAGAATCGGTGTGGGAGGCGGCTGACCGGCAGGAATGGCCGGAGGACCTGATGCTTGAAGCCCTACGCACTTACCCGGACGTTTCTTTGGAGAAGCTGCGGGAGAAGGAGCCGGCTCCGGTGCTGTTCGAGATCGACTACGAGGACGGCACCAAAGGGTATGTGGTGCACTTTCTGGAGCTGGTTCAGCAATGGGGCTTCGCCTTCCGCACGGTGGAGGGGACCACGGCAGCGGCTCGCTGCAACAGCGAATTGGAACGACCGTTCGGTCATTTCGAAACCTTCACCCGGCTCATTGAGGAGTTCATTCTTACCCGTAAGCCGCCGTTTCCTATGGAAAGAACACTTATGACGACGGGGATGATCGATTTGGCCATGGAATCCTTATATCTCGGCAAGCGGTTGGAAACCCCGGAGCTCAGCATCCATTATGGAAAGGGGAATGGCAGGGATACGTGTCAGGCAGGAAGGGAGGAGGGGAAAGATGGACGATAAAGCGTTATCGTCTCCCAAGAAGAAGATGCCTTTCTCCATGGGGGTAGAGACTGACAGGTATGTATACGTATCGGGCCAAGGCGGCCTTGATCTGGGAACGGGGGAAATCGTCGGACCCGATCTGGAAGCCCAGACCGTCAAAACGATGGAAAACATTCGCGAGGTGCTGGCCTCCTTTAAACTGGATTTATCGGATATCGTAAAAGTGAACGTCTACTTGAGCGATAGGAGCCTCTATGGCGAATTTAATGAAATTTACGCCCGGTTTTTCCAGGAGCCTTATCCGGCACGAACCTTGGTCTATTGTGAATTGAACTACGATCTGCTCGTAGAGATTGATGCCATTGCTGCCGTAAGGAACGGTTAACCGGATCGGAAGACCCGATAAGGAGATACGGCACCAAGCCTATTAAAGAAAGCCCTCTAGTGGAAGCTTGCTTTCCGTTTAGAGGGCTTTGGCGCGTTTCGGGGAAGGGTTGGAGTGTCCGATCCCGTTAGAATAAAGTTTCAAAATAGGAACTTTGGGTAATATACTATGGAATAATGTCTTTTTAATCGAATGAACAACATTCATTGCTTTATAAATTGGAGGTCAAATCATGCATCGCGTAAACTTGGACCAAGATACCTTTAACAGCCAGGTATTTCTCTTTGCTTCTTTCGGTATTGGTCTTGTTGCTCCTGACGGTTTGATTCTGGCCGTTAACCCTGCCGTGGAACGGATCCTAGGTTATTCGGAAGAAGAGATCAAGGGCGAGCGGTTCGGATGCTTCTTCCATCCCGATGAAACGGTTAAAAACATAGATGATTTGAAGCGAATAATGAAGGAAAACGAAACAGAAGTGCAGCTGGAGAAGCGCTACGTAAGAAAAGACGGTGAAACCGTTTGGGCGCTCCTCTCCGTTCGTGTATTCCGCAACACGGATGGATCGCCGCATCATTACATCGCCCAAGTGATCGATATTTCGAAGCAGAAAGAGACGGAAATTCGGCTTCAGGAAACCGTGGAACGGTACACTTCTCTGAAAAAGTATAACCATGACGCCATTTTGTCATTTGATCTGAAAGGGAAGATCATAAACGGAAACGCCATGGCCGAGAAACTTACGGGTTATAAAATTGAAACCGAGCTTAGGGGCAAAAAACTTGCCGATCTGATCGGTCGTCCGAATGTGGAGCGTATTCTCGCTGACGCGCTTCATGACAATACGGTCGAGAGGGAAATCGATACGCTTGTCGGCAAAGACGCCCAGGTCATTGAAGTGCTCACAAGTATTGCTCCCATTTTTGTAAATAGTCAAAACATCGGTTTCTATCTCATTTGCAAGGACATTTCTGAGCAGAGAAGACTGGTGGTAGCAAAGGAAGCGGCGGAAGCCACCAACAAAGCCAAGAGCGAATTTCTAGCTATGATGAGTCATGAAATCCGTACACCGATGAACGGCGTGATCGGGATGACCGAGCTCTTGCTCGATGGCCAACTCAGCGAGGAACAAAGGGATTACATTGAAGTTATCCGCAACAGCGGGGAAACACTCCTTTCTATCATTAACGACATCCTGGACATTTCGAAAATCGAATCGGGAAGAAGCGAATTGCAAGAGGAGACGTTTGAGCTGCGGAAGATCATCAAGGACAGTCTGTCTGTTGTATCCAAGAAGGCGGACGAAAAGAGTGTGGGAATGGCCTACACGATTAATCATGATGTGCCCGATTATATATACGGGGACGCGGAACGTCTCAAACAAGTGCTCATGAACCTGCTCGGAAACGCGGTCAAATTTACGCCAAGCGGAAAGATATCCATTGAGGTCCAAAAGGCAAAGGGAAATCAGCTTTTGGAATTTATCGTGACGGATACGGGAATAGGGATACCGCCCAACCGGCTGGAAGACATTTTTGAACCTTTCTCCCAAATCGACAGTTTCATGAGCCGCAGGCACGATGGAACTGGTCTGGGACTGGCAATTAGCAGAAAAATTGTCGGACTGATGGGAGGAACTATCTATGCGGAAAGTGACGGGAAGAGCGGTTCCACCTTTCACTTCACGATCAGATTAAACGAAAAAACGGTTGAGGACATCAAAGAAGATGAACACGTTTCATCATCAATAGACTCGGCGAATATATTGATTGCTGAGGATAACGCGATCAATACCCTGGTGCTGAAGAAAATGCTGGAGAGAATGGGGCACCGAGTATCCGTGGTCTTGAACGGCGAAGAAGTGATTGAGGCTGCAACTAAGAAATCATTTGATATCATTTTTATGGATATCCACATGCCTGTTTTAAATGGCTTAGAAGCGACGCGGGTGATCAAAAAAAAACTGGCATCCGAGAAGAAGCCTCGTATCGTGGCGGTGACCGCAAATGCGTTAAAAGGCGATCGGGAAAAATGCCTGGACGCGGGAATGGATGATTATATCAGTAAGCCAGTTAAACTTGAAGTCTTAAAGGAAATTTTGAAGCAGCATGCTCCAAAGGCACGTACTACAAAGCTGGTAAATTAGATCATTCAAAGTAGCTAACCTGCCAAAAACTCCGTACCGTGCACGGAGTTTTTGCAATTTCCCTAACAAAGTCATTTCTGACGGGAAAAGGGACGCCCCGGACGGCGACGGACGTTTCCTGTTAATTTAGGTTCATATTCGGGTCTGGTTTACTAACGTCATCTAAATGGCCCCTATCCATCCATTGGTTTGACGTATAGCCCCAACGTTTGACCCATATAATCGGCGTCTTTGATTTCGTGCATGTTTATCCACTTATCGCAAGCAAGTGCAGGCGGCGTCCCCCTTGCCAATTGTCGATATTTTTCCCCTGTACAGGCACTTGTAGGCCCTAGCCCACATAAACTAAACCATTCTCATCTTGGGGGTGGCGGCAAGTGCCTGGTTTTTTTGCGGCAATCGCGCTTTTCATTAAAGAATTAATGCTCCTCGTTTCGTATGTAAAGAACAACGCATTTCCCCAGCCGCTGGCGGAAGCCGACGAAATGAAGCATCTGAAAAGAATGCAGGAAGGAGACCAGGTTTCTCGCAATCTACTGATCGAACATAATCTGCGGCTCGTGGCCCATATCGTCAAAAAATTCGATAATACCGGGGAAGATTTGGAAGATTTAATTAGTATAGGGACCATAGGCTTGATAAAGGCCATAGAATCCTACTCCCCGGACAAAGGGACGAAGCTCGCAACATTCGCGGCACGCTGTATTGAGAATGAGATCCTGATGCACCTTCGGTCGCTAAAAAAAACGAAGAAAGACGTGTCGCTGCATGATCCGATCGGAACGGATAAAGAAGGCAACGAGATCACGCTGATTGACATCCTGGGGACCGAGAGCGACGATGTCGCGGAGAAAGTACAGCTGAAGATTGAGAAGTCCAAAATCTATGGACATTTGGATATATTGGATGAGCGGGAGCAGGAGGTCATCCGCGGCCGGTTCGGACTGGATACGGGCGGGGATGAACGGACGCAGCGGGAGATAGCGAAGGAGCTTGGCATCAGCCGCTCCTATGTATCGCGGATCGAGAAGCGGGCGCTGATGAAGCTTTACCATGAGTTTTATAAGGTGAAACGGTGAAGGTTCAATTGAAGAAGTAACCGGTGACCTAGGGAGTTAATCTGCTTGTTAAGAAAATCCTGTTAACGAATCGCCGCGATGGAATGTTGGGAAGCTGCCGATTTCAGAGCTTGTCTTTTCGTATTCGCTAAAACCCTAAAGACGAAACGAGCCTTAGAAGTGATTCTAGGCTCGTTTTTCTTTTGCAAAGCAGGGTCTCAACAAGGCTTCTGAATTCGCAGGTCGCCCGATTGGTTCCAACTCGTCACGTCTCTATATGTTGCCCCTTGCGACTTTTGCTTTCACAGCAGGGCAGCAGAAATTCCACACCAGAATGACCAGAGACTTAACACTCCGCTTGTATAACCTGTAATCATAAATAATCTTCACTATAAAAATAGCCGAAAGTCAAACTGACCTTTCGGCTTCTGTTATTAATTATGCGTTACTACGGCACCCGAGCCGCCGTACATATCTAACTCCCCGTCAAGCTCCAGCTTCAAAACGGAAACATGTTCGTGTGCATCTTCGGGTGTCATGTGAATCCAGGTTGTTCCCGGGATGTTGAACCAAGGCACTCCCCCGTGGATAGCATGCTTGAGCTCTTTGCCCGAATGAAGAACGGTAATTCGATTGATCATATTCGATAACCCTTTAAGGCAAACACTTTCTTTCGGATCGTCATAAACGAATAGATAGAGGGTTTTCCGATCTTTGGATACCGTGCTGCCGCCCAAAAAATACCGGGTATGTATTCCTTCATCCGTCTCGTAGACAGCTTCTTCATGGGTTCGTATCCAATCGCCAAGACCCAGTAAAATATTTTCCTGTCTGGGATCAATCGTTCCATCTTCCATTGGTCCAATATCGAGAAGCATATTACCGCCCAGGGTAATACAGTCACAGAACATCCGGATGATTTGTTTCAGCGTTTTGTAGTGATTATCCCGCGGCTGGTATCCCCAAGAGCTGTTGATGGTGGTGCAAAATTCCCAGGGTCCCTCCGGCCTGGTGATCGGCAGACCTTGTTCGGGCGTTCTATAATCGCCATGGCCCTGCAGCCTAGAGTTGATGATCAACTCAGGATTAAAGGACTTGAGGTACTGCTTAAAGGCAGGAAGATTCCATTGCTCGGCACTGCGTTCCCAGTCTCCGTCAAACCACAAAAGGTCGACTTTACCGTAGTTCGTTAACAGTTCTTGCAGCTGGTTGTTATTGAATTCGAGAAACTTTTGCCATCTGCTCTCATCCTGGATGCCGTCTTTCGGGTTAGAGAAACGGTTGACTGTACTCAGGTCATCCGGTACTCGGTCACCTTCGAATACACTGGGGTAATCCGGATGGGACCAATCGATGAGAGAAAAATACATCCCGAGCCGGATTCCTTCTTTGGTGATGGCTTCGGCATACTCTTTGAGGAGGTCGCGTTTGGCCGGGGTCTTCTTCACAACGTTCAAATCGGAGTACTGTGTATCCCATAGCGCAACCCCATCATGATGCTTCGTCGTCAATACGGCATATCGAGCCCCGGATTTTGCGATGAGATCCGCCCACTTATCCGCATCGAAGTTTTTGGCCGTAAAGCCTTCCAATTGCTTCATATAATCTTCGTGTGAGATCCTCCCGTTATAGAAGGACCAAGACTCGGCAATTCCGTTAACCGCATAGATCCCGTAATGAATGAATATTCCAAGCTTCGCTTCCTCGAACCACTTCTGCACAGCCCATAACCTCCCTTGCGAAAAAGATATATCAATTATATCACTAACTCTTTTAGCTGCAAGACGGGGCCACACCCTTTTTTTCTTGGATATGGTAGCATCCGTATACAGAAAGACAAGGGGAGAATAAAGCGTTTATTTGACTTTTTACGTCGAAAAAATATATCATATTGTTGCGAAGGAAATAAGTTTGGTATAAGCATGGTTTACCCTCTAAAACTCTAAGGAAGAAAAATGGATGTGATTCTGTGATTAATAATGAGAACAAACCTTTGTATATGGTCATAAAAGATGATTTGAAGATGAAAATCACCATGGGTGAGTACAGCCCAGAGGCGCAAGTCCCCACGGAGGCGGAGTTGGCTGAGCTTTACGGGGTCAGCCGCATTACATCAAAGCGTGCATTGGTGGAGCTGGAACGAGAAGGTTTGATCTACCGGAAGCGCGGAAGCGGAAGCTTCGTTAAGCAGCTTGGGGAACGCGAAGACAGCGGTGAATTGGTTAGCCCTATCATATCGATGATCGTGCCCTTCATGGCCTCATACAGTATGCCGAACAACCTGAAGGGCGCGTCGGATTATTTGGATGCGCACGGTTACTTTCTAAGCATACACAACAGCGATTGGAGCCTAAAGAAAGAACGAGAACTCCTGACAAAACTGCCTAAGAGCGGCAGCCGTGCTATCATATTGTACCCGGTCAGCTCTTCCGGCAATATCGAAATACTCAGTGCATTGCATAGCAACGGCTATCCGATCGTCACCATCGACCAGTATATTGACGGTTTGGGAATTACGAGCGTGACGTCGGACAACTATGCCGGCGGCTATGAGACCGCCACACGGCTCATCCGAGAAGGCCATACCCGAATTGCCTACGTATCGAGCATCAGCATCACCTACCGGAGCACGGTTCGCGACCGCTACTTCGGGTATTGCCAGGCACACCGCGAGAACGGTCTGACGATTGATCCCGAAATCGTCATTACGGATTACTACCGGCAAGTGAACGATCAAAATGCTCGAGCTTTCTATAGTGCGCTTCTCCATGATCTGATGCACAAAGGTGTAACTGCCATACTAACGGAGAATGATTATGTTGGTGTTGAATTATTGAAGTGTGCTTTGGAAATGGGGATCCCGGTACCGGAGAAGGTGGCCATTGTTGGGTTCGATAACGAAGAGATGTCCCAGCATTTAGAAGTTCCGCTTTCGACCGTTGAGCAGAATTACTATGAAATTGGATACAAGGCTGCTGAATTAGTGGTGCGAATGATATATCAAGATAAAAGCATCGAAACCCGCAATGTGGTGCCTGTGAACTTCATTGAAAGACAATCTACCCGCAAACAGCCAAAAGGAATAGACGACGACTCAGAAAACTAGGTCAAAGTACCTGAAAAGATATAGAAATATTCTTTTCGTTCCTATATTGATATACCTACTATTTACAAACCATAAAAGTGAATATATAATACGGATATAAATCAGGGGAAATATTATATCTATCTTGAATGCCCTTACATGCTCGTTTGATGCAAACAACTAGCTGAAGTGTTTCTAGATAGAATTTATTTTTCCTGTTTTTATTGGGAGCGTTGATGTCGAATAACTGCGAAACCACTTCGTATGAAGGTGGACTCCCCTGTTTTTCCTTGCAATAGGAGCCCACCCGTATACGAATATTTTGCAGAAGACCTTGCTTCCTCAAATCCGATCGAAGGGGGTATGGAGTAAATGAAAGCGCTTAAATGGGTTTCGAAGTCTGTCGTTCTCCCGCTCGTTTTAACACTTGCTGCTTGTTCCGGTACCGGTGGCGGAAGCAGTACGGCAGGCGAGACGGGTTCGCCGAGCAAAAGTCCCGAAAGCAGCACCTCAGCCGCGACAGCTTCACCGCCCAAAGTTCCGGACTTGGGCGGGCAAACCATCAAGATAGGTCAATGGTGGGATGACGCAGACCCCCGCAAAGTTCCTGCGGACAAAATCGATGCGGCCACTCAAAAACAGACTGACTTAATAAATGCGGCTGAGAAGAAATACAACTGCAAAATTGAATTCGTTAAATTCGGTGACTACGGCAAATATGTGGAGAACTTCACGACGACTTCGCTCGCCGGCCAACCGTTTGCGGATGTTGTGGTCCTTGAGCTGTTCTGGTCCTTCCCGACTCTGGCCAACAAAGGACTTATCCAACCGATCGACGGCTGGATTGATATGAAGAGCTCGAGATACAACGATTGGATGCGCAAAGGCGGCAGCTTTAACGGCAAGCAATATGGCTACTATGACGGCACGCCTTCCCCGTACGGTATCTTCTACAACAAGACAATGGTACAGAAGCTTGGTCTTGAAGATCCTTTCGAATTGCAGAAGAAGGGTGAATGGACTTGGGATAAATTCCGCGACTTTATGAAGAAAGCAACGCAAGACACCAATGGGGACGGCAAGCCGGATGTATATGGCTTTCCGGGCGGCAGGGTCTTCGATCTTGCGCAGCAACTGGTTTATGTGAACAAAGGAAGCGTTGAGAAGGATGCGAGCGGCCAATTCAAATTCAGCCTTGACAACGAAAATTCGATGCAAGCTCTGCAATTTGTGTCTGATTTGTACAATAGCGACAAGACATTCGATCCGTCTACGAACGATCCGAGCAAGGATTTCATTGCCGGCAAAGACGTCCTCTATCCCGGTTTCAGCTGGGAATTTAATGGACTTCGCGACAACATGAAAGATACGACGCTTGGATATGTGTTCTTCCCTAAAGGCCCGAAGTCGGACAAATACCAGTCCTACACCCAGTTCGGTAACATGTACTTCGCTCCGAAGTATTCCAAGAATGCGGAAGTTGCCATGAAGATCTATGATGAAATCAACCTTGGACCGGAAGGCAAGCAGTATTCCCTGCAAGGCTGGCAATCGGCTTACCCGACTCCTGAGCTGGTTGAAACCCGCAAACTAATGTCCGAAAACATTGATTACATATCCTATTTCTCGGTTCCCGACGGCCAAAAGTATTTTGGACAGATCGTCGAAGACATCACCAAAGGCAAGCAATCCCCGTCCAGTGCCGTTGAAAAGGTAAAACCCCAATTCAATGCGGCCATTGACAAATTACTTGCTGAATCGAAGCAGTAATTCTCGATCTTATTAGTTCTCTTGAAAACAGTGCCCCTGATCTCGAAGCCGTTCTGCGGTGAAGGAGATTGGGGGTCACTGCTTAAGAGAAGGGGGAGAAGCCATGCGGCGGCCAATCGTCAAAGCGATCGCCATCCTTGTTGTTATATCCATCATTATCTATTCATCGACCCTGTTGGCTGGCGGAGGTTCTGCCGCAAGGGCAGAACCTGTTGATCGACCGCTCGATGTATCAGGACTCCAAAATATGAAAGGCTCCGTCAATCCGGGAAGCTACGATGCCTATATCGCTCGATACTCAAAAGACTCCCGGCCGGAAAAGGACATCGTAATTCAAGGCGAAGACTTCGATAAGGCAGAGGGCATATCCCCAACCATCACTGACGATCTTGGCGACGGTACGCGAAGAGCCGCTCTGACCGGAGAAACCGGATCGATCGAATGGACATTTCAGGTCCCGGAAACTGGGCTTTATAATATCGAAATCAGCTATTACAACGTGAAGGGAAAAGATTCCGATATGGAACGCGAACTTGCCATCGATGGTGAGCTGCCTTTCGCGGAAGCCCGAAGTTTTGTATTCTCCCGTGTGTGGAAGGATGCAACACAAAAAATCGTACAAGATGATAACGGAAACGATATTATCCCCGATCAAGCGGAAGAGCCTATGTGGCAAAGCCAATTGCTTCGTGACTCCAACGGCTATTATTCGGAACCCTACCTGTTTTACTTCTCTAAAGGTACCCATAGGCTCAAGCTCACATCGGCGAAAGAATCGATGGCCATTGATTCTATCAAATTAACAAACCCGCCTGGCCCGCCATCCTACAAAGATTTGATGAAAACGTACATAGATCAAGGCTATCAACCCGCGGATCAGGTGCTGATCAAAATACAAGGTGAGCACGCTGCATACAAGTCTTCCCAGACGCTCGTGGCCTATAACGACAGGTCGGATCCGGCCAATGAACCATTCAGCGTATCCAAGCTCCGCAACAATGCGGGCGGCGGGTATTCGTGGAGAATGCCCGGACAATGGATCGAATGGGAAGTGGACGTCCCCAAGGACGGCCTCTATCAAATAGCATTCAAAAATCATCAAAATTATTTGCGGGGGATGTCGTCACTCCGGCGGTTGTACATTGACGGCAGGCTTCCGTTCGCCGAGGCCAACCGGATCGGTTTTCCGTATTCCAGTGACTGGCAGTTCAAGATTATTGGCGAGGGATCAGATAACCCTTATTCCGTGTATCTGGCAAAGGGCAAACACAAGATTCGCCTCGAAGTGACGTTGGATGACTTGGCACCTATTCTGAGGGCAACACAAGCCAGTATTCTTCAGCTGAACAATATGTACCGGCAAATTATCAGTTACACCAGTACAACTCCGGATCAGTTCCGGGATTATCAACTGGAAGAGCGCATTCCCCATATGGTGCCTTTGTTTCGCGAACAAAGCAGCTTGTTGGATAAGATCGCAAGTATTATTGAAGGCTCGTCCGGCAAGAGCAATGAAAACTCAGCATTGCTTCATACGCTCGCCTATCAATTGAAAGATATGGCCGCCAAGCCTGAGACGGTTCCTTTACGGCTTGAATCGTTCAAGGGAAATGTCGGAGCGCTGGGCAGCTGGCTGTTGACGTTACCCGAACAGCCTCTGGCGATTGACTATCTGATCGTAAGTACTCCCGGAGCGAAGCTCCCCTCACCAACAGCTTCGGGCTGGGGACACTTCCGGAGCAGCACCCAATCGTTCTTTGCTTCTTTTTATGAAAAATATGATCAATTTTCCGGAGAAGATGACGGGGGCAAAAGCATTACCGTATGGATGACATCTGCCCGGGATCAGGTACAGGTCATGAAACGGTTGATCGAAAACGAATTCACGCCAAAGACGGGAATCAACGTTAAATTGAGGCTGATTGGGGCCGATGTTGTCCTTCCCGCAACGCTGGCGGGAAAAGGCCCGGATATCGCCCTGCAGATGGGTAACGATACGCCGGTCAACTTCGCAAGCCGCGGCGCCCTGGTCGATTTGTCCAAGTTCGCCGATTTTGGTCAGGTGAAGCAACGGTTCCTGCCAAGCGCGATTGTGCCTTACGAATATGGCGGTGGAGTCTATGGAATGCCCGAGCAACAGACCTTCCCGATGCTATTCTACCGTAAAGATATCCTGGATGAACTGCATTTGAAGGTTCCTCAAACCTGGGAGGAAGTTTATACCTTGATACCGGAGCTGCAAAAGCACCATCTCGAATTCGGGCTGGAGCAAAAGCCGTTGGATATGATGGGCAACGAAGTCGTCACCAGCAATGCGCTCCCCCCGAATCCTGCTTTTGCGATGATGCTTTCCCAGCAAAACGGTGAATTCTACACCGAGGATCAACAGGCGAGTGCGCTTGACACCGAAAAATCCATGTTGGCATTCAAACAACTTACCGATTTGTATGTCAATTATAAACTGCCTCTCACCGTTGATTTTGCCAACCGCTTCCGTACAGGGGAAATGCCAATCGGCATTATGGACTATACGATGTACAACAAACTAAGTGTATTCGCTCCGGAATTGAAGGGACTGTGGGAATTTGGTCCTGTACCCGGCACGACGGGCCCTGACGGCACCATTCATCGAGAAACCGGCAGCGGCGGCACCTCGTCCGTCATGTTCGAAGCAGCCAAGGATAAAGAATCGGCATGGGAGTTTTTGAAATGGTGGACCAGCAAACAGACACAGTTGGATTTTGGACGGCAAATGGAAATTCGACTCGGCCAATCGGCCCGATACCCGACCGCCAATATCGAAGCGTTTCACCTGTTGCCATGGCCGGTCCGGGAGTTGAAGGAATTGGATGTTCAGTCGAAATGGGTCCGCGGAATTCCCGAAGTGCCGGGCGGATACCTGACGGGACGGCATATCGACAACGCCTTCCGGCGCGTTGTTAATCAGGGCGAAGATCCCCGTGAATCTCTGGATTACTACGTGCAGTACATCAATGACGAAATTACGGCGAAACGCAAGGAATTCAAACTTCCCTACCGGAAATGAGGGGACCCGAGATGAAACCGCAAGCCAGTAAATCAGCCGTACTGTGGGGGGGCAGGATGCTCTCGATGTCCGCCTCTCATCTTAAAGAACGTGTTCGCCTGGTATGGCGTGATATGAAAAAGTATAAGCACGCTTACGTACTGCTAGCCCCTTATTTCATAATCTTTTTGACTTTTACCGCATTCCCGGTTTTAATGTCGGTGGCACTCAGCTTCACCAATTTCAATATGCTCCAATCCCCCGAATGGGTCGGCTGGAGCAATTATGCGAAATTATTCGTGAATGACGACATATTCCTCATATCACTGAAGAATACGCTGTTGTTTGCCGCCATCACCGGACCGATCAGCTACATGGCTTGCTTCCTTTTTGCATGGCTGGTGAATGAACTGCCTCCAAAGATTCGTGCCATTATGACTTTGATCTTGTACGCACCCTCGATATCCGGAAACACCTACTTGATCTGGCAGCTTATTTTTTCAGGAGACTCCTATGGGTTCGCCAATTCCTTCCTGATGAACTGGGGGTTTAGCCTGGAGCCGATTCAGTGGCTGCAGGATACGAAGTACATGCTTGTCATCTTGATGATTGTGCAGCTGTGGCTCAGTTTGGGAACGGCATTTCTTGCGTTCATCGCCGGTTTGCAAAACGTTGATCCGACGCTTTATGAAGCAGGCGCCATCGATGGAGTACGAAACCGTTGGCAGGAGTTATGGTTTATTACGCTTCCGGCCATGCGCCCGCAGTTATTGTTCGGAGCCGTCATCCAGATCGCCAGTTCGTTCGCCGTAGCGGAAATATCGATGAACCTGGTCGGATTCCCGAGTGTGGATTACGCGGCGAATACCATTGTTACCCATTTGATCGATTACGGCACCATCCGTTTTGAGATGGGTTACTCCTCTGCCATTGCTACCGTTCTGTTCGCCATCATGCTACTGACGAACCTGATCACGCAGCGGCTGCTACGGAAGGTGGGGGAGTAAGGGGATGAAAGCCATTTTCCATATTCGCAAACGGATCAATCGTTCTTGGTTGGTCGATATGCTGCTGTTCTTCTTGTTATGCGGAGTGGCATGCTTTATGGGATTGCCGCTCGTGTTCACCATCAGCAACGCATTCAAGCCGATTGACGAGATTTTTCTGTTCCCGCCGAGACTGTTGGTTCATCATCCGACATGGAATAATTTCTTTGCATTGAAGGATATTTTTGCCGATTCATGGGTTCCGTTCTCCCGGTATGTGTTCAATACATTCTTTATTGCCATCATCGGGACCGTCGGGCATGTGATCATCGCTTCGGCGGCGGCATACCCGTTGGCCAAAATCAAATTTCCGGGACATAAAATCCTGTTCCATATCGTCGTGCTCTCCCTGATGTTTACGGCTTACGTCACGCAGGTGCCGAACTATATGACGATCACCTGGCTCGGGTTGATCAATACCTATTGGGCCGTGATCCTGCCGGCCTTCGGCATGACGCTCGGCTTATACCTCATGAAGCAATTTATGGAACAGATTCCGGATTCGCTTCTGGAAGCGGCCCGAATCGATGGAGCCAGCGAGTATCGCACCTTCTGGCAGACCGTCATGCCGATCGTCAGGCCGGCCTGGCTGACGCTGATTATTTTCTCCATCCAGGGGCTGTGGACGTCGGGTGCCGTAAGCCACAAATTTATTTACAGCGAGCAGTTAAAGACGGTCGACTATGTGTTTGGCCAGGTTGCGAGCGGCGGTCTTGTGCGGACGGGGCCTGTCGCCGCGATTACGCTGCTCATGATGATCGTGCCGATTACCGTATTTATCGTTTCGCAAAGCAACATCATCCAGACGATGTCAACATCGGGGTTGAAGGAATAGACGGGGGGATTCGCTTGAGACGAATGTTAACGGCCATGTTCACGGCCTTCCTGTTGATCGGTTGGTCCATCCCCGCTTTCGCTTCGCCAGCCGAAACCTATACGTATTCATTCTGGGGAAAACCCGTTCCCGCACCTGAACCGTATGCCGTCGCCGGTGTGGCGAACGGAATCGACTTGGGTGTCGGAGCACTGAAGACGCCGAATGATCTGCATGTGGCGGCGAATGGAACGATAGTCCTGGCGGATACGGGAAACAACCGGGTTCTCGTTATGAATAAAGAGATGAAAGTGACTCGCGTGATCGATCGCTTTCATACCAACGATACCTTTAACGGACCGGAAGGCGTCTTTCACGACGGCAAGGGGCAGATCTATGTCGCCGACACGGGGAACAGGCGAATTGTCGTCGTGAAAGAGGACGGCACTTTTGTCCGAACGATCGGGGAGCCGAAATCACCCCTCCTGCGCAATACGTTCCAATACACTCCGGTGAAGCTAGCCGTCGATCGGGCCGACCGAATCTATGTCGTCAGCAAGGGATCGTACGAGGGCATTCTTGAATTTGAATCGGACGGCAGGTTCGACGGGTTCGTTGGAACCAACAAGGTGAAATTCAACCCCATCGACCTGCTTTGGAAGCGGATTTCAACCAAGACGCAGCGCAGCCAGATGGAGCAGTTCATTCCGCTGGAGTTCAACAATCTGGATATCGGGCAGGACGGCTTTATCTTTACAACCACTTCGGAGGAAGATTCGGATCAGCCCATCAAAAAGCTGAATCCTTCCGGGGCCGATATCCTACGGAGCAAGGGTTACTTTCCTCCCAAGGGGGATACCGGCAACCTGATGCTTGGAAGCCGGCGGGGCAGCTCCATTTTTGTCGATGTCACCGGAGACGTAAGCGGCATGTACAGCGGTTTGGATTCCAAGCGCGGCCGTATTTTTACCTATGACAAGGACGGGAATATGCTGTACGAATTCGGCGGACTGGGTTCCCAGCAATCCAATTTCCGAACGCCCGTCGCCATCGCCATGCAGGGAGAACAGGTTCTTGTGCTGGATCGGGACATCGGGCGCATTACGACCTTAGCGCCGACCCGATATGGTTCGCTCATTCGCGAAGCCGTCGTTAATCTCAGCAACGGGAAGGTCGAAGCTTCGACGGCCGCATGGAGCAAAGTGCTTCAGTTAAACGCCAACTACGATATTGCCTATAGCGGCATCGGGAAGTCGCTCTTAAAGAAAGGCGAGAACCGGGAAGCGATCACCTACTTCAAGCTCGGCAACAACCGGGAGTGGTATTCGGAGGCGTTTAAGCGTTACCGCAAGGAAGTGGTCCAAAGTCATTTCGGGACGATCGTTCTCATCGCAGCCATCGTCATCGCCTTCATTGCCTTTGCGGTGAAATGGGGCGGACGCCGTCTCGCCGGACAATATTACGAGGAAGTCGGCATGCTGCGAAACCCGTTTTATACGATGATTCATCCGTTCAACGGGTTTTGGGAGATGAAGTACGAACACAAAGGCCGTATCAAGATAGCGCTCGCCATCTTGTTCGCCCTGGTGGTTTTCCTGATCATCAAGCAGCAGTACAGCGGATTTGTCGTTAATTTCAGCAATCCGGCCGAATGGAACAGCATGGATACGCTGAAGTTTGTCGTCCTTCCCTTCGTTCTTTGGTGCGTCGCCAACTGGTCGCTCACTACGCTGATGGATGGGGAAGGCAAGTTCCGCGAGATCGTCATGGCCACCGCTTATGCGCTCATGCCGTTCCTCGTGATCTATCTGCCGCAGACCTTGTACAGCAACGTGATTACCCAGAACGAAGCATCGTTCTATTACCTGTTGGACGGGTTGGCTTTGGTATGGTTTATCTGGCTGCTATTTGTCGGAACCATGACGGTTCATCAGTATACACCGAGCAAAACCGTCGCAACGATGCTGCTAACCCTTGTTGTCATCGGCATCATGCTGTTCCTTGGTGTTCTGTTCTTCAGCATGCTGCAGCAAATGATCAGCTTCGCCATTTCCATCTTTCGGGAATTGTCATTCCGATACTGACGGATGGATCCGGGGTCTAAGGAGGAAAGAACGTGGCGGCAAGGAAAAAAACAATGGCGCTAGGTATTCTGGCCGGCATGCTGGCACTTACCAGTGCAACAGCGTTCGGGGATACGGGAAAGGACACTTCTGTGAGTCGGACGAAGACCGTTCAAGCTGCGCCGGCAAGTGAACCGGGGTCCGTTCGCGTGATTGAGGACAAGGCGACCGTATCTGAGCCTATAGGGAATACGGCGGAAGAGCTTCAAGCGTTAACGGGGATGGAGTTGGCTGCAGAGAACGAAACGTTTGCGCTATACGTGAACAAGACAAAAGGGGATATCGCACTCAAAGACAAGCGGAGTGGTTTTGTCTGGTTTTCCAACCCACCGGGTCGGGAGCGGGATCCGAAAGCATCTCCTCAGTATAAAGCTGACATGGCCTCTCAGTTTGTATTGACGTATTACAACGACAAAGGCCAGACTAACAATTTCAACAGCTTTGACGACAGTGTCAGCAAAAAACAGTTTCAAATCGAGAAGGAAGAGAACGGGATTAAAGTAACCTACCAACTTGGCAAGATCACCAAATCGTTCAACAACATCCCGCAGGCGATCAGCAAAAAAAGATTCGAAGAACAAATTCTTAACAAAATCACAGAGCAGGCAAAACGCGACGACATCGCCTTCAAGTTCAAGCTGGATCAAGCGAAGGGTATCTACACACCGTACAAACTTCAGGATTATGTTGCCGCCGACTTATCGAAAACGCTGGAGGAAATCGGCTATACCCAAGAGGAAGCGGAAAAAGATAACGAAGCGAACGGGGTGAGCATGCAGAAGGCAGAGGATACGATCCACTTTACCGTCGTCCTTCATTACACACTGAATCAAGAGGGATTAACCGTCAAGATGCCGGGGAGTGAGTTGGTATACCCCGCTTCCTATCCTATCGCATCGATTCGGCTGCTCGGTTATTTTGGCGCTGCCGGTCCTTCCGATCAAGGTTATATGCTGGTTCCAGATGGCTCCGGTGCCTTGATTAACCTTAATAGCGGCAAGTTGACTGCAGAGCCCTTCAACCAGCCGATCTACGGTCCAGACGGCGCCTTCGATACGAAAGAACAGCTGCAGGTGAATGAAACCAGCCGCCTCCCCCTTTTCGGTATGAAGAGAGGCAACCGGGCCTTCATCGGCTTGATTGAGGATGGAGAAGCGATGGCCTCTGTAACGGCTGATATCGCCGGCCGGAACCACTCGTACAATTATATCGGGACCAGCTTTCGCATCGTGTCCATGGACTTTTACACGTTAACGTCGGGAACAAAGCAAAGCTCGGTGTCGAGGTTCGAGAAGAAACCTTATAAAGGCGATTACACGATCAGCTACCGGTTCCTGAACGACGCTCAAGCCGATTACATTGGTATGGCGGCGATATACCGCGATGAGCTTGTTCGCAAGGCGGAGCTGAAGAAACTGACCAATACGGGTGACTCGCCGTTCATCGTTGAACTGCAAGGTGCCTTCCGCAAACAGAAGTCATTCATCGGCCTTCCGTACACCTCCACGGAAGCCTTAACGACTTACAAGGAAGCAGAGGAACTGTTGAAGCAATTGAAGACACAGGGGGTCAACAGCCTGGCTCTGCGATATGTCGGCTGGTTTAACGACGGCATTCGCCACACGAGCCCTACGGACATCAAGCTGGAAGGCGAACTTGGCGGCCGCCAAGCGTTCGACAGTCTGGTTAGCTACGCAAAGACTAACGGTGTGGGATTTTACCCGGATGTCGCATTACTGGAAATGTATAAAAAAAGGAAGCAGACCTCCCTGTTTCTCGATGGCACGAAAGCGAAGGTTTACGAGTACGATCGAGTCACCGGCTATCAGAACGAGAGGGGGCGCACGCATTATCTGCTCTCCCCCGCTGCGCTGCAAACCGTCGTGTCGAAGTTTTCCGAACACTATCGGAAACTCGGAGTACCGGGCTTGTCGCTCAGAGATTTAGGTGATGAAGCGAATTCAGATTTCACCCCTGAGGCTTCGATAAACCGACAGGCGGCCGTGGACCTCGCTAAGAAAGCAGTGGAGCAGCTCACCGAAAAGAATGAAAGTCTAATGGTGACTGGCGGCAATGCTTATCTGTTGCCTTATGCGAATATTATTGTAGAAGCTCCGACCCGAAGCAGCGGCTTTAATCTAACGGATCAAGATGTACCTGTTTACCAAATCGCGCTCCATGGTTATTTTGACATTGCCGGCCAACCATTCAACATGAGCGGCGGGCAGGATCCGGAGCTTCGCATGCTTCAGGCTTTGGAGACGGGCGCGAGCTTTTATTATCAATGGTTTTACCGGGACTCCTCGCTCGTGAAAAACACAGATTTTGATGATCTGTACGCATTGCATGCGGCGGACTGGATCGATAGCGCGGTTGCGATGTACCAGCAAGCAAATCCTGTGTTAAAGAAAGTCCGCGGCGAAACGATCACCGGACACCGCCGGTTAGCAAACGGGGTAACGGAAACAACTTTCTCAAATGGCATGCAAATTACCGTCAATACGAACCCGTACCCGGTCCTCGTAAACGGCAGCCGGATCGAAGCACGGAGTTACGCAGCCAAGGAGCGTTGAATATGAAAAAGAAATTCGGATGGTCGTTGGAACAAAGAAAAGCTTGGTACGGCGTGCTTTTTGCTTCGCCACTCCTCTTCGGCATGATCTTGTTGTTTATTCTGCCTCTTATTCAATCCTTTCGTTACAGCCTAAGCGACATCAATCTGGTTCCGGAAGGCTTCCAGATTGATTACAGAGGATTCGGGCACTACACGGATCTGTTTGTGAAGAATCCGGAGTTCAACCGGAAACTTGCCGATTCGGTCATCGATATGGTGGTTAATGTGCCGATCATTATTATTTTCAGTCTATTCGCCGCCGTTCTGCTCAACCAGAAGTTTGCTGGACGTGCGCTGGCGCGGGCGATCTTCTTCCTTCCCGTCATTCTGGCGGCAAGCGCGGTAGCCAATCTAGACATCAGCAGCTTTGTCGGCTCCTCTGTGCTCGGAACCAGTGATGGCGGCACAGACGGAAGCTCATCCTTGCTGCAAAGCTTCGAGCTAAAAAAAATGATGATCGATTCAGGTCTGGCCCCCTTCCTCGTTCAATACATCACGGGAGCAGTCGACCGGATCTATGAGATTATAAGCTCATCTGGCGTGCAAATTCTCATCTTTCTCGCAGGCCTTCAATCCATTTCGCCGTCATTGTACGAGGCGTCGAAGCTGGAGGGGGCTACCGGTTACGAAATTTTCTGGAAAGTGACTTTTCCGATGGTAACGCCTCTCATCCTGACGAACACCGTGTACTCGATTATTGATTCATTCAATACCAACAAATTGAACCAGTTGATTTCACAAACCGCCTTCCAAACGTTCAACTTTGGGGCGAGTGCGGCCATGGCATGGATCTACTTCGCCGTCGTCGCGATCGTGCTTGGGATATCAGTGGGATTGATTTCCCGAAAGGTGTTCTATTACGTTTGAGGCATGGCCCAATAGAAAGGAGGCGAGTGCCCGTGCGCGGCACCGCATTGCTCAAAGAACGGTTGATTGAACGCCATAATCCCGGCAAAAAGCTTAAAACATGGAGCTGGAAGCTCATTCGCGGCATACTGATCACGGGGTTTTGTTTCATTATTCTGTTCCCGCTGTTTCAGCGCATCTCCGTCGCTTTCCGAAGCAAACTGGACATCTATGATCCTACCGTGCTTTGGGTCCCTCGCCACTTTACTCTGGACAATATCAAATTCGCCATAGAGGCAACGCATTATGTCTCAGCATTATGGAATACCTTGTGGATCTCATCAGGAACGACGATTATTCAACTCTTCACCTGCTCACTGGTTGCTTACGCTTTTGCCCGACTGCGATTCTGGGGCAGTAACGTCTTGTTCATGCTGGTGATCTTCACGATCATCGTGCCGCCGCAGACGATCATGATCCCGGTGTATATGACTTTTCGGTACTTCGATTTGTTCGGCTTGATTCCGCTCTTGACCGGCAAGCACAGCCTGAATTTGATCGATACTTTCTGGCCGTTTCTTATTTCCTCCTTTACCGGTATGGGATTGAAAAACGGATTGTACATCTTTATCTTCCGTCAATTCTTCCGAGGGATCCCCAAGGAATTGGAGGAAGCCGCTTATGTCGATGGCGCAGGCATCTTCATGACATTCCGGCGCATTATTATCCCCAACACGATTCCGGCAATCGTGACAGTCCTGCTGTTTTCCTTCGTCTGGCAGTGGAATGACAGCTACACGGTCAGTTTGTACTTAAGCCAACTGAAGGTTTTATCCACCTCGATTATGGATATGGGTGCTGCGGTCGGCAAGGAACCCGACCCCGTCTACCAGTCGATGTTACTGAGTACCGGTGTGCTGCTTGTGACCGGACCGTTAGTCATTATGTATTTGTTTGCCCAGCGTTATTTTGTGGAGAGTGTAGAGCGGACGGGGATTATAGGATAATAAATCGATTGTGCCGGCTTATGTCAGCCTTAATTCGAAATGACAACAATAAAGTGGTTGGTGAGAACCGCCCGGTGTTTCAGCTCGCGGCACCGTAAAGAGAGGGTAGGAAGAATGACCGATCATAAACGCACGACTGCCCATATCATCTCGCATACCCATTGGGATCGTGAGTGGTATTTACCGTATGAGAAACACCATGTTCGCTTGGTGAAGCTGATGAATACACTCCTGAACGTCATGGAATCCGACCCCGATTACCGCTATTTTCATCTGGACGGCCAGACGATCATTCTGGAGGATTTTCTCCAAGTGCACCCTGAACGCAAGGAGCAGCTGGCATCCCTTATCCGCTCCGGGCGTATCCAGATTGGACCTTGGTATGTCCTTCAGGATGAGTTCCTGACGAGCAGTGAAGCCAACGTGCGGAACCTGCAGATTGGACACCAGGATGCGTTGGCATTCGGGGCCGTTTCCAAGCTGGGATACTTTCCCGACTCCTTCGGGAACATGGGCCAAGCACCGCAGATGCTGAAGCAGGCGGGAATAGACACGGCCGTATTCGGACGAGGCGTAACGCCGACCGGTTTCAATAACACTGTGCAGCACGAGGAGGAGTTTAAGTCACCTTACTCGGAAATGCTCTGGGAGTCCAAGGACGGCTCGCAGGTGCTCGGCATTCTTTTCGCCAACTGGTACAGCAACGGAAATGAAATCCCGACCGACCGCCAACAGGCGATGGAATATTGGGACCGCAAGCTTGCGGATGCAAAGCGATTCGCCTCGACACCTCATCTATTATTTATGAATGGATGCGATCATCAGCCGATCCAAACGGACCTATCTTCCGCACTTCAAACGGCTCGGGAGCTCTATCCCGCTGTCGACTATGTCCATTCGAACTTTGATGATTACATCGACGAGGTTAAACGCGCATTGCCCGACAGCCTGTCCGTAATCCGGGGCGAACTGCGCAGCCAGCGTACCGATGGATGGGGAACTTTGGTTAACACGGCTTCGTCGCGCATCTATCTCAAACAGATGAACCATCTCGGCCAGACCTTATTGGAAAAAGCGGCCGAGCCCACAGCAGCATTTGCTGCGATGCTCGGGACACCTTACCCCCACCATCTATTCACCTACGCCTGGAAAACACTCATGCAGAATCATCCGCACGACAGCATCTGCGGCTGCAGTATCGATGAGGTGCACGATGAGATGGTGACGCGGTTTCGCAAGAGCCGTCACGTGGCGGAAGCGATACTCGAAGACAGCCTGAAAACCATTGCCGAACAAGTGGATACGTCCCTATTTGAAGGAATGGGTGAGGGGGCGACATCGTTCATTGTCATCAACAGTTCGGGCTGGGCTCGGAGTGGAACGGTTTCGATCGAGCTTGACGTGAAACGGGTTTATTTCCGAGAAGGCATCGAAATCGAGGAAATGCGGCGCCTTGTCAAAAATGTTTCTCTTGGCGGCTTAACGTTGGTCGCTGAGTCGGGAGCCGACGTTCCGTTTACCCTTGAGGACCAGGGAACGGGTTTTGGTTATGATCTGCCCGACGACCGCTTCCGTCAGCCTTACCTTACGCGACGTGTACGTGTAACCTTTGAAGCAACGGAGGTTCCTGCCCTGGGTCTGGCTTCCTACGCATTGGTGCGGAAGAAGGATTCGATGCCGGCTTCGCCAACCAGTCTGATTACCGCAGATCACGTGATGGAGAACGAGTACCTTGTCGTGGCCATAGCGGACAATGGGTCGCTTACAATCTCCCACAAGGCTACAGGACGTATCTATCGGGGGATTGGGGTTTACGAGGACACCGGTGACATCGGGAACGAATATATGTATCGGCAGCCGGACACGGATGTTCCCATAACGACGCGTGAGCTCACCGCCGATATCCGTCTCGTAGAAAACACTCCGTACCGGGCTGCTTTCGAGATTATCCATCAACTGGACATTCCTGAAGATGCGGATGAACAGCTCCAGAGAGAAATGACGGAGATGGTGTGGTTCACCTCCAGGAAGTCCGGTCGTTCCCGCAAAACGGTACCGTTGATGATTCGCACGCTGGTCTCCTTAGAGAAGAGCGGGAGAGCGGTAGGGATAAAAACCGAATTCGACAATCAGGCGAAGCAGCACCGACTCCGCGTCTTCATTCCAACGGGGCTCCAAACCGGCAAACATTATGCGGATTCCATCTTTGAGGTTGTGGAACGGGACAACAGGCCGGCTTCCGGGTGGACAAATCCAAGCAACTGCCAGCATCAGAACGCGTTCGTTACCGTGGCTTCCGCGGATGCCGGCATAACCGTCGCGAATCGCGGGCTTCAAGAATACGAGATCCTGCCGGATCAGGAAAATACCATTGCCGTAACGCTGCTTCGTGCGGTAGGCGAGCTTGGAGATTGGGGGTATTTCCCTACTCCGGGTGCACAGTGCATCGGTAAGCATACAGTTGAATTCAGCATTATGCCCCACGAGGTCGGGGAGACCCCTTGGGAGGCGTCTTATCGGGATGCGTATCAATTTGGAATTCCCTTGCTATCGGTTCAGACGGATGTGCATCCGGGCACAGTGGGACCGCGACATTCTTTCCTCGAATGGGAGGGGCCTCACCTGGCGTTTTCATCATTGAAGGCGTCGGCCGAAACCGGCGATTTTGTAGCGCGATGGGTGAATTTGGCAGAGCGGATTACAGAGCTGTCAGTTCGCCCCGATCTTGACAACTGCACGTTCTATCGAAGCGACTTGCTTGAGACCGTCGGTGAGGCATTTGCGGCGGATGCTAAAGGCACCCTGAAGGAATCCGTTGGGAAGGCGAAAATCGTAACCTACGGCTTCCGTCGGAAGGAGGGTTCCGAGTGAATTTGGGCCCTGTACCGATTCCCCGGTTCGATCCTTATGCGCCGCTTCATTATGTATGCCGGAGAGCGCAAGGAAAGCCAGCTATGAACGGCAAGCTGGATTCCCCTTTCTGGGAGAAGGCGCCGTGGACATCCGACTTTGTTGATATTGAAGGCGACCTCAAGCCGAAGCCCTGGAAGCGGACGCGGGTCAAGATGCTGTGGGACGACGAGTACCTCTACGTCGGGGCGCTCATGGAAGAAGATGAAATCTGGGGGAACGTTCGCGAGCGCGATGCCGTTATTTTTCATGATAACGATTTTGAAATATTTCTGGATCCCGACGGCGATACCCATCTGTATTATGAACTTGAAATCAACGCCCTTGGAACGGTCTGGGATTTGCTTTTGCCGAAGCCTTACCGCGACGGCGGCCCTCCGGTAAACGGTTGGGACATCCAGGGACTGAAGACGGCCGTACATATCGACGGGGAGCTGAACAATCCCTCGGCCGTAAACCGGGGGTGGAGCGTGGAGATCGCTCTTCCCTGGAAATCGCTTAAGGAGTGCGCTGCCGGAGGAAGAGCTCCCGTGCCGGGCGATTCCTGGAGAATCAATTTCTCCCGTGTAGAGTGGCATGTAGAGGTGAAAGACGGCAAGTACGTGAAGAGGGCCAACCCCGAAACAGGCCGCACCTTGCCTGAAGAAAACTGGGTATGGTCGCCAATGGGGCTCATCAATATGCATTATCCCGAGCTCTGGGGATATCTGTGGTTCGCCGGGGAGGAGGGGCCCTTTGATCCCGGTAGGGATCCGGATGCCCAAACCAAGTGGGAGCTTCGGCAGCTGTATTATTTGGAACGCAAGTATCATGCGGAGAAGGGAGCCTTCTGCAGCGATTGGGAGATCCTAAAAGGAGAAACGAGCTGGTCGATGGAGCCCCGGATCGAAGCGGGGACCTGGTTTTTCGATATTTCGGCAACCGCTTCGGACGGCCTAAGCCGACTGCATATCCGGGAAGACGGCAAGCTATGGAGAGAGGGAGGAAGCTAAACATGACTGGACTTGTATCGGCGGACGGCAACCTGTCGCAATCGGTCGCAGGCAAGTTTGAAGAAAAGCGCGCCATCGCATGGAAACGTCATCGTAATTTGTTCCGTGTCTTTGACGGCCCGCTTACAGAAGAAGAACGCTTTGCCATGATGTTTCTTTATGCTTACATGCCTTTGAACGACCTGGCTGATTATGACGGAGAGCTGTTTTTGAAGCATGTGCGGGATACGCTGCGCATCCGCCGCACGGTTCCGTGGGGCAGCAAGATTCCGGATGAACATTTTCTTTACTTCGTTCTTCCGTATCGTGTAAACAATGAGAATGTGGAAGATCACCGTGATTGGTTCTTCAAAGAAATTTATGAGCGCGTCCGCTCGCTTTCGATGGAAGAGACCGTACTTGAAGTGAACCATTGGTGCCACGAAAAAGCAACCTATACCGGCAACGATCTGCGTACGGTATCACCGCGGACATTAATCCGCACGGCGCTTGGGCGCTGCGGGGAACAGTCGACGCTGGCTGTAGCTGCGCTCCGCAGCCTGTGCATTCCGGCGCGCCAGGTCTATACCCCACGGTGGGCTCATTGTGACAGCAACCATGCTTGGGTCGAGGCATGGGTGGATGGGGAATGGGGGTTCTTTGGGGCGTGCGAGCCTGAACCTCGCATGAACCAAGGATGGTTTGTGGATCCGGCCCGGCGAGGCATGCTGATGAACACACGGATTCCGGCCAATTATTCAGGACCGGAGGAAATCACCTTCGCCGATACCTGGCATACAGAGATTAACTTGCTCGCGAATTATGCCCCCACTCGCAGCGTGTCCGTGCGGGTTGAAGATGCGGAAGGCCGTCCTGTCGCGGGTGCGGGCGTCCACCTGCAGGTCTATAATTATGCGGAATTGTCTCCACTTGCCAAGCTGAGAACCGGCGAGGACGGGATCGCCATGCTTACGACAGGATTCGGGGATCTCTTTGTTGAAGCCGCACGGGATGGACGCTGGGCATTCGGTTTTATTCAGGCTTCGGATGCTGCAGCCGTTATCCTTAAGCTGGGTGACGGCCCAACGGCCGGGACGGCCGATTTTGATTTTCACCCCCCGGCGGCGGCTTTAGGAGAAGACGTCGAAACAACGCCCGCAGAGCGAGAACAGAACAACCGCAGGCTGAAGGAGGAAGATCAGCTGCGTGCAGCCTATGAGGCCACGTTCGTACAGGAGCCGGAAGCCTCGCAGCTTGCGGAGGAGCTCGGTTTGCCGGGTGACCGCGTATGGAATGTGCTTCGCAAAGCGCGTGGAAACAGCAAAGAGATCGCAGCCTTTTTGCGCGAGGAAACACCGGCATTTGGGGGATGGGCGCTCCGTCTGCTTGAAGTCCTCAATGAGAAGGATCTTACGGATACCTTCCGGCCGACCCTTAATGAACATCTTCATGGGGCGATGGAAGTCAAAGGGGATACGGAGGATTCCATTTTTGCGTCCTATGTGCTGAACCCGCGTGTCCTGTTTGAAATGCTTCGCCCTTACCGGACTTTCTTCCGTAACGCCTTCTACGACGTTACAAGCCCTTACGAATTGGCGGACAGAATCCGGAATGACATCAAAATCATGCAAGGATATACCTACTATCAAGGTTCGGCGACACCGCGCGGGTCACTGGAGTTGGGAGCGGCTGATCGGGTCTCCCGGGATATCCTGTTTGTAGCCGCCGCTCGCAGCCTGGGCATGCCTTCCCGTCTCGAACCGGGTGACCGAAGGCCGCAATACCGGGAAGACGGCCGCTGGCAAGACGCTTTCCCAGAGATGAAGTCCGACGATTGTGGAGCGAAGCCCCCGTACGGCCGCATTACATTAACCGGCCCGGTTCCGGAAGGGGAAAAGGCCGAATATTTTCTTCATTATACTTTGGCACGGCATGAAGAAGGGATGTTCCGGACCCTCCACTATCGCTCTGGAAACGATGGTCTGATCGGCGAACCTCTTGATATCCTGCCTGGAACTTATCGGCTCACGACCGGACGCAGATTGACGGATGGCAGCGTACTGATCTGGCTGCACACGTTTAAGGTGGGTCCAGGAGAAAGCGTGAACGTCGAGGTCGTTCTTCGTAAGGAAATGCAACAACCGGACACCGCGTATGGCGATCTCGGGAATGAGGCGACCCGTTGGCTGGCGGGAAACGAGACATTAAAAGAATGGCTCAACGGGAAAGGCGCCGTACTCGCTTGGATTGAGCCGGACCGCGAACCGTCAAAGCATTTGATCCGGGAACTACGCGAACGCAAAAACGATTTCGATGGTTGGGGCGGTCGAATTGCTCTGTTCGCCGGTGACGACAAAGTAAATGTTCCATTAGGCGAGCACCCATGGCCGGATATGCCTGAACTAGCCGTTTTCTCCAGCGATGCTGTGTATGAGGGGTGGAACGCTGTCAGCGCCGGGCTCAAAGATCAGCTGCCGATGCAATTTCCCCTTGTGCTGCTCGTGGATCCTTCCGGCACCGTTCGGTATGCCTCTGCCGGCTACAAACTCGGCCGGGGCGAAGATCTGCTGCGTGTCATCTCGCAATTCTAATAAAAAGCGGCGTATGGAACGTACGCCGCTTTTTGGGCTTGAACGGTCTGCCGGTTAAGGCGAACCAGCCATTAGGGGCTACGTCGGCCATGCAAATCCAGATCCGTGACCTCTATCTATTACCGGAACAGTTCCTCGTGCTAAGTTCCGAGAAGTTGAGTAACCAAAACGAGTACAGGATGGGGGACCTCATGCTTCCAACTACAACGCCTTACAAGACTAAGTCGGTGGTTCTCTTTGGGCCCCATATGTTCGGATCCAAAAGCTACCGCATTCCTTCCTTGTTAACTGCCTTAAACGGAACGATCCTTGCAGGAATCGACCAACGCATCCCGGGCAGCGAAGACAGCCCGAATGAAATCAAAATTGCAATCCGGCGCAGCCTGGACGGGGGTGAAACATGGGAGCCGATACAAGTGGCGGCAAGTTATCCGGGAACCGGGCCTGATGCCCCCTCCGTCATAGACTCCGCATTGCTGCAGGATCCTGCGACCGGCACCCTATTCCTGATTTTCGATCACTTTCCGGGCGGATACGGCTACCCTCAAGCCCAACAAGGCACCGGCTTTGCCCCCGACGGCCATAAGTTGTTGTTCGATGCGGACAATCATCGGTTTATGCTTGGACCGAACGGAGAGGTATTTGACAGTTCCGGAGCCCTTGCCTCCTACAAGGTGTTGCCCAACGGGGACGTATACAACGGAGAGACGTATTCAGGAAACATCTATTTCAAAGCCGGCACGCTGCCCGAAAGTTTACATGTGCTTGGAACTTCCTATCTGCAGATCATTGAAAGCCAGGATGACGGTTTGACTTGGTCGGAGCCCAGGGATCTTAACTTCCAAGTCAAAGCCGACTGGATGAAGTTTATGGGAACGGGCCCGGGCAACGGAATCGTGATCAACGAAGGACCGTATATCGGCAGGCTGGTCTTTCCCGTTTACTTCACCAATTCGTGCGGGATGCAGTCTTCGGCGGTCATTTACAGCGATGATCATGGCGTGACCTGGCATAGAGGAGAATCACCCAACGACGGAAGGAATTGGGGAGGCAAGACGCTTGATTCCATGACGATGGATGTGTGGCCGGCCCAGTTAACCGAAGCGGCGGTCGTTCAGCTGAGAAACGGAGTTTTACAGCTCTACATGAGAAATACGTCGGACCGGAAAAGAGTGGCGGTTGCAACGAGCTTTGATGGCGGAACGACGTGGGAAAATGACGTTGCCTTTGCAGATGCCTTGCTTGAGCCGTACTGCCAACTGACTGCCATCACCTATCCGGATCCCGGTGATGGCAAAGAACGGGTCCTGTTTGCTAATCCGTCAAACGCCGACAGCCGGGTAAACGGTACCGTGCGTTTAAGCGAAGATGGAGGGAAGACTTGGAGCTACTCCAGAACGATTGCTCCGGGAAGTTACTGGTATTCGTCTTTAACGGTTCTTCCTGACAAAAGGATCGGCTTGCTGTATGAAGGAGAAGGCGGAAATATCCTGTTCACTGCGTTTAATCTGGAGTGGATCAAGAGCTGACTAAGGGAAGGGAAGAGAGAGCCGATGACCAATTCTCAAGCAAAGCGCCCCAGTATCGTCTTTATCATGAGCGATGACCATGCCGCCCATGCGATGAGCTGCTACGGCAGCAAAATCAATGAAACCCCCAACATAGACCGTATCGCCAATGAAGGGATACGTTTTGACAACTGCTTCTGTACAAACGCCATTTGCACGCCGAGCCGAGCCACGATCCTGACGGGTACCTACAATCATGTGAATGGAGTGAAGACCCTTTCCGACCGGCTGGACGGACGCCAGCAAACCGTGTCCAAGCTTCTGCAGCAGGCGGGATACCAGACGGCGATCATCGGCAAATGGCACCTCGGCCACGGAGGGAACAGCGACCCGACCGGCTTTGATTATTGGAGCGTGCTCCCCGGCCAAGGCGATTATCACAATCCCTCCTTTATCGAAATGGGGCAGTCCGTGAAGGTCCAGGGTTACGCAACGGACATTATAACGGATAAATCGATCGAATGGATCGATAACCGCGACAAGGAGAAGCCCTTCTTCCTCATGTGCCATCACAAAGCGCCGCACCGGCCCTGGATTCCAGACGAGAAGCATGCCCATCTTTACGAAGACATCGATATCCCGGAACCCGAGACGTTCAACGACGACTATTCAAATCGCGCAAGCGCGGCAGCCGCAGCCGAAATGCGGATTGACCGTGATCTTACCCGAAATGATCTAAAGATGGATCACCCGGAACATTTGGAGGGTGTCGCTCTCAAAAAATGGAAATACCAGCGTTACATTAAAGATTATCTCCGCTGTATTGCGTCGGTTGATGACAATGTCGGCCGGCTGCTGAATCATTTGGATCAGGAAGGCCTAACGGAGGATACCATTGTCATCTATACCTCGGACCAAGGCTTCTTCCTTGGCGACCACGGCTGGTACGACAAAAGGTTTATGTACGAGGAATCGCTGCGTATGCCTTTCGTTATGCGTTATCCAAGGGAAATTCCCGCCGGGAGTACGAGCGGGAAGATGGTGCTCAATGTCGATTTCGCTCCTCTGTTTCTGGACTATGCGGGAGTTTCCGTTCCGGATTCGATGCAAGGATTGAGTTTCAGGCCAATTGCCCGGGGTAAAAATCCGGACGGCTGGCGTTCCTCCATGTACTACCGCTATTGGATGCACTTGTCGGAGCACAAAGTGTATGCCCACTATGGAATCCGGACCCATCAGTATAAGCTTATTTATTACTATGCGGATGCACTCGGAACGCTTGGTTCGGAGGACGACCCAAGGACGCCGGAATGGGAGTTGTTCGACTTGCAGAAAGATCCGTACGAGATGATTAATGCGTATGACGACCCGGATTACGAGCGGGTAGCTGAGGTATTGACCAAAGAACTTGACCGGCTTCAGCAAGAAGCAGGGGACCAGCCGTTCATCTACCGTCCTGCGACACAGGAGTGAGAGGAAGAAGGGACATGAGACCACAGCAGGAAATCGTAATCGATCTGTTGCCTGAAGAAGCATGGTGGGGCGGCGTCGTCAATGACGGGATCCGGATGCCCTTCCCGCCCGGATGCGAAATGAAAAGGGATTTGAACGGTCATTTGGCGTACAATCAAGGAGCTCCGCTTCTCCTATCCAATAAAGGCGGTTATGTGTGGTCGGAAGAGCCGTTCCGCTTTGTGCTGATGGACGGGCAGCTGAGGATAACCGGAACGGCGGAGTTGATCCGGTCCGGCCGCTGCGGGGATAGTTTGAGAGAAGGGTATCTGCATGCATCGCAGACGTTCTTCCCATCAAGCGGAAACGCGCCGGACAGAAAATTCTTTAACGTTCCGCAATATAACACCTGGATGTAATGATCGACGACAACTGGCACGAGAATTACGGGACCCTGGATTTTGACAGCAGGAGATTCCCGGATCCCCGGAGCATGGTAGAGCATTTACATGGACTTGGCTTTACCGTAATGCTGTGGGTATGCCCTTTTATAACTCCCGACAGCCCTGTCTTTCGTGCACTAAGGCGAATGGGATATCTGATTCGCGATGCCAAGGGCCGTCCTGCTATCCGTGAATGGTGGAACGGATTCAGTGCGATACTCGACCTTACCCATCCGGAGGCGGAACAGTGGATAAAGGGAAAACTGGAGAAGCTGATGCAGGCGTATGGAATAGACGGCTTTAAGTTCGACGCCGGAGACCCCGACTATTACGCACCGGATGACGTCACGTATAAACCGGCCACACCGAATGAACAGTGTGAACTCTGGGCCCGCCTGGGTGTGCATTACCGTTATAACGAATATCGCGCCTGCTGGAAGATGGGTGGTCAACCGCTTGTACAGCGCCTGAGCGACAAAAATCACAGCTGGGGACCGGACGGCCTCGGAAGCCTGATTCCCAACGGGCTGGCTCAAGGGCTTCTCGGTTTCGCCTTTAGCTGCCCGGACATGGTGGGCGGCGGCCAGTATGAGGATTTGATCAGACCGGACTTTGAGGTGGACCAGGAGCTGTTCGTGCGGTACGCCCAATGTGCCGCCCTGTTTCCTATGCTGCAGTTTTCAACGGCACCCTGGCGCGTGCTGGATCAGAAGCATGCCGCGATATGCATCCAGGCGGCGCTGCTGCATGCAGAAATGGGGGAACATATCGAGGAGCTTGCCGTTCAAGCAGGGCTTACGGGCGAACCCACCATACGTCACTTGGCCTATAGGTATCCCGGCATGGGATATGAGGCGGTAAAGGACCAGTTCCTTCTGGGAGATCATGTTCTCGTTGCTCCCGTTGTGCAGAAGGGAGCGACCCGCCGGAAGGTTGTCTTTCCATCGGGAAAATGGCTTGGTGACGACGGCTCGGCCGTCATGGGACCGTGCGAGCTTGAAGTTGATGCCCCGCTGGAGCGTCTCCCATGGTACAAAGCGATGCAACCCGAGCCGGAGTTTATCTGCTTGTTGAGAAAATCCTGTTAACGACGGGATTGATCAACGCGACGATGGAATCCTTGCTTCAGAAACGAAAGCTGCCGAATCCGGAGCTTGGCTTTTCGTACTTGCGTACCCGATTGGAACGGATAAAGAAGGCAACGAGCTCAACTGATTGACATCCTGGGAACCGAGAACGACGATGTGGCGGAAAAGGTGCAGCTGAAGATTGAGGAGTCCAAAATCTATGGACATCTGGATATATTGGATGAACGGGAGCAGAAGGTCATCCGCGGCCGGTTTGGATTGGATACAGGCGGGGATGAACGGACCCAGTGGGAAATTGCAAAGGAGCTCGGCATCAGCCGCTCGTATGTGTCGCGGATCGAGAAGCGGGCGCTGATAAAGCTGTACCATGAGTTTTATAAGGTGAAGAAGTGAGTGAAACGAGCAGCTTGCCTTTGGGGCGGGCTGTTTTTTTTGGCTTCCTGTTATGCCTTAAGCCTGCCAATATGGTACGATTCAAGAGCTATTCCATTTTGTTGGCAGTGGAAATACTACAGATTGTCCCTAATAACCAAGGAGAGCAGGTTTGTTGTAAATGAATGAAAATGCAAAACAGAAATTCCGATTCAGCGAAGCACCCATCTGGGATTTGCAGAGGGCTTATTATGAACAGCAAGGAATGAAGGCATGGAATTATGACCAAGTTCCGCAATATATAACGAGCAACCCCATGATCGCTGCAGCCTACGCGGAAATGATTTTCGGGTTTCTTCAAGATCGGGCCGAGAGAGGCGATAGTTCTGAACCCCTTACGATCCTGGAGCTGGGAGCGGGAGTGGGGCGCCTCGCCTTTCATGTCCTGCAACAGCTATGCGCCCTGAGAGATTATGCAGGTATTGTGCTGCCCCCCTTTCGCTATGTGATGACGGATTTAGCGTTAAAAAATATTCGCACTTGGGAAAATCATCCTGCCCTTCAACTTTTTATTCGGCAGGGACTCCTGGATTTCGCAAGGTTTGATGCCGTAAATGACACGGAGTTGGATTTGGTCGTCTCCCATACAACCATCCGGCCAGGTGATCTAAGGCAGCCTTTGCTGATCATCGCTAATTATTTTTTTGACAGTATTCCGCAAGAGCTGATCTATGTGGGGGATGGAAAGACGTTTGAATGTGATGTTTTAATGGATCGCCATGATGATTCCGACCTGCGTAAACCGTCAGAAGCCCTGCAAAAAATAACACTAACGTACGAGTATCGCCGAGCACCTGGATATGAAGAAGACTCATACCCGTATCATGATGTGATCGAGCTTTATCGGCAGGAACTTGAGGATTCCCATATTCTGTTTCCGGTTACCGGATTGACATGTCTGGAGAGGCTGAATCAACTGTCAAAGTCAGGGTTCCTGCTGCTAACCGCAGATAAAGGCGATCACCTGCTTGAGAACTGGAAGTTTGCGGAGCCGCCCCAGTTAATTCATCACGGAAGCTTCTCGATAACGGCAAACTATCATGCCATTCGGCATGTGTTTGAGCAAAAAGGTGCACAGTCCCTTTTCACCCGGCATCATTACAAAAATATAAATGTCGGTTGTATCCTTATGCTGGAAACGCCAAAGAGTTATACCCACACCCGATTGGCCTACCGGAGGTTTATCGAACGTTTTGGACCGGATGACTTCTTTAGTATGAAGGAATGGGTAGACCCGAATATCGAGACGATGGAACTGCAGCAAATTTTGGCCTTTTGGCGTTTGGGCGGGTACGATGCGGAGTTTTTCATCCAGAGCGCGAAACGTATCGTTAACCTGCTGCCAGGGGCTAGTGATGAAGAAAAGTCGGATATCAAATTAGGCATACACACCATGTGGTCCTCTTACTATGCGATGGATCAAGGATATGATCAAGCGCTGGACGCTGGTCTTGTGTTGTTCGAGATGGACATGTACGAGGATGCGAAATGGTTCCTGGAGACATCCGTACAGGTTGTAGAAGGTGAGCCTGTACCGACTGTCCTGTACTGTCTGGCTATTTGCAGCTACGAGCTTGGGTTGGAAGAAGCTGCAATGGAATATCTACGCGAGGCGCTGGTTCTGGAACCTGAGTACGAAGAGGCCATGGTGCTGTTAAATTGCTTATGTGAAAAGGAATAGAGTTAGCTTAAAGAACAATGCGCGAGCAATAGAAAAAAGTAGAGGTTGGTACGCTTTCTACGCCCACCTGGACATCCTCGATCTCCGGGAACAGGAAGCCATCCGCGGCCGTTTCGGCCCCGACCAGGGCGGTGAGGAAAGGACGCAGCGGGAGATTGCGAAGGACTCAGGTGGGGTATTCGTACTCATAACACGGAAGGAGAAAGCCCCTATGCAGCATCGGGGCTTCCTCCGATATCTATCTGCTTTGTGGCACCGGAAATTTCCTGCATACGTGATCCGAAACGTTTGCAGTAATGATTGACACGTAAAAACGGGAGTGCTATAATTTTTGTGAAAACGTTTTCATAAATAGACAACGGATCCGTTCGGATAGCAGGTGAGATATGGCAACCATTAAAGATATCGCTAAGTTGGCTGGTGTTTCCATTACAACCGTATCCCGGGCGCTAAACAACCATTCGGACGTCAACAGGGATACCTACAAGAAGATTGCGAAAATTGCCAGACAATTGGGGTATCAACCGAATTCGTCGGCGCGAAGCCTGGTGTTGAAGAAAACGAATACAATCGGTCTGGTCGTCTCCAATTTAACGACAAGAAGCGGGCATCATTTCTTGTTCGATATCATTTGCGGCGTGAACGAGCAGGCCAGCTTGCGCCATTATGACGTGTTTTTGATCGGCACGAACACCCGGCAGCAAGAAGAAGTGCAGTACAAGGAGCTGTGCCGCAGGCGGAGCTTTGACGGCGTTATTCTGGCGGGGCTGAAAATCAACGACCCTTACATCGACCAGGCCGTCCAAGCGGGAGTGCCGACGGTGCTGCTCGGAGTGCCGGCTCCTTCCGACAGTGTCGGAAGCGTGATCAGCGACGATGTCGGTGGCTCGATGTCGGCGATTCAGCATCTGATCGACTACGGTCACCGGCACATTCTCTTCATCAACGGTCATCAGGAGGCTGCAGTCAGCCAATTTCGGCTGGAGGGCTACAAGAAAGCGCTTGAGAAGAACGGTTTGCCGTACGATGAAGGAAAGGTCGCGCACGCGAACTTCGAAATCGAAGGGGGCGGGGAAGCTTTTGCGGCATTGATTGCGAAAAATCCGAATGCGACGGCCGTGTTTTGCGCCTCCGATTTGATGGCGTACGGCATGCTCGGCAAAGCATCCGAGTTGGGGTATAAAGTGCCCGATGATATTTCCGTGGTGGGTTTCGACGGAATCGAGATTACCGAAATCATGAAGCCGCAGCTGACGACAATTGATCAGGACCGGTTTCAGATCGGAACATCAGCGGTCAATATGTTACTTGAGATGATGGACGGCACCCCCGGCTATACCCGCGTCATGGCTTCCAAACTCATCATACGGGATAGCACGAAAATGCTGGTTCCCGATTAAGAAGCACATTTATTTTTTTCCGTTTTCGAAAACGTTTCGGAAAAATCAGGTAAAACTCAGACTAAGGGAGGAAATTACGATGAAACTCGGCGTTGTTACTTCGCCGAAACCGGAGGGCTTTGACTACGCCAAGAGGTTAGGACTGGAGTTTGTGGAATTTTGCATCAATGTGGAGCAGGACGTCCATGCGTTTGCAGGAACCGTAAAAGAATTGAAAGAAGCAAGCGAGCGCACGGGGGTGGCGGTCGGATCAATCGGACGCTGGGGCGTGATCCTGATTGCGAAAGACGGCAGCGTAATCGAAGAGGAGCTCCAGGCGGCCTATACCTTGATCGACGCGGCTAGCGAGCTGGGCTGTCCTATATTTATAGCCGGCTGCAACTATGTTGAGGAGCGGTCTTACTTAGAAAACGTGTCCTCCGCTATCCAATTTTTCTCGATGTTGATCGAATACGGCAAAGTCAAAGGCGTACGAATTGCTACTTATAATTGCGATTGGAACAATTTTGTCTATAACGATCAAGCCTGGCGGCTGATTCACGGACAACTGCCGGAGCTCGGCATCAAATACGATCCCTCTCACGCACGGTATGGCGGACGAGACTACTTGAAGGAAATGAAGGAATGGGGCAGCCGGTTCCTCCATGTACATATCAAGGGCTCGGTCATTATAGACGGTAAGCACTTCGACGACCCTCCGGCGGGCCTGGACCAAACCGATTGGGGAACCTTCATGGCCATCTTGTACGGTGTCGGTTATAACGGCGGCTTGAGCATCGAGCCTCACTCCGAAGTGTGGAAAGGGGAGCTTGGGGATAAAGGAGTTCAATTCACCGTTGATTATATGAAACGATTGATTTTCCGTTAGAGGCCGTTGCAAGCGGGTTAGCTGAAAGCTCTGCAATTCTTTTCCGAAACGTTTTGGGAAAAGTTGCATAAATGGAGCGGGGAAACGTTTCAACCGAGGGAGGTGCTTCCGGTAAAATGCAGAGAACCATCGGCAAGAAGAAAAACGGGTTTGCTCACGAGATGAAGCGAAACTATCCTTATTATTTGATGATGCTGCCTGCCGCAGCCGTTCTATTTCTCTTCTCCTATTTACCGATGCCGGGAATCATTATCGCTTTTCAGGATTTTAATTTTGTGGATAAATTCCGCAGTCCCTTCGTAGGGTTGAACAATTTCAAATTTTTCTTTACGAGCCCCTACGCGTTCCGCACCACGTTCAACACCATCTTTATCAATTTGAACTACTTGGTTTGGACAACGTTTTTCGCTGTTCTTATCGCCATTCTATTAAATGAACTTCGGCTAAAATTTGCAAGCAAGATTTATCAAAATCTGATGTTCTTGCCTTACTTCATCTCTGCGGTCGTGGTCGGCAAGCTGGTCAATCAGATCGTATTTCCGGATCAAAACGGCATCGCCAACCAGATTCTCGGTTTTTTCGGGCACGATCCGATCAGTTGGTCGGAGAATCCGGCGCCGTGGGCCTGGATTATTATCGGTGCCCACTTATGGCAGGTGGTCGGTTATTCCACGATAGTCTATCTTGCCAGCATCACGGGGATCGATGATCATTTGTTCGAGGCGGCGGCGCTTGACGGAGCGAACCGTTGGCAGCAAATCCGGCTCGTCATGCTGCCCATGCTGATGCCTGCCATTATCATCATGACTTTGTTAAGCATTGGCGGCATGCTGCGCGGTGACTTCGCGACTATCTATTCCATCATCGGGGATAACGGACTGTTATTCCAAAATACGGATGTCATCGATACGTATGTTTTCCGGGCGATTAAACAGGCCGCTGATTTCGGGACAACCGCCGCAGTCGGATTGTATCAGTCCATCGTAGGATTCCTGTTGGTTTACGGGTCCAACTGGCTTGTACGGAAATATGACAAAGACAGCGCGTTGTTCTAACAAGCAGGGAGGGAAAGGAGAAGACCGATGCGGAGACTGTCATTTAGCGGTTATATCGCGCAGCTTTTGATGCAGCTTTTTCTGTTGTTCTTTGCAATCGCTTGCATTTACCCGTTTATCTTGGCCTTTATGGCTTCGATCAGCAGTGAGAAAAGTATTTTGGACAACGGCTACCAGCTTATCCCGAGCGAGTTTTCGATGCTGGCGTATCAAGCGGTTTTTAAAAGCAAGTATCTTTACACAAGTTTTGGCGTTTCCATTTTGGTGACGGTTGTGGGGACCCTTTTGTCGCTTATCATTTGCGGGATGGCCGGTTACGCCATGTCGATCAAGCGGGTCAAATACCGAAACGCCGTGTCGATGTTTTTTTACATTCCCATGGTTTTCGGCGCGGGTTTGCTGCCTTGGTACTTGGTTATCACCCAAATTTTGCATTTGCAGAATACGATTTGGGCGTTAATTTTGCCGGGGTTGGTCTCTCCCTTTAATGTATTTTTGATGAGGAATTATTTTGCGACCGTTCCGTCCGAACTGATCGAATCGGCGGAGATGGACGGCGCCGGAGTCATGAGAACCTTTTTCGGCATCATCATTCCGTTGTCCAAGCCCATTATCGCCACGATCACGTTGTTCATTGGTTTGGCTTATTGGAACGATTGGGCGAGTGCGCTGTGGTTCATCGATAACCCCAATTTGTATCCGCTTCAATATATGCTGTACCGGATTCAAGCCATCATTAACCTTGTCCGGCAGACCGGAGCGATGGGGGATATGAAAGTTCCTCCGGAAACGTTCCAGATCGCCACGATGTTTATCACAATTGGTCCCATCATTCTTTTGTATCCGTTTATCCAACGGTATTTCGTCAAAGGGATCATGATCGGCGCAGTCAAAGGGTGATTTTATTCCATTAAAGGGAGGAAATAAAAATGAAGAATATTCGAAAAACAGCCGTCGCCTTGCTTGCCGTTCCGTTGTCCGTAGCTTTGTTTACCGGCTGCACCAGCTCGGGAGACAAACAGGCAAGCGGCAGTGAAAGCCCCGGTGCCGGCAAAAGCAAAGAAATGGTCAAACTGACCGCCGCTTTCCCGGGCCAAGAATCTCCAGGGCAAAAGGCTGCCTTGCAGGCGATCAACAAAAAACTGCAAGCGGATGGACTGAACGTGGAAGTCGACTTTAAATACCTCGACGATTACTTCAATAAACTGGCCCTCAACGTTGCCGGAGGAACCGTTTACGATTTGGCCTGGGCCCACAGTTCCACCTTGTCCGATTTGGTAGCGAAAAAGGTCTATCAGCCTATCGACCTGCAAAAAAACGGGGCGGACCTGATCAAAAATGGGCCTGACTACGTGCTCAAGGGCGGTCAAATTCAAGGCAAACAGTACGCCGTACCGAGAGCGATTCCGATGACCGGATTCAATAACGTGTATAATATCCGCGGCGACTTGCGCGAAAAATACGGGATTCCGAAAATCACTACCGAAGAAGGCCTGGAACAATATTTTGCGGCTATCAAAAAAAATGAACCCAACATGCACCCGATCGTCGGCGACAACATTCAGGAGTTGTTCCCGGTCTACGCCAATTACTACTTCCCGATCGGTGACGGCGGCCAGTATCCGCTTTATATCGACCCGGCCGACAGCACGCACACCGTGAAATCGTTCCTGGATTCCCCGGCCTTTGCCCAAGTCGTTGCGAAGAAGAAAGAATGGAAGGATAAAGGCTTGCTGTTTAACGATCCTAATTTTGACGGAGAAGGCGGATTTGATAACGGCAAGGTGGCCGCCATCGCCGCCAATATTTTCAGAGCGTCCGAACGGGTTGACGCGCTCACGGGCAACGTGAAGGGGGCAAAAGTCGAAACCGTTTACTTGGAGCCCCAGAAGCGCTACATTTTCTCGGCCGGGGACAATATGCTGGCCGTTCCGAGCACCAGCAAGCATGCGGACGAAGCAGTGGCTTTAATTAACTGGATTAAAAAAGACCAGGCGAACTACGATCTTTGGTCGTACGGAGTAGAAGGCGTTAACTACAAGCTGGCCGGCAATGCGGTTGATACTTCGGGTATTCCCGATGCAAACAAGTACAATACAAACGTATGGATGTGGAACGATCTGCGTCTTGCCCGTTTCTCTACGAACTATCCGAAGGAAGATATCGAAGCTTTGAAGAAATGGGACAGCAAATCGGAAGTCACTCCCTTCGTCGGCTTCACGTTGGACCAAAGCAAAATTAAATCCCAGATCAGTAACATTCAAGCCATTATGGGCGAATATATTCCGAACCTGGGCATGGGCGTAACGGATTACAACAGCGTTAAAGACCAAATGATGAAAAAGCTGAACGCAGCCGGGTTGCAGGATGTTATGAAAGAAGTGCAGAGTCAAATCAATGCTTATGTGAGTCAAAATAAGAAGTAATCGTAATGGATAAGTCCCTTTAAAAAGACGTGTGGGCATCTTTCGCGGATGCCCGCACTCGTTTTAGGATGCCCGGAACGAAGCGGGGAGTAAGAATACGACGCCAAGGAGGACAACAAGATATGATCGAGAAGCAAAGCAAGCACCCGTTCAACGTGTATCTGACAGCGGGCGAATACATAAAGGTCATCGGTACGCAGGATGGCCATTTTCCGGATTTCGGCCATCACATCGCCAATGAGATGGGCGGGGCTTGGCTCCATCCGATCAAGCTGCTGGACGGCTTTTGGCTGAGAATTACAGACTTGGATCGTGAAATCTCCGTCTGGTCCAAAGCGGATGAGTTCATCTCCCATCCCTGGGGAAACCAGTTCCGCTACGATCACAACCTCGGGCATATCCCCGTTGCGGTGGAGCGCACGCAGTTTGCGCCCGAGCTGGAAAAGGGCTTTATCGCGAGGTATGAACTGTTCAACTACTCGAAAACGGAGACGAGGCTGAATTTGGAGCTTCTGGCGCGCACCGATCTTCGCCCGGTCTGGTTTTCGGAGACATTAGGGATTCGCGACGGCAAAGAAGACGTCATGGAGAAAAAGTCGGACCGGCTTGCTTTGGCGAAGGACAGCGAGAACGATTGGTTTGTCCTGATCGGCACGGACCTGCCGGGTGACCGGTTCGACAGCGGGCAATTGTTCGGCCCGGAATTTACAAGCGGCAACGGGCGCGGCGTGAAATTCGAAGCGACCGTTACGCTGCAGCCCCAAGAGAGGATGACGTTCCACCTGTATGTGGCTGGATCGTATGTATCCAAAGAGGAATGCGAGAAGACCTATTCCGCCCTTGCCGGAAATTACGATGAGCTGCTGGAAGCGAAAATGCGCGCCTGCGAGGCGGTTCGGGAACGGGCGGAGCTTGAAGTGGAAGGCGAGCCGGAATTCAACGAAATTTTCGCCTGGGTCAAATGGAACAACCAGTGGCTGGTGCAGCAGGTGGATGGTTACGGCCGTGGATTGACAGCCGGCTCTCCGACCTACCCCTGGTGGTTTGGCTGCGACAATTCGTATTCCCTCCAGGGTGTGCTTGCGCTTGGGGATCACCAGCTTGCCAAGGATACGGCCCGGCTTATCCATGATGCCTCCGTCAAAGCGAACGGCAACGGCCGGATCATTCACGAAGTGACGACGATGGGCGCCGTGAGCAATACGGGAAATACCCAGGAAACCGCGCACTATATCGCATTGGTGTGGGAGATGTACCGTTGGATCGGCGAGAAGAGCATTTTGGAACAAAATATCACGTACTGCGAGAAGGGTATGGACTGGCTGCTGGGTGAAATGGACCCCGACGGCGATCTGCTGCCTTCCGGCTACGGCATTATCGAGATCGCCGGATTGAACATGGAGCTGATCGATTCAGCCGTGTATACGGCGAAAGCGGTGCAGGCGCTCGCTTCCATGAACCGGGAGCTCGGCGACAAAGCGAAAGCGGCGCATTACAGCGAACTGGCCGAGCGCATCGTAAGAAACGTGAACGAAATGTACTGGAACGAACGGGAAGGCTTGTATGCCGACGCGGTCGCCCCCAAGAAAGATATCGTGCCCAAGGTGGATTTCATGGTTTCTCTGGCCGAGAGGCGGGGAGCGGACGATTACCGGGCCTACCTCGAGAAGATACTGGATGAAGTAGAGGATGAAAACGAGGACCGCGGGTGGATCATTAATAAAAACTGGGTCATCTCGACGCCGATGGAGGCCGGGATTGCCGACAGGGAAAAAGGCGAGCGGGCCATTGCCAATATGAGGAACGAGGATTTCATCGGGGAGTACGGCTCCTATTTGTCCGGCAACTTCACCCATCACATGATGACGATCAGCACAGGGGTGCATGCGGTTGCGGAAGCCCGGTACGGCCATGCGGAAGCGTCGCTGGATTTGCTTAAGCGCATGAACCGCTCGTTCTCGAAGGTGCTGCCGGGGTCCATGAGCGAGATGTCTCCCGATTATGGCTGCGTCGTGCAGGCCTGGACCGTTTACGCTATGGTGGTCCCTGTCGTCTCCCATTTTATCGGCCTGCAGCCGGAAGCCTACAAGAACCAGCTCGTGATTCGACCGAACCTTCCTTCCTCTTGGGAGGGGAAATGGATTCGTTTGAAAAACGTCCGGGTCGGGAGTGCGAATGTCGATGTTTCCGTGAAATCGGACAATGGACGGCTGTTTGCGGAAATTCGAAACGAATCGGGTCTGGAAGTGACCGTCTCCTGGAACGGGAAAACCGCCACGAGCCGCGAGTCGAGCATAACGGTACAGCTCTGATTTCATGCATCCTAATCAAAAATTGGCCGGATACCCTTTCGGGTATCCGGCCCTTATAAGGTGGGGGAGCCAATGGACGTCGAAGGCGGGACCTTCAACTTTTCCAATGAACGAAAGATCGTGGAATTCGCCACGGATCAGGGTCTGAAACTAAGCCGGTTTTCTCTTTCCGAGGGGGTTTCTTGGTTAAATCCGAACGTTTGCCATGCGGTTTTTGCCTTGTATGCGGACGGGAAGCGGATCGATGGCCAAACGGAGAACCTGACCGTCCTAGAAACCGGGAATCGAAACTTGCATGACGGTTCCGTTCATTTTGTTGCCCGTATGCAATATGAACCGGACGGGCTTGAAATCGCTTACCATTCCATCCTGTATAAGGGTACCGCTCTCACGGAGATCTGGCTTGAGATTCGGAACAACGGTTCCAAAACGGTGAACGTCGAGCGGGTGGATTCCTTTCTTCTGTCGGTTCCCAAGGCAGAATACGAGTTGATGTATTACACCAGCGGCTGGGGAGCGGAATTTGAAAGTGTCCGGGAAACGTTGTCGGGCGCCCAGCGGCTCGAAACCACAAAGGGACGTTCCTCGAATGGGCAGCATCCCTGGTTTACGCTATTCCGGGACAACGGAGAACTGTTGACCGCCAGCGCGATGTGGTCGGGGAACTGGGTGTTCCGCTTCGAGCCGTCGGCGGCCGGAGGCTATGAAATCAGCGGAGGACTCCATGATTGGGAGTTCAGCAAAGAGCTTTCGCCGGGAGATTCGATGGAAAGCGTCCATGTGGCGGTTGCCCTCGGTTCCGGCAACGATCTGAATACCACCTCGATTTCGTTTGCCCGCGCAGGAAGAAACCATTGGTATCCGCGCAACGAATTGTCTGAATCTCTCCCGGCCGAGTGGAACCATTGGTGGAGCTATGAAGACATCCATATTAACGAAGAGCGGTTTCTGGCCAATACGGATGCCGCAGCCCGGTTGGGCCTGGAACTGTGTACGCTGGATGCGGGTTGGTTCGGGCCGACGGACGACGGCACTCACTGGTTTGACTACCGGGGAGACTGGGATCTTGTGAACACCGTTCGCTTTCCGCGGGGCATTCGAGTATTGGCGGATCATGTTCATGAAAAGGGCATGAAGTTCGGCCTCTGGTGCGAAATGGAAGCCTTGGGCCAGAGCGCCCGGCTCGCGGAGACGCATCCAGAATTTGTCGCCACCCGCGGCAGCGAAAGGCTTGGTTATGTTTGCTTCGGCAATCCCGAAGTCCAAGAGTGGGCTTATCAAACCCTGGACCGCCTGATCACCGATTACAGCTGCGACTGGATCAAGCTTGACTTCAACCTCGATCCCGGTGCGGGCTGCAGCCGGACCGACCATGGACACGGCGCCGGAGACGGTTTGTTCGAGCATTATCAAGGCTACTACCGGACTCTTCAGAGAGTAAGAGACAAGCATCCTAACGTGGTGCTGGAAAACTGTGCGTCAGGCGGACTTCGGATCGACCTGGGCATCCTGCGGCAGACGCATACGACCTTCCTCAGCGATGCCGATTGGCCGGAACACAGCCTGCAGACAGTCTGGGGCGCGTCAACCATGCTGGCGCCCGACGTATGTCTGCATTGGAGCTGGTCCGAATGGATGGGGAACCATCCGAAGCAAACTTTTGACCCGCGAAGTCCCGAATTAAAACCGCATCAGTTGGACTTTTACACCCGCATTTCCATGCTTGGGCAATACGGCTTCTCACAAAAGCTTCCCGATCTTCCCGCATGGGTTGCGGATCGATGGGAAGAACACACGCTCTTCTACAAGAATGTCGTGAAAAAGTTTGTGCGGAAAGCCGACGTGTACCGGTTGACCGCGCAGCCCAAACGGGAGGGCCGGGGAGACCGCTGGCCGGCATTCCAGTACAGCCTGCCGGAAGGAGACGAACATTTGGTATTCGTCTTCCGTCTGCATGGTGCCGAGGCGGAAAGGACTATCTACTTCCACAACCTGGTGAAGGAACAGCCATATGAGGTCGCCTGGCTGTCGAAGGACCATACGGTCAAGAAAACAGGTCACGAATTAATGAACGATGGTTTGCGGTTCCACGATCTTCTGGAGGAAGATTCGGCTCTGCTCCGGCTTCGGAGGTTCAGAAGGCATTTGAAAGAAGAGAATGCAGGACGTTGTAGAGGAGGATGACGGATCGGCAATCCTGAAAGAGGAGAATATATTATGGATTCGGAACCGAAGTTTGAAAGCAGATGCATCCCTTCCCTCGCAAAAGTTTTTTCCGATGAAGAGTTAAGGGAAGAAGCGTACCGTCAAGGTTCCGCTTTGATCGGTGAGTACTTTTCGTTTCAAGTTGCCTATCGTTTGTCAGCGCATTTGAAAATGAGCATCTCCGTAGATTCCGAGCTTGCCGGCAATATCTCGATCAGAAGGGTGGGATTGGCGCCATCTGAATTGCCCAATTATAGCGATCATGATGATTTTTTGTTACGAACGACACCGGGATTGTATCCCGATCCGCTCTATCCCTTGGAAAATGAATCGGTTAAACTTCCTGCCAATCAATGGAGATCCCTGTGGATTACCGTTCATCTCACCGAGAAAGTAACTCCCGGAATGCACGACATTCATGTCCGATTCAAGGACGAATCAGGCAGCCAACTCGGTGCGGAAGCGTTCCGGCTCGAAGCGATCGGGGTCAAGCTGCCGGAGCAGAAGCTGATCCACACGGAATGGTTCTATCTGGACTGTCTTGCTACTCTGTACAACGTGGAAGTGTTTTCGGAGGCTCATTGGACGATCATTGAATCTTATTTGTCGAACTATGTGGAATATGGAATGAATATGATTCTTACGCCTTTATTCACTCCGCCGCTAGAAATGCTGCCGGGAAACGAACGGCCGACGGTGCAGCTCATCGGTGTGCAGCAGGATGGAAGCCGGTATGCGTTTGATTTTTCACGATTGGACCGATGGATCGAATTGTGCCGTCGAAAGGGCCTCCGGTATTTCGAATTCTCCCATTTGTTCACGCAATGGGGCGCAAAACACGCTCCGAAAATCATAGCGACGGTGAACGGGGAGGAGAAGCGAGTCTTTGGTTGGGAAACCGATGCGGCCGGAGAAGATTATCGCTGTTTCCTCACCCAGTTTATTCCGGAATTGATTCAGCGGATTCGAACACATGAGTTGGAAAATTGCAGTTTTTTTCATTTATCGGATGAACCGGGTTTGAATGATCTTCCTTCCTATACTCAGGCGAGCAAGCTGGTGCGTTCTTTGTTGGGCAATTTCCCCATTATCGACGCCCTCTCGGAATATGATTTCTATTCTACGGGCCTGTTGTCGCACCCGGTTGTGGCCACCGGGCATATCGGACGATTTATTGACAACAAGACGCCGAATCTGTGGGCGTATTATTGCTGCAACGAATACAGAGACCATCTGTCCAACCGCTTTTTCAATATGCCTTCTTCACGAACCCGCATGATCGGCGTTCAAATGTATAAATACGATATTCAGGGATTTTTGCATTGGGGATACAACCATTGGTATTCGCAGAAGTCACTCAGGGAGATCGATCCGTATCTAGTCAATGGCTGTCCGATACCCGGTTTGAGAAGGTGCACCAGCGCTACGTACGTTCGGAGCTTTGGAAACAGGTTCAAGACCGGAACATGAATCCGTCCGATCCTCCGGAAAATCTGGGCGAGGACGATCTTGCCACATACGGCGCATACCGTGTATTCGACGACAGCCGGACACCGTGATCGTGGATCAACATTCGGCCGGAGGGCATTAGTCCTAATCAATCAAAACCAGGATCCTATAAGCAGGCCAACACAGCTCTTGAGTAGTTGTGTTGGCTTTTTTCATGACGAATTACATCGCTCGCTCTGTGTTCACAACCTCAAAAAATTCGATAATACCGGGGAAGACTTGGAAGATTTTATAAGTATAGGGACCATAGGCTTAATCAAGGCCTTAGAATCCTACTCCCCGGACAAAGGGACGAAGCTCGCAACATTCGCGGCGCGCTGCATTGAGAATGAGATCATGATGCACATTCGGTTCTTGCATGATCCACACTACAATTGTGAAGAGCAGCTTAAATTCACAATTGCAGTCGAGGAACGGATAAAGAAGGCAACGAGCTCACGCTGATTGACATCCTGGGTCGAGAAGCGGGTTCTGATGAAGCTGTATCATGAGTTTTATAAGGTGAAGAAGTGAACGTTAAAATTGCTTGGGTGCAAAACTGTGACTCATAAGAAGGACACTTTGTAAGAAGTGACCCTCTTAGGGGTCACTTCTGCAAGTTGGCCAGTCCATAACATGGCTAGGACATTATGCGGATCCATTTTCATAAAGCTATCTTCCCAGACTCCGGCCATAAAATCTTCCAAGGAGTCAAATCCCTTACTTGAATCGAAGCCGACCGCAGCCATCAGCGAAGCTTTCATGCTGACCAGAACGATGGGGCCAAGGCTTGGCAATTCCCGCGAAAGGTGCCATTCGTTCCACCAAAGGGTAAGGGTTAGCTTACCTCAGTCGGCAATAAGTCAACTTTTGCGGGGAATGCCCTCAATTTTGCGTGACGAGAAAGTAGGATTTGCCGCTATAATGGAACAAGAGAATGAAATGCGACAAGAGGTGTTTGTCTATGACCGGTAAGCAGGCGGGTACAATCGCAGGCGGCAGGGAAGAAATGTTTCGCATCATCGCCGAGCATACGTCAGATACAATTGTGGTGGTCGACAGCGAAGCCATCGTTCGATATGTATCACCGTCCATTTATACGCAGAGCGGCTATACCGCAGAGGAGTATGAGGGCACCGATGCCTTCACCATCATTGTACCGGAGGACCGGGAGCTGGTTAGACTGTCGCTCGCTCAAGCGGTACAAGCCCGAACCCCGATCGATGTCGGCTACAGAGTCCAGCACGCGGACGGCCGCATACTGGAAGCAGAGACAAAAGTTATGCCTGTCCTTCTTGCAGACGGCACCGTCAACTACGTCGTAGCGGTGGTTAGAGACGTGACGGCGCGTAAGCAGGCGGAGAGGCTGCTCGAGAAAATCCTCGACAACGTCAATGCCGCGGTATGGTCGACGGATAAGGATTTCTCGCGATTTATGTTTTTCTCCGAGAGCGGCGAGAAGATCACCGGCCTGCCAAGAGAGGAAGTCATTCAGAATCCGATGAGGATGCATGATCATATACATCCGGACGATAATGAGCTCTTGGTAAACGAAGTGAAGGGGAAGCTTGGCCGAGGAATACCGGTCCGCCAAGAGTTTCGCTGGACCCATCATCCCGGAGAGCAGCGGTGGGGGCAATCGATTGTACATCCACACCTGAACAACGATGGAGAAGTAGAGCGGCTTGACGGCATTATGCTCGACATCACGGATAAGAAACGTGCCGAGCTTGCACTGGAAGAGAGCGAGCAGCGGTATAAGTCACTGTTTGAGTATAATTTGGACGGTGTATTCTCGATCGTGCTGGATGGGCTCTATTTTGCACATGCGAACGCAGCCTTTGAGCGAATTACGGGGATCCGGCGGGAGACGCTGGAGAATCAATGCTTCATCGGGATGATATTCGATGAGGATCACGGCATGGTATATGAAACGCTGTTTGAGGTTCTGCGAGAAGGAGCGCCTCGGGATATCGAATGCCGGTTGGCCGATATGTCGAAAGGGGAGCGGATCGTGAGCATCACGTTCGTGCCGATTCTTTTGTCAGGCAAACTGAATGGAATCCACGGCATCATTAAAGATATTACGAAGCGAAAGCAGGAGGAAAGGGAGTTGACTCGGAGTGAGGAACGTTCCAACTTCCTGCAGTCGAGCTTGAATCAGCTGTCTTCGGATCTTGCAGGCGTCATGAAGGTGGCGGAGCTGGAAGCCAGACTCATCGATGAGGTGCGGATCGTGCTTAAAGTACAAGAGGTTAGGATTGAGGAAGCATCGGACATTGCCTTGCTAGAACAAGGTTCGGCGGATGAACATACAATTCAGATCCGAATTGGGGAAAAGCCGCAGCCTGTATGGCTGTCGATCGGACTGAACCGCCCGCTTCCTGAACTAGAGAAGAAGTGGCTGCAGACGGCCGTTCGCTACGTGACCATTCTTTACGATAACCTATATCGCACAGAAGACCTGATGAAGCGTATGGAAGAGACGGTTGCGGGGAGTGAAACACCCAAATGGATGCTCCGGCTGTTGTTTAAACTGTCGGAGAAGGAGCGCGCATCGTTGTCCAGTGACCTGCACGATTCGGTGCTGCAGGATCTAATTATTTGGTACCGGAAGCTGGAATCCTTGCGGTCGTCCAACGTCTTCGAAGCTGAACTTGGCGCACAGCTCTCAGGCATTGAGGAGGGCCTGCTGGATGCGATCCACCAAATCCGAATCACGTGCAACGAGCTAAGACCTCCTTTTCTGGTGAAAATGGGGCTGGTGGAATCGCTTAAGAGCCTGTTCAACTATTCGCGTATGTTTGCCAACTACGAAATTGAATTTCATGCAGAGAACATGAACGATCCACTGAACGAGGATCAGATTCTCGGCGTCTACCGGATCGTCCAGGAGCTGCTGAATAACGCCACGAAGCATGCAAAATCCTCGAAGGTGACGATGTCACTGATCGATACTGGCAAGCAAATCGCATTCAACTATTCGGATGACGGCGTAGGTGTACATTTATCGCGACTTGAAGGCTCATTCCAGCATATGGGGATCGCAGGTATAGAGAAGCGGGTGCTCAGTATGGAAGGAAAGGTGGATTTCCAGTCAGCGCCTGGTAAGGGATTCCACGCTGCGTTACGGTTTCCCAAGCACACAACGGAAAGGGGAGAGTCATGAATATTCTGCTAGTCGACGACCACCGATCAGTGGTGGAGGGCACCAAAATGCTCTTAGAATCAGAACCCGACATTAACGTCACGATCGAGACGGATGTCTTCCTTGTTACCGATTTGGTTCGGTTAACTAAATTTGATGTCATCCTACTGGATCTATATATGCCGAATATCAACGGCGCTGACTTGACGCGCAAGCTGCTCGAGTACATGCCGGATACGGTTATCCTCATCTACTCAGGCTTTGAAATTGCACCGCATTTCAATCTGCTAATGGAATCCGGTGTGTCCGGGTTTATACCAAAGACATCCACTCGAGAAGAGCTCATTCTCGCCATTCGATGTGCCGCAAGGAAGCAGGCGATTATCCCGATGCAGCTTCTACGGCAATTGAGGAGGCAGGAAATTCAGGTACAGGGCGATCAAGAGCATGAGCTGACGACCATTACTCGGGAGGAGGATCGCTTGCTGCGAGAGCTGGCCAAAGGCAAGAGCAATAAAGAAATCTCTCAAACACTCTTGATCAGTCAGCGCTCGCTCGAATATGGCTTGACGGAGCTGTTTCAGAAGCTGCATGTCAACTCGCGTGTTGATGCGATTCGTAAGGCGAAGAGCCTCGGTATATTACCTGTTGAGGACTTATGCTAATCTAACTATTCAAACGCGGAAGGGATGCCTCCGCGTATTTTTTTGTTGACCGCTTCACCCTGACTAGGGTGGGGCGTTTTTTGCGTGGAACGCGCAAGGATTTGCGGGTAAGGTACCTGACAAATTCGCGGCAGCACGCAACCATTGCGCGTTGGATCGCCCATTCCCGCGATAAGATGAATCCAGTCTTAGAGAGGAGGCTGCCCTTGAATTCTTTACGACGGTAGTCCATACAACTCGGATATTCGCCGTCCGCCCAGGTGCGATTGTCGAAAGTGGGGCCCATGAAGAGCTGCTTCAATCGAAAGGGTGTTATAAGGAGCTTTACCAAACAAAATCAAAATGAGATGTCGGAGGCGTTCCTATGAAGAGGGTTTTGCTGCGTTTAACCGTGTATTTATTGCTGGTGATTATCTTTGTTGGAGGTGTTGGTTTCTATGGATTTAATCGTCACAAGAAAGATTTCTACTACAATGTCCGCCATGAGGTGGTTCCTTCCCTGCAGGTCGTGGATAAACCTCCTTACAATCCTCATAAACCGACCGTCGCTGTCGTGTTATCGGATTCTTCCATAACGACGGAGGACTTCGACTTTCTTATTCCCTACACCTTGTTATCCATGACAGATGCTTATAATGTATACGCCGTGGCGCCGGACACCAGCGTAAAGTCCCTCTCAGGCGGGCTGGATGTAATTCCCCATTATTCTTATGAGGGCCTGGATCGTCTGCTAAATAAAAGTCCTGATATTATTGTGGTTCCTTACATGCCCAAAATTAACTCACCAAAATATGAACCGACCCGAGCTTGGATCCAAAAACAAGCTGGCAGCCCAACGACGACATTCATAAGCATTTGTGGAGGGGCACTTAATTTAGCTGATGCTGGAATGTTGAAAGGGAAAGCGGGTACCTCACATTGGCAATTCATTCCCATCCTAAAGAAGCAATATCCGGATACGCAATGGGAAGATAATGTCCGCTATGTGGATGATGGCCATACGATCTCCTCGGCGGGCCAGAGTGCCGGTATCGATGCCGTGCTTCACCTTATTGAGCGGCAGTTGGGTGAACCTATGGCTGCACGGATTTCCAACGATATCCACTATCCTTCCTATCCATTCGTGCAGCATCCGGAGGTAGACCACCCTTTTCACAGTGATATTAAATTTGCAACCTATTGGCTCAATATTGGTTTCCATTGGGATAAGAAGAAGGTCGCTGTAATGCTTTATAACGGGATGGACGAGATCGCCTTATCTTCGATCTTTGATTCTTATGGTGATACCGGAACGACACAGCTCTTGACCGTTTCCAATTCCAATGCACTCATTACGACAAAACATCATCTACAGCTGCTGGCCAGAAATTCGATATCGAAAGTGCCTCGTTTGGACCAAATGATCATTCCGGGCAGCGACGCCCAAACACAAGCAGCAGCGGAGATTAAGCGTTGGAATGAGGAAGGGAACTCGAAGGAGACACTCCTTATCCATAGCGATGCGCCTAATCGATATGCATTCGAAGCGCCGTTGGAGGACTTAGCTAAGCAAGAGGATATTCTGACTGCCAGGCATGCTGTAAAACGGTTCGAATACCGCTCCACCGGAATCAAATTGGAAGGGGATCTGCTTCCGCTTGCAACCTACAAGAATCTGTTGATTACGGTGTTAGCGGCTTTGTTTATCGCGTTCTGGATCGATAGACGCTTCATCATGAAGAAGAAAATGTTGGCACGCTTGTATCATCCGTCAGCCGTGTGACGGTAGGTTTGTCGTTAACGAAAAGGAGCTGCGATCTATATGAATGATCTGTTGTTACAATGGGGGCTTGTATCGTTTATGATCGGGGTCGTTTTATCTCTGCCGCTTGCAGCTGTATACTACGATCAATCCCCACCTTGGACCAAAATATTTTCAAATCCACGTAAATTAAAGTCAGCGCATCTCGATTTCTTCATGCAAGCTTTTGGTGCGGGCTTGGTCTATCTATTGGCTTATGCCGCAGGTTTCACCTTGCCCTTATGGATCATAACCCCCATGATTTTCGGCATGATGGGCAACCCTCTCATTCTACTACTTGAATCGACCGCGTTGTTCCGAGTGGGACGGATGAGTGTTTTTTACAAAATGTTGAAAGGAACAAGTCCGGTATCGTTACTGTTTGCATGGATCATGATAGCTGGAAACCTTCTTCCCGCGATGCTGCTCGTGTTCTTATCCACGTTCGTATTAGTCGGCGTGTTTATCGTTTGGCGATACCATTCAAAGGCTCGAACGCAAAGGATTCTAAATCAAGGCTGACTCAGTGCGGGTCAGCTTTTTTTTATGATCGAGCTAAGGAAATCACACTTATTACATGTAAACTTTATTTAAGCTGCTGGGCTAACATGCGGACTTCATGTCCTTCTATCATGTTATGAATCATAACATAAAAGTGTTGACAGCTTTCTTTTTCAAGCTATAATAAAAAATATCAAAGCAAACACCCACATTTATGTAAGGAAACATAACATTAAAGGGGGTGGTTGAGTTGAAAGCAACAGCCGGAAGCTTGAAACAAGATATTCTTAAATTGTACAACGAAATCAACAGGGGAATGTTCAGTGCGGGCGTCAACCGGACGAAAGTCGACTTTATCGGCAACAAAATTATTATTCTTTCCATTAACCACAGGGTGCCCGTGCTCAGTCTGCTTGACGGGAGAGACCGTGATACCACCCGTAAGATGGATAATTTGCTGGGTGAGCATTTCAAGGCGGAAATCAAGAAGACGTTTGAAGACATGTTCCAATTGAATATCGTCGCGATTTTGAAGGATTACGATATTGAGACCGAATATTCGGGTACGATCGTGATTCTCGATCGGGACGTGGAAAGCTATCTGAATGATATGTTGTAGCTCCTCATTGGAGAGACGGCCTGTCGTCAGTTCCGGGGATAACGGACACAACCCCCTTGTGACCGTCCCCAGAACCGGCGGCTTTTTTTATTATTGCTTGTCAATCACGATCAGGAGGGATGCGCTATGAGTATCAAGATTGAGATCAGCGGCGTGAGTAAAATGTTTCGAAAAGGAGGTAAGGACATTACCGCCATGCAGGAGACGAATCTTGCGATCGAAGAGGGCCGCTTCGTCAGTATTATCGGGCCAAGCGGCTGCGGGAAGTCCACACTCTTTAACATCATCGCCGGCCTGATTCCTCCCTCAACGGGGCGAGTGCTTGCGGATGGGGAGAACATTATCGGCAAGACCGGACATGTCGGCTATATGCTTCAGAAGGACATGCTGCTCCCGTGGCGCACCATTCTGGATAATATCATCCTCGGCATGGAAATTCGAGGCGTTCCGCGTAAGCAGGCGGTGGAACGTGCGCTGCCGCTTATGGAGAAATATGGGCTGAAGGGCTTCGATAAGCATTATCCGGCCGAGCTGTCCGGCGGCATGAAGCAGCGGGCGGCGCTGCTGCGGACGCTGATGTATGACCGGGACATTATTTTATTGGATGAACCGTTCGGCGCATTGGATGCCCAGACGCGGATTACGATGCAGAACTGGCTGCTGCAGTTGTGGAGTGATTTCGGTAAAACCGTGCTGTTCGTCACGCATGACATCGACGAAGCCATTTATCTGTCGGACGACATCTATGTCTTTACCGCACGGCCCGGCCGCATCAAGACCAAAGTCAGCGTGAACATGGAACGCCCCCGAAAGCAGGAGGATCTTACGTCGGAAGCGTTCATGGAGCTGAAGCACTACCTGATGGGCCTGCTTTCCGAGGAGCAGCAGGCTGCCCAGTCGGCCGAAATGATTTCCTGAATCTAAGCTTCTAAGTATGGAGGGATACCCGTGAAAATGGAAAGCGAAGCGACAGTGCTTAAGTCCGCCGTTATCTGGAACATAAACAAGAAGGAAGAGCAGCGGAGCGAGGTGCCGCTCATCCAGGACGAGGAGCAGAAGGAGCGCCGGAATAAGCGCATCATCGCGCTGGGCCGGCTGCTGATTACGATTCTGATCGCAGCGGTCTGGGAGGGCTTTACCCGAATGGGCTGGCTTGACTCCTACTATTGGAGCAGCCCCGTCACCATAGCCCAAACCTCCTGGGAGCAGATTGTGAAGCACCATATGCTGTCTGATCTGCTGTACACCTCAGGCTCCACGATTATCGGGTTCGCCGCCGGGACTTTCCTCGGTGCGCTGCTCGGGTTATCCTTCTGGTGGTCGAGACGCTATGCTCTCATCAGCGAGCCGTTTCTGATCATTCTGAATGCCATGCCGAAACTGGCGCTTGCTCCGATCATCGTTATCCTGCTTGGCATCGGTTTCTTCTCCAAGGTGGTTCTGGCTTTCGCGCTGACGGTCATCGTAGCGGCGCTATCCGCCTACAGCGGCGTAAGAAGCGTCGATCCCGACATGGAAAAGCTGATGTATTCGCTTGGTGCGAACCGGTATCAGGTGTTCACGAAGGTTGTGGTGCCCTGGTCGATGCCATGGATCATCAGCAGCCTGCGCATCAACATAGCGCTTGCGCTTGCCGGTGCAATCGTCGGCGAATTTATCGCTTCCGACCAAGGGATCGGGCGGATGATTGTCTACGCCGGCACGATTCTTGATATCGATCTTGTCTGGGTAGGCGTCGTGGCGCTGTCCATCCTGTCCATCGTGATGTATTGGGGAGTCGTGGCGCTGGAGAAATGGCTGTCCAAAGGCTTTATCAAGCAGTAAGGGCACAAGCTGCCGGTGAGAGGGAATTTGTTGGACAAAAAAGAGAGGCCGCTAACGGCCAAGGGAGAGGTTGAAACCATGTTGCGTACCCATAAGAAGCTGGTTGTCCTGATCTGTATCTGCATTCTCGCCGTGGTGGCTGCGGCATGCGGCAAGAGTGAAGCGGGGGCGAACCTATCGGCCGCGGGCAGTACCGCAGGCGCCGGCGGGACGACCGCCGCTCCCGCTTCCCTGAAGAAGCTGGTCATCGCGGAACCGCTTCACTCCATCGGTTATCTGCCCCTCTATATCGCCCAGCGAGACGGTTATTTCAAAAAGTACGGTCTAGACGTCAAGGTGATTACCGCTGCGGGCGGCACCCATGTGACGGCAGTCGTCAGCGGAGACGCCTGGGGCGTGATAGGCGGACCGGAGTCGAATGCGATGGCAAACCGGAAGAACGACGATCCGATCATCTCCGTCGTGAACGTTGTCAACCGGGCGAACGTGTATTTGATGGCCAAGAAAGGCACCGGGCCGAAAAGCAATTCGCCGGAGGACCTCAAGGCGTTCCTCAAGGACAAGAAGCTGATCGTTGGCCGTCACGGCGGTACGCCGAATTTGCTGAGCCGCTATCTGCTGATCCAGCTCGGTCTGGATCCGGACAAGGATTCGCGGCTTCTGGAACCGGCGGACAGCTCCGCCGTCGTCGCCATGATGCAGCAGGGTGCAGCGGAAGTGGCGAACGGCGCCGAGCCGCAAGTCAGCGACGGCATGGCGAAAGGCGTATGGGACGAGCCCTTTTATAAATTCCATTCGCTTGGCGATTACGCCTACTCCGTGCTCAGCGTTAAAAAATCCGCGATCGACAAAGATCCGGCAACGGTGCAGGGGTTTGTGAATGCGATTGTAGAGGTGCTGCAAAAAATCAAGGATGACCAAGCGTATTTGACGGAACAAGCCAAATTGGAGTTCCCGACCATGACACCCGAGGCACTTAAAGCTTCGGTTGATCGGGCCTATGCGGACAATCTGTGGAGCCTGGACGGGCAAATATCGGAGACGGCACTCAAGAACGACATGGATGTCATGCAAAAGACGGGTATCTTCACCGAACCTTATACCTATGACGGTTTGGTGGACATGCAGTTTGTAAAAAGCGGGAAATAACAAATCCATTTATATGAGGTGACGAGGATGCGAATGGTTAAAGAAAACTTGAAGCCAGAGAAAACCGCCGTAATTGTGGTGGACGTACAGAATGATTATTGCCATCCGGAAGGGGCTTGCGCGCGCCGGGGAAATGATGTCAGCGGCGTGAAGGCGATGATGCCGAATCTTCACGAACTGCTCCGTGCGGCCCGCAGCCAGGATGTGCCCGTTATCTTCATCCAGACCTTCCATGAACGGGCAACCGACTCCGCCGCATGGACGGTCCGTTCCGACGGGCGTTCCGGGGATGTGTGCCGGACGGGCACATGGGGGGCCGACTTTTTCGAGGTGACGCCGCTTCCGGATGATATTATCGTCAACAAGCACCGCTACAGTGCTTTTATCAACACCCGGCTGGACTCGGTACTCCGCACGCTGAAGGTCGAGACTCTGGTGATGACGGGCGTCAGCACCAATGTGTGCGTAGAATCGACCGCTCGTCACGGGTACATGCTGGATTACAACATCGCCTTTGTGGGTGACGCCTGCGCTGCCTTCTCCCGGGATGCGCATAACATGACGCTTGAGAATATTGACGGCTTCTTTGGCTCCGTGGTTACCACTGAGGAGCTCATCGAGACATGGGCTGCACTTGCCGTAGACGTGACAACCGCGGGCTGAACCCCGCTTGGCACAAGGAGGCGGCTTCGGAGATGGCTTTTCATCGCCGGGGCTGCCTTTTCCATATGGGATCATGACGAGCGGCGGCCTGGATCCAAGAACGGAGGAAGCTGAAATTGAAAACAACATCGGTTGCCAGAATTCAATATGTGATCTGCCTGGGGGCCTTCCTCTCCAACCTGTCAGCGGGCATGTTCAATATCGCTCTTCTAGATATCTCGCGCGACTTTCAAAGTACAATGACCTCCACCCAATGGGTGGTCGCCATCTATCTGCTTACCATCTCCGTTTGTCTCCCTCTTATGGGTTCATTGGGAGACGGAAAAGGAAAGCGGACCGTGCACAACCTGGGTTTGCTTATTTTTGCGGCGGGCGGCCTGCTCTGTGCTCTGTCAAATAGTCTGCCTGCCCTGATCTTATTTCGCATAGTGCAGGGAATAGGCGCTTCCATGTACCAGGCAAACAATATGGCACTGGTCGTATCCCTTTTTCCGCCTGAGCGGAGAGGGCGCGCACTCGGGACCGTTAGCACCTTCGTGGCCGCTGGAGCCCTTATAGGGCCAAGCCTCGGAGGCATGATCATCCAGTGGCTCTCCTGGCGGGCCAATTTTTGGCTGCTGGCAGCCGTGGCCTTGGGTACATGGCTGCTGGCCCAGCGGTTCATACCGGCCGACCGAACCGCCGGAAGCGGTGCGCCCGATTATCCGGGCGCCGCCCTGTTTGCCGTCGCGCTCACCAGCATGGTTACAGCACTCAATCTGGGAACCTCCCAAGGGTGGGCTTCCGGCTCCGTATGGCTGCTTCTGGGCTTGGCCGTTCTGTTCGGCGCATGGTTCGCACGCCGGAGCCTGTCTCCGCGCTGGGAGCGGGCGGCGGAAGGGAGCGGTCCGTTTATCCGGCTCACCCTGTTCAACCATCCCTACATTGGTTTCGGCGTGCTTCTGACTATTCTGACCTATGCCGCGGCCTTCGGCACCCAGCTCGTTCTGCCGGTTATTCTTCGTAACGTGATGGGCATACCGCCGGCCGGTGCCGGGCTGATCGTCATGGCCTATCCGGCATCCCTGATTTTCTCCGCGCCGCTGAGCGGGACGGGTTCCGACCGGTTCGGCTCGGCGCCGCTGATTATCGCAGGGCTGGGAAGCATGGCGGTTTCGCTGGCCGCCTTCAGTTTTCTGTCGGCGGATTCCCACACGCTTTACGTCATCGCGGTGGTCGTGCTGCTTGGATGGTCTATGGGACTGATCACGTCGCCGAACAACAGCATCGTCATGAGCCGGACGCCGAAGCAGAATCTCGGCTTAATGAGCAGCATGATCGCGCTTTGCCGAAATCTCGGCATGATGCTTGGCGCTGCGGTAGGGGGCCTGCTGCTCAGCACGGAGCCGGGTGCGGGTACGGCCACCGCTGCGGCACTGAGCGGCTTCTCGCACAGCATTCGCGACTGGTATATGGCCATGGCGATGCTCATCGTCGCCGCACTCCTTGTGTTCCTGTGGGTAACCCGGTATAGCGATAAGAAGGCGGCCGCCATGCACGGCCGAGGTAATCAACGGGAAACCATGGTCTAGCAGTTGGTGGCTGACACATAGGCACTAACCCGGGGAATGCTGCGGATAAACGTATAGCAGGATTCAGCCTGCACACTTTAATTTGTTGTCGGAATCCGTACGGTTGTGATAGGATGAAAAACAGACTTTCTGCTTTGAGAGACTTGGATAGGGAAGGAAGAATAGGAGATTCTCTTTATTATGACCAACAAGAACAATCAGCATGTGGTTAGACTGGCTTTGCTGCTCGGTTTATTTTCGACACTCGGGCCTTTTACTATCGATATGTATTTACCGGCGTTCCCGCAGATTGTGAAGCAATTCGATACGACGGCTTCGCTGGTGCAGCTGAGTCTGACCGCTTGTTTACTTGGACTCGGTATCGGCCAACTCGTCATGGGTTCGCTAAGCGACGTCTACGGTAGACGCAATCCGCTGCTTCTCTCCATGGCCGTTTATGTCTTCGCCTCGTTAGCTTGCGCATTTGCGCCAAATATCGGGCTGTTGATTGCCTTCCGGTTCGTGCAGGGTTTTGCCGCTTCGGCGGGCATTGTTATTTCGCGCGCTATCGCACGTGATCTATACAGCGGTCACGAGCTCACAAAATTTTTCTCGCTGCTCTTGCTTGTCGGTAATTTGGGTCCGCTCGTCGCACCGGTTACCGGTAGTGGAATTCTGTCTTTCACTACTTGGATAGGTGTATTTATAGCGCTGGCACTTCTGGGAATCTACCTATGGACGATGACAAAATGGGGGCTGCAGGAGACGTTGCCATCGGATCGCCGCAGGCCCAGCAATTTTGCACAACAACTGCGGAATTACGGATCGCTCTTGCGAGATCGCCAGTTTATCGGCTACATGCTGGCACAGGGTATTATGATCGCGGGGGTCTTCGCGTATGTTTCGGGAACGCCCTTTATCTATCAAAATATTTACGGGGCCTCGCCAACCGTATTCGCGCTATTATTCGGATCGAACGGCATCAGCCTGATCCTCGGCTCCCAACTGGTCGGCCGGATGGCGCATCGCGTAACCGAACACACCTTTCTGTTGTTCGGCCTATGGCTTGCCTGTTTGGCAAGCGTCACGGTCTTAGTGGTGGCCATCGTCCATGGACCGCTTTTCGCATTGGTGATTCCGCTGTTTTTCTTCGTAGCGGCAATCGGCATTACCTCAACGGCAGCATTCCCGCTCGCCATGGAGAGCCAGGGTCATATGGCGGGCAGCGCTGCTGCGCTGCTTGGTGTCATTCCCTTTTTGCTCGGAGCCGTCGTGTCTCCGCTAGTTGGCATCGCGGGTGAAGACACTGCCGTTCCGCTGGGTGTAATTATTTTATTAACCAGCGCCGCAGCGATGCTAGCTTACTTCCTGCTGGTCAGAAGATGCACCGGTCGAGCAGCTTAGGTTAGTTTCATAAATAATAGGCGTCAGGCAAACTCGCAGCATTTAAAAAGTGATCGATAATAAGAAAACTGCCATAACCCGTGAAGCACTAGGGGATGGCAGTTTTTCTGTTTCATCCGGGTACAAGCTTAAGGTGCTCTGTTTCCAAGATAAGGTCGGAGATAAACGTACGGGTTGGAGGCATGACGCCCCATGCTTACTGCAGCTGATTCCGCAAGCGGTATTCGCCGGGCGATGCGCCGAACCGGGTGCGGAAGGACCGGCAGAAATAAGGATAGCTGACGAAGCCCGAGGCTTCGGCGATTTCCTCCAGCTTTAGCCCGCTCTGAAGCATGCGCTCGGCCGCGAGGGAGAGACGGATGTCTACGACGTACCGCATGATCGATTGGCCGAACGCGGCTTTAAACAAGTGGGCGGCCGACGACACGCTGACGCCAGCAGCTCTGGCGATCTGCTCCAGGGTGAGCGTCTCGATGGCATGGTGTTCGATATATTCCTTGATCCGATACGGGACGTAGGATCCGCCTCTCGCCTCGTTGCCCTCCGCGGCCCGGCGTACCAGTCGTTCAAGCGACAGCAGGAGTGCGCGCAGGAGGTAGTCCGTCAGCTCTTCGTTCCGTTCGTAGATATTGCGTTTCTCAAAGATGATCCTGCGCCATTGCGAGAGTATGCCTTCATCCTGCGCGATTCGAGTGCAGGGCCGAAACCGGGCGCGGCTCCACCAGGCTTCCAACCACGGTCCTCCGCAGCTGAGGTAATAATCCGTGCTTTCGATCTGAATCCCGTCCCGGCTCTCGTTGGTTTCGGCGTCGATTCGAAGCAGATAATCGTCGCCGGGCTTTAAAAGCAGGAGGTCGCCCGGGCGGATCGTATAGACTTCTCCGTTCACGGACGCTTGGCAGCTGCCGTTTACCTGCAGCCGAATCAAGTAAGTGGAGGTAGGCGCCGGTGTCCGGCCGCTGACGAATAATCGGGTATGCCTTGAGCATCCGACGCTGTAAACGACCGCTTCCGTATGACTCATGATCGTCACTCCTTTGTCTCTCACTTTAAAGAATTCTTGCAAGATAAGTCAACCATTTCCTTAATTGGTCATTTGTTTTCGCCGGTAAAATCTTATACTGGTATCTGGAAGGAAACCTTAAAAGGAGGAATGACAAATGAGTGAAGCACTTCGAGTAGGCATCGTGGGAACCGGGGGGATTTTTCAGGCGGCTCATAAACCTGCATGGCTGGGGCACCCGGAAGCGGAGATCGTCGCGGTATGCGACATAAACGGAGAACGGGTGCGGGCGGTAGCGGAGGAACTGGGCGGCGTGCCGTCCTACGAAGATTACCGGGAACTGCTGGAGCGGGAGGACTTGGACGCGATCGACATCTGCACGCCGAACCTATACCATTCGGAGATTGCCGTTGCAGCATTGAACAAGGGCTTGCACGTTTTTTGCGAGAAACCGGACGCCGTCAGTCCCGAGGAAGCGCAGCGAATGGCCGACGCGGCGAAGAGGAGCGGCAAGCTGCTGATGGTCATGCGCAACAACCGTTTCTCCCCGGGCTCCCGCTACCTGAAGCGATACATTGATCAAGGCTTAATGGGGGAGATCTATACGGGCCGGTGCGGGTGGGTTCGCCGGAGGGGAATCCCGGGCAAGGGAGGCTGGTTTACTACCAAATCTTTGTCCGGAGGCGGCCCGCTGATCGATTTGGGCGTTCATTTCATCGATTTGGCGTTATGGCTGATGGGCAACCCGAAGCCAATCGCGGTCAGCGGGGCGACCTATACCAAGTTCGCCGCCAGTAACGTGTCTGATTCCGCGCACAGCCAGTTCGGCGACCGAAACGCGGAGGGGATATTCGACGTAGAGGATCTGGCGACGGGATTTATCCGGTTCGACAATGGGGCTACTCTGCAGATTGAGTTCAGTTGGGCTTCCAACATCGGGGAGGAAATGAACTTCGTCGAGCTCCGAGGTACGCAGTCGGGCGCTTCTCTGAAGAACGGCAGCCTCAAGATTTTCTCCGAGACAGCCGGGCAGCTGGCGGACATCCATCCGGTGCTGAACGAAGCAAAAGCCAAGCCGCAGCATACCGAGAATATCTTTCACTTTGTCGATTGCGTGCGGAACGGCGCCGAGCCGACGATTCGTCCGGAGCACGGAGTCGACATGATCAAGATCCTCACCGCCATTTACGAATCCGCCGCGAGCGGACGGGAAGTGCGTCTCGTGGAAGAGAGAGCCGTGCTGTAACGCTGAAATCTTACTAAATAAGGTGAAGCGGTGATCGGAAGCTGCCTCAGATCCTCCCATGAGGAGGGGGAAGGGCGGCTTCTTCATTGGCATCTGTCAACGCTTAAAGATTACATCGCTTTGTGTTCCCATCGTCAAGAAATTCGATACGAAGAACTGGAGGACCTGATTTCGATCGGGACGATCGGGCTGATCAAAGCGATTGAATCCTACTCCCCTTACATAGGGACGAAGTTCGCTTAGGGTCCGACGTCTTCTTTTTGTTTTATAAATGGGATGAGTGCACGCAGCGGGAGATTGCGAAGGGCTCGGCATCAGCCGCTCGTATGTATCACGGAACGAGAAGCGGGCACTGACGAAGCTGTACCATGAGTTATATAAGGCGAAGAAGGGAATGGATCCCTTCTTTTTTTTGTTGGCAGGCTCCGTTTGGGTGTTGAAGATGTCTGGATTCCTCACTTTTCCAGCACATAATTTGTATTCAATGTTTGGGTGCCACAAGGTATGATAAGAATCAGATGTTTTTCTGAAGAGCCTTTTGACTATAGATAGGGAGTTGCTTGACGCATGAATTTTTTCTCCATCAAAAAGCTGATTTCGCCAAGTGTAAGCATTCAAGGAAAAATCTTTGTTGCCTTTACTTTGGTTACCCTGCTCGGAATCGTGGCCGTGACAAGCATCGTTTATTTGTATATGAGGGAAACCGTGAAACACAATGCCTTTACTTCCGTTACGGACAGCATACGGCAGGCGGACGAATCCTTGAATCTCCGGCTGGAGGAAATCAGCCGATTGAACACGGTTGTCGTTACCAATAGCACCGTTTTGGCTACCTTGCAAAGCCATACCGAGGAGCCCAGCTACGAGTGGTTCCAAGAGCAAAAGCGGATCGAAGAGTTTCTATCTGCCGTAATCGCTTACAAGCCTTATATTTCAAGGATTTCCGTCATTGGAATGAACGGAAAGGTTTTTTTCGTTGGCTCCCCTTGGCTCGATAAGAGAATAATCCAGGCTCCGATGATGCAGTATTTTCTGCAGAATGGCTCGGGACATGCCTATTTTCATCAACCGGGGAGCAGTTCCATCGTAACCGGCCGTGAGATCAGGTATAACCGGGAGACAATCGGCATGGTGATGTTCGACCTCAATGACGATTTTATTAAGAAGATCTACGATGTTAAACCAACGCCCGACAGTATGCTGTACGTGGCAGACGAGAAGAACGAATTCATTTATGAGCCCCGAGCCAGCCTTGTGGATAAGGAAACGGTCTTGAAATTAAACCAGGAGCTGGCCGGATCAAGTGCTTCGGTTGAAAGGGTGATTAAGGGAAAAAGCTACCTGGCGGTAAGCCGGAAATCGGATTATACCGGATGGTCTACGCTGGCACTAATCCCCATGAAATCGCTGTTAACTGAAACGGTGCGGATCCGCAATCTATTGGCTGAAGTGTCCATTATCGTGTTTGTCCTTATCGTCATCGGCACCTTGCAGGTTTCTTCAAGAATAACCAAAAATATACGAATGCTGAGGTCCATGATGATGCGGGTGATGGACGGCAATTTGACGCCCCCGGCGACCATCATTCATTCCAAGGATGAAATCGGGCAGCTCTACCTAGCCTTCAAAAGGATGGTAGAGGAGGTAAATCGTCTGCTTGAAGGGATCCGGACAACCGAGAGGGAGAAACGGGAAGCGGAGCTCGCGGTCCTGCAGGCTCAAATCCGTCCCCATTTTCTGTACAACACGCTGAACACCGTCAAGTATCTGGCCAAGCTGAACGGGGTACCGAATATTGTGGAGGTATCCGAATCCTTAATTGAACTTATGCGCGGCGTATTGGGCAATTCAAATGAATATCTTTCACTGCAGGACGAACTGCAGTATGTCAGCAGCTACGTAACGATTGAAAAGTATAAATACGTGGAACCCATTCAGTTGAACATTGAAATAGAAAGGGAAGAGCTGCTGCGGTGCCGTGTGTTAAAGCTCATGCTGCAGCCCATTGTGGAAAACGCCATTATTCATGGAATCGCTTCCTCGGAGCATGGGGGAGTGGTGCAGATTCGTATCTATAAGCAGCTCCATGAACTCAGAATCGAAGTCAAGGATTATGGCAAGGGCATGTCCGAGGAGCAGATCGAGGCTCTTTTTGCAGGGAGTAACAGCCAGAGCGGCAGCCGCTTCAGCGGAATGGGGGTACGCAATGTGCATGAACGCATCGTCCGAGTGTATGGAGAGCCTTACGGTGTGTCGGTTTACAGCGAGCCGGGGACGTTTACCAACGTGCTGATCCGGTTCCCTTTGCTGCCGGAGAAGGAGGAATGATAAATGTTTCAAGTATTGTTGGTTGACGATGAAGCCTTGGCCCGTAATGACGTTAAAAGCATGCTGGACTTCGAAAGCCACGGGTTCACCATATGCGGGGAAGCGAACAGCGGGTCGATGGCTCTTTCCATGATGGAGCGGCTGACCCCGCATATTGTCATTCTGGATGTGAGCATGCCGGTCATGAACGGGGTGGAATTGAGCCGCCTGATCCGGGATCAATTTCCCCGGGTGAAGATGATCATGCTCAGCAGCTATGACGATTATGATTATGTCCGGACTTGCCTGATGAACGGGGCTATGGATTATTTGCTCAAGCATCGGCTGAACCCGGATTCCCTACTCGCGCTTCTGAATAAAGCGGTACAAGATTTGCGGGACGAGGACCAGGAGCAGGAGGCGCGCAGAGTCCATACCCAAATGATAGAGCAGCTCAGTCCCGTTATTCATCGCGAGTACGTAGCGAACTTAGCCAGAGATCCGCAAGCAGCCGGGGAAGAGCTGCATGCTTACGCGCGGGAGAATAAGCTTTATCCGGATTCCGAGAATTATGGAGCCGCCGCCGTACAGCTCGTTCCTTTTTTGCTATTGACGGAAACGCTTACCGACGTACAGAAGAACCGGCTGGTGCAGCAGGCGGCCGATGTCATGCAGATGGCGATTGGCGACATTCAGAGGCGAACCGTAGCCTATGTGGGAGAGGGACGCTATATTGTCCTTTTTTCTTCGGCGGATCGAAGTGAGCACACGGCAGCCTCCCAAATGAATCAAGCGATGAGCAGCCTTTCCCATTCCCTTGAGAAGTTCCTTAACTTAAAATGCGTCCACGCGGCAGGGCCGCTATGCGGAAGCTTGAAGCAGCTTGGAGACAGCTACCGCAAGGCCAACCAGGCCATGAATGACAGGCTCCATCAAGGGTCAAATACACCCGTGAGGAGAGAGTCTTTGGCTATGGAAGAGCAGAAGCAGCTGCTGCTTTCTTTGGAGCAACTAAATGAAGAAAGAATGAACCGCATCCTTTCCACCCTATTTGCTTCGCTGCAGGGTTATCCCGTCTACTCCATGACGGTGCAAATCATCGTAAGTGAGATGCTGCATATGGTGGAAATGCTCTGGAAACGACATTTCCCTCACGCTTCCAAGGAGGACAATAAGCTATTTCCTTCCCGAAATGACCTTGGCCGAATAGGAAGCTTGGCCGAACTGGAGCAATGGCTGCTGCACTACTGCGCATGTCTGATGGAGGAGCTTAAGAAACAGCATGCCGGAGGACCTTATTCGCGCCATATTTCGAAAGCCACTCAATTTATTGCAGACCACTATGCTTCCAACATATCTTTGGAACTCGTAGCGGGTGAATTGAATCTTAACCCTTCCTACCTAAGCCGGTTGTTCAAAGAGGAAACCCAAATGACGTTCACCGAGTATTTAAACCACGTTCGCATTAAATCCAGCTGTCTGCTCATGGAATCCGGCTCCTATGCTTTGAAAGAAATCAGCAGCCAGGTCGGTTTTTTTAACTATACTTACTTTTTTAAAGTTTTTAAGCTGATAACCGGTATGACACCGCAGGCTTACATGGATAGCCGGAAACAGTCAAATAAGTAGAATGGAAAGTCAAATATTTGGAATCACCGAAAGACGAACCTTTTTTATAATGAAGGCAACCGACAGAAAACGCTTACTTTCTGGTGGGGTCCAATCGAACGGAGGAACAGGTAAATGAAAAAAAAATGGGGGACGGTACTGCTTTCCACCTTGGTTGTTTCCGGCATGTCGCTTACCGCGTGCAGTACGAACAAGGGAGACGAGCCCAAATCTACGGCGGATGCTGCTGCGAATGGGGTGTCTGCGGATGGATTTCCGATTGTCAAAGAACCGATCAAGTTAAAGATGTTCACCAGAATTGCCCCAACCAATGGGCCGTTTAAGGATATGCCGGTGTTCCAGGAATACGAAAAAAAGAGCAATATTCAGGTTGAATTTTTGGAAGCGCCCACGGACGGTTTCAATGAGAAGAAGAATCTGTTGTTTGCCTCGAACGAGCTTCCCGATGCCTTGTACCGCTCCGGTCTTACTCCTTTAGAAGCAATTCGCTATGGTTCGGCCGGTCAATTGATTCCGCTGGAGAAGCTTATTGAAACCTACGCTCCCAACCTGAAAAAGCTGATGGATACCTATCCCGAGATTCGTTCGGCGATTACAACGCCCGAAGGCCATATTTATGCCATCCCGGGAATCGTGACCGTGGGCTCGGCCCGAACCGATAAAAAATGGATGAATCAAGCATGGCTGAAGAAACTGAACCTGAAGGAGCCGGAGACGACGGACGACCTGTACGAAGTGCTGAAGGCTTTCCGGGACAAAGATCCGAATGGCAACGGCAAGCAGGATGAAATCCCTATGACGGCCCGCAACGGCTTGAGTATCGTCCCGATCATGGGCGGATCGTTCGGACTTGATTTCCAGTTGGGTTATAACATCAACCTGGAGAATGACAAGGTTAATATTTGGATGGGAAATGACCGGAATAAAGAATTGTTGATGTACTTGAATAAGCTGTATTCGGAAAAGCTGCTCGATCAAGAGCTGTTCTCCCAGAAGGAAGCTCAATATTTGGCCAAGCAAGGGACGGGCAGCACCGGCTTTTTCTTTGATCAGACGAACAATCCGATGCTGGACACGAAAGTCAATGATCAATATATCGGGATAGCCCCGCTCAAGGGACCGCACGGCGACAGATTGCAGCTGGCTGCCCCAGTACCAAGGGATTTTGGAGCCTTTGCCATCACCTCGGTAAATAAGCATCCGGAGGCCACGATACGTTGGATCGATTATTTCTTCGGAGACGAAGGCTCCACCTTATTGCGGTTCGGCCGTCAAGGAGAGAACTATGAGCTTCGCGATGGAATTCCTTATTATACGGACGCCTTCCTCGCCACGGGCAATCAGTCCAAAATCACCCCGTACGCCGGAGGCGGAGCGCCGCATCTGATCAGCGAGAAGGTGGCTTCCTACATCAATCCGCCGCAGGTTCAGGAGGCTCAAAAGAAACTCGATCCGTACATGCCGAAGATCCGCTACGCGGCCCCTATGTTCGACGAGCAGACGGCTCAAAAAATCAACGTGCTGCGCAACGATATCGACAAATATTACGAGGAGCAGAGCACCAAGTTCATTGCCGGCGCCCTCTCCTTCGATAAGTGGGATGAGTTCCAGTCGACGCTAAAGAAAATGAAAATTGACGAGCTGCAAAAGCTGTACCAGGACGCTTACGACAACCTCAAAAAGCAAAAATAAGACCCCATGATGGTTGGAGGTTTATAGATGAAAAGTACAGCAATTCCGGTGGACGCTGCGCCTCGATCCAAATCGAGGCGTCTCTTTAAATCCATTGTCAGTCGTTACGATCTCTACCTTATGCTGCTTCTCCCCATCGTATGGTACCTGGTGTTCCATTATGGACCCCTGTACGGTTTGCAAATCGCCTTCAAAAATTTCAGTCCGGCCAAGGGCATCCTGGCCAGCCCATGGGTGGGATTGGAGCATTTTCAGCGGTTCGTAGAATCCTATTACTTCTGGAGACTGCTCTGGAACACCGTATCGATCAATTTGTTTTCCTTGTTGTTTGCCTTTCCGATTCCGATCCTTCTGGCTTTGCTTATCAACGAGATTCGGAGCAAAACGTTCAGCAAGATCGTACAAAACGTGACCTATATCCCGCACTTTATTTCCGTCGTCGTCATGGTGGGCATGCTGATGCTGTTCCTATCTCCGAGGGGAGGGCCGGTGAATTCGATCCTTCAGGCCTTCGGCGCAGCGCCGGTTCGTTTTCTGGATTCGGCGGCATGGTTTAAAACCATCTTCATCGGTTCTAACATATGGCAGAACATGGGCTGGCAATCGATCATTTACATTGCGGCTCTTAGCGGAGTGAATCCGCAGCTGTATGAAGCGGCCAAAATGGATGGAGCCGGCCGGCTCAAGCGCATTTGGCATGTGTCCGTTCCCGGCATTCTGCCGGTCATCGTCATTCTGCTCATTCTGGATGTAGGACACTTCATGAATGTCGGCTTTGAGAAAATTCTCTTAATGCAAAACAATCTCAACATACAATCAAGCGACGTCATCTCTACTTTTGTCTATACGACCGGTATTCTTAAAGGAGAATACAGCTATACAGCGGCCATCGGTTTATTTAACTCCGTCATTAACTTGGCGCTGCTGGTACTGGTAAACCGCTTTGCCCGTAAAAAGGCCGAGACAAGCTTATGGTGAGGAGGGGCCATGCGATGGGCGAACAAACGGTCAAGAAAAGGAAGTCGGATGAACAACTATTCGATACGGTCGTCAACGTGTTGGCCGTAGTTATTTTAATCGTGGTGCTGTACCCGCTGATCTTCATTGTCAGTGCATCCTTCAGTGATCCGGCACTCGTCTTGAACGGCGAAGTGTATCTTCTGCCTAAACACATTACTTTCGAAGCTTATAAGAACGTTTTTCAGAACGAAAAAATATGGAATGGCTATGGCAACACCATTATTTATACGACCGTCGGCACAGCGATCAATGTGTTGATGACGACTTTAGCGGCCTACCCGCTTTCCAGACGTGACCTGCCCGGGCGGGGAGTCATTATGTTCTTTATTACGCTGACGATGTTTTTCAGCGGGGGTCTTATTCCCTCGTATCTCCTCGTGAAAAGCTTGGGTATGGTCAATACGATGTGGGCGCTTATCATTCCGGGCGCCATTGCCACCTACAATCTGATCGTCATGAGAACCTATTTTCAATCCAGCATCCCTTGGGAGATTCAAGAAGCGGCTCATATCGACGGGTGCTCGAACTGGAAACTGCTTACCCATGTGATCCTGCCCTTGTCCAAGCCGATCTTGGCGGTGATGGTCCTGTTCTATGCTGTAGGTCACTGGAATTCCTACTTCAATGCGCTGATCTATATTCGCACCAAGGAGCTTTACCCGCTGCAGCTCGTGCTGCGCGAAGTACTCCTCGTCAGTCAGGCGGATGCGGTTGACAGCAGTGTCGGGATGGAATCCAAGATTCTGCTGGCCGAAAGCATTAAATATGTCGTCATCATTATTTCCAGCTTGCCGGTGCTGGTGATGTATCCGTTTGTGCAAAGGCATTTCGTGAAGGGCGTCATGATCGGCTCGTTAAAAGGATAACGGAAGGAAGGTTTGTGCATATGAGGCAATCCAGAGCAAGCATAAAGATAAATCCCGATCCAATCGGTAAAAACAAAATAAATCCTTATCTGTTCGGACATTTTGTGGAAGACATTCGCGATCATATGGATGCCATGCTGGCCTATCCGCTTTCGGATATGGATTTTGAAAGCATAGACAATACATACAGAGGACTGTCCGGAAGCTGGCGTCCCTATACGAATGGGAAAAGCACGAGGTATGCCCTAGAACCTGCAGCTGCGCATCATTCCGGCCACAGCCAGATGATTCGGGTCTTTAGCTCTGACGGGGGCTATGCAGGCGTAAGGCAAGCCATCGCGGTAGAACAAGACCGGGAAGGCTATCGTATGGCTCTATACGCTAGAGCCTCGATTGAAATTAAATACGTTGTGGCAGAGATCGCGGATAAGAACAGCGGAGAAGTGCTGGGTTCGACCCGGATCGATCTGGACAGCCATAATTGGAAGCATTATGAATCGCGTCTTACGGTTGAGCGGGACTGCGAGCTGGCGGAGTTCCGGGTATATGTCCCTTCGGAGCATGAGCCATGGCTGGACCATGTATCCACCGGGATGCTTTGGCTGGATCATGTTTCCCTGCTGCCCTCCGATAGCCAGGGTATCGTTCGCAAAGAAGTCATGGATAAGACGATGGACTTAAACGCCGGGATGATGCGGCTAGCAGGGAATTATATCAGCGCCTATCACTGGCGGCAGGCGATTGGACCGGTCTACGAGCGGCCCTGTGTGGTGAATGAGGCATGGGGCGGATGGACGAATAAATATTTCGGTACGGATGAGTTCCTTACCTTTTGCCGTGAGTTGAAGGTAGAGCCTCTTATCTGTGTAAACGATGGTTCGGGAACACCACAGGAAGCGGCCGAGTGGGTGGAATACTGCAACGGCGATGCCGATACGCCGATGGGCAAGCTGAGAGCCGCTCACGGGCATGCCGAGCCGTACGGCGTGAAATATTGGGAGATCGGCAATGAAGTCTGGGGACCTTGGCAGGTCGGCCATTGCAGCGCGGAGGAATTTGCCGAACGCTACCTTCGCTTTGCCCAAGCCATGAAGGCTGCCGATCCGGAGATCGTGCTGCTCGCCTGCGGGCACACTGCAATGGAATGGAACAAGACCTTATTGGACCGGGCCGCTGAGCAGATGGATTACTTAACGCTGCATCTGTATCACGGATACAATCGTTTTGGAATGAACGAGCAGACGCCGAAGGATGAGCGGTATAAAGCCATGGTCTCTTATCCGGAATGGACGCGGGAAACGCTGCATCATCTGAGGGAAATGTTCGGTTCGGATGAACGGTACGCCCATATGAAAGTGGCCGTCACGGAATACAACACGATGTACTATCCGAATACGATGCGCAAAGGGCTTCCCAACGAGCACACCCTGGAAGCGGCGGTGGCTAATGCCGCTAATTTGAATGAATTTATCCGGAACCGCGATTTGATCGAGATCGGCAGCTTCTCCGACCTTGTCAACGGCTGGCTCGGCGGGTGTATCCGGGTAGGGGACTATTTTGCAGATCAGTTCCGGGGCAAATCCCGGGGATGGAGCGGGAAATCGTTAACGGTGTATGGGACACCGACCTATTATGTGATGCAAATGTATGCCAACCGGGACATAGCTTATGTGGTAGAAAGTCATACCGAATGCGGCAGCTTCCAGGTGAACAGCCCGGTGTCCGCTGCCCCAAAGCTGGATGACCTGCCGAATCTGGATGTCGTGGCATGCCAGAATGCGAATGGGGATAAGCTGACGATCTTCCTGGTGAACCGAAGCCTCGAAAATACGGTGGCAGATGTGCAGCTGGGAGGGTTCGCAGCGGAGGGTGCAGCTCAGCTGTTTGAATTAACAGCGGACGATTACGAAGCCGTAAACAGCGTGCATACTCCGAATTCCGTTGTCCCAGCAGCCCGGGAACTATCTTTTGCCGATGGTCAAGTGACCTGTGAGGTTAAGGCCCATTCCGTATATGTCTTGGAAATCACCCGATAAAGGATACCTACATGATGGAGAGGATAAGGCAAATCAAGAAAATTTGGATCTCTGTCGCGGCTGCTTGTCTTTTGGTCCCGGCGATTGTGCTTGGCTCCCTGCATCCGACAGAAGGGAAGGGGACGGCGAACCGAATGGCGATCACCCTGAGTCAAACGTATCAAAATCCGTTCGTGCTGGACCAGGAATGGGAGGATTACGGCGTTGGGGATCCTTACCTTCTTCGCTATGACGGCCGCTATTATCTTTACTGCAGCACGAAGGACGGGAGAGTCGGGGTGAAAGCGTGGAGCTCCGATGATCTTGTGAACTGGCGCTATGAAGGCTTGGTGACCGAGGACCCCGTCAGTACAGGTGCTTATGCACCGGAGGTCGTCTATTGGAACGGGCTGTTCTATATGTACACTTCCCCTGCAGGCAAAGGGCATTATGTCCTGCAGAGCGACAAACCGGCGGGACCGTTCGTGAAGAAGACGGACAACCTTGGCCTTACCATCGACGGCTCCGTCTTTATCGACGACGACGGGAAATGGTATTTCACCCATGCCAAGTTCGGAGGCATTATGGCGAGCCCGATGGCCGACCCGTTTACCATCGGACCGGACAAGCCGTTGAACGCCTCCCTTGGGCACTGGACGGAAGGCTCCATGATCATCAAGCGGAACGGACGTTATTTCATCACCTATACGGGCAATCACGTCTTTAGCGCGGGGTACCGTGTCAACTATGGGGTAAACCGCGAATCTCCGATTGGTACGTATGCCATACCGGAGAACAACCCGATCCTTCTTTCCACTGCAAAAGATTTTAACGGGCTTGGCCACAGTGCGACCGTTATGGGACCGGATTTGGATTCTTATTATATCGTTTACCATAACCTTATCGGCCGTTCCGCAGAAGGGCCTCCCGTTCGAAGGCTGAACCTGGACCGGCTTGTCTTCAACGGCGATAAGATGTCCGTTCTCGGGCCGACGCACGGTGCGCCGCAGGAAGCGCCCCGGCTGCCGGATTTCCGGGATGTGCCGGGTACAGCCCCATCCGAAGACAAGTGGGAGCGCCTGGTTCAAGCCGGGGGAAGCGAGGCTTTGTTGACCCGAATGGATGTGGGCAGCCGGTATACCGGCGAATATAACTTTCGATTCGAAGATCGGAAGGAGGATGCCGCGACGTCTTCCCTGGAAGCCATATTCGCCTACGGGGATTCAGGGAATTACCGGGCGGCCCGTGTGGACGAGGAAAAGAACGAGCTGACGCTGATCGATTACACGAGCGGCAGGGAGACGGTGGCGGCCAAGAAGACGCTGCCGGAGGACACCGACCTGACGAAGCTCCATACGATCCGGATCGAGTCGGACGGTACCGGCACGAAGCTGTTCTGGGACGGGCTGCTTCAGCTCGAGCAAGCATCCATGGCCGCGAAACCCGGCCGCATGGGCTATCGCTGGCCTCAAGGGGCGAAGCCGGATTTGCATTACACGGCCTTTTCCAATGAAGCGGGGGGCAGCAGCGATCAGAAAGCGCTCAAACCGCTGCCCGGGTCAATGGAAGCCTTACACGGCGTTCAGGAGGGCCATCCAAGCGTCCGCTCGGGCCTTACACCAGACGGCAGCGATGCCGTCGTTCTCTCGAGCAAGGGGGACGGTCTCTCTTTTCCAGTGAACGTTCGCCAAGAGGGCCCTTATCTGGTGTCCGTCAACGTTTCCAAAGCCTCGAAGGGCTCGACGCTCGTATTAGAAGCGAACGGAAGGGAGAAGGAAATCAAGCTGGATCCCTCCTTATTCGCAGACGATGCCGACTGGACGAAAATACCGCTGGGCGAGGTTGAGCTGAAGAAAGGGACCCAGTGGCTGTCGCTGCGCCGGGGGAAGGGAGACATTTCCCTTCGGTACGTGGAAGCGGGTCTGACGGTGCCGGTGCCGGAGCAGTCGGTCATTAAGCCGTCAGCAGTCGGCTTGGTCAATCGGTTCGGCGGCGATTCCGGCTGGGCGGATTATACCGTCAGCTTCGATCTGACACGGAAAGAAGCGACGACGGACGAGATCGGGGTTCTGCTGCGGACCTCCAACGAGTCGGAATTCAAGGATCAGGTCAAAGAAGCCTACATGGGCTACTCGCTGGTGTTTCAAGACGGGAAGGCCGTTCTGTCGCGAGTGAGCTATGAGAATGTTGCCGAAAAGGCATCCGCACCCCTTGCCTTCGCGTCCGGGCAGACCCGGCGGATTACAGTAAAACTAAGGGGTACGACGATTGCGGTTTACGCAGATGGCAGTGGCGAGCCCCTCTTGAGATGGACGGACCCGAACGCATTTCTGCTCGGCCGTGTAGGCCTTAGAGGGGTATCGACGGCTTGGATCGTCTCACCATTGACGGTAACGGGCAATCAAAAATAACGGGAATCTAGGAGCGAAGGACGCTATGACGACGAAGAAATATATTAAAAATTATCCGAGACCCCAGTTCGTGAGAGAAAACTGGGTCGATTTGAACGGCGAGTGGCGCTTCGGCTTTGACGATGAAGACGCAGGGGAGGCCAATGGGTGGCACCGGAGCTTCGGAGGAGACCGCCAAATCCTTGTTCCTTTTACTTATGAAACGAAGGCGAGCGGCATTGGGGAGGAGGCTCACCATCCTTGCGTTTGGTACAACCGAACGCTGGACCTTCCGGCGGAAGCTGCCGGCAAACGAATTCTCCTGCATTTTCAAGCGGTGGATTATATCGCGACCGTATGGGTCAACGGCGAATACGTCGGAAGGCATCAAGGCGGGTACGCGGCATTTTCATTCGACATTGCCCCTTACGTGACGGCGGGGTCCGCGAATGAGCTGACGGTTAAGGTTGAAGACAGCAAGGATGCTACCCAGCCGCGTGGCAAACAGCGCTGGGTGGACGATAACTTCGAATGCTTCTATGTGCAGACGACGGGCATTTGGCAGTCGGTTTGGCTGGAATACGTAGACCAGGAATACGTGGATTCGGTAAAAATCACGCCGGATGTAGACGCCTCCTCCGTTCGATTCGAGTACCAGGTGAATGGCGATGTGCACGCGGACAGCAAGCTTCGACTGGAAGCGATTATTACGATGAAGGGACGGCAGGTCAAACAGGCAAGCCTGACGATCGACCGCCCCTGGCTTATGCTCGAGGTCGACCTCGTTCACGAGATGAACGGGCCTTGGAAGCGCTGCTACTGGGCCCCGGGCCGTCCGAATTTGTACGATGTGGAATTTATCCTGTACCGGGACGACGTTGCGATTGATCATGTCTACTCTTATTTCGGCATGAGAAAAATATCGATCGAGAAGGGCAAAGTGCTCCTGAACAATGTACCGGTCTATCAACGAATGCTCCTGGATCAAGGCTACTGGCCGGAAAGCCATTTAACGCCGCCTTCCGAGGAAGCGTTGATCGAGGATATCGATCTGCTTCTGCAGATGGGGTATAACGGGGTGCGCAAGCACATGAAGATTGAGGATGCCCGGTTCTTGTATTGGTGCGATGTGAAGGGAGTGCTTGTCTGGTCCGAGATGGCGGCCACCTACGAATTTAACGACAAGGCGGTGCAGCAATTCACCGAAGAATGGATGGAAATCGTTCGCCAGCAGTATAACCATCCGTCCATTATCACTTGGGTTCCTTTCAATGAATCCTGGGGCATCGCGAATATTTTCAAAGACCGCCGGCAGCAGAAATTCACCGAAGCGATCTATCACCTCACCAAGGCGTTTGATCCGAACCGGCCGGTGATAACGAATGACGGTTGGGAGCATACCGTGTCCGATATCTTGACGCTGCATGATTATGTGGAAACGAAGGAACAATTCCTTAAGCGCTATGCCAATAAGGACGAAATCGTGAACAACGAGAAGACGTTCAACCAATGGAAATATGCCTTCGCCGACGGCTACGGCTACAAGGGACAGCCGATTATCGTGAGCGAATTCGGCGGCATCGCTTTCCAGTCCGACAAAGGCTGGGGATACGGCGGTCAGGTCGCTTCAGAGGAAGCGTTCCTGGAAAGATTCCGCGGCATTCACGAAGCGATTAAGCAGACGGGGTATATCGTAGGATACTGCTACACCCAGATTACCGACGTTCAGCAAGAGGTGAACGGGCTGTTGACCGAGGAGCGGAAGCCAAAGGTGCCGCTGGAGAAGATCAGGGAAATCAATCTATCCTGAGAAAGGAGCTGAATTCGATTTGAGAAAGTGGATGATGGGGCTGCTCGCTGCTGTCTTGATCACAACTTTTCCTGCAACAGGATTCTCTTACAGCAATCCGCAAGTCGTCACGGACTCTTGGTACTGGAATAACGGTACCTTTTATGGGGAAGGCGACCCGTTTATCTTGAAATTTAACGGAGTCTACTATTTATATACCAGTACCGTGGACGATAAGCCCGGTGTGAAGGTATGGTCGTCGGAGGATTTGGTGCACTGGGAGTATCGCGGTCTGTGTGCAACCGAGCCCGTTACAAAAGGAGCTTATGCTCCGGAGGTGGTTTACTGGAACGGGGATTTCTACATGTACACGGCTCTTCTTCAAGATGACGGCTCAACGCCGAGGGGCCATCGGGTGCTGAAGAGCTCCAGTCCTACAGGGCCCTTCACGGCCCAGACCGGCAGTAAGGTTACCGGCATTGACGGACATGTGTTCATCGACGATGACGGCCAGTGGTACTTCTACAGTACGGGCAATGGCAATATCGATGCCCGCCCGATGTCCGACCCCTATACATTCGGGGCGAAATCCAATACGGGAGCGGCCATGAAGGGCTGGACGGAAGGGCCGACGGTCATCAAACGCAATGGAAAGTACTATATGACGTATACCGGGAATCACGTATGGAGCGATGCCTACCGGGTGGATTATGCGAGCAGCACGAATCCGGTTTCCGGGTTCGTGCCGGCGGCCTCCCAGAATCCGATATTGCTCGATACGGAAGGGGATCATGTCGGTCTGGGGCACAATTCCATCGTTCGCGGTCCCGATCTGGATTCCGATTATATCGTCTATCACAGCCATGCCGATCCGGGACGGAATTTGAACCTGGACCGGATCGTATGGAACGGGGACAAGATGGCCTTGCTCGGCCCTACAACATCCGAACAGCCCGATCCGGCCATGCCTGATTTCAGCGACCGGTTCCAGAGAAAGGAATTAGGTAAGGATTGGAAAGTAGTGAGCGGAGGCAGCTGGGGAATCGGGGATGGTCATTCGCTGTACCAGAACGCATGGGGGGAACCGGGCTCTCCGTCTCATGTCCTTCTTTCCGGGAAGCAGACGGACGACAGCTTCACAGCGGAGTTCAACCTGAAGCAGGTGGAGCAGGGAACAAGCGGCGATCCGCTGATGGGAGCGGTATTCTCCTATAGGGATGAGAACAATTACGGGACTGCTGTTCTGAACCGCAATCAAAATCGCCTGGAGTCGGTATTCCGTGTCGATGGCAAAGATACCGTCCGGGAAACGACTCCTCTTCCGGAAGGGTATGATTATACGAAATGGCATCAAATCCGCGTGGAGAAGGAAGGCTCCGATTATCGCATCTATGTGGATGGCATGCTGAAGCAGACCCGTTCCGTTGAACGGCTCGGCAAAGGCGGGATCGGCTATTCCACAACCGATGTACAGGCGGAATTCGGTTATACCGCTTTCAGCAACAAAGTGGGCGGCAGCAGCGCTAAAGACGCCTACAAGCCGATCCCCGGTGAGATTCAGGCCGTTCACTTCAACTCGAAGGGAAAAGGCAAGTCCGAGCGCGATGCCGGATGGATCCGCAAGGTTAAGGATCCGGAAGGCGGGTATGATGTCGCATCGCTCGATACGGGTAACTTGGCATACAACGTCAATGTGTCCGAAGCGGGGACCTATGATGTTGTGATCCGGTACGCTGCGGCGGCCGATGCCGGTCTGAAGCTGGAGCTGGATGAATCGACCGGGCTGACGGACATGGTGCGGCTCCCTTCGACAGGCGGAACGGACCAATGGAACAACCTGGTGCTGAAGGATATTCAGCTTCCGCAAGGGCTGCATAAGCTTAAAGTGATTTCCGGCCAAGGATCTTTGGATTTGGCAACTCTTAAGTTCAGCCTTTCCGTCGCAACGGCTGCCCTTTCCGATGATTTCGATGACGGCGACGACGCGGGCTGGAAGAAATTCGAACAGGGCTGGCGGGTCGATACGGGGGAAACACCTCCGTTTGATCTTCCGAAACCGGTTCCGGGGATCATTGAAGCGCCTTTCTATAATACGGGCGGTGAAGGGATCGGCTACCATGATAACACGGCGGAAAACATAGGGGGCGCATACCGGAGCGATTCCGTCGATATTCGGACGAACACCAATTTCAACGGGCTTAACGTCGGTTGGAATCAGGCCGGCGAATGGCTCAACTACAACATTGACGTGAAGCGTGCAGGAACGTACCGGGTCGAAGTTACGGCGGCGACAACGTTCAGCGGCAATGGGGCACGGATCTGGCTGGACGGCCAAACGGATTTGACCGGTGTGATCCCTATTCCGGCTACCGGAGGATGGAACAATTGGCAAACCACGCTGTCCCCCAGCTTCCAACTGCCGGAAGGCCGGCATACGATTACCTTTGAAACAGCGAAGGGAGAATATGACTTCGCAAGATTGAAGTTCGTCTCGTTCGATGCACCTAAACCCGTTCCCGGAATGGTCGAAGCCGTTCACTATAACCCAGGAGGCGAAGGAGTCGGTTACCATGACATTACGGCCTCAAATATCGGCGGCCAATACCGGAATGATGGGGTGGACATACGCGTTAATCCGAAGGGCGGCTGGAATGTCGGCTGGAACCAGACCGGCGAGTGGCTGAAGTATAACGTAAACGTGGACAAGTCCGCTGCATACAACGTGAGCGTCAGGATCGCAACGGCCCTTAGCGGAGGGAAAATTCGGTTATGGCTGGATGATACGACAGACTTGACCGGTGTCGTTGACATTCCCAATACCGGAGGGTGGAATAACTGGAGAAACGTTGATCTTGGTGACATAACGCTGCCGGAAGGCGACCATACCGTCAAGGTGGAAATCGTTAACGGGGAATACGATTTCGCCGGTCTCTCCTTCCGGCCGTCCGATGAACCGATCCAGCTGCCCGGCACCGTACATGCCGTGGATTACAGGAATGGAGGAGAAGGAGTTGCGTACCATGACAATACACCGGATAACATTCGGGGTCTGTACCGCTCCGATGACGTCGATATCCGTTTGCTGCCGGAAGGATTTACGACAGGGTGGAACCAGACCGGCGAATGGCTGAAGTACGATGTCAACATCGCCGATGCCGGTACCTATAAGCTGGATTTGCGAGTGGCAACGGGCATGGACGGCGGCAAGGTCAGATTTTGGCTTGATGAGGTAACCGACCTTGCCGGGATTGTCGATATTCCGAATACCGGCGGTTTTCAGGAGTGGAGGACGATAACGAAGGACGGGATCGCCCTTCCGGCAGGCCGCCACACCATTAAGGCGGAAATCGTAACCGGCGAGTTCGATTTTTACAGCTTCCGTTTTCACAACGACCCCGACCTGCCCAAACAGGGCGTCTATAAATCCGGGGCCAAAGGGTATCCGAAATCGATTATCGGCGACAGCAGGTGGTCGGACTACATCGTGGAGGCGGATATCCAATTAGGCTCCCTTACGCAGGGAGGGGGCAATGCGGGCATCCTTCTCCGGGTCAACAATCCGGCCGACGGAACGGAATGGGGGCAGAACAGAGACGACTTTCTACAAGGTTACGCTGCCTATCTGACTTCGGACGGTGTGCATCTCGGCAAATACAATTATAACTTCCAGTACTTGACCGGAACGCCGTTAACCGGAACGGCCGGGGAGTGGCAGCATATGAAGGTAGTGGCGAGAGGCACTCTTATCCAGGTCTATGTGGGGGACATGGATTCCCCGCTTATAGAGTACACGGATCAGAGCGGGACGGCATTTACTCATGGCAGCGTCGGCGTAAGGAGCTTCAATAGTGAGAGCTCAATCGATCATTTCACCGTGAAGCCGATTCCGGCAGAATAACGAAAAATCACCTTCTTTTTGGGGCCTTTCCGGCACAGAAGAAGGTGATTTTTTTGTTTAGGTCCGCCTGAGATTATTCGTGCGTTTGGTCGCCGAAAGGATAAAGGGGTCCGTACTTGTCCATTACCCTACGCGTGATGAATTCGCGGCATGGGCAGCGGTTCTTTGCCAAGCTCCGCCCATACGTATTTGAGCAGCAGTTCGGACTTAAGGGAGGCGGATTCCGGGTCGTACCATAGATTGTGAAGCTCTCCTGGATCCTCCTGAAGATCAAAGATTTCTCCATAGCTCTGATTGTAATAAACGGTAATTTTGTACCTCTCGTCGACGTAGGTTTTCTGGTGGATGGTGGTGGGCTCGTGACGGAACTCGCAGATGGCATGATCCCTAGCTTTTTCCTTACGGCCGAGCCACACATCCCGTTGGTCGATGCCTGTCATGGCGTGAGGAATGGGGATGCCGCAAAAGGATAAGAACGTGGGGGCCAGATCAACCAGCGATTGCATGGCCTCCGACACATGGCCGGCCGGTACCTGCCCCGGGTATTTCACAATAAAGGGGAGCTTGATTAAATCCTCATAGTGAAAACCTCCCTTGGCCTGCAATCCATGCTGTCCAAAGAAGTGGCCGTGGTCGGTGGTAAAGACGACGATCGTGTTTTCCGAAAGCCCGAGCTCGTCCAGCTTGTCGAGGATTTTTCCGATGTATTTGTCCATCAGGCTGATCATGCCGTAGTAAACGGCTACCAGCTTCTTTTTGTCATAGTCCGTCAATCTGAACTTGGTCCCGTACTCATAATAGTGATGGGAACGATAGCCATGAATACCGAACCCCGTCTCGGCCAGGTCGCTGAAATCCGGATGGTCTTCCTGGGTTTTACGGAAATGCGGGGGGTTCTGATCATGCTCTCCGGGAACCATTTGGGGAATCGTGAGGGCTTCCGGATCGTACATGGTGTCCCATGGTTCAGGCACTAAATACTCGGGATGGGGATCAAAGAAGCTGGCCCACATGAAAAAGGGATCTCCCGATTCCTTGTAATCCGTCAAGAGAGCATTCGTACGTTCCGCAATCCAGGTGTTATAGTGATACTCCTCCGGAATCGGCCACTTGTACGTGATCGAACGATCCATCGTCCCGGTAGGCGGCAGGAAGTAGTCCCGCCAATTCGTACACCCTTTCTCTTCCAGCCACAGCGCATAATGCTGCCCGGCATGGGCTTCATTGGTATGGTTCCGTGCAAGCTCCACGTGGTCGAATCCATAAAACGGTCCGTTAAACGTTTTCCAGTAGTCCAAGTCCTGCATAATCGGATAGGCTTCGATAGACGGGTATTCGTCTGTCGATTTCAACGGCTGAAAATGGGCTTTTCCGACCAGAGCCGTGCGGTATCCGGCAGCTTGTAAGTCTTCTCCTACGGTGTGTCTGTCTTCCAGCAGCTTGGTGCCTAAGGTCCAAGCCCCGTGCTGGCTCGGATACATTCCCGTAATGATGGAAGCCCTGCTGGGGGTACAGGTCGGATTCGGGCAATACGCCCGGGTGAAGGTAGTCCCTTCCTGCACCAAGCGGTCCAAATTAGGGGTGTGGACTTCCTTGTTAAAGGACCCGATGGTATTCCAATGCTGCTGATCGCTCGTTATTAGCAAAATGTTAGGTTTTTTCATCAAGTATACCGCCTCCTACTATGAGAATAATGAAACTAGCGAGATTATCATATGGCATTTTGTTATTTTAAATTATACATTTTGTTGTTTTGGGTGATCTTTGAAGAGAAGACGGTCAAGGGGGAACGGCTATGCTTCAGGAATAGGACCATGAATACGCAGAGTTTATCTATTACATGCCGGGGGATATAGATAAGGAAAGTCAATTATGGCCGGTCCGCGCGGGCCGGAATATAGCGAAAGCCATGGTATTGCAGATTTTGTAAGCGCGTTATTGTCCGCAGGATTTGGCCTCTCGGAGTCACGGAGATACTGGACTCATGCCTTTTAGTCTTGCCTTTACCCGTTTGTGATTGTACTAAGTAAGCGGATTTAAGGTAAAAACAAAAATCGTACAGAAAGACCTAAAGATTCTTAAGGCCTGGAATGGAGGGATCACAGTACAGTGTAAGCATCCATGGAGCGAAGCTTTTAGTGGAAAGGAAAGCGGTTTATTGTTGGTGATCATTTCCTGCCTGTCGAAAAGCTCCAAATAAAATTCCCTAAGGAGGAAATTGGTGCAATGAGGAGAATTGGTTTGGTTTCCGTGTCCCTAGCGGTACTGCTCGTCATGATGCTGACCCATATCGCCTATGCGGATGTATCATCCCATTATCTTAACCCGCTGATGAAAGGAGCCGACCCCACCATTGAACGGCAAGACGATGGGTACTATTATTCGGCGGCAGGCGATGGCAATGTTGTATTGAAACAGCATGAAACCATTCTTGGTGTTTCCACCGCGAAGAGTAAAGAGGTATGGAAGTTACCTGAAAACCTGGAATTTATATGGGGGCCCGATGCGCACAGGATCGATGGCAAATGGTACATCTACTTCGCTTCCGGTCCGAAGATTAGTGATAAAGCGGGGCGCTTTGCTTATGGCCATCCCAGCTCCTATGTTCTGGAGAACAGCTCGCCAGATCCATTTGAAGGGACCTGGGAACTGAAGGGAACATATGATAATGGAGACGGACTTACACCCCAACAGGGGTTGCTGAATACGCAAAGCTATGGACTGCCTACCGGCTTTGTCACCATCCATGGGCAGAGATACCTTACCTACACCAAATATTTCTATTTTATAGATCCAAAAACGGGAAAAGAGAGATTTGATGAATGTCCCACGATTGTCAAAATGAAAAACCCGTGGACATTGGAAGGCGAAGAGATTACGTTAGCCAGGCCGACATACGACTGGGAGAAGTATGTTGATAATGTTAATGAAGGCGCAGCCGTGGTGGAGCGAAACGGAAAAGCGTATTTTGCCTATTCCGCCAGCAGCTACACGAGTGATAACTATGCTATCGGCCTGTCTTGGGCCGATCTGGACCAAAGTGTGGAGAATGAAGCGGCATGGAATAAACATCCCGAACCGATCATGAAACGTTCGGATGAAAACAGTTCTTATTCGACAGGCTCGCCGTTATTCCTGAAATCCGAAGACGGGACAGAGGACTGGATTACATACCATGGCATACCCACACATAGTCAAGGCGGCAAGAACAGAGAGGTTCGCGCCCAGCGGATCAATTGGGACGACAATGACTTCATCAATCTGGGCATCCCTTCCAACCCCGGCACCGTGCTTAGCCGCCCCTCCGGGGAGGAGAAGAGCGAAATCTATGAAGCGGAATACGCGCAATTATCAGGGGCTGTAAGAGCAACCATGAACAGCATCTATGCCTCGTCCGGCCGATATGTCCGGTACAGCAATAGCAATGACAGCGACTATGTAGAGTTTACAGTCAACACTAATGCAGGGGGGATTTACTCGCTGGACTTCCGTTACAACAACAATACGACAGAACCGGTCAACATGACATTGGGCGTGAACCAGGAGGCTCCCACGGCGCTTGTATTTCCGTCTAATGCTGGACCGGAGAACAAGCTGAACTTCGACTTAAAAACCGTTCACAACATCCGGCTGAATGACGGCAGCAACATCGTACGTCTTTCCGGCAAAAGCGCTTTGGGGCTGGATGCAATCATTGCCAAGAAAAGTGTCTTGTATGAAGCGGAGAGCGCAGAGTTGTCCGGCGGCACGGGAATTGCTCAAGATCATACGGGATATAGCGGTTCAGGCTTTGTCAGAGGGTTCACGAAGCCGAACGCGGCGATCAGCTTTACAGTAAACGCTCCTCACGCGGGCAGCTATTCGGTCAAGCTGGCTTATGGAGCTGGGACCGGGGAAGATCGAACTTTGTCCATGTATGTGAATGGCACCAAGATCAAACAAGTCAATTTCTTCGGTCTGAAGAAATGGGACAAGTGGGCCGATAGATATGACAATGTATTCCTGAAGGAAGGAAGCAATGTCATCACCTATAAGCGTGACGGAGGCGATCCGGCGAATGTCAATCTGGACTATATCTCCGTTACCGAAGCGGCGACCTGGACGTATGAGGCGGAATCCGCCAAAACGACAGGTGGAGCGGATGCCAGGGTCGTTCAGGCTCAGCATGGAAATACGGGAATCGGTTATGTGAGTGGTCTTTCCCAATTGAACTCGTCCGTGGAATTCTCTGTGGATATCGAGTATGCGGCTTCCTACGATCTCAAGCTGCGGTACGCCACAGAACAGGGCGGCAAAACATTGTCGCTGGAGGTGAATGGCACGCCTGTGCAGGACATGGTCTTTCCCTACTCCGGAGGTGTCAAGGTGTGGAAGGAACAGATTGTAACCGTTCCCCTGAACAAAGGGAAAAACAGCATCACTTATAAGAATGCGGACGGAGATTCAGGTGTTATCCATATCGATCATATTCATCTGAATAAGCGCACACCCTGGAAATATCAGGCAGAAGCAGCAACCCTCTCAGGCACGGTGGGCATCGGAAGAGACCGTCTATGGTTTGAAGGCAACGGTTATGTCGGATTATTCCAGAAAAAAGGGGATTCTATCGGGTTTGAGGTGAATGTCCCCTATACAGCGGCCTACACGTCAACCTTGCGCTATTCGGGTGTACAATCGTCGAATCGAACCATGAGCATGTATGTGAACGGCAAACGGATCAAACAAGTTTCCTTGCCGCCGACAGAGAATTGGGATACCTGGACGGACGCGACCGAGACGGTCAATTTGGAAGCGGGGAAGAATAGTATTGAATTCCGCCGTGAGGAAGGGGATACCGGACAGCTCAATATAGACAGCCTGATCCTGGATAAATTCAGCGGAGGCTTCATCAGCACGAAGGCTAGGGAACTTACCCCCGAGAAGATGGTGAAAATCCAGCCGAAGCATAGCGGCAAGGCGCTGAGTGTGGCCGGTGAGAAGTTCAATCAAGGAGCAGCCGTTATCCAATATTCCAATGGCGATACCAATAGTCAATTGGTGCGATTCCTGGATCTGGGGACAGGTTATTACCGGATCCTAGTTATGCGTGGCGCACGCTTCCTCGATATCAAGCCTGATTCAGATAGTCAAGAACTTATTCTAAATCAGACCATTGAAGCTGCCCCCACTCCCTCCGATACGGAACAGTGGCGTCTGGAAAAGGATGGCGATTATTACAAAGTGATCAACAAAAGCAACGGAAAGGTGATTACGGTCAATGAAGCATCCAAAGGAAACAACGCTGTTCTGCGGTTGGCTGATGACGAGGGGAAAGACAACCAGCGGTTTAAGATTGAGCTGCGCAACCTTTATGACACTACATTCCACGCGGTGTCGGACATTACTGCTGTCCCGGCGGCAGTGCAGGCAGGACAGAAGCTGACCCTCTTCGGAACAGTCTCACCGGATTGGGCTACGCGCAAGAGCATCACCTGGAGCATCAAGGATGCCGGGCAAACAAGAGCCACCCTAGATGGGAATGTGCTGTCCGCGACAAGAGCGGGAACAGTCGTTGTCACCGCTACGATTGAAGAAGGAAGCGAGAACGGCGTGAACTACTCCAAGGACTTCACAATTACTGTCTCCAAGAAGGACGCGGATGTTAATCCTGAAAAGGCCACCTATGATCTCTATGTTCCCGGGGGTGTAAGCGCCAGCATCATATGGAATGAAGCCAAGTCTGTGACCGGGGTGGTATACGCAGCAACAGTAAAAGGTGTCGTTTACAATGGCACATTGGGAACGGATGGTTATACGGTCAGCGGAGATAAGTTGACCATCAAGCGCGAAACTATGGCCGCACTGGGGGTGAAGAGCGGTGATAAGGCGGACTTCTCTATCCTATTTAATCTTGGGAATCCGGCTGTGCTCAGTGTCAATGTGGTGGACAGCGTTGCTTTGACCAGCCATAGCATCACAGCGGCAACAGAGGGACACGGCACTGCTATCGCCGATGTATCATCGGCGGTCAAGGATACGGCGATTGCCGTTCCAGCAGATAAGAAGGGCGAATTTGGCAACTCATCAGGGCTGAATGGCGGTGCTTAGACAGTTCGTTTCGCGGGGGAATCCTTTGGCTTCTCCAGGTGAACAGGAACGCCATAGACAACAGGATGATATGATTCCAAGGAGGATTGCACATGGTCAAAAAAAAATTCAGACATTATCTGCTTTGTCTCGCAGTACTGCTGATGCTGCCGCAATGGAGCGGAGTGGCTGCGGCGGCAGAGCCGATGTCAGCTAAGCCGGATTCGGCGTCTGAGCAGGAGGGAAAGAATGTGTCGGATTTCTACAATGTCATCATGCAGACAGGAGCCGATCCCTGGGTTTACAAGCACACGGACGGCTATTACTACAACGCATTTGCCAACTCCAGCGGCATCATGATCCGAAGAGCGAAGACCATCACCGGCATTGAGGCGGGGGAGAGGAGCCTGGCCTGGACACCGGTTAAGGGCACCATGTACAGCTCCAATGTGTGGGCGCCGGAAATGCATTATCTCAAGGATACCGACGGCAAATCCAAATGGTTTATTTACTTTGCGGCTGACAACGGAACCAACGCAAATCACCGCATGTACGTGCTGGAGAACGCCAGTGAAAATCCGCTGACCGGCACCTGGGTGTTCAAAGGGAAGATTGCCGATTCTACCGACCGTTGGGCGATCGATGGCACGGTGCTGACTGTAAATGAGAAGCACTATTTCATCTGGTCCGGTTGGGAAGAAACGGACGGGAGCTTCCAGAATCTATATATTGCGCAGATGAGTGATCCGCGAACCATCAGCTCGGAACGGGTATTGCTCTCGACGTCTGAATATGATTGGGAATCGTCCCCGGCCAGAATCAACGAAGGCCCCGAGGTTACGATCAAGGGCGACACGATCAATCTGATCTATTCCGCAAACGGAAGCTGGACAGACAGTTACTGTCTTGGGGTCATTACGGCCAAGATCGGCGACGATTTGATGAATCCCGGCTCCTGGGTGAAAAAAGACAGGCCGATCTTCTCCAGCGCCAATGGCGTTTACGGCCCGGGCCACCACAGCATCGTCACGTCCCCTGACGGTTCAGAGGACTGGATCATCTACCATGCCGCCCGCTGGCCGGGATCGGGATGGACCCGTAAAGTCCACACGCAGAAGTTCACGTGGAACGCAGACAATACGCCGAATCTGGGGGAGCCGGCCGATCCGAACACACCGATTGAAAGGCCTTCGGGCGAGCCGCTGCGGAAGCGCTATGAAGCGGAAAACGGGCTGCTGGTGAAGGATCCGAGCGGTGAAACTTCTCCCGCTGTCCGGATGGAAAGCACCGCTTCCGGCGGAATGAAGATCGCCAACATCAAGAACGCCAAAGATTATGCCCAGTTTACCGTAAACGTGCCGGAGACGGGATTTTATATGCTGTCCGTGCGCAATGCCAACGGATCACCCAATGCGGCCGATGCCTCCCATATCTTGTCGGTCAACGGGAGCTCCGGCGCCAATTTGAACATTGTCTATTCCGGTACGAATCGTTGGGGGCTCTCCACGGCGAAAGTCTATCTAAGGGAAGGTAACAATATTCTCCGCTTCTCAAAGGGGAACAACCTTGCCGAAATTGACAGCCTGGATCTATTTAAGCTGGATGCATCGGAAATGTTATTCGATGCCCCGGGGTACACGTTGGGGCTCGGTGAAAGTCGCAGCTTGCCCCTGTATAACGTAACAGGCACTACCTATACCGCTGTTGACACAGGAGCCATCTTCAGTTCTTCCGATACGAAGGTTGCCGTTATTGACGGTGGGGTTAGGGTTAAGGCTGTAAGTGCGGGCAGTACCACAATCACCGGGACATATAACGGGAAAACGGCTACAGCCACGGTTACCGTTGCAGCGGAGCTTAAAGCGGTGCAGGCCGTTGCCATCGGCGGCTTGCCAAGCATCCTGACTATCGGGCAGAAAAGCGGACCATTGCAGGTAACCGCACGTTATAACAATTATGAGATGCAGAATGTGACAGCGGCTGCCCAGTATACCAGCAGCGATCCTGGGGTGGCCAGGGTGGAATCGGATTCTGTGACCCAATCGGTGTATGCGATTAAACCGGGCACAGCTCTTATTACAGCCGAATACAACGGAAAGAAAGCTGCGTTCAGCTTGACCGTTATTGCAGCTTCCGATGCGGTTCAGGTTGCTTCCGTAGAGAAGATTCCTTCCGGAGTGGCTCCTAGGCAGCCCGGCGTTGTTGATGTTGTCTACAACAGTCAGTCGAAGAAGGCAGAGATTGTCAGCTGGGAGCCGGAGGGACTTGACTTCAGCTCCCTGGGCACTGTTCAGGTGCCTGTCACACTAAAGCTAGATGGCCACGATTTTCCTTCCACCGTTGCCGTAAATGTTATTCCGGGATGGGGCCTCGATGAGATTGTGAATCAACTCCGCAGCAAGCTGGCGAATTTCTCCTATCCTTTGGGCGACGGGCTTGGCAACTATAGCCAATCCAAGTATGATGCGTTCGTGGCCGAAGTGAACAAGGCGGAAGAGATGGCTGTAAACGCCGATCTGAGCAAAGAGCAGTTTGACGAGGAGCTGGATAAGCTTGCTCAAGCGGAAGAAGCTTTATTAGGTTCGCTGAACAGCATTCAGAACGGCGTAATCTATAACGCTTACCGGGATTTCTCCGGCGATACGGTTGGCAAGTACCCTTATGGCATTACCACCGAGGATCTGACCAATGGCGCTACCGCCACGGTACAGGAAGAGGCCGGGAATAAATTCCTACGGCTGACCACAACCGCTACATCGGGCAAGGCAAACCTATTCCTGCCGTATGCAGGCGAGGTAAAGGCTGAGGCAGATCAGCGTATCGTCATCGAATACCGCGCCAGACTAAACACTAGCTTCCAATACGCCAATAGCGCCATGGTGCGAAATGACAGCGGCACAGGCAATTATTCCATGGTTACAGCCTTTGATACGGGGAAAATTATAGTCCAGAATGGACCATCCACCAAGGTCAAGGTCAAAGACTCTCAGTTAAATAAATGGTACAAAATCAAAATGGTGGCAAACTGGGACGCCAAGACTTATACCGTCTATATAGACGATGTTGAGGTGGCCACGGACTACAACTTCCGACACACAGGCGGCGACAAGCTGACAGCCCAGCGGTTCGGCATCGATGGCTATGCCAACGCCTCCATCGACTTTGACGATTTCAAAGCGATGGTTATCGGAGGACCGAAGGCTGCGCCCGAGGGGCTCAATCACACCGATGAAACAGCGGTTGGGGCCAACGATGGACGTATCACCGGGGTCAACCCCTCCATGGAGTGGTCCTCCGACAATGGCAGCACTTGGTTGAGGGTAGAAGGGGATACGATCGCCAATCTTTCTCCCGGGACTTATTGGGTTCGTTACTCTGAGACGGATACCCATAAAGCTAGTCCCCCTGTGGGTTTGACCATTGCAGTCTATACTCAGCATGTCATCGGGGTGAGCCTGAATCAGACCACTGCCCAACGGTATACCAACCATGGGGACTCGACTATCCAGCTTATCGCAAAGGTGGAACCCGCTGACGCAGCCAACAAAGCTGTGTTCTGGAGCAGCTCCAATCCGGCAGTAGCTACCGTGGATGGAAATGGGCTTGTGACGGTGCATGCCGCAGGTACAGCTGTTATTACGGTAACCACGGAAGACAGCGGTTACAGCGATACATGTACAGTAACCGTAAGCTTGTACACTGATTCGGAAAATCCGGGGACTCAGCCAGTCCATGTGACGGGTGTAAGCCTTAAGCAGACCACCGCCCAACGATATACCAACCATGGGGCTTCGACAGTCCAGCTTAACGCCAATGTGGCACCCGCTAACGCAGCCAACAAGACGGTGTCCTGGAGCAGTTCCAATCCGGCTGTAGCTACCGTGGATGGACATGGGCATGTAACCGTTCATGCCGCAGGTACAGCAGTTATTACTGTAACGACTAATGACGGCGGCTACACAGCTCCTTGTGTTGTTAGTGTGGGTGTATATCTAAAGGACAGCGGTAAAAGCGGCGTAGATATCCAAATTGGCGGCAGTAATCTCACTATCCCAACTACACCCTGAAGCTTCCATTACCCGGGAACAACTGATTACTGTTCTGCACCGTTACGCCGGACAGACTGCTGCAAGCAGCAGTGGCAGGAGCTTTGCGGACGCAGGCAAAACAAGGAGCCAAGCGGGAACATCCGCCCGGCTCCTTGTTTTTTGCTTTACGCTCCCGGCTTTAATGGTCCGATGAATCCGGGAAACTCCTGCTGATTGGAAGGAGAAACAAAAATCGCACAGAAAGACCTAAAGATTTTTAAGGCCCGGAATGGACGAACCGCGGTACATTATAAGCATCACATCCAACAAAAACTTTCAGTAGGAAAGAAGGGAAACCATGAAAACAACGCCTGCCGCCGTAGGAACGGATAGAGCACCGGCAGCGAAAGAGGCTTTTTACCAGACAAAGCGGTTTCGGCAGAATATTCCGCTATTTGTCATGCTTATACCGGGAGTGCTTTATTATCTGATATTCCGCTACTTGCCTATGGGCGGTCTTGTGATTGCTTTCAAGAACTACAATTTTCGCGATGGCATATGGTCAAGTCCGTGGGTCGGCTTGAAGTATTTCGAGATTCTATTCCAGTCCAACGTCACGCTGCAAATTATCTGGAATACCCTTAACCTGAGCGTACTGAGCCTGATCTTCGGGTTCCCTGCGCCGATTATTATTGCCATTGCCTTGAATGAGGTCCGGAAGAGCTGGCTGAAGCGCTGGATTCAAACCATTATTTATCTGCCTCATTTTTTGTCCTGGGTTATCGTTGCAGGCATTATCCTGACTCTGTTCTCCATTGACGGAGGCACCATCAACAAGCTGCTGGGCCAATGGGGGATGGAGCCTGTGCCTTTCCTGTACCGCTCGAACTCATGGATCGCCATCTTTATCGGCTCCGGCATGTGGAAGGAGATGGGCTTCAGCGCTATTATCTATCTCGCCGCTATCTCCGGCATTGACCCCAGTCTGTACGAATCCGCAGGGATGGACGGCGCAGGCAAGCTTAGGCAGATTTGGCATATCACCCTGCCAGGCATCCGTCCTACGATTATCCTGCTGCTGATTCTTGGAATGGGCCGTCTGATGGAGGTAGGATTTGACCAGGTTTACAATTTGCAGAATCCCACAGTCCTGCAGAAAGCGGAGGTCATCAGCACCTACGTGTACAAAGTGGGGCTGCAGCAGGCCCAGTTTGGCCTGACTACAGCCATGGGCTTGTTTGAATCCTTTGTCGGTCTGGTGCTTGTGCTGTCGGCTAATGCATTAGCCCGTAAATTCGATCAGGGCTTATTCTGAAGAAAGGAGGGAAATCCTCTTGAGGGAATCCACAGGCGGAAAAATTTTTGTAATCTTTATTCACGTGGTATTGATCATCATTTCACTCACCTGCATTCTGCCTTTCCTGCATCTGATTGCGCTGTCCATAAGCTCAGGGCATGCGGTTGACCTGGGTCAAGTCTGGTTCTGGCCGGTGGGGCTTGATTTCACCGTTTACATATACTTTTTTGAGAATACACCGGCCTTACGCGCCTTTACCAACAGCGTGATCATTACCTTATGCGGAACGGCCTTGAGCATGCTGGCCACGGTGCTGACGGCCTATCCCTTATCCCGCCGTTACCTCTACGCCCGCAAACCGATCACAACGGCCGCATTGTTCACCATGCTCTTCAGTGGAGGGATGATCCCTACATATCTGGTCATGAATAGCCTGCATTTGACCAATACTTACTGGTCCCTCTGGTTTGGCGGGCTGATCAGCACCTATAATATGCTGATTATGAAAAGCTATTTTGAGAGCATCCCGGGAGAAGTGGCGGAATCCGCCCAGATTGATGGCTGCGGCGAGGTCCAACTGCTCATGCGCATCATACTGCCCTTGTCTCTTCCCATGTTGGCTACGCTGACGTTATTCTACGGAGTGGGCTACTGGAACATGTTCATGAGCGTTATTCTTTACATCAATAAGACGAATTTGCAGAATCTTACTGTTATCGTTCAGGGGATGTTGCAAATTCAGGGGAACTTCAATATGTCGGCCATGGATATGATGCAGCAGCAGGAAATGGTATCCGAAAAGCTGAAAGCGGTTGGGGTTGTGGTTATGGTTGTGCCTATGCTGGTGGTATATCCGTTCCTGCAGAAATATTTTGTCAAAGGCATTATGCTTGGCTCTATCAAGGGTTAGCGGCAACAAGGAAATGTATCATAGATTGATGAGGGGGATTCCACATGTTTGGACAAACATTGGCACCAAAAATGAAGATTACGTTAGCGCTGGGACTGTCGGCGGTTATGGCAGCAGGGGCAGCTGGTTGCAGTCAAAAGGAAGAAGGGACAGAAGGGCAAGCTGAAGGAAAAGCCACAATTACCGTTTCCAACTATGACAGGGGCAATATTCCCGCAGCGGAGGGAACGGTTGAGGACAACCGTTGGACCAAGTGGATCAATGAGCATTCTCCCGTTACGGCCAAGTTTGTGCCGGTGGCCCGGGCAGAGGCAGTCAAGAAGCTGAATGTGTTGTTCGCATCGGGCAGTGCGCCGGATATTGTCAATGATTATGATACGGGGTTCCGGAATTCCCTGTACCAGCAGAAGCAATTGATGCCTCTGGACGATTACTTGCAATATGCCCCTGAATACCAGAAGCTGCTGGAGAAGTACCCCCAGCTTCGCAAAATAGGCACCAAGCCGGACGGCAAGCTTTACGAAATTGGTAAAATTAATGAGCCCCATCTGCAGAGTGTAGCCTTTATCCGGATGGATTGGCTGAAAAAGCTGAAGCTTGAGGTTCCGAAGACCACCGACGAATTGCTTGTCGTTCTGAAAGCATTCGTTGAGCAGGACCCTGACGGCAACGGGAAGAAGGATACTTATGGAACCAATATGAGCTACACCTCGGACGGCATGGTGGATTCCATGTTCGGCTCGTACGGCTGGAAAATCTCCAATGATGACAAAATTATCAGAACTTGGGATAATACGCTGGAGTCTCTTAAGTTCAAGAAAAGGTTATTTGAGGAAGGGCTTATCGATAAGGATTACCTGGCGGACAAGAATGGAGCCAAAGCCAAGCAGGATTATCTGAACGGAAAAATAGGCGTTTATCTTCCTCCTGTTGTCAGCAACTGGTTTGAGAGTACGGTAACGGACGTCAAAACGCTCCGCAAGATTGTTCCGGAGGCGGAGATTGCGCCAATGGCGCAGCCCAAGTCTTCCATGGGGCAATTCGTTCACCATGTGGTCAATCCGGTTCAAATGACCACGGTGATCAATGCCGCGGCCAAAAATCCCAAGGCTGCTATGGAATATATTAACTTCATCATCAAGCCGGAGAACAGTCTGATTCTGAAAAAAGGTATGGAAGGAGAGCATTGGAAAAAAGGTGCGGACGGTTTTCCCAAGGTCATTGATCCTGCGAAGAATGCCAAGGAACTGGATTGGGCCATGGACTACTCCATGTTTTACTCGATCCCAGAGAATCCGCTTCTGATTTCCACCACTGCGTTCGACATGAGTGATCCTGACCAGAAGGCTGGTCTGGACATGTTGAAGAAAGCCGACGAGTTTCTGCTTAATCCCGAGGCCCAGTATCCCGCGCTGAGTCACTATGAGCATATGCCTACCCTGTCGAGCGAGTTGGTAGTGATCAATACCAATATCGACAAGGAAATGAAGGACATCTATACCAAAGGCATTATCGGCGGGGCCCCATATACCCCTGAGCAGGCCATTGTAGATGCCAAAGCTGCCTGGGAGAGAGGCGGCGGCAAACAGATAGAAGAATTCATGAATACCTGGTATAAAGAAAATAAGGGCAGAGCCTTCCTAGGTAAGGATATCCTGGAGTTGGTCCGCTCCCAACACAAGTAAGGGCTGAAGGGCCTGGAATAGGATAAATGCGGACTTGGTTCGGCAAAGGCCGGGCCAAGTTTGCTTTCGGAACATTTTATATGAGGAGGAGTATAGGAATCATGACAAATGAAATGCTGCTTCAAAAAATCGGACTAGTAGTGGACAAGCTTATGAATCTGGGCGGCAGCGACTATGAAAAGGATAAAACCGTGGTCCAGGCCGATACAAGAAAAGGAATTGTCCAGCGGGATTTCGGAATTGAAGAATGGGACTGGCCCCAGGGCATCGGTCTTTATGGTCTGTACAAGCTGCAGGAGTATTACAGCGATCACCGCTATATAAAGTTTTTTCAGAACTGGTATTCCCGCAATTTTGAGGTTGGTCTGCCGTCAAAAAACATTAATACGACCGCCCCTTATCTGGCTCTGGTTCTGCTCCTAGATCAGCTTGAGCCTTCCAACCAGCTGGAACAGTTATGCCGGGATCACGCGGACTGGCTCGTTCATGAGCTGCCCAAGACCAAGGAAGGCGGCTTCCAGCATACAGTCACTGCCATTGGCAACCGGGATGGAATCCACTTGCACAATGGGCAGTTATGGATTGATACGCTCTTTATGGCGGTTCTGTTTCTGAACCAGGCCGGGCGCAAGTTCAATCGGCCGGAGTGGGAGCAAGAAGCAGTACACCAGATTTTGCTCCATATCAAGTACTTGTTCGACAAACATACCGGACTGTTCTTCCACGGCTGGAGCTTCGAGCGCAATGATAATTTTGGCAGCATCTTCTGGTGCCGCGGCAATTCCTGGTTCACCTACGGCCTCGTCGATTACCTGGAAACTTGCCAGGATACGATGAACCCGGGTGTCCGTCAATTTCTGGTCGATACGTATAAGGCTCAGGTCAACGCTCTGGTTCCGCTCCAGGCCGTTTCCGGTCTATGGCACACCGTCCTGCAAGACCCAACCAGCTATGAAGAGGTATCCGGATCGGCCGCAATTGCCGCGGGTATCCTAAAAGGCATAAAAGCCGGTATTCTGGATTCCTCCTATCAGGCTGTTGCAGACATGGCCATCCAGGCGGTTTGTCAAAATATCAGCGGGGATGGAACCGTGCTGAATGTGTCAGCCGGAACCGGTATGGGAATGGATAAAGACCATTATAAAAACATTACCATTATGCCAATGGCATACGGACAGTCCCTTGCTCTTATTGCCTTGTATGAAGCTTTAAAATAATTCAGGTAAACCGGACCGGAACGTGACGCGCTTCCTTCCTACGTAGACAGGTAAAATGTAAACCTTGTTTGCTTGGAAGGAAGCGTTTTATAACACAGTATGAAATTCAAAGGGGGAGGGGAGTCGACTGCATCCGACAAGCTGGCCGGGTTATATAGCCGGAAAAATAAAGGGCAGCTTCAAGATCAAACTGATCGTGCTGCTCTCGTGTATGGTAACACTTGCCTTTGCCTTGGCAGGCTGGATGGTTTATCGGTCAAATATCCAGTTAATGGAGGATGAAATCAGCAAGCAGTTCTCCATCGCCAACGAACAGGCTTTGGCCAGACTGGAGATGACCTTCCAGGAAATCAACCGCGTATCCCAATCCATTATCCTGAATCCGTCCATCGAACTGTTCCTCAGGGAGAACGTCGTTCCCGTAAACGATTCCTACACCCAATTCAAGAACCGCAAGTATGTGGAAGAACAGTTGAATATGCTCCTGGTGGATGCGCCGTCCATCCGTTCCGTTTTCCTGTACAATGAGGACGGGGAAATGACGGCTCTCTCCAAAACCGGTGCGTCGGGAGAGCCGGGAACGGATGACTTGACCAGGATGATGGAAAAGCTTAAGCCCCATCGGGGGAATATGGTCTGGGGCCGAGCCGAGGCGGCCAGCACCATTGATCCGGAGGGCCGCAGAACGGTTCTGGTTGCAGCCAGACGGATGCTCAATGAGAGGCTGATCCCGTACGGCACCATGGTGATGGTGATGGAGGAAAGCTTGGTATCCAAGGTGCTGCGTGATCTTACGGAGAACAGCAGCGGCAAGGTGTTGCTGCTGGAGCCTGCAGGCGGTGTGCTCTACTCCAATAACGATCAGAGCGAGATGGAGCAACTCGTGCAACTGACAAAGGCACATTATCCTCGTTATGTCAAAATGAATGGCATCACCTATCTGTTTGTCCGCCACGAGCTGATTCCGGCAGGTTTTACCCTATATGGAGGGGCTTCCTTGCAGGAGATACAGAGGAAAAATAAAGACATCATCCAGGTATTGGCATTTGCCGGAATCGGCGTGATCCTGCTCAGTGCACTACTTATTACGATTTCCACCCGGACGCTCCTCACTCCTCTTGCCCATCTGATGCAGGGACTGCGTATGCTGCGTTCCGGCGATTTCACGGTCCGTGTCAAAGTGGATTCCGGCGATGAGCTGGGCTTCATCGGAGACAGCTTCAACAGCATGGCGGAGCAAGTGAGCGAGCTGATTAATAAGGTATATCTGGCCCAGATCAGCCAGAGGGAATCGGAGCTGAAGGCCATCCAGGCACAGCTGAACCCTCATTATCTGCACAACCTGTTCAATGAGCTGTATTGGAAGCTGTACAGCAACGATCAGGAGGAGGCGGCGCTTCTGATCAACGCCATCTCGGAGATGTTGAAGTATTCCCTTAAATCTGTCCAGACGGATACGACTCTTGGCGAAGAGCTGCACCAGATCCGCAATTACATCAAGATCCAGACAGAGCTGTTCACCGGCGGGATTGAAACCATTATCCAAGCTGAGGAGTCCCTGCTGAGTCTGCGGATGATGCGATCCCTCTTGCTGCCGGTGGTGGAAAATGTTTTTGTGCACGCTTTCCGTGATATGGAGAAAGACCGGGTGCTGCGGATTAAAGCGTTCCTGTTAAATGAGGCGCTGCATATCGTGGTGGCTGACAACGGATGCGGTATGGATAAAGAAACCCTGAGAACCTTGACAGAGGCGGAGGCTATACTGCCGGACGGCGATAAGACAGGAATCGGCTACAAAAGTGTGCTGCGGCGCATTCAACTGGTATACGGACCCGCATATGGAGTGGAAATTACCAGTAGTAAAGGAAAAGGAACGGTTGTTCACATGACGCTTCCTATTAAATCCGGGACACTGGGGAGTCATGAGGAGGGAAACGGGTGAAGGGCAAGTTGTTTATTGCAGAGGATCAGCCTAACTTCCGCAAGGGGCTGCTGAAACTGGTGGGGAAGCGGTCCGCCGAGTGGGTGGTGACTGGGGAAGCGGCCAATGGCCGGGACGCCTTGTTAATGATGGAGAATTGTGTCCCGGATCTCTTGCTGACCGATATCCGGATGCCCCATATAGATGGTCTGCAGCTGGCAGAAGAAATCAGAAGACGCGGCTGGCTGACGAAGATTGTGATTGTAACCGGATTCAAGGATTTTTCGTATGCCCAGTCCGCCGTCAAGTTCGGTGTGCTGGACTTTATCACGAAGCCTTGTGTGGAAACGGATATATTAAGCGTACTCGAGCGGATTTATGTGCAGCTGATTGAAGAAAGCCAGTCTCAGCTCTTGGTGGAGGGCTGGAAGCGCCAGCATGAAGACAGCGAGCTGCGCTCGGCCATTATGGGCATGCCCTGCAGCGGGGAAAAGGTGGAGGCACTGCTGAAGCGGTTGAAGCAATGTGAGCTGCATTTTCTCCGTATTCCTACCTATTTCCCCCCGGAGAAGCATTATTCCGCCGAGGATGTGCCGCTTTTGCAGTTTGCTTTCGCCAATATTGCCGGGGAGCACTTGAATAAATGGTTTCCCGGCGGCTTTCGCCTGTTTCCCATGAACGCATCGGAGTGGGCTTTATTGGTGGACCGGAGTGCTTCCCAGCCGGATACATCCCCCTCATGGCCGCAGATACTCACCGATTCGGTCCATCATTATCTGAGGCTGGCTCTTGAATACAGCGGACAAGGGCTATGCGCCAATACGGAGGAATTGCGTCAGGGCTACAGACGCTATTGCCGGGAAGGGGACAGGGACTACGGTTCTGCCAATGAATCACTGCTCAACCAGACGGCGCTTTACGAGAAGGAGAAGGAAATTGTAACCTGGCTTATGTCGGAGGATAACAGCCGGCTGAGCCGTGAGCTGCAGGAGCAAGCCGTCCGGATCAGCCATTTGCCCCCGCAAACCGCCAAGATTGAAGCGCTGCTGCTGGCTGCTGCCATTCTTCGGCTAGTGCAGGTCCAGTTTCCCGAATGGCAAATGGCTGTGCGCCCCATAGAGTGGGATACTGTCTACAAATGTGCGACGCCGGAGGATATTGCGGCATGGCTGCAGGGATATATTCATGAATTCCTGCAGTCCCACAATAACTGGCTTGCCAGCAAGAATGATAATCCGGTCAAGCAGGCTATCCGGTTTATTGAAGAGTCATACATGGGGGTATGCGGCTTGGCCGAGGTGGCGGCCCATGTCCATCTCAACCCCAGCTACTTCAGTAATATGTTTAAAAAGGAAACCGGGGAAAGTGTAACCGGCTATATCCAGAACCTGCGCGTACAAAAAGCGAAGCTTCTGCTGAAAAGTACAGATATGAAAATATTCGAAATTTCCGAAGCCACGGGCTTCAACGACTCCAATTATTTCACGCATATCTTCAACAAAATAGCGGGAGTCTCGCCCAAAGAATACCGCAAGCAGATGGCCGGCCAGTGACTCTTCCAGGAAAAAAGTTCATTTTACACCGTGCCCAAACCGGCTTAACAGAATTTCTAAAGGAACTTCATCCACTGGCAGACAAGCATCGCCAGCCGAATCATGGGGTGCTTGAATAAAGATTTAGGGCCAGTCTTATTGTTGCAAATGCAACATAAAAAGGCTATTATTTAGTTGCAGTTAATACGTCCTAAGGAGTTAATATGAAGGAAATTCTTCGTGAAATCGGAATGATCGCAAGGGCATTAGACTCCATTAGCAATATAGAATTTAAAGATCTCGATCTGACCAGAGGACAATACTTATACCTCGTGCGGATCTGTGAGACTCCAGGGATTATTCAAGAGAAGGTAGCTGAAATGATTAAGGTGGATCGAACCACGGCGGCCCGGGCTGTAAAGAAGCTGGAGATGAACGGCTTTATTGAGAAGGGAGATGATGAACATAACAAAAAAATAAAAAAACTGTTTCCTACAGAGAAAGGAAAGGCGGTTTATCCTTTTATCAAGAGGGAAAATGATCATTCCAACACCGTTGCCCTAAGGGGATTCTCCGAGAGCGAAGAAGAAATCCTGTACAACCTTTTGCAAAGAATCAGGAGAAATATAGAAACGGACTGGGAACATGTAAAGAAAGGAAACAAGAGAAATTATTGAGCTATATCAAGGAGGGTCCTATGACTATACAGATGACAAGGTGCACCGTTGACGATTTAGGTCTGCTTCAAGAGATTAGTATCGAAACCTTTAAAGAGACCTTTAGAAATCAAAATTCACCCGAAACCATGAAAGCCTATTTGGAAAAAGCGTTTAACCTGTCCCAATTGGAGAAAGAATTATCCCGTGCCTCTTCTGAATTTTATTTTCTTTATGCAAATGGGGAAATGGCCGGATATTTAAAGATCAATACGGATGACGCGCAATCGGAGGCAATGGGGCGTGATTCGCTCGAAATCGAGAGGATCTATATAAGGAAGAAGTATCATAAACAAGGGCTTGGTAAGGATCTAATAAACAAAGCTATAGAACTAGCGAAAGAGCGGAATAAAGAGAGAATTTGGTTAGGGGTTTGGGAAAAAAATGAGAATGCCATCCGCTTTTATAAAAAAATGGGGTTTGTTCAAACGGGAGACCACGCTTTCTACATGGGGGAAGAAAAACAAATCGATTGGATCATGACCAAATCCCTTATCTAACGGGCGGTCGCGATGCCTCGAGCTGGGACAGGAAATCTATTGCCAAACAAGGAAAGCAAAGTCATATTCGCCAGCGTATGGCCTTTCGCTCCGCCGGCTGCTAACATGTCCGTCAGATGCGTCTTGGTGCGGTCGGTCATGGTGGAGTGATTCACACCACCAAGCGAACCACGATATTTACGGAGCGATTATCACACTCATTCGCTATATTCCGCGATGAACGGCAGCCATGATACGTTACACGGAAAGCATCAGCGGAGGACATTCATCAGGAGGGGAAAGGTCAACGGGGCGAAAGCCAGACTGACGACCGCCGCCGCAATCATGGACAGGCAGGACACCGTACCTTCCACAGGCCCGAACTCAAAGGCCTTCGAGGTGCCGCCTCCGTGTGCCCCCATCCCGAGCATGACACCTTTGGCGATGGGCGTTTGAATGGAAAGCAAGCGGATCAGCAAAGGACCGAGGAACATCCCGAGAATCGCCGTGACGATGACGCAAGCCGCCGTCAAGGAGGCGATGCCCCCTATTTTCTCGGTTATGGCCATCGCAATCGGTGTCGTGACAGACCTTGGCGCCAAATTCGCCAGCATGGACAGCTCCAGACCGAACAACCGGGCGATCAGGATGGAAGAGGCAAAAGCCAAAAGCGACCCGAGCATTACGCTGACGATAAGCTCGGCCGCATGCTTCCGCAGCAGGGGAAGATGCTTGTAGATCGGAATGGCGAAGGCGACGGTTGCGGGCTTCAACAAATCAAGCAGAACGTGCGTCCCGGAGGCATAGGCGTCGTAGGAGGTACGGGTGGCCAACAAGCAGCCGATGAGCACGACCGGACTGACGAGCAGGGGGGAGAAGACGAACCACTTCCACCGTCTATACATTTTCTTGGAAAGCAAATAGACTCCAACGGTCACAATCAAACTGAGGATGGGAATAAGGATGGTCATAAGTCCGTTTCTCTCCTTTTTTTGTTCATATAATCGACTAGCAGTCCGGAAACGGACATGACGAGTATGGTACTCAGGATAATCACGAGGGTGATCCGGAGGCCCTCGGCGGCGATCAGGTCCCCGTATTGCATGACTCCGACAGCGGCCGGAACGAAAAAAATGAGCATCTCGGCGAGCAGGAAGGACGCGCCGCCTTCCACCCATTCTAGCCGGATTAGGCGGCATTGGAGGCTCAAGAATAACAAAAGCAACCCGATGATGCTGCCCGGAATGTTGACGCGGAACAGCTCCGCCAAGAGGTGACCGGCGAGTACGAACAAAGTGATCAAGCTGATCTGACAGGCGAGCTTCACGGCTTTCATAATCGGATATAGCCCCCCTTTCTTGATCCCTTAATCTGCCTTTGAACTAAATTATAAAGCATTTAGTGTCAAGTTGGAGTGAGGTATTCCTATACAAAATGGATCGAAACAGCTAAAACCTTATTTAATGTTAGGTATTATTACATATTTAATCGAATAATCGACTGAATCGCCTTAGTTAATCTATTCTGACTGGGTATTTTGTGTTATGGTTGTGTCAGTATAGCTGCTTGGCTGGTATCGCAAAGGAAAGGGGACCGGAGCTTATCCTGAGTGAGATTCAGCTGCCCGGCGGCGGGGAGTCTGACTGGGTGAAGCTTCTTATAAGGGAGGAACATCCTCACAAAATAGCCTTTTGGAGTGAACGGGAGGATTTTCATACGGTTAGAGAGGCCATCCAGCTGGGAGCGGTGGATTACCTGCTTAAACCTGTCCAGCCTCAGCAGGTGGAGGATGTGGTGGTCCGAATGATCCGGGAATGGGAGCGGGAGAGCAAGGTTAGTTTGCAAATGTGGAGGAAAACCCAGCTGCAGCTTCAGCAGAAGTTCGTTAACCGCCTCGTTAAAGGCAAGAGCTTCTACAGCGACAAGACCTTCCTTGAAACGATTCGTCCCCTGCAGCTGGAGTGGATCCGCACGCTGCCCAGTGCCGTCATGGCCATTGAGCTGAGCGGCTACAAGAATGCCATTCAGGATTGGAAGGACCGGCAGCTGATCGAGTTCGCCATGGATAATGTGCTGAGCGAGTTAACCGAGCCTCTGGAGCATACGGTGCTGCTTCCGCAAGGCAGGAACCGGTGGATTCTTGTCGCCGGACTCCCGCAACAGATGTCGCAGGAAGGGGAAGAGCAGGCCCTGCACCATGTTCAAACCATTACGCAGAATTGGGTAGCCAGCATGGAACGGTATACCCACGGTCGGATCGCCATTGGCATCAGCAGGCTGGCCTCCCATTGGAGAGAATGGCCGCATCGGCTCACCCAGGCGATGGAAGCTTTGGCTTATCAGCGCTTTGTGGGCAATAAAGTTCTTCGTTACGATCGGACCGCTGCTATTCTGAGAACGAAGAAGGATGGCCATTCGGATCAAATGCGCTTATTGGACGAGCTCTTCGCCGGGAACAAAAAAGGGATCCGCGAGGTGCTGCAGCGGTTTCCCGCCTCCCTGCTGCCTCCTTCTCCAGATGCCGGGCTGCCCCTGGAAGCAAGAACCCTTGCGTGGATAAAGGACATTCATCGCTTTCTTGAACAATCCGGCGCGCTCCAGCATCCTGTTCTGGATGCCTCGAGGCTGGAGGAGCAGCTTGGAGAAACAGAAGGGGAAGGGCAGCTCCGCGAGCGGGTTGCCGCTCACTTCCTGCATTTGGGTGAACTCGTTAACCCGCAAACCGGAGACCTTATGCAGAAGGCCATCGATTACATCGGCTCTCACCTGTCTCAGCGGGTCACGCTCGAAGAGGTGGCGGGCCATCTCTTTATCTCCCCGGTTTGGCTGAGCAAACTATTCCGGAAGAAGGTAGGGGTATCGTTCCTCCAGTACGTGACCCAGCTGAAGATGGAGGAGGCCAAATTGCTCTTAAGGCACAGTAAAATGAGCGTGCAGCACCTGTCCTGGAAGCTCGGCTACCAGGATGCGGTGTATTTTTCCAAACTCTTCAAACGGTTTACCGGGATGACCCCGACGAATTACCGGAAACGAATGGAAGGGGGGCAGGACAAATAAAACTTCCCGGTAGGGGGATGGAGGAGAAGGGGCCGCGGAATCGCGGTTCTTTTTTTATTTCCTTCACACCATCTTCACACCGGTCCTTTAGGCTGTTAGTAAAGCGTTTCCAATCCAACTGGAACGGGGGATTAGCTAAAGTGTCGCGTATCCTGTTCAATCACGTTTACAAGCAGTATGGCAAAGACCATTTGCCCGTGGTCAAGGATTTCGATCTGGAGATTCGGGAAGGGGAATTCATGGTATTCGTCGGCCCTTCCGGCTGCGGGAAGTCGACTACCCTGCGGATGGTGGCGGGACTCGAGGATATCTCCAAAGGAGAAATATATATCGGAGACCAGCTCATTAACGACCTGCCTCCTAAAGACCGTGACATTGCCATGGTGTTTCAAAATTATGCCCTGTACCCCAACATGTCCGTCTATGAGAATATCGCTTTCGGCCTCCGGCTGCGCAAGCTCCCCAAGCACGAAATTGATCTGAATGTCAAAAGAGCCGCCCGCGTGCTGGAGATCGAATCCTTTCTCGATCGGAAGCCGAAGCAGCTTTCCGGAGGCCAGCGCCAGCGGGTGGCGTTGGGACGCGCCATTGTCCGGCAACCGCAGGTGTTCCTGCTCGACGAACCGCTGTCCAACCTCGATGCGAAGCTTCGGGTGCAGATGAGAACCGAAATCATCAAGCTCCATAAACAGCTTGGCGTCACCACCATCTATGTTACGCACGATCAAACGGAAGCGATGACGATGGGCAGCCGGATCGTCGTCATGAAGGACGGAATTATCCAGCAGGTCGATACTCCCGAGCAAATTTATAACAACCCCGCCAATACGTTTGTGGCCGGCTTCGTCGGATCTCCCCCTATGAACTTCATCGAAGGAAGACTTTTGGAAGAGCAAGGGCGGCTGGAATTTCATACGAACCGGTTTGCGTTGGAGATTCCGCCGGGCAAGGCGTCTGCTTTGAGGGAGAGTCGGCTCGAAAACCGGCTTGTCACCCTTGGCATCCGTCCCGAGAACATCAGTGTGGAGCCTATTATGTTCGAAGCCTTTCCCCGCGCCGTTATTCCCGGTCTTCATCTTCTGAGCGAATTGATGGGGGCGGATCGTTACCTACTCCTTGATGTCGGAGGGAAAACCAACCTGACGGTTCGGACCAATCCCCGCTATACGTACGAAGAGGATACTAAGCTGGAGGTAGCCGTGGATATGAACCGCACGTTGTTCTTTGACTGCGACTCCGGGGAGCGGCTTATCGATTAATGCCCGATAGCGGGGAAAGGAATGACGAAGGGATGAAACAAAAGCGACGCCTGCTGAGCTGGGTTCATGCCGTACTGGCCTTGGCCGTGCTGGCTGGACCGGGCCTGGTGCCGCAGGAGGGACAGGCAGAGGAAGCCGCCGGCCGTACGGCTCCGATCAAAGCGGCCCCGCCCGGGAGAGACACCTTGACGAGCGAGCTGGGGCCCTTCTATCAGGAAGTGGCGGAGGAATGGAAGCAGAAAGGCTATAAGCCGGCTTCGCAAACGATCACCCTGCCGGGATCCGCCATCGCGGCTCAATCCGACCCTGCTCTTACTGAAGGCGGATCTTATGAAGGAAAGAACAATGTTCTGCTGTGGAAAAGCGGCCGGGACAACTGGATTGAATACACCGTGGACATACCGGAAGACGGCCTATACGAAATCGCCCTGACTTATCACACCTATTCGGATCCCGCCGGTTCCACGGTGAGAAGACCGGTTAACCTATCTCTTCAGATGGACGGCGTTTTCCCTTACCGGGAAGCCCGGGCCGTCTCCCTGCGGCGCCAATTCAAGGATAATCTGCCGGTCAAGCGTGACGAGTTCGGGGACGACATCCGCCCGCGGCCCGTGGAAATAAAGGAATGGATCAACCAAACACTGACCGATTCCGCGGGCGGCTACCCGCAGCCCTTCCAGTGGTTTTTGACCAAAGGCAAACACACGCTTCGGTTTACAGGGTCCGATCCGGTCGTCATCGGGTCGGTTGCCGTCCAGCCTCCCGTTTCGATCCCGAGCTATCCAACCGTATCCAAGGAATACCCCGCCGGTCAACCCAAGAACAGTCAGGTGGTGACCATACAGGCGGAGGAAATGGCTTGGAAGAATGATGTGGCGATTCAGCTCACCCCGGATCATGATCCGCTGTCGGTGCCTTACGCAGACGGGTATGACCGTTTCAATTCCCTGGGAGGAGAACGCTGGCAGACCGGCGGGCAGCAGGCGGGTTGGACGTTTGAGGTGCCTGAGAGCGGCCGGTATCGAATCGCCATGCGCTCCATGCAGAGCTATGTCTCCAATATGTCCGTATTCCGGACCATAGAGATTGACGGCAAGGTACCCTTTAGCGAGCTGCTGGCATACCGGTTTCCTTATTCCCCCAAGTGGCAGGGAACTATCTTGGGCACGGAGTCGGCGGAGCCCTTTGAATTTTACTTTGAGAAAGGCAAGCATACGATCAGCATGACGGCGACGGTGGCGCCTTTTCAAAGTGTGATTATTCAAGGAAACCGTGCGGTTGAAGCCCTTAGGCAGGCGGATCAAGACATCCGCGGGATGACCGGAGGGGAAGTCGATACCAACCGCACCTGGAAGGTTACTCAGGATTTTCCCGATCTTCCCAAGCGTCTGGAAACAGCCAAAGCGGAGCTGGAGAAAATGGCGGACGGCATGCTGAAGGCCAACCACCGCCGTGACAATACGCTGCAAACGATGGAAACGGCCATTCAGGATTTGAAGGACTACCTGAAGAACCCGAATGACATTCCCTACCATATGGAGGATATCTCCAATATGATCGAGAAGGTGGGCAGCCTTCAGGAGATCCTCGTCAAAACGCCGCTCAAGCTGGATCAGCTTTACTTTATTCCGGCGGGAGCGGAGCTGCCTGCCATGGAAGCCGGTTTCTGGCAGAAGATTAACGGATCCTTCCGTAACTTCCTGTACTCTTTTACGCGCAAGAGGGATGCGGCCAAGGTGGACGAGGATGTTTTGAACGTTTGGGTCAACCGCGGGCGGGATTATGTCAATCTTCTGCAGGAGCTCGCCAACGAATCGTTTACACCGGAATATGGGATCAAGGTCAAGGTTAATCTTCTCCAGAACGAGAATCTGCTTGTCCTGGCGAATGCCGCCGGGCTTTCCCCGGACGTCGCATTGGGCCAGCCGCAGGACAAATCAACCGACTTTGCCATGAGGAATGCCCTTTACGATCTCAGCCAATACCCCGATTTCCAGGAAGTGACGAAGACGTTCGCACCGGGGGCGCTGCTGCCGTTCTATTATAACGGCGGGTACTATGCCCTGCCGGAAACCCAGTCCTTCAAGGTGCTGTTCTACCGCAAAGACATTCTGAACCGCCTCGGCTTGCAGGTGCCGGACACGTGGGGCGACGTCTATGACATGCTGCCGAGCCTCCAGCAGAACGGCTACAACTTCTATGTGCCTTCCGGTGACTTCCTGACCTTCTTCTATCAGAACGGGGCGGAATTCTTTACCGGCGACGGCATGAAGACCAACTTGAATACACCGGCAGCCTTTAAGGGATTCAAGCAGTGGACGGACTTGTTCAATATCTATGATTTGGAGAAGTCCGTGCCCAGCTTCTATCAGCATTTCCGCAAAGGGGATTTCCCCATCGGAGTAGCGGATTACAACACGTATGTGACGCTTTCCGTGGCGGCTCCGGAGCTAACCGGCTGGTGGGGAATTGCTCCTATACCTGGAGTCAAGCAGGCGGATGGGACGGTAGCCCGCTGGGCCGCCGGAGGGCAGACGACCGGGTTTATTTACAAGAATACGAAGCATCCGAAAGAATCGTGGGAGTTTCTGAAGTGGCTTGTGTCCGCCGAAACCCAGGAGCGGTACGGCTCGGACCTCGAATCATTCAACGGCATCCAGTTCCGCTGGAATACCGCTAATATCGAAGCGTTCACGAAGCTGCCGTGGCCGAAGGAAGATCTGAAGGTTATTCTCGAGCAGTGGCGCTGGTACAAGGAAGTTCCCAACCTTCCAGGCTCCTACTTCCTCACCCGGGAGCTGACGAATGCCTGGAACCGGACGGTGGTGGACGGAATGAATGACCGGGAATCGCTTGAAGAAGCGATCGTCAATACGGACCGTGAAATGATGAGGAAGGAACAGGAATTCGGCTTTGTCGATGCCGAAGGCAAGGTTCTGCATACGCTGGATCTGCCGGTCGTCAAGACCCCATGGGAAGGAGTGGACCGTTATGTCTTCCAATAATCCGGTATGGCCCTCTGCGGTTATTAAACGGACGGGGCGGAAACCGCTGCTCCGGATGAGGACGCTGGCGGGGAAAATTTGGAAGAATCGGCTTTCCTATGCCTTTATCGCTCCCTTTGTCCTCTTGTTTACGGCCTTCATCCTTGTTCCCGTCCTTGTGGCGATTTCGCTCAGCTTCACCTACTACAACGCGATCGAGAAGCCGCATTTCATCGGCTGGAAGAACTTTGAGTATTTGCTTTCCCAGGATATTGTCTTTCTGAAGTATGCTCTTCCCAATACCATCAAGTTCGCTATTATCGTGGGGCCGGGAGGGTATATAGCGGCTTTCCTGCTGGCGTGGCTGATCTCTCATCTGCCCAATTACTCCCGCCCCTGGTACGCCCTTGCCATGTATACCCCCTCGCTGACGTCCGGTATTGCGATGGGAATCATCTGGCTGCCCCTTCTTAATGGAGACCGGATAGGGTATTTGAACAGCTTTCTCCTGAAATGGGGCCTCATCGAGAAGCCGATTCAGTGGGTCCTGGATAAAGCCTATCTGATGAATTCGATGATAGCGGTTACGCTTTGGTCCAGCATGGGGGTCGGCTTCCTGGCGATGCTCGCCGGTCTGCTTGGGGTAAACCGAGAATTGTACGAAGCCGCCAAAATCGACGGCATCAAGAGCCGTCTGCAGGAAATCTGGTACATTACCATCCCCTCGATGAAGCCGCAGATGCTGTTCGGAGCGGTCATGGCCATTGTCGGTACCTTCAAGGCGGGTGCGATCGGAACGGAGCTATCCGGCCAATTCCCGACTCCGCAGTACGCGGGAACGTTAATTATCAGCCATATTGATGATTATGGCGCGGTTCGGTTCGAGATGGGCTATGCGGCGTCGATCTCGGTTTTTTTGCTAATCATGATGTATGTGTCCAACCGGCTGGGGTTCCGGCTGTTCGGCACCAAAGGGGATGAATAAATGATCCTGTCCGTCCTTATAGGGAAAGCCTGGAATAAGCTTCCGTTCCGCCGCAGGAGCCGTCTTAATGGAACGGACGGCTTTCAGTGGGTGCTTTATGTCCTGCTGACGCTGGCTTCCCTTTTTATGCTGCTGCCGCTTTTCTATATTTTCAATCATTCGCTGAAGCCGTACAACGAGCTGTTCGTTTATCCGCCGAACGTTTTCGTCCGCAAGCCCACCCTGCAAAATTTCGTCGAATTGTTTGCCGTGACCGGATCGTCGGTTGTCCCGGTCTCGCGTTACTTCTTTAACAGCGTTGTGGTGTCCGTCATGGTTGTAGTGGGAACGATCGTGGTCAGTGCTTTATGCGCCTATCCCATTTCCAAGCACCGGTTTCCGGGACAAAGGACGCTGTTCGCGGTCATTCTGCTTTCGCTTATGTATGCCCCGGAAACCGTCGCCATTCCGCGGTATTTGGTTATGGTCAACCTTCACATGATCAATACGTATTGGGCGCATGTTCTGCCTAACCTTGCGGCTCCCGTCGGCGTCTTTCTCATGAAGCAGTTCATCGATCAGGTGCCGAACGAGCTGCTGGAGGCTGCGAAGATCGACGGGGCCAAGGAATGGCAAATCTTCCTGCGCGTCGTCATCCCGATCTGCATGCCGGCCGTGGCCACCATTTCCATCCTTGCCTTTCAGGGGATTTGGAGCAGTACGGAGGCATCGGCCTTGTTCATGCAGGAGGAAACCATGAAGACCTTCCCTTTCTTTCTGACAACCCTGACGAACGGGTTGGCCAACAGCGTCGCGAGACAGGGGGCGGCCGCAGCGGCGGCGCTCATCATGTTCCTGCCGAACTTCATAATATTCCTGTTTTTCCAGCGTAAGGTCATTACGACGATGGCACATTCCGGAATCAAATAAGACAGGAAGGAGGCAATGGGCTTGATAAGGAAACGTCCCTTTAAAGGGCTGCGGCGTGCTGTTCTCGCCGGCTTCGCCGCCATGACCATGCTTACGGCTGCGCTGCCTGCGGCGGCCGAGGTCAACCCGTACTCGACCCGCTCGAAGGACAGCGAAGGCACCATCATCTGGACCCAGCCGGCTTATACTCCCGTTAAGCTGGTGGGACAAGGGCTGAAGGCGCCTGACAAGGACAACAAGCTGGCGGCATCGCCGCTCAAAGGCCCCAAGGATCTGTTTATTGACAGGCAGGACCATGTCTATGTGGCGGATACGGGAAACAACCGGCTTGTCGAGTTTGATGACCAAGGGAAGTGGCTCCGGTATTTGACCGTCCCCGAAAGCCCTCTGAACAAGCCGGAAGGCTTGTTCATCACCGCGGAAGGGGATATCTATGTGGCGGACACCGGTAACAAACGGGTGGTCAGGCTGAACAGCGAAGGAAAGCTGCTTCAGAAGTTTGAGAAGCCCCAATCCCCTTTCCTTCCGGATTCCTTTAAATTTGATCCGACCCGGCTAGTCGTGGACAAGAGAGGTTTTCTGTATATCGCGACGCTCGGGGGGTACCAGGGGCTGCTTCAGATGGATCCCCAAGGGGAATTTCAAAGCTTCTATGGCACCAATGCGACGGAGCTTTCCACCCTTGACAAAATTAAAAAAGCCCTCTACCCCAAGCAGATGTATGCCAACGAAATCAGCAAGCTCCCGGGGACCATCAGCAGTGTCGCCGTAGACAAGAATGGCTTCATCTACACGACCACAGCGGGCAACGTAAGCGAGAATCAGGTCAAGAAGCTCAACATTCGCGGGCAGAATATGCTTCAGTATAACAGCAGCCAGAACAAGAGTACGTTCGGGGAATACGCTCCACGGGATCGGAAATACGTAAGCGGACAAGGCTACGCCAAACCGCAGCTCATCGATCTGACCATAGACCGAAGCGGAAATATTACCACGATCGACAGCTCCTACCATGTCATCAGTCAGTATGACGCGAACGGAAATCTGTTGTTTTTCTGGGGGGGAGGGGAAACGGAGGCGGCAACCCAGCTAGGCTTGATCAAAGCCCCTGCGGCGATCGATTCCAATTCGAAGGGCGACCTTCTCGTGCTGGACAGCCAGGAAGGAAGCATTCAGTGGTTCCGTCAATCGGAATTCGGTTCACTCGTCAACAAGGCCAACGGCTTAACCTTGCAAGGCCGGTATGAGGAAAGTGAGGTTCCGTGGCAGGAGGTTCTCCGGTACAATACTTTCTTTACCCCGGCTCTTCTGGGGTTGGCCAAAGCGTCCTACAAGAAGGGGGACTACGAACAGGCCAAACAGTATTTCCAAAGAGGAGGAAACCGCAAGGGGTATTCGGACGCTTACTGGCAGATCCGGCTGAAATGGTTTCAGCGAAACTTCAGCATGCTGGCCACGATATACACGTTGGGATCGGCCGGATTTCTTCTCCTGGGGCGATTGACCCGGGAGACCCGTTGGAGAAAGGCTTGGAGGAACCGAAAGCGCAGTGCCAACCCGGCTATTGTCCAGCTCAAGCACTTGTTTACCATTATCCGCCATCCGATCGATGGGTTTAGCGCTTTGCGTTACGAAGGAAAGGGCAGCTACCCGGGAGCCCTTGTTATCCTTCTGCTTGCGTTCGGATCCCTTGTGTTTGCCAAGCTATATACAGGTTTTCCTTTCAATCCCGTTAATCCTTATAAGTTTAATATGCTGATTCTGTTTATTGAATTTGTTGTCCTGTGGCTCGGCTGGGTCGTCTGCAACTACTTGGTCAGCTCCATTCTCCAGGGGGAAGGGCGGTTTCGGGATGTCTTTATCGCGAGCAGCTATGCGCTTATGCCGCTCATCTTGGTAGGGATCCCGCTTGCTCTCCTCTCCAACATCATGACGTATTCAGAGGAGGCCATCTATAACGACTTGTATTCGGCGATGATCATTTGGCTGCTTCTGCTCTTCGTGTGGAAGGTGCAATCGCTGCAGAATTACTCGGTGGGAGAAACGGCCGTCAATCTGGCTTCTACGGCATTTGCCTTTCTCATTGGAGCGGTTCTTGTTCTAACGGTGTTCGGGCTTTCCAGTGATTTGAAGTCGTTCGTTTTCGAAATCTATCAGGAGGTGAGGCTGCGATGAAGAACCTTACCCGGCTTATCCCCCAGGGTCTGGTCTTGCTGCTTTTGGCAGGGGTGGCGGTTTATGTCGCGACTCACCTTCAAATCGGGAGAATCAACCGTTCCGTTTCCGCGGCAGCAAGCAATTCGCCTGGTGCGCTGAAGGTTAGCCCCGGACCGGCGGAGCTACCGGATGAGTCGAAGCTCCAGACGGTGGGGGAGAATGACAGGCTGACCCTTAAGCTGGATGCCAAGACCGCCCACTTCCTTGTACAAGATAAGAAGGACGGCAGGGTATGGCGCTCGTATCCCAATCCAGCCCAATGGAGCAGGGAAACGACCGTTGGGCTTTGGAGAACTCATCTCCGTTCCCCGCTCATGTTTCAATATGCGGATTTGACTTCGAACAAATCGCAGCCGAAGGAGACCAATTTTCTGGAGGAGCAGGGAACCATTCAGAAGCTGGAAACCTTCCCCGGCGGCTTTCGGCTGACCTTCGATATGCCGTCGAAGAAGCTTTCCGTGCCGATCGAAGTGAAGCTGGAAGGGGATTCGGTCGTCACCCGCATCGTCGATTCCGGCATCAAGGAAGAAAATTTGAGCCTGCTGTGGCTTCGCCTTTATCCTTTCTTCGGGGCGGAACGCTCGGAGGAACAGGACGGCTACCTGTTCATACCCGACGGGTCGGGTGCGTTGATCCGTTTCCAGGAAGGCGGCACGAATGCCACCCGCATTTACCAGGAGCCGGTGTTCGGCAAGGACCTGGCTTACCAATTAAAGAGCAGTGACGATTATAGGGACAACGCCAGGCACAAAATAAGCGCCCCGGTCTATGGGGCGAAAAGCGGCGACCGGGGGTTTCTTGCGATTCTGGAAGAGGGGGCCGAATACGCCGACCTGCTGGCGTCTCCCGCCGGAGCTTACAGCACCTATAACTGGATAACCGGACAGAACAATTACCGGCAGAAATACCGGCAAGTCACCAACCGGGAGAAAGAACGTTCCTTCGATACCTATAACAAAGAGGCACGCTTTAGCGGGGACCGTGTAACCCGGTATGTGCTGCTCGACAGCCAGGCCTCCGATTATGCGGGAATGGCCAAGCGGTACCGCACCTATTTAATGAAAGCTTACAAGCTTAACCAGCTTCCCCCAGGCAGCGGCAAAGTTCCTATGGATATCATCGTGGTGGGCGGGGACTCCGCCAAAGGGCTGTTAGGGGACCGGTATGTCAAAGCCACGACGACCATCGATGCCATGCAGATGATCCAGCGGCTGTATGGACTGGGAATCGATAACATGGCCATGCGGTATTGGGGCTGGCAGAAAGGCGGATACGGAGAAACGGGAGGAGGAGCGGTTGTTGACTCCCGGTTGGGGGGAGAGAAGGGAATGAAGGATTTGGTAACCTTTGCCCATTCTCTGAACGTTCCGGTGTATCTCCGTACGGATTATTCGCGCAACACGTCCGGGGCGGGAGGATTCTCCACACGGGTTCATGGAGTAAGAGATCTGGGAGGAACGCCTATCGAGAAATTCGCCAGCCTGTCTTTTGTACGTCAGCTTGTTGATCAGGATATAAGGTACTTCCGGGAGCTGGGGGTGGATGGAGTGGAACTCCAGGGGATCGGCCAGTATCTAAGCAGCGACTACAACAGCAAATACGGAGCCTCGCGTAAGGAGAGCATGGGTCAGCAGCAGGCCATCATAACCAAACTCCGGGAGGGGGTGGGCAAGGTGCTTGGCTATCGTTCCAGTCTGTTTGCGGCCCCTCTAATGGATGGGGTAGCGCGGCTTGAGGATGATTTCTCGAACGACCTGTTCTCGGAAGATGGGATTCCGTTTCTGCAGATCGCCCTGCACGGTCTGATTCCCTATACCTCCATGCCCTCCAATGAGAGGGATCAATTTAATAAGCAATTTCTTCGTGACCTGGAATACGGGGCCAATCCCTCTTACCTGTTTACCGGCAGCAGCTCCGAGGACCTTAAGTATGTGCAGAATCTTACTTACTACAGTCCCTCCCCCCAGGATTGGGAACAGACGGCGGTTCAGGAATTCCAGAAGTGGAACCAGGCGCTTGGTGATGTGCAGCATGAGTTTATCACCGGCCACCGTATATTGTCCAAGGAGGTCAGGGAAACCACCTTCGGGAACGGCAAACGCATAGTCGTTAATTATGGCACGAGTGCCTATGTATACGAAGGGCGTCCGGTTGAGCCGGAGAATTACTTGGTTCTGCAAGGGGGGGCTAAGCCATGAGAACTCCGGTACGCCGCTTGCCTTCCTCTACGATCCGCAAGCTGGAGGGGACCTTGTTCTTTACTCCTTGGATAGTGGGGTTTCTTCTGTTTATGGTTTTTCCGCTCGGTTATTCGTTCTATATGAGCTTTCACCAGGTCCAAATTCTTGCAACGGGAATCAGCTTCCAGTATAAGGGGTTCTATTACTACAAATATATCCTGTTCGAGAATGCCGATCTGTTGTACAACCAGCTGATTCCGTTTTTGCGGCAGGCCGTTCTGATGCTGCCGATCATCGTCGTGTTTTCCCTGTTCACGGCCATTATTCTTAATCAGAACTTCTGGGGACGCACATTCTTCCGGGCCGTCTTCTTCTTACCGGTTATCTTTACGACCGGACAGGTCATAACGGAATTTATTACCCAGGGAGAAGGCAATCTTGATTTTCTCGAACGGTATAATCTTTCCTCCCTGGTTGTGACGTATCTGCCCCCCTCGTGGGCATCGCCGATTGTCGCCGTATTAAGCTCCTTCGTACTCGTGCTTTGGTATTCCGGAGTGCAGATTTTGATCTTTCTGGCGGGGAGGCAGACGATCTCTCCTTCCGTATATGAGGCGGCGCGGATTGATGGAGCCAACCCTTGGGAGGTCTTCTGGAAAATTACCCTTCCGGCCATGCTGCCTTTTGTTCTCTTGAACCTGATCTACACCACGGTGGATTTGTTTACCTATCCGGGAAACCCGATTCTGACCCAGGTGAATACGACCGATTACGGCCGGTCCAGCGCCCTTGCCTGGATTTACTTTGCAATCATCTTCGTGTTTCTCGGGATTATCTTTTTCCTGTTTACGCGCTTCTTCCGCGGCGTAAAACCGGCAGGCCGATAGGAGGGAAGACATGAGCAAGCCATTGATTAATCCCGCCCGATTCCGGGCAGGCCGGCCGCCTTTTCGGGCTTGGCTTAAGAAGACCCGCTACCTGCTTCTTGGCAAGGAGGCCGACAAAGGCTTACTGTTCCGGGTCATGATTTATTTGATCCTGATCGATACCGCCTATATCTACCTGAATCCGCTGTTCTATATGATCACCTCCATGGTCAAAAATTCGGCGGATTTGCTGGATCCCTCCGTCCGTTGGATTCCCCGGGAAATCTTTACGGGCACGCTCACCGATGCGTGGATTCATGTGAGGTTCCCCCAGGCATTCACCATCAGCCTCTTGCTTTCTACTTCGGTCGCTTTGCTGCAGACGTTATCCTGTGCGGTAGCCGGTTATGCTCTGGCCCGGCTGGACATTCCGTTTAAGTCCTTCTGGTTCTTCTGTCTTCTGCTGACTTTCGTGGTACCCCCGCAGGTTATCATCCTGCCCAATCTGATCGCGGCCAGTCAAATCTTTCATGTTATGAAAACCTACTACCCGATCATTGTGCCCGCCCTGTTCGGCCACGGGCTTAAGGGAGCCCTGTTCGTCATCATTTACCGGCAGTTCTTCTCCACCCAGCCGAAGGAGCTGGAAGAGGCGGCGAGGATGGACGGAGCCGGGGTGCTTCGTGTCTTCACCCGGGTCATGCTGCCTCTGGCAAGGCCGGCTATCCTGGTTGTCTTCCTGTTCTCCTTCGTGTGGACCTGGAACGATTATTATACACCGGGGATGTATATGGGCGGCTCCAAAAGCCTTCCGCTGTCTCTCGGCATTACCCAGATCAGCGCACAGCTCGCGGCACAGGCCGGCGAAAGCGGTCCTTCCCTTTTTGATGAGCCGATCAAAATGGCCGGTGCGTTCCTCATCATTCTGCCCCCGCTTGTCCTGTATTTGTTCGCCCAACGCTGGTTCATAGAAGGCGTGGAACGTACCGGCCTGGTCGAATAGCAGAGGAGAATAGGGAAAAGAAACGGCGGAAGCTCTGAAAATCGGGACTTCTAGAGGAGATAGGAAAATAATAGGGGGGTGTAGAATAGAGGAAAGCGGGGTGAGGAAATGCATATTTTGGTTATCGAAGACGAGCCGAAAATTCGGGATATGCTGGTTTTGTATTTTGAGAACGAGGGGTGGACCGCCGATTGTACCCCAAACGGGCATGAGGCTTGCCAAATGTTCCGCCAGGCCTCTTATGATTTGGTCATCCTAGACCTTATGCTCGAAGGCTTGCAGGGAGAAGACGTGTGCCGGACCATCCGGCAGCAATCCCAGGTTCCGCTCATTATGCTGACCTCCCGGGCCCGGGAGTCCGATACGATCAAAGGCTTGAACCTGGGTGCGGATGATTACATCATAAAGCCTTTCCGTGCCAAAGAGCTGGTCGCCCGCATCTATGCGCTTATGCGGCGGGTGGCTCCAGCCGTCAAGGAAGCCAGGGGGAACGGGCGGATCTTTCAGCGGGGCAAAATGGTGATCTTCCCGGAAGAGAAGCAGGTTCTTGTCGAAGGCCGGTCCGTAAGCCTAACCGCCACGGAGTATAAGCTGCTGGAGATTTTGAGCGCGCGGCCCGGAAGGATTTTTCATAGGGAAGAGCTCATCTACATGATCCACGGTGACCGTTTCGAGGGGGACGGCCGTACGATGGACGCCCATATCAAAAACCTGAGGAAGAAGATCGAACCCGGCCCGGGCCATCCGACTTATATCGTGACCGTGATCGGCCTCGGTTATAAATTCGGGGTGAAGGCGGATGGGGAGACATGAACGAGCTTCGCCGTTTTCTTAGAAAAATGAACGTGCAGCTTTTTCTTGCGTTCCTGATGGTCTCTGTTCTTTTCCTGATTCTGGTGACCAATGTAACGAGTTTCAATCTCCAGCAAATGCTTAATGGATTCGTTGGGAGGGATTTAGAAAGGACCGGCTATCTGCTCCTGGACGATATGCGCGAGCATGGGATTAGGGATAAGCCGCTTACCTCGGATCAAAGGGATTGGCTTCAAAGACGTGCCGCTTTGTACGGGGTCCTTATGGAGTTCCGGAACAAGGACCGTTCCGTTGTCTGGTTCCAAACCATTCAGCGGATAGGCCAAACCGCGGTTATCGAAAAGGAACTGCCCTATTTGTACGACGGCATGACGCTCGGCTATTTGAGATTGGCCGACCGGGAGCAAAGCACTTCCTTGAATCCCGCCATACAAGGGTATCAGGAAAGCCTTGTATGGCGCACCAAGCTGCTGTATTCCCTTCTTTTTCTTGTTGCCGTCGTGGTCAGCTACCTGATCGCCAAGCGATTGTCGAGGCATTTGAATCGGGTGTACCGGATGGCCGAAGAGATTGGCTCGGGGAACCGGAGCATCCGGATTCCGCTGGAAGGGCCGGAGGAAGTCCGCCGGCTTACCGCTACTCTGAACAACATGTCGGCGGAGCTGAAGAGGCAGGAGGACTGGCGGCACCAGTTGATGGAGGATTTCATGCATGAGCTGAGGACCCCGCTGACCTCGGTGCTTCCGCGGGTGGAGGCGATGGTGGATGGTTTGCTTAAGCCGGACCCTGCCCAAATGCAGGAAATATATGAAGAGCTCGAACGGTTCACCCGTCTGGTTAACGACCTGGAAAGGCTTTCGGAGGCGGAGGCCGCCCGGTTCGCCATGATCATCAAGAGAACGAATATGGTTAAGCTGACTCTTCAGATCTACAATCAGCACAAGGCGCTCGCGAAGGAGAAAGGGATCAAGCTTAAGCTGGAAGCCACCAATGTTCCCTGTTATGCGGAAATCGATCGGGACAAAATCGTTCAGGTCATGACGAATGTCGTCTTGAATGCCATCAAATATACCCCACCGGGAGGCAGGGTTACCCTAATGACGGATTGGACGGAGGATCACATCCTCCTGGCTTGCGAGGATACGGGCATCGGCATAAGCACCCAGGATCTTCCGTACATCTTTAACCGGTTGTACCGCGCCGACAAATCCCGTTCCCGCTTCAGCGGAGGTGTCGGGTTGGGGCTTAGTATTGCCAAAGCTCTGGTGGAGGCGCATAACGGCGAGCTCACGGCTTCCAGCCAAGTGGGAAAGGGCTCCCGGTTTATGATTAAGCTCCCCAACCGTTACCAGGCTTACTCGAAGGAAGAAGGAGCCTGAAGGAGCCGGACTTTAAGCTCCGATTCCTGGTACTCCCGGGGAACCGGACGGAGCGCGGGAAGAATGGCGTACAATCAGCTTGGTATCGATTTGAATTTTGGTAGTGAGGGACGTTCCTCTGTTCTCCATCAATTCGATCAGCTTGGATACGGCGGTGTCGGCAATGGCTTCTTTCTCCACATGGACGGTAGTCAATTCCGGGGAGATCACAACCGCTTCGTGAATATTGTCAAAACCCACTACCGATAGATCGCGGGGGACCCGAATCCCCAGCTCCATCAAAGATTTGATTACACTGATCGCCATATAATCGCACTCACAGAAAAGAGCGGTAGGCAAATCATCCCGGCTGGCGCGAATGGCCGATATAAACTCGGCTTGAGCGGTAACAACGGTGGGGGCTGCCTTAAATTGGTCTCGTTCGGCCAACTCCAAGCCCATCTCGTGAAGAGCGCTAATAAAGCCCTCCTTCCGGGCATCAAAATTATGCATGCGAACGCTTGACGCCACATACCCGATCCTCTTATGGCCCTGATTGACCAAATGCTGAGCTGCCTGATAAGCCCCCAGCGTATTGTTCATGACGATGAAATTAGCATCCAGCGTAGGATAGCAGGTGTCGAGAACGACAAGGTTGCGATAGCGGGCGGAAATCATCCGTACTTGCTCGCGGGTTAGATTCGTCCCGAGTAACAGGATTCCGCCCGACTCATAGTCCTGCTCCAGCTCATCGATTCTGCCCTTCAGCTCATGGGCCGGCACGGTATTAAACAACAAGACAAGTCCCCGCTTGCGGCATTTCTCCTCAAGATAATGTATGAGCTCCATGAAGAAAGGCTGCTGGTTATAGTGTTCCATTACAATGCCTTCATGAGTACAAGCGACGAAACGAATGGAATTTCCGGAAACCGAGCTCCGCTCCGTCCGGGTATACTTCGGCACATACCCTTGAACCCGGACAATTTCCATAATCTTATTCCGGGTATCCTGGCTAACTCCCGGTTTCCCGTTTAGGGCAAGGGACACAGCCGATTTGGAAACGTTAGCCAACTTGGCGATATCTTCTATTCTCATGTTAGGCCCCTCCGTATTTCGCTGGAAATGCTGTTTTCTAAAAATCATATTACATCAACTAAACTTAATAAACAATTCAATTCAAATTTTGTCCGGTTAAGCTGAAAAATTAAACTTTTGTTAACAGCTCCTATTCTTTTCTTACATTAATAGCGCTTAGAATAGAGGAGGGATTGTCACTAAAAAATTAGTTAAATTTTATATAAAAAGTGATTGACACATCAAAAATTACAGTGATAACATAAAGTTGGAAGGATTAAGTTTAATGCATCCATAATTGGCAAATGTAACGACGATCATTTTTTAAATGAAAAAGAAATAAAATTTTAGTTTGTAAGGGGAGGGGATAAGGCGGACGGGCGGTGGGCATTGATTTTGTTGAAAACGATTTCAAGATAAGGCGGTGGTTAGGATTCCTTTAACCAAAGGAGCGCTAAACGGGGAAAGGTATCGAGTAATCGTTTCAACCGATATTGGCGGGAGTGACCCGGATGACTTTCAATCCCTGGTGCATTATCTTCTATACTCCGATCTGTTTGATACGGAAGGTCTTATCTCTTCTCCATGGAGTCATGGCCGCAAGGAACACATCTTGGAAGTAATAGACCAATATGAGCGTGATTACCTTTCCTTACGAGCTCATTCGGAAAATTACCCCGATCCCCATTATCTGCGTTCCATCAGCAAGCAAGGCACGATAGACTTTGCTCCCTACCGGGGTTTCTCCAACCCAACAGAGGGATCGGATTGGATCATCCACTGTGCCAGAAAGAAGGATGAACGTCCGCTCTATCTTTTAGTTTGGGGATTGCTGGAGGACCTTGCCCAAGCACTCCATGATGACCCGGGCATTCAGGATAAACTGAGGGTCTATTACATAGGGGGTCCCAATAAAAAATGGGGGCTGAATGCTTATGAGTACATCCGGGAGAATTTCCCTAAGCTATGGATAATCGAGAATAACTCCACTTATCGGGGGTGGTTTGTGGGAGGAAATCAAGAAAACGATCTTGGTAATGATTCTTTTGTGGCCAACCACATAAGCGGACATGGCGCCTTGGGGGAGTATTTTGCGAAACATTTAAACGGAAGCATCAAAATGGGAGATACCCCATCGGTTGCGTACTTGCTTAAAGGGAACCCCGAGGATCCCGAGCAGCCCGGGTGGGGCGGGAGGTTTACAAAAGTCTTGAGCCGGCCCGCTTACTTGTTGGAGCGAAACACCGGCAAGGAGGACCGGATTGAGATATTTGGCGTTCTGGAGTTAGTGTTTCGAGGACCGGATCCAGCGGTTCCCACAGACCGCCCTGTTTTCTTCCTCGTGGTCGAGGAGCAGGAATTTGAAGGTTTCTATTGTGGGGAGGGAAAGTACAGAGTCCGTTATATGCCGAAGAGGACAGGGCTCTTCTCCTATGCGACGAAGAGCGAGATTCCGGAGCTGGACGGCCAAACCGGGGAGTTTACTTGTGTAGGAGAATCGCCGGCAAGACTAGGGTATGATCCTGACCGGTATCCCCATTGGTGGTCGGACTTGTTAGAATCCGATTTGGCGGAGGCTTCCCATAAAGGAGCCAAAACGGTCAGCATGTGGAGGGAATCCTACCTGAGGGATTTTCAATCACGTATGGACCGCTGTCTTTAGAACCTTTTGACATCTTATAGTCCGGCACCCGCAAGGAAAAAAGAGGTTGAATTTAAAGGAGGCAAAAGGAATGAAGAAGATCCCATTTATTTGTTTGGGTTTGGCTCTAACGGTTTGGACGGCTGGATGCACCAAGAGCAACCCCGAGGCTGAGGCAACCCCGGATAAAGGGGAACAAGCGGAAACCGGTCCTGTTCAGATTACCGTTTTCTCCGCTCCGGGTGATTCGGAAGCGTCATGGAACGATCGGTACGGAGATGCCATTAAGAAGAAATTCCCTAATGTTACCTTTAAATTTATCAGCCCAAGAGGGAACGATGCGCTAAGGATCGATAATTTTTTGGCTTCCGGTGAAACCGTCGACTTGTATTACGAATCAATAGGAGGCTATTTCGGCACTCTGCCCAAATATAATTTGCAATTTGATCATACGGACCTCATTAAGAAATATCAGGTGGATCTCGACACTTTCGAACCCTCTCTAATCGATGCGCTAAAAACAAATGGGAATGGTCAAATCTGGGGATTGCCTGTAAACAATAATAATATGGTCCTCTATTACAATAAAGATATTTTTGATAAGTTTGGCGTTCCCTACCTGAAGGATGGAATGACCTGGGATGAAGTTATCGATATCTCCAAGAAATTCAATCAAACCGTTGATGGCAAGCAATATATAGGGTTGATCGTTTCTCCTAAGCATATTATGAACGTAAATCAATTCTCCATCCCTTACGTGGACCCCAAGACCAAACTTCCATCGTATACAGATAGCAATTGGAATGAATCTTGGAAAACCCTCCTTCAGACCTCCTTCATTCAACCGGCGAGTGACAGCGGATACAAAGCGAAAATTGAGCAGTTGGGTAAGAAGCTTCCTTATGCGAATGAATGGCAAAAAACGTATGAGGCTGCCATGTACGCTCATTTGTCCAATCTGCCGTTTATCAATGAACCCGAGTTCCTTAACATGAATTTTGATATGGTCTCCCTGCCTACCTATAAACAGCTTCCAGGGGTTGGCAGTCAGATGTATCCCACCTACTTTTCGACCACTTCTCTGAGCAAACACAAAGATATCGTCTTCCAGATGATCAAATACTTGACTAGTGAAGAATATCAGAACGAGTATTCGAAAAAAGGGGTGATGCCTGTTCTTAAGAATGACAGCCTAAAGAAGAGCTTTGCCACGGAAACGAAATACAAAGACAAGAATATTAATTTTGGTGCCGTATTTTATAATAAGCCCGCTCCTATCTCTCCCAAGTCGGAATTGGATTCCCCGGTTCAATCGACGATTGTTTCCAAGCTGGTCGATCTCTCCCTTGGGAATATGGACCCGAACACCGCCCTGCGGACGGCCTACGAGGAAGGGGAAAAGGAGATTCAGAAAAACAAAAAGTAATCGAACAAGCCGGAGTATAAACGAACGCCAAAAGCCTGCCGTATTTTGAGGCAGGCTTTTTTGGTTTTATCCGTTGTTTACAAGAAAACTTTACATTGCTAATTAGATCTTTTCTTCGGAATAGCAGAGAGGAAGGTAAATGGAATTTGAAATTTATATAAAATAATACTTAAATTTTAACTAAACAATGGTTGACCATGGAAATAAGGCCATGATAACATACATTTATACGGGATTAGTACTAAACTTATATTCTGAAATTTAGTTATCATCCAAAACATCCAGCCGCATTTATTATTCCCCTACGGAGGTTTCATCGAATGAAAAAACTAAAGCTCGGCTATGCTCCAACACGAAGATTTGTATTCAGTGCAGAGGATGCTTTCAAGTACAAGGTCATGATTAAAGAAAAGGTGGAAAGCTTCGGCCTCGACCTGGACCTGGTTGACCTGGAAGGGCTGAACCAGGAAGGACTTCTCTATGATGATAATATTAACGCGGACCTGATTATCGAGAGATTTAGGCAGGAGCAGGTGGACGCCGTTTTTTTTCCTCATTGCAACTTTGGAACCGAGGATACTGTGGCCCGGGTCGGGAAAGCGCTGGGGAAGCCGGTGCTGCTGTGGGGACCACGGGACGAAGCTCCTCTTGAGGATGGAACCCGCCTTCGCGATACGCAGTGCGGCTTGTTCGCAACAGGCAAGGTGTTACGCCGGTTTAACGTTCCCTTCTCCTACATAACGAATACACGGGTAAACGATCCGGTATTCGAAAGGGGATTTGCCAATTTCGTCTCGGCGGCTAATGTCGTTCGCCAGTTCCGCCATCTTCGTATCCTTCAAATCGGACCGCGTCCGTCTTCCTTCTGGACCATGATTTGCAATGAGGGTGAGCTGCTGGAGCGGTTTGGCATCGAGGTGCATCCTATTACGCTTGTCGATATACAGCGGGCCTCGAAGCAGATCGAGAAAGGAAGTTCCTCCGAGCTGACGGAGGCGATAGACTATATCAAAGCGAAGCTGGATTGGTCGGAGGTCACGGAGGACGATGTGAAGCGGATCGCTTCGTTGAAAGTCGCCATGAGACAGTACGCCCGGCAGACAGGCAGCTCCGCGATCGCCATCCAATGCTGGTCTTCCCTGCAGGATGCTATGGGGATTATGCCCTGCCTGGCCAATGCCATCTTGACGGACGAACAAATTCCGGTCACTTGCGAGACGGACATCCACGGGGCGATTACCTCCGTTATGGTTCAGGCGGCCTCGATGAATCAAGCTCCTACCTTTTTCGCGGATCTGACGATCCGCCACCCGGAGAATCCCAACGGGGAGCTTTTGTTTCATTGCGGCAATTTCCCGGTATCGCTTTCGGTCGAGAACCAACCGAAGCTGCGTAAGCATTTTCTGTTTGATGACCACTCCCCAGGAACGCATGAGGGGGAAATTAAGGGAGGCGATATGACGCTGGCGCGTTTTGACGGAGATCACGGCGATTACCAGCTGTTTCTTGGGCGCGCCAAGGGAATTCAAGGACCCTACACCCGCGGTTCTTACGTATGGGTCGAAGTGAACGACTGGCCTCTATGGGAAGAAAAGCTGGTTAAGGGTCCTTACGTCCACCATTCCGTGGGGATTCACGCGAACGTCATTCCGGCCTTATACGAAGCCTGCCACTATATCCCCGGGTTAACACCGGATCCCGTAGATCCGACCGAAAGTGAAATTCAGGCCTGGATTAGAGGAAAGGGCCTATAACTAAGGAGGGCATATGGAAATAGTAGAGCTTCAACTAAAAGCCGCCCAAATCCGAAAGGATCTGCTGACGATTATCCATCGTGCCAAAACCGGGCACACCGGCGGTTCCCTCAGCAATACGGACATCCTGACGGCCTTGTATTACCGGGTTATGAATATCGATCCGGACCATCCGCAAGACGAGAACCGGGACCGCTTTGTGTTAAGCAAAGGCCATTCCGTGGAATCGCTGTGGTCGATTCTGGCCGATAGAGGTTTTTTTGCTAAAGAAGAGCTTCTAACGTACAGCCAGTTCGGTACGAGGTTGATCGGCCATCCTAACAATAAGGTGCCCGGGATCGAGATGAACACAGGCGCCCTTGGCCACGGGCTAGCCGTATCCGTTGGAATGGCCCTTGCCGCTAAACGGTTTGGGAAGAAGTACCGCACCTATTGCTTGATGGGGGACGGCGAGCAAGCGGAAGGCTCCGTATGGGAAGGAGCTATGGCGGGCGCCCATTATAAGCTGGATAACTTAATCGGCATCATTGACCGTAACCGGCTCCAGATTAGCGGCCCCACCGATGAAGTCATGGGCCTTGAACCGCTGGAAGAGAAATGGGCTTCCTTTGGCTGGCACGTCGTTTCGATCGATGGCAACGATATGCAGGAGCTGGTGCAAACCTTTGAAGCGGTCCCCCAGGTGGCGGATAAGCCGACGCTCGTCATGGCCAATACCGTAAAAGGCAAAGGGGTATCGTTTGCGGAGAATGTGGCCCACTGGCATCATCATGTGCCAAACGATGCGGAATGGGAGAAAGCGCTGTCCGAACTGGATTCTTCTATTGAAAAGCTTAAACGGGAAGGGCAGGTTTGCTAATATGAACACAATCGCCAACCGGCAGGTCATATGCGAGACCCTGCTGAACCTTGCCAAGGATGACCAGGATATTATGGTGCTGGCAAGTGATTCCCGGGGATCAGCGGCCATGGCGCCTTTCGCCAATGAATTTCCTAATCAGTTCGTCGAGGTGGGGATAGCCGAGCAGAATATCGTGGGGATCTCGGCGGGACTCGCCCACAGCGGGAAAAAGCCATTTGTCACCTCACCCGCCTGCTTCCTTAGCATGCGCAGCATTGAGCAGATTAAGGTGGATGTCGCTTATTCCGCAACCAACGTGAAGCTTATCGGGATCAGCGGGGGCGTAAGCTACGGGGCTCTGGGCATGTCCCATCATTCCGTACAGGACATAGCCGTAGCCCGGGCGATACCGGGACTCTCCGTAATCCTGCCCGCCGACCGGCATGAAACGAAACGAATGACGGAGGCATTGGTCAACCATGTGGGCGGTGTTTATGTGCGGATCGGCCGCAATCCGGTCGAGGACGTCTACGAATCGGGTGACTATGAATTCCTGATCGGGAAAGCCGTAACGATGCGCGAGGGGACGGATATTACCATTATCGCCGCCGGAGAGACGGTCCGTGTCGCCCTTGACGCCCACGAAGCGCTCAAGGAAGCCGGAATATCCTGCCGGGTATTGAATATGCACACGATTAAACCTCTCGACGAAGAAGCGATCGTGAAAGCGGCGAAGGAAACGGGCGCTATTATTACGGTGGAGGAGCACAGCGTGCTGGGAGGACTAGGAGCTGCGGTGGCTGAGGTGGTGGTCCAGCATCAGCCGGTGCCCATGCGTATCCTCGGGATTCCGGATGAGCCGGCCATCGCGGGAAAAACGCCGGAGGTCTTCAAGCATTACGGGATCAGTGCGGATAACCTTAAACGGGTGGCCCTTCAGCTTCTCGGCCAATAGGAGTCCATACTCATGAAGAAAGATTATATCCTGACGATCGATCAAAGCACCTCCGGTACGAAGGCCCTGGTCTTCGACCGGTCCGGGACGATTATGGCTCGCTCCTCGGCTCCGCATCAACAGATCTATCCGCAGCCCGGCTGGGTAGAGCATGATCCTTTGGAGATATACGAAAGCGTCAAACAGACAGCGCTTGACGTGCTGCAGACGGCCGGTATTCAACCCGGCGAGCTGGCCGCTCTAACGGTAACCAATCAGCGCGAGACGGCCGTCATGTGGGACCGCCTAACGGGTTTGCCCGTTTATCCGGCGATCGTCTGGCAATGCCAGCGTACAGCGGATCAGTGCCAATCCTATAAAGCGGCCGGATTAGAGGAAGAGGTCCGGTCCAAAACCGGCTTAATGCTGGATCCGTATTTCTCGGCAGCCAAATGGGGATGGATGCTGAAGGAAGTGGAAGGGGCGGAGCAGAAGCTTAACGAGGGAAGGCTGCTGGCAGGCACGATCGATAGCTGGATCCTATGGAAGCTTACGGCGGGCAAGGTTCACGCTACGGATTATACCAACGCCAGCCGGACCTCCCTGTTCAATATTCATACGCTGGGCTGGGATGAAGCCCTTTGTGAACAGTTCGGTGTTCCCTCGAGACTCCTTCCCGAAGTGAAGTTCTCCGATGATGGATACGGGTATACGGAAGATCCCGCTCTGTTCGGGGAGGTACGGGTTCCGATCACCGGCATTATCGGGGATTCCCAGGCTGCTCTTTATGGAAATCAATGCTTTCAGCCGGGTATGGCCAAGGCTACTTATGGAACCGGTACTTCTCTGTTAATGAACATCGGAGAGAAGCCCTCTCCCTCCGGGAACGGACTGGTAACCGCTATCGCCTGGGGGAGGGGAGGCCGGATCACCTATGCGATGGAAGCGGTGATTCGAACGACGGGAGACAGCATGAAATGGGTCCGGGATAATTTGGGATTGTTCAAGACCTTCGAGGAGATGGGTCAGCTTTTGGCACAAGCCCCATCGAACGAAGGGGTCTATCTCGTGCCTGCTTTTGTGGGGCTGGGTGCGCCTTACTGGGATGCTTATGCACGAGCTTCCCTCACCGGAATGAGCAGAAGTACGGGGAAGGCACATATCATCCGCGCCGCGTTGGAGAGTACGGCCTATCAAGTCTGTGACGCGGTTCGGTTATTGGAGAAAGAAACCGGGATCCTTCTACAGGAGCTCCGTACGGACGGGGGAGCCTCCGACAATCCGACCCTGATGCAATTTCAAGCGGACTTGTTGAATCGTCCCGTTGTCAAATCGAAGATAGCCGAGCTTTCGGCCATGGGATCTTATTATCTGGGCGGACTGGCCGTAGGCTTCTGGTCTTCCCCGTCTGACCTTCCTTCGCCAAGCGCCCCCTATCAGAGCTACATTCCGGAAATGAAGCCCGAGCTTCGCGACCGCTTCTATGAGGGCTGGCTGCGGGCGGTCCGTTCCGTGTTAACCCATACCGGATGAAGCCACGGCTTATCCGCCATAAGGAGGTAACCATGAACCTGGAGGAACCAAACGGCAAGCCCCGCGTCCTTGTGCTGACCGATATTGAGAACGAACCCGACGATGCCATGTCGCTGGTGCGCTTTCTTACCTATTCCAATCACTGGGACGTGGAAGGACTTGTCGCCACCACTTCGATCCACCAAAGGGATAAAACCGCCGCGTGGCGGATCCGGGAAATCGTCGAAGCCTACGGCCAAGTCCGCGATAATCTGGAACAGCACGAGCCCGGTTATCCGGATGGCCGGTATTTGCTATCCATCATCAAGGAAGGGCTTCCTCTCTATGGGATGGAAGCCGTCGGGGCCGATAAGGATTCCTCGGGCTCCGAACGGTTGATCGAGGCCGTTGACCGCGACGACCCCCGCCCGTTATGGGTCCTGATCTGGGGCGGCCCGAATGTTCTGGCCCAGTCCCTCTGGAAGGTCCGGGCTACGCGTCCGGCAGCAGAGCTCGATCAATTCGTGTCCCGTCTCCGGGTTTACGCGATCTCCGATCAAGACGATTCCGGTCCCTGGATCCGCAAGACATTCCCTGACTTGTTTTATATCGCCAGTCCCGGCTACCACAGCGGCGGCGCTTATCATTTCGCAACCTGGAGCGGGATTAGCGGGGACCGGTTTCACGGCCGTTTTACCGGTGCCGACTTTACCATCGTAGACAATCCATGGCTGGATGATAACATCCGCTGCAAAGGGCCGCTTGGTGCCCAATACCCGCAAGCCACGTTTCTCATGGAAGGCGACACGCCCACTTTCCTCTATCTTATTAATAATGGACTCGGCAGCCCGGAGCACCCGGATTGGGGAAGCTGGGGAGGGCGTTACGAATGGTATACCCCTCCTACCCAGAAGAGCTTTCTGGAGCCGGAGACCCGGCCATTCTGGAACGATGCCGCTGATGAGGTTCTCGGTGTGGACGGCCATTGGCATACGAGCAACAAAGCGACAATCTGGCGATGGCGTTCCGCCTTTCAGAATGATTTTGCCGCCCGAATGGATTGGACGATCAAGTCCTATGGCGAGGCCAATCATCCGCCCGTTCCTAAGCTGGGTCACCCGGCCGAGCTGACGGCCAGGCCAGGGGAACGCGTGGAGCTTAGCGCTGAAGGCTCGTTTGACCCGGACGGCGACACGCTTTCCTATCATTGGTTCTATTACGGCGAGGCCGGTTCCTTTACCACCTCCAACGCCCGCAGCGGGGATCCCGTCCCGATTCAGGACGCCGATAAACCGAAGGCCTGGTTTACCGTCCCCACCCAACGTGTCTTGCGCAACGGCACGATGCACATCATCCTCGCCGTCACCGACAACGGAACTCCGGCACTGACCCGCTACCGGCGCGTGATCGTAAACGTCGTCTGAAGCGTTATTCGATTGGGTGGGTGGTATAGGTTTTACGATAATCCCCCGGGGTATCGCCTGTCAGCTTCTTGAAAACGACATTGAAATGAGAGGTATGCTCAAATCCCGCCTTTTCCGCGATCAGCCCGATAGGTAGCTTTGTTTCCCTAAGCAGCCTTTGGGCCCGGCGCACGCGTACAAGCAGAACATATTCTTTGAATTTGAAACCGGTAATTTTGAGAAAGATGCGGCTTAGGTAGGCGGGGCTGATATAAAAGGTATGGGCTACTTCCTTTAAGCTCAAGTTATGTTGACCATGTTCGCCCAGGTAAGAAGCAATTTCTGATATTTTCTGATGCATCGGGTGAGCCTTGGTCAGGTTCACCTGATTTTCTTTGTGCTCGTACCGGTACATCTGAAGGAGTAATTTGATTAGCAGGGATCGGACATACGTTTCGAATCCAGCGCCCCTCGTTTCACATTCTTGGAGCATTTGGTGCAGGATCTCTGCGATGGCAGTCTGTTCATTTATGGGGAACCGGTAAAAAGGGGATTTATTTTTCGGAATAAGGTCTACGGAGGCTCTGGCTATTTCAGGGCGGATAAACGACTCCGAAAAATTGATCAGAATCCGCTCGCATTTTGGAGCGTCGGAACTGGACGTCCGGTGCAGGTCGTGCGGGGAAATCAACATCAAGTCGCCCTTCTGAAGCGCGTGTATGGTGTCATTTACAAAAAAACAGCGGCCTCCATCAAGCACGTAGAACAACTCAAACGTAGCATGGGAATGAGGGGCAGGCATGATGGAATAGCCCTCCCGGTAGAGGTACTGGATGGCAAATTCGCCTTCGCTCCCGATGTGATGCTTGGTCCCTTTAACAGAGTCCATGGTCTGACCTCGCTTTCCTGCAGTTTTTCGATCATCCTATCACCATTTCTTCTAGTATATAAGAGAAGGAAGACAAAAAATCGAAAAAAAGAGACAAAATTATAAAAATAACAGAGTGAAATTTGTGATATTCTACCATTGATTAATGGTAAACGCTTACAAGGTCAAGGATGGAAGGGGGGAACTATTGGGAAAAAGGGATGGCCGGGATGACCACGGTTCGACGGTCTAAGGACCCCGCCTAAGCTTGCTATCCGCTAAAGGATTAATTCGGAGGAGGAATAGTAAATGGCAAGAAAACAATGGAGGTTTCTTCTACCCGCACTCTGCTCATTAGGTTTGCTGATGACTGCCGTCAGTCCCCGTGTCTTAACAGCCGGCTCCGCGGGTGCGGATAAGCTGGAGATTTTGAAGGCGGAGGCCCTCACCACCACATCGATAAGGATCACCTTCAACGATCGATTAGCTTCCTTTCAGCCTGGGGATCTGGAGCTTGACGCGGCCTTGGGAGATTGGTACAGCCTTAACCCGATGCTGACCAAGAAGTTTACCGTCAAGAAGGTGACTGAGGGGGTGAACGCCGAGGGGCTGACGACGGTGCTCCTGGAGACAGAGGAAGCGATCCATCCCGATGCCACGATGACACGAACGGTCGCCGAGAATCCGAAGGGTATCCCGTTCCAGGATGGAAATTATTATACGGGAGATCAGGCAACCGACAGGCTGCGGGCCGACAATCTGTTGACCTGGCAGACAACCGAGGGAGGCTGGTACAAGTATAGTATCAAGGATAAGTATGGAAGGGCCTGGGATGGGAAAGAGAACAAATCGGATTGGCGCACCGCCGAAGGGAAAGATATCGGAACGATTGATAATAATGCGACGACCAATGAAATTCTGTTTCTTGCCTTAATGTACAAAGAGACCGGCGAAGCCCGATACAAGGCGGCGGTAGAGCGGGGCCTTCAGTTTCTGTTGGCGATGCAGTATCCGAACGGAGGCTGGCCTCAGGTCTATCCTGCACGGGGAAATTACTCGGATTACGTCACCTTTAACGATAACGCCATGATGCGGGTCATGAACGTTCTGAGAATGGCAAGGGATAAGCAATACCCGTTTAACACCGATATGGTAACGGAAGATTTAGCCGGCCGGGTACAGAACAGCTTGGACCTGGGACTGGATTATATCCTTAAGTCCCAGATTGTCTCGGATGGCGAACTCGCCGGGTGGTGCGCCCAGCATGATCCTGTAACCTATGAGCCGAGAGAGGCGAGAAGCTATGAGCATCCCTCCATTGCAGGGGCCGAATCCGTCGATATTATCAAGTATCTGATGGCCCTTCCTGAACAAACACCGGAAGTGAAAAGGGCCGTAGAAGGGGCTTTGTCCTGGTTTGACGCGCACAAATTATCCGGCATGACTTACATTTCCGGAGATAAGAACAACGTCTACTTCGTTCCGGATCCTGCGAGCACGATCTGGTACCGATTCTACGAAATCGGAACGAACCTCCCGATCTTCTCAGGCCGTGACGGAATCATCAAGCACAACATTCTAGAGATTGAAGCCGAACGCCGCAACGGATACCGCTGGGCCGGTTCCTGGGCGCTAAACTTGCTCAAGATCGCTAAGACTACGGGTTACTACGAAAACAGGGTCTATGTAAAGGTAGTGGGCAGTGACTCCCAATCTCAGAACGGCAAAACATTAACGAAGGGGGACGTCAAGAGAGTCGAGGATGCGATAGCTCCGCAGGTAACGCTCCAGCCTATCGGCCGACAAACTGGCAACCACTATAATATCGATGTGACTCCTTGGAGCTTGAGTGGAGCCGTTAGCGAGAGGGCACAGGTGAAGGTGAATGGAGTTCCAACGAAGCTGGATAGCAGCCTAAGCTTTACTTCGGATCCGATCACGCTGCAGCCGGGTATGAATGTTATCACCATAACAGCCGTGGACAGCGCCGGGAATCAGGCGGCCCCGATAATCGTTCAAGCTGTTCCGACCAATGGGACAATCGCGAATAGCCTAAGCGAATAAAATCAATGAGTAGGAGGGAATGTTCGATGAGTCACCTGCAATGGGCAGTTGATATGGCTGGCACCGTCCTGGCCCAAACCGACAGGGAGGGTTATCATCCGCAGATCAAGGCGCGGTGGTCTTATGTCCCCGGTATGATGCTGCTGGCTTTGCACCGAATAGGCGAAATGACCGGGGAGGAGAACTACCACGACTATGTGAAAAAGCATATGGATTTGTTCGTGGAGCCCGACGGGGCCATTCGGACTTATGAGCTGGAGGAGTACAATCTGGATCAAATCAATCAGGGAAAAGTGCTGTTCCCTCTGTTCCAGCGCACCGGGGAAGAGCGTTATGCCAAGGCCGCCTATTTACTGGCTGCCCAGTTGAAAGGGCACCCGCGGACGACGGAAGGCGGCTACTGGCATAAGAAAATCTATCCGTTCCAAATGTGGCTGGACGGACTGTACATGTCCTCTCCCTTTTTGGCTGAATATGCCAAAACCTTTGACCAGGCGAATCTGTTTGACGAGGTCGCCCATCAGATCCTGACCGTAGAACGGCGTACCCGAGACCCGAGAACCGGTTTGTTATATCACGGCTGGGATGAAAGCAAGGAGCAGGAATGGTGTGATCCGGCTACCGGAAAGTCTCTGCATTTCTGGAGCCGCGCTATGGGCTGGTACGCTATGGCGATCGTTGACGCCTTGGAGCATTTCCCTCGGGATCACGCCAACAGAGGAACCATCGCCGGAGTTTTCGAACGGATGATGGGAGCCCTGGAGAAGGTGCAGGATGCCGACAGCGGACTTTGGTACCAAGTGCTGGATAAGGGCAGCCGGACAGGCAATTATTTGGAAGCCTCCGGCACCTGCATGTTTATCTATGCCCTTGCCAAAGGGGTCAGGCTGGGCTACTTGTCCCGCTATTACCGCAAGCTCGCCTTCAAGAGCTATGAAGGGCTGCTGGAGCATCTTGTGGAGAAAGACGAAGCGGGCGTGCATTTACATAAAATATGCAGAGGAGCCGGGTTGGGTAACCGCCCTTACCGGGATGGATCGTACAGCTACTATATAAATGAGGAGATGGTAAGCGATCAGTTCATGGGGCAGGCTCCCTTTATTTTGGCCAGTATGGAAATGGAGAAGCTGGCCAAGGTGCCGGATGGACCGGCGGGGGACAGCGGAAGAAATCAATTGGTCTTCTAGTGACGGAGGGAACTTCGTATAAAAGATGAGGCCTGCCTGATGGCAGGCCCTTTGTTGTGTCATCCCTTACATGTCGAATAAGAAAAGAAAAAGGTAATTGACAACGCTTCCTTTTGGTAGTATCTTCAAACCGTAAGGAACAAAAACGTTTTTGTAATCCGCTGTATGATCATACAGCTGAGGAGATGAGGCAATGAAGAAGGAGCTTATCAATCTGGTGCCCAACCCAAAGTCCTTGGAGCCGCTGCCGTCCGTCCTGAGGCTTACCAGCGGGTATCGAATAAGCCTCCCCGAGGAGGACAAGCAAGCGATTTTTCCCATTGCCCAAAGGCTGCAGGATTTGATACTCCGCGAAACCGGTATCTTACCCGCCATCGCAGTCGGACCATCGCCGGTGGGCCCAAGCCTGCTGAGATTTGACCGAATGATTGGCAAGATGACCAATGAAGAGGCTTATATGCTTCGCATCACAAGCGACGGGGTCTTGATCCGGTATGCGTCCGCTGCGGGCGCTTACCACGCCGTCAGTACGCTTAAACAATTAGTCGTGCAGTATGGAAAACAGCTGCCCTGCATGAACGTCGAAGATGAGCCCGACTTCCAAGCCAGAGGGATCATGCTTGATATAAGCCGCAATAAAATTCCCAGGCTGGAGACCCTGTTCCGCCTTGTGGATTTGATGGCCGATTTGAAGATGAACCAGCTTCAGCTTTATGTGGAAGGGTTCTCTTTCGCATACGAATCTTTTCCGGAAGTGTGGAAGTCCGGCACGCCGGTCACGGGCGAGGATATTCTGCTCCTGGACCAATACTGCAGGGAGCGGTTTATTCAGCTGGTTCCTAATCAGAACAGCTTCGGACATATGACCCCGTGGCTTGAAAGAAAGGAATTCAATGATTTGGCGGACTGTCCGACAGGGTGCGAAGCGCCATGGGGAAGATATGACAAGCCCATGACTTTAAATCCGCTGGATAAGAGAAGCCTGGAGCTGATTGAACGTACATACGGTGATTTGCTGCCTTATTTTACTTCCGGTCTCTTCAACGTCGGGTGCGATGAAACGTTCGATTTGGGGCAGGGCCGAAGTAAGGCTGCATGCGAGGAGCGGGGCAAGGGCCGGGTTTATTTGGAGTTCCTGCTGCAGGTACACAAGCTGGTCAGCCGTTTCGGCAAAAAGATGATGTTCTGGGGGGATATCATCAAGCAGCATCCGGAACTGATTTCCGAGCTGCCGAAGGACGTGATCGTTCTGGAGTGGGGCTATCATGCGAGCCGTCCGTCGGAGGAAGATTGCGGCGCTTTTCATGCGGCCGGGATTCCCTATTATGTCTGTCCGGGTACATCGAGCTGGAACTCCATTACCGGATTGACGGATAATATGAATTCCAATTTGCTGACTGCCGCCGTGAACGGCAAAAAGTACGGTGCAGCAGGATACCTGATAACGGATTGGGGGGATTGCGGCCATTGGCAGCCCCTGCCGGTCAGTTACGCCGGATTCGTATACGGGGCCGGCCTAAGCTGGAACGTGGAACGTAACCGCCATCTAAATGTACCGGCCTACCTGGACCGGTTCGTATTCAAGGACAGCTCATGCCGGTTAGGTCAATTCGCGGTTGATCTGGGCAACTATTATTTGTTGGAGAAGCAGACCGCGTACAACGGCAGCGGCGTCTTTCGCACGCTTTATTATCATCAATGGAACGATATGAATAAGGATTTGGATTTCCTGCAGCTGCCGGATCCCGCAAGAGAAGACTTCAGCAGGGTCAAAGAGCATGTTACGGCACTTGCCGAGGAGCTGGAAGAAGCGGTTCCGCGCTGTTCCGACGCCCCCCTTGTTAAAAGGGAATATGCGCTGGCTATAAAGCTTGTCCTGCATGGGGCGGAGCTCGGTCTGTTAAAGACGGATCCTTCTTCGGATCTGTCGGGAAGGGAGCGCCGTTTGGAGCTGCTGCTTGAAGACTTGGACGGGATCCTTTTGGAGTTCAAGGAAGTCTGGCTCATGAGAAACCGCCGGGGCGGTCTCGACAGCAGCCTCGTCAAGCTGGTGTCGCTTCGGCAGCAGTACGGCGAGGCTCTGATGCAGCTTAAAACAAGCGGTATGCAGAAGGTAGAGTAAGCCTGACAAGCCGGGCCGGAAGCGGATGAAAGCCACTTGGTAAGAAATCTTTTTTAAAATTATACCTAAAGGAATATATTGACACAGCCTGGTTATGGTAGTATTTTGATATCAAAAGCGATTTTGCAAAAACGTTTTTATACCGAAACAAGGAAGGACACTAATATGGCAGCAACGATAAAGGATGTGGCAAAAGCAGCAGGAGTGGCTGTATGTACGGTTTCCTTCGCAATGAACGGTTCCGCTCACGTGGCTGAAGAAACCAAGAAACGGATATTCGAAGCGATTGACCGCCTGAACTACCGCCCCAATCAGTCCGCCCGGGGATTGGTCACCAAGAGGACCAACAACATCGGGCTGGCTGTATCGGAAACGGCGGATGGGTTGGAGAACGGGATTTTACTGGATGTCATCAAAGGAATGGGTCAGGCGGCAGGCAACTACAACTATGATGTCATGCTGTCCTTTCAGAAACCCCAAGCGGCAAGGCCGGACGATCATTTGCTGGACGTATACCGCAAACAGTCCGCGGACGGTCTGATCATGATGGGAACGAAGATGGGAGAGACGCCTTACCGAGAGCTGGTTGCCAAACGGTTTCCTTTCGTTCTTCTAGGCCGCCCTTCCTCGGACTGTCAGTGTCACAGCGTGAACGCGGACAACGAGCAGGGTGCCTACCTGGCGGTAGAGTATTTGGCCGGAAAAGGCCATAAGCGCATCGCTTTTATCACCCCTTGTTCCCTTGAGGTCGACGCTTCCCAGGACCGGCTGACCGGTTACCGGAGGGCGATGAGTGCCTTTTTCGGTGGTGTTGATGACCAATTGATTGCGTATGGCAGCTTTGCTTCCGACAGCGGCTATGCCGAGACGGAAAGGCTCTTGAGTCTGAAGGAGCGTCCGACTGCCATTATCGCCGGCCGGGACGTCATAGCCTCTCGCGTTATTGAGAAAGCGACGGACCTGGGCTACAAAGTACCCGACGATCTTGCGGTAATGGGTTTTGATAACAGTATCATCTCCCAGGCCGCCCGTCCTGCCATCACTTCCATTGAATTGCCGATGCTTGAAATGGGATATAAGGCGTCGAATCTCTTGATTCAGCTGATTGAAGGCGGCATCTCCTATGACGACACCCAAAGAATAGTCCTGCCCTGCACCCTGCATGCAAGAGAATCCGCGTAAAAATTGGCTTGGATGAGGCCTCAATAGCAGCACACCATCCAAGCCTTCTTCCTTGCCTTTGCAAAAACGTTTTTAAACCGCGACAGAGAGGATGTGATGCCTTTTAACACGTACAGGTGGAGGCAGGCTAATAAGAAATTCAGGCAGTTTCGTAAGCGGTTTCAATCATTCATAGGGGAGTGAAAAGCTTGAAGCAGGTTATTAAGGTTACGAATACGTTTCTGACTTTTGCTATGGCAGTCGGCATCACGGGATGCACAAAGAGCGGACAGACGACGGAGTCCCCTGGCGTCAAACCGGCAGAAACACTAAAGGCACAAGGCACTCCTGCTCCGACCGCGGACCCGCTCAAAGGTACCATACGGGTCAATCTCCGGGGAGCATCGGCGGAAGTCTGGAACAAGATGGCGGAATCCTACACGGCCTTGCATCCGAACGTTAAGGTGATTGTTGACGTCAAACCGGCACAGGGCTACCGTGAGTGGGTGCAGGCCCAGTTTGCGGCCGGGAAACCGGAAGCGGACTTCATCATGACGAACGAAAACTCGGAGCTGGCAAAAGAGAAATTTGTCGACTTCAAGCCTTATTTGGAGAAAGTCAATCCGTATACGAGCAAACCTTGGAAGGAGGCTCTCAACCTGGAGGGGATGGGTATCAATCTAGAGGATCCCCAGCTTGACCAGCTCAACTCCCTGAACATTGAGTCCGTGCAGATTCTGTGGATGTACAACAAAGAGATTTTCCAGAAGGCGGGCATTTCGTCCCCTCCCAAAACCTTCAATGAGCTTATGGCCGCCTTTCAAAAAATCAAGGACGCCGGTTATACGCCTTTCTCCATCGGCGGAAACGCCCTTTCGCTCTGGAGCGGTCAGGCCGGCTGGCTGATGCGAATATTCCCGGACCAATACTTCCGGGATTACATCAACCAGATCCGTTCAAAGAGCGGGGACTATACTTATTTGCCGAAAGACGAAACTTGGAAGTTTGACTTGAAGGATCCCTATAACGATGCGCGGGCCAAGGTGTCACCAAACGAACTCCGCATGCTGAAGGCTATCCACGACAAAGAAGGCCCGTACAAAATCGAAGGCAATCCTGCTTGGCGGGATGTGTATGAGAACCTGAAAAAGCTTTTCGGCTATGCTCCCCAAGGCTTTATGGGCATGTCGGAGGATCAGGCTTACAAGCTGTTCCTCACGGGCAAGGCGGCGACAATGGTTGCCCTCCCCTCCTCCTATTGGCAGCTTCCGAAGGATTTCAAGGATGCCGAGAAGACAGGGGAGAGCGGCGGAGTCAAGCCGTTTGAATTCGGCTACTTCAACATGCCTTCGATGGAAGGTCCTCTTGTCCAGGCGCCGGCCCGCACGATCCATGTCAATACAGGATTTTACGGTTTCGTCAAGAAGGATGCGGAGCAAACCGCCCTCGACATTGATTTTATGATGTACTTCACCAGTCCGAAAGGCTTCAAGGTATATATGGAAGCCGTTCAGAATTCCAAAGACGCCTCGATGACCGGTGCCCCGATGTTGAACAACATTGAGCTGCCGGAAAGCATGAAGAAGGCATTCGAATCCTTCAGCGCCATCGGAAACACGGAAGGACTTCCGAGCCCGGGCAATGTCTTGGCACGCGGCCTGTACGATTATCAGCCTTCCGTACAAAGCTATGTCGGCCTGATCTCCAAGTATTTCAGCGGGCAGATCGGCGTAGACGAATTCATGAAGCAGTACCAGGCTGATATTGACTCGAAGTTTGAGACCATGATGAAAGAGCGCAAGAAATGGGAGATATCCGATTTGGAGCACCCGGAACGCAAGCCTCCGGTCAGGCAGTAAGCAACCCTCTCTTTGCTCCGCGTCCGTCACGACGCGGAGCAAAGGACAATGATCGTCCCGGAAGAAGGGAGAACCCATGAAAAAACTCCTTATTTATCTAATGCTGGCCGGCTCCCTGCTGCTTTTTGCTCATCCGGCTATGGCGGAGCCCCTCTGGCAAATGGAAAAGGAAATGAACGTAAACTCACTATCCGTCGCATCCGACGGCGAGCGGATCGCAATAGGCACTCAGGACGCCGCTGCGTTTGTGCTCAAGCCCGACGGTACGCCGGTCTACCGGTTTGAAGCAAAGAACGTCATAACAGGCGTATCGATGCTGGACACCGGGGAATTGCTGGTTTCTTCCGACGACCAGCATGTATATCTCCTCAATGCCGAGGGCAAGCCCGTCTGGTCTAAGGGCATGGGGAAGATGGTCAAATCGATTGCATCCACTCCAGACGGAGAAGTGATTGCGATAACGCTTTTTCGCTCTAATGCCGTGCACCTGCTGAATAAGCAGGGGGAAACCGTAAGAGAAATCCCAGTCGGGATTGAAATATCCGGCGCCGAGGTCTCTCCCAACGGGAAATGGCTGGCCGCGGCCGGAGCCGACCAGTTCCTTTACGTGTATAACAGGGAAGGGGAGCTTGTCGTCAAAACGTCGATTTCGGGCAGCATCAACTCGGTATCCATCTCCGATGAAGGGGTTGCCGTGGTCGGTTCGTCGGAAGATAAGGTCGTGATCCTGGATGCAGGCGGAAATAAGCTTGCCGAGCTCCCTGCCGGAGACGTCATCACATCCGTCCATATTACAGGCGGTGCCGATTATGTGGCTTATGCGGACTACTCAGGCAAGTATTATGTGGGCAGCCTGAAGGGCCGGGAGCTTTGGTCGGCCAAAGAAGCCGGGGCCGGACGCCAGATCCGGTTCAGTCCGGACGGCAAGCACCTGTACGCCGCATCTGACAAAGGAGCGGTCTATCAGTATGAGGTCGGGCATCTTCTCGAGAAAGGCAAACAAGCGGCCTTCCGGCAAAAGGCCATCCAATACGGTTCGATCGCGGCGGCGTTGCTTCTGGCCGCAGTCTTGATCTTCTGGACGGTTAAACGGACTCCGCACCTCTATAAGCGTTTGTGGAAGGACAAATACGCCTACATCATGCTGCTTCCAAGCTTCTCGCTCATTCTTGTCTTTCTTTACTATCCGTCTCTTTCCGGACTTTTCCATTCTCTTTATGATTGGAATCCGGGATCCCGGAGTACGTTCGTCGGCCTGGATAATTTCAGGAGGATGCTGGACGACCCCTATGTGTCCAAAGGCACGGTCAACCTCCTCATCCTCGTGGTCACCGGTCTGTTTAAGACCCTTATTCCTCCGTTGATTGTGGCGGAACTGATCTATCACTTGAGAAACAGCAAAGCCCAGTATCTGTTCCGGACTTCATTCGTCATTTCCATGGTCATCCCGTCCGTCGGTTTTCTTCTGGTCTGGCAAAACCTGTACGACCCGAATATCGGACTGATCAATCAGATTCTGAACGTCATTGGACTTGGTTCCTTCGCCCACCCTTGGCTCGGCGACGCGGACACGGCGCTGTGGGCCATCATCTTTATGGGATTTCCTTTCATCGGCATCATGCAGCTGCTCGTGATGTATTCGGGGCTTATTGCCATATCGGACGAAGTGATCGAGGCGGCCAAACTGGACGGGGCCAAGTCGTTCCGCATCATCCGTTCCATCCATCTGCCGCTGCTCGCGGGTCAGTTCAAGCTGCTCATCGTGCTGGCTCTCATCGGCATCGTACAGGATTTCGGTTCCATCCTTATCGTAACCGGCGGGGGGCCAATGGATTCCACCTACGTACCCGCTCTACAGATGTATTATGCGGCCACGAAGTTCGGTGACTTGGGCTATGCTTCCGCTCTAGGCGTCAGCATGTTCTTTGTAATCCTCCTGATCACCGTAATCAACATGAAATTTATCAAGACTGCCGACTAAAGGGGGTGATTAGGTTGACTAAATCGGAAACGCTTGTTCCCCGGACCGGTATGGTAAAACCGGCGGTCCAGCTTCGCAAAAAGGCTGAAATCGCCCAGCAGGCCGTGCTGTACGCCATTCTTGGTCTCATCGTAATCTTTACGCTCGGTCCCATTCTTTTTACCCTGATTTCTTCCTTCAAGACCAATGCCCAAATCCTCGGAGGCTTTTGGTCGCTTCCTACCCCACCGCAGATGGGGAACTATGAGATTGCCTTCAAGGCCATTTGGCGGTATACGGCGAATACTGTCGGGTATGCGGCCATCAGCAGCATCCTGGTCGTGCTGTTGTCGGCCATTTCGGGCTACACCTTCGCCAAGAAAGACTTTCTCGGCAAGGAGATTCTCTTCATGATGATGCTGGCGATCATGATGATTCCTGGCGTCCTGACGTTAATCCCTTCCTATGTCCTTTACGCCGACCTTGGGCTGGTGAACACCCCCTGGGTCATCATTATCAGCGCGGCGGCGGGAGGCCAAATATTCGGCACTTTTCTCTGCCGGAGCTTCATGGGCGGGCTCTCCAATGAACTGTTCGACTCGGCCAAAATAGACGGGGCTTCGGAATTCACCGTATTTCTTAAAATCGTTCTTCCCCTTACCGTGCCGGTGCTGATGACGCTTTTCATCATGTCATCCGTCGGTATTTATAACGAGTACATCTGGCCCCTGCTTACCATCAAATCCAACGAAATCCAGATGATCGGCGTCGGCCTCACGCAGTTCAAAAATCAATTCGGCATCACCAACATGGGCGTGGAATTCGCCGCTTACATGATCTCTTCGATCCCGCTCGTCGCTTTGTTCAGCTTCGGCATGAAATACTACATTCAAGGACTTACGCAGGGCGCGCTTAAGATGTAAAGGTTCGCAAATACCCTAAACGGAGAAAAACCATGACCAAACCTATGGAAACTCGCCAAGTCCCGAACTGGATTTGGCATCCGGACCGAGAGCGTCAGAGGATGGTCCACTTGAGCAGACAATTTACCCTCACACGAGAGACTAGGGGGATGGAATTCCGCATAGCCTGTACGGGCTATGCGGAGGTGGAACTGGATGGGAGCCTGCTGGGCGCCATCTCGGAGCATCCGCGGCAATCGATGGCCTTTACCTGTGTTGACAGCTTCCCGGATATACTGGAAGCGGGTGTCCATACCCTTACCTTGAAGATTCGCTGCAATGAACCTATGCCGATCCATCCCATCAACATCCATCTCCAAGACCGCTCCGTCGGCTGTATCGCTTATCTTCAGGGAGACGGATTCTGGCTTCCGACCGACGAAACATGGAAGGCGGACGACGGCCGGGCGGAGATGGTGTGCAGGCTCGGGGAGGAGCCATACGGCGAGTTGGACAACGCGCCGGATTGGTTTGTGGCCGGCGGATATGGCGACATTGCCGCCGAACGCATGGAGAGCCTTAACTGCCTATCAGCCTCGGGTCTCGGAGCCGAAGTTCGCGGAGGCTCCCTGATTTTGACCGGAAACGGGGTTCGGCCGCTCCAGCTCGGTGAGACGGATGCCCGGAACGAGCGCTATATTTTTTATCATCTGATGAAGCAAAACGAGTGGAAGGCACTTCGCCTGCAGCAGGCCGAACGGGACTGGACCGACATGCCCCAGGCCCTTGTGGAATTCCCCTCCGAGATGAACATCCGATTCCATATCGAGAACCGGGGCTCAGACGAAGTGGAGATAGTATGGAACGGGGCGGAATCGCTGCATGAGCTGCACGGCTATGATTCCTGCATCACGGAGCACACCGTCGTGAAGCCGGGGAGCCGTTTTGTGACGAATCCCCAGGGCATGAAAATGGTTCAGTTCATCGTGGGGGCGGGTGCGGAGGAAAGATTCCACCTGGAAATCCAATTTGAGGCGGTCGGCGTTCCCATGAAGCAGGTGGGAGGACTGGAATGTGACAATCCGTTGATGAAGAAGATCTACGACGTTTCGGTACATACCAGCGCGGTCTGCCATCAGACCGGATTGTGGGACGGAATTAAAAGGGATCGCCTAAATTGGGCTTACGATATCTACATGGCGGCCAAGGCGGACTATGTTCTATGGGATGATCTTTCCGTCCTGCGCCGTTCCATTCGGGAGCTGGGTCAAACACCTTACGGTTACTGGATGAACTCCATTCCCTCCTACACCTTATGGTGGCTGTGCGGAGTGTGGGATTATTATCTGGAGACGGGCGATGCCGCGTTTGTTCTGGAGCTTAGGGAGGACATTGCCCGTCATCTCCGGTGGGTCGAAGAGAACACCGACAAGGAGACCGGATTCTTTCTGACGCATGCACGGCAGGAGGTTTCGTTTATCGAATGGGTGCCGATGGGCGGGGAGGAATCCTGGTACTGTCTGAATGCGATTTATAAACTCATGAGGACACAGATCAGCCGGCTGGCCGCACACGTGCCCGAGCTGGGGATCGAGGTAAGAGGAGAGGGACCGAAGCTTCCGGAGGAAGTCTTTCTGGAAGGCGCGTCGGCGCTTCTCACCCCACTTCTAGGGATCATGAGCGGTTCGGTTTCTACGGAAAAAGCAGAGGCGTTTCTCTTGAACTGCGAGCTCAAGGACCCGCTGACCCCTCTATCCGCTTATTGGTTTGCCGACTGCTGCTCCCGGTATGGGTTTCACGAAAAAGCGTGGGAGGCCATTTCCCTTGTTTGGGGCTCCATGCTGGATTCAGGCGCCACGACCTTCTGGGAGAGCACTGTGCTTACCCGCGGGGAGGATTATCATGATGCCCAGACGACGTACACGGCTTACGGGTCCTACCGGATGAGCCTCTGCCACAGTTGGTCGGGCACTCCCGTTGTTTGGATCAGCCGCTATATCCTCGGGATCCAGCCGCTTGAACCGGGCTACCGGACCTTTGACTTTATGCCAAATGCTCTGCCGGGGCTCACGGAGTGCAAAGGGGCTGTCCACACACCCAATGGGCCGATTCTCGTGGAATGGAAGGTGACGGAGGGCGGCATGGATAAATCCGTCTGGCATCCGGGAAGGGTGATTACCGGTTGAAGCTCGATTCCGAGCGAATTTTACATAACAAGGAGGAAGAAGATGACAAAGTGGAACAGACTGTTTCTCGTTGCTTTGGTTTTTGCCGTGGGACTCCAGTGGATCCCGTCGGGAATCGCTCTCGCAGGGAAGTATGACTCTACCCTGCAGGAATCTCCGAATGTCCGGCATGTGACGGGCTTTTATCCTTCCATCAAGATCGATGACTTCAACACACCGGATTCGGTGGACGCACCGGGGAAATGGAGCAAGGGAGAAGGAGTGTCGGAAGTCCGTTATACGGCCAAAACGGCAAACAGTCCGGGATCCCCGTATGAAGGCACCCATGTTCTGGAGGCCGTATCGGGACAGGTCAAGGCGTACGAGTGGCGAACAATGTACAAGGAATTTTCCGTCCCCCTTGACCTCTCAAGCGTAAAGTACCTGACGTTTGCCGCCAATGCCTATGGCTGGAAAACCGAGGATTATTTGATTCGGGTAAGCCTGTACAACGGCGACGACAAGTTCCAAAGCATCGTAAAGATCAATCCCAATGGCTGGAATGAGGTTGGCGTATCCGTCGCGGACTGGGCAAACCGAAACCGGATTACCAAGATCGAATTCTCTTTCATGCTTAATTACGATCTCGCCGGCTTGCGGGACGGCGACCCGGGCTATGCCTGGTGGGGCGGCAATTACCAGATTGACCTTTTGAGCGGTTCGAATACGCTCGACATGGATTTCAACATCGAGGGGGAGACCGAGGGCTTTACGGCCCAGGGCGCCTCGGCCAGTGCAGCGGGAGGAGAACTCAACCTTACGGTAACGGATTCCGCTCCCGTGCTGGTTTCCCCGCCGCTGCTTCACAATATTGGATCGCTGAACACCTTGGAAGTCAGCATGAGCAACAATTCCGCGTTCGACCGGGTCCGGATCGATTGGATCACCGAGGAGAGCCCGGAGTGGAATGAAGCCAAGTCGGCGGTGTTCGACATTCAGCCCAATGGCAGCGGATACGCGGATTATGATTTCAATTTGTCCGCCAATTCCCTTTGGACCGGGCTGCTGAAGCAGTTCAAGCTTACTTTTCTCAGCGGAAACGGGGCGAGCTCGGGTCAGATTGGAATTGACAAAATCGGATTCAAAAACTTGGCTCCCATCGTCGTCTATCCGGGTGAGATCAGCAGACACGAACTGACAGACTCCCTGGACAAGATCGTCATCGCAGGGTCCATCAAGCCGGAAGCTCTCTCCAAATACGGCTCGGGAAGCATCGCCTTTTTTGAACTGCAGCCTTACGAGGATGAGACGGCATTAACGGGGAAAACCCCTCTATCCGAAGCTAGTGTCTCTGCGAATTTTTCGTTTGAAACGGACTTGAAGGACACGAACGGGCGCTCCAGACTGTTTTCCAAATTTGCCGTAGCGGCCCAGCTTGCGGACGGAACGTACGAACTGATCGACCGGGCTCACTATGTCACGAATCCGGAAGCCCTCGCTCCGAACCGTTATCCCTTCCCCGCAGCGGCAAGCAAGAAGGGGCTGCAGGTGCAGATGGTTGGCGACGCAGAGGATCTGGGAATCAGCCATGCCGCTTTGAACGTGACCTATACGGGTGCGCTGTACATCGATGGTAATGTGAACCCCGCTAACACGTTGGTTTACGAGTATGAAGGCCAGAAATACTACTTCAAGAAAAATTGGGTCGAGGCGAACGATAACTCTATCAAAAGCCTGTCGGATAACAGCGTGACGGTCTCTCTCATCCTGCTCGCCTACAAAGAAAATATGGACGGCACGACTCCCAACCGTTATTTGATCCATCCGGACGCGGGCGATAACGGAATTGTCTATGCTTTCAATACGACCGATGAGACCGGCACCAATTACTATAAGGCGATTACCGCCTTCCTGGCTGATCGGTATACCCGCGAAGACCAGAAGTACGGAAGAGCGGTCAATTACATCGTCGGCAACGAGGTTGACGCCGCCGAGGCCTGGTACAACATGGGGTCCGGCAAATTGATCGGTGAGTTTATCGAGGATTACGGCCGGACCGTGCGCCTGACGAACACGGTTCTCAAGAGCCGTTACAGCCAGGCAAGAGTCTACATCTCCCTGACGCATAACTGGGATGAGGATCTGCCATCCACTGGAACCAACTACGATGGCCGGATGATCGTCGACACGCTGCAGCAAGAAATGATGAGCCAAGGCGATATCCCTTGGAACATCGCCTATCATCCTTATCCGGAAAACCTGTTCGATCCGAAGGCATGGAATGCTCCCACTTCGACGGACCGGTTTGATACCAAGAAGATCACCTTCAAGAACCTGCATGTCCTCGTCGACTATTTGAAGCAGTCCCGTATGCTGTATAACGGCGAGCCTCGTCGGATCATCCTGTCCGAGCAGGGCTTCCACAGTCTGGACAATTCTCTTGAAGGACAGAAGATACAGGCTGCGGCCTATGCTTACGCCTATTACATCACGAACTTTCTCGATGGCATCGATTCGTTTATTCTCCACCGCCATGTGGACCACGCGGGGGAATACGGCTTGAACCTTGGTCTCTGGACGCACGACCCGGACATTAGCGGAGCCAAAAACATCCCGTATGAACACAAGTATATTTACGATGTGTTCAAGTACATCGATACGAGCCGCTCCCTTGAGGTAACGGAATTCGCTAAGTCTATCATCGGCATTTCCGATTGGAGAGAGATCGCACCGGCTTTTGATCCGGCAAAGCTCGCTCTCCGGGAAATTCCGCAGGAAAACCCAGCGGTCCGGATTGAGCCGAAGCAGTTGAAAGACGCGAAGATGATCTCGGATTTTGAAAGTACGGATGACGGCTGGGCAAAGGCGGAATATGTCTCCCGGGTGGAGTCCGACAGTTCCCTGCAGCTAAACGGCGCCCGTTCCCTAAAAGCGGTCCTCATGAACAGCGGTGTCCAATTGGGAGAAAGTGCGGGGGTTTCCAAATCATTCGACACACCCTTTAGCTTTAAGCGCAAGCCCTATTTGTTCTTTGGCATCCATCCGACTGACGGGCCAGCCTCCGGCACTTACACGGCACGCATTAAGGTTTACAGCGGAAGTCATGTTTTGGAAGCCGCCGCTGATGTAAAGCCGCAAGAATGGAGCACCATTGCCGTGAACCTGAACGATTGGGCCTATAAAGATCAGGTGACCAAAATCAAAATCTGGCTGGAACCGATGGACCGAGTCCGCTGGGCGGCCGGCAGTTTCCATATGGATGCCATTGGTATGGCGGAAGGAGTAACAGGAGACGTACAAAAAATCTTACAGTAAATCGAGGAAGAATAGGCAGGGAGAGGACCGGCAGCCAGGCCGCGTCAACTCTCTGCCTTTCTCAGGGAGAAGGGAAGTTCCTATGAAAACGGACTGGCAGGCGGAATGGATCTGGATCAAGCTGCCGCAGGAAACGCCCAATGTTTATATGGAAGCTAGAAAAGGATTTTTGCTGGACGAGGTGCCTCTCCATGCGAAACTTTTCATGTCCGCAAACCAGGAATACCGCATCTATATAAACGGTAAGGAAATCGGAAGAGGTCCTTCTCCGTCCGATCAGCACTGGAAATATTACGACGAATACGAGTTGGGAAGGGACTTGCTGCCAGGGAAAAATGTTCTCGCGGTGCTCGCGTATAACTTCGGTACGACGGATATCGTCACCGGACAGATGCAGGGTGCGGGCGGGGTGATTGCAGAGCTTGAAATGGCAACCGGATCGGGAATGGTCACCATTGCAAGCGATTCCACCTGGAAGGTACGCAGGTCTCCCCGGTGGGTGGAACAAGTTTCAAGGCAGCATCTCTGGAATGGGTTTCGCGAGATTTATAGGGCTGACCGTGAAGACGGATGGGAAGGTGTCCGGTATGACGACTCCGACTGGGGGGGCGCGATCGGACTGGAACGGCCTGGTGCACCGGATGCCCGGTGGCCGAGGCTTCTGCCTCGGGAGATCCCTTTTCTATACCGGGAGCTCCTGAAGCCTGAAGCCGTCGTCCGAACGGATGCCAACTTCGGCTGTATAGAGGGGGAAGAGACCATGCTGGCTTCTTCCGGCCAAGTTTGCTGCATGACCATTGATGCGAGAAAACCCGGTTCTCTTCCCGGGGTTGTCTTCGATTACTCTAAGGAGGTGGTTGGTTATCCCGAATTGGAGCTTACGGCGCCCGAAGGTGGTGTGCTGCAGCTATGGTACGGGGAGTCGCTGGATCTGAAGCTCTACGATACCTTCGTGTTGAAGCGCGGGGAAAACCGGCTGAAGCCGTTCGGCCGGCGGGCATTCCGTTTTCTGTACGTGACGTTGCAAGCCGCTCCGTCCTCCGTCACCATTTCCCGGCTGGAGACCGAGTCCGTGCATTACGATTTTGGTCCGGCCGGCATGTTTCTCTGCAGCGATCCCCTGCTGAACCGGATATGGGAAATCGGCACCTACACGACGCTGGTGAACAGCCAGGATCACTTGGAAGACTGCCCGCTGCGGGAGAAGGCGTTGTGGGTGGCGGACGCCGTGGTGATGGGAAAGGTCATCTACCATGTATACGGTGACGAGCTTCTGCTCCGGAAGTGCCTCCTGCAGGGTGCCCGAATCCAGAATGAGGACGGATCGATACCCGGTACAGGGCCCGAGCGAAACTCGTTCATGCTTCCGGACTTCAATGCGCATTGGCTGTTCGGCGTGTACCAGCATTGGCTTTTTTCGCAAGACCGTTCCTTTCTTGGCGAAGTGTGGCCTTCCGTGTACCGGTTAATGGAGTGGTTTCAAAAGCAGGAGGATGAGGAAGGCCTCTTCGCCCGAGCCGATAGGCCGGGTTGGTGGTGCTTTATCGACTGGGCGGATTATATCGATCGCAGGGACCGGGTCACCGCTATGTCCTGCTTCTATTACAAAGCGCTGCGGACAGCGGCGGACCTGGCCCTCGCGGCTGGTGAAACGAACCAAGCAGACGAATGGCTTAAGCGGTCGGACCGCCTTCGGGAAGCAATCCGCGGGAAGATGCGTGTTCCGGGCTCCCCTGTATTCGCTGACTGCATCGGAGCGGGAGGACTGTCAGCGTCCATAACGGCCCAAACCAATTTTGCCGCCATTTGGTGCGGGGTGATGGAGCAGGAAGAGGCGAACCTCTTCCTGGATGAATGGTTCCTGCAGGGACGGACGCCGGAACTGAAAGGGGCCTTCTTCTATCATATTGTGCTGGAAAGCCTGGTTTGGCTAAACCGGGTGGAGGAGGCGCTCGGCTTGGTCCGTTCGTACTGGGGAGGCATGGTGGAGAGGGGGGCTGCGACCTGGTGGGAGACATTCGATCCGTCCACTCCTGCATGTACGGTGCCGAGCCCGTACCAAGGCAACACACCGACCTATCTGATGGACCATATCCCGGTCAGCTTCTGTCACGGCTGGGGGGCTTCTCCCACTTATGTGCTGACGCAGTTTGTTTTGGGAATTGACGTGTCCGAATCCGGAGGTGAGGCGATCCGCTTTGAGCCCCATCCCGGGGGTCTGGTTTGGGCGGAAGGCACCGTCCCCACCCGGTACGGCCCTGTCCACGCGGCGTGGAAGAAAGGAGAAGACGGCGTGCTCGATTGCACTTTGTCCGTTCCCGCCGGCGTAAAGGTGCTGCTCAGCGGCCGTCACCGCGTCACCGTTCGGAAGGGAGGAGAGGGATTACAGAGGATGACAGCAGAAAGTTGAACCTGGTTTCAGGCAGCGGTCGCTGTTGTCCGAATTACACCCACATCGAGAAGCGGCATCATCGCAACCATTAATGGAGGTGGAACGAATGAAAAGAAATCGCACTTTCCGAACGCTCGTGACCGTGCTTATTTTCCTCATCATCTGTACCGGGTTTCCCGTTCCCTTTGGTGCTTCGGCAGCGGGGACAACGACTTCCATCAATTATGAGTTTAATGAAGACGGCAATGCCGAAGGCTGGATGAAGTCCCGGAACGGTGTGGAGAGCTATCAGGTACAGGAGGGAAGCCTGCAGCTGAAATTAAACAAAGCGGATCCGTTTTGGTATGGGCCGGATCCCGTCGGGCTGACGGCTTCCGCAGATCAATCGTTTACCTTGCGGATGCGGGCGACCAAGGGAGACTCCGTCGCCGTCTATTTCGATACCGATCTTTACCCGGGACTCTCCGAAAGCAAGAGAATCCTGATTCCGATTAAATCCGACGGGGAGTTTCACGAGTATACCGTGAGTGCGGGTACTCATCCGAACTGGAAAGGAACCGTACGGAGGCTGAGAATGGACTTGGAGCCGGCCGCGAGCGTGCCTTCCGAAGTCAGCATCGATTACATTAGGATCGCGGACCATTCGGATTTCAGCTTTGAATTCTTCAGCGGAACGGATGGCTGGCGCTCTGTCCTGGATTTAAGCGAACTTAAAGCGCAGTCCGGAAGTGTTTCAGCTGCGGTATATGGATCCGCCCCTGCCATGGAGTCCGGCTTCATTGGAGAGCCGGCAGACAAACTGGGCGAAATCAAAATCAGAACCCGGGTGTCCGGCGGGACCGCGGATGCTCTGCGGATATCATTCACGACGGATGAATTTCCGGATTATACGGATGACAATGAAATCCGTATTCCCATCTCTCCTGATGGGAACTACCAGGAATACTTAGTCAAAATGTGGGAGCATCCGTCTTGGAAGGGCACGATCCGGACCGTTCGTCTCCATCTGCATTATACGGGGCCTGTGGGAGGAGCGTCGTGGGAAACCGACTATGTCCGGTTCCAAAGCGTTGCTCTGCCGGTGTACGACTGGAACAAAAACGGCGACTCCCAAGGGTGGATTCCTATCCATCATCTCACTCCTCTCAGCATTGCGAACGGGTTGCTGCGGACAACGGTCACCGGCTCGGATCCTAACTTAGGAATCGATAACCTGAAAGGCGTGATTGGGGAGAGGGACAAAACCCTAAAGATCCGGATGGCTGCAACAGCGGGCAATTTCGTATCCGTTTTCTTTGCGACGGACACCGCGTCCGGTTATGCAGAAACGCGCCGGTTCGACTTTACCATTACGGCGGACGGGGCGATGAGGGAATATGTGATTCCCGTTGGCGACCACCCGTTGTGGAAAGGGAAGATCACGAAGCTGCGCCTTGACCTGGAGGGCGGGGATCGTACGAATGCTGTCCTGACACTGGATGAAGTACGGTTTGAATCCAGTCCGGCTGGTGCAAACTTGTCCGTTAAGCGCTCCAAGCCGGCTCTGCATGCCGGGGAGGATGCGGAAATTACGGTCGATATCTCCAACACAGGCGGTAAAGCGTTCTTCAGCCCGCAGGCGGAGCTTGTTCTTTCCGGAGGCCTGGGAATCTATGGAGGGGAAGGAGTTCAGCCTCTTCCGGATCTGCACCCCGGGGATACGAAGACCGTCACGTGGAAAATAAAAGCGGCATCGGAAAGTGCATCGGGAGTCGAGGTCCGTCTCCATGCCGCAGGATACGAACAAGGCTATTCCGTTGCCCTTCCCGTCCTAAAGGAAAACAAGGCGCTGCCGGGCGGCAGGCCGGACGGTACGCGGGCCTATGTGGACCCTGTGACCGGTGATGCTGTGCTGGAGAATCCGAGTATCCGCTTCGTGGCCCCCAAATCGGGCTTCGGGTACGGGCAGTATCAGGTCTATGGATGGGAGGACGAACAGGGCTGGAAGCTGATGGCAAGTACGCAGCCGTTTGCCGGTGCCGTTGTGCGTCAAGGGGATAACAGCGCGGAAACTGTCGCTTTCCACCCAACCCGGGCCGAAGCCGGAGGTGAGGCAGGCGAGCAGAGGCTTACGTTCCAGGGAGAGACAACGGATTCCGCAGGCAGAAGTTGGAGCTACGAATTTGGGTTTGCTTTGAAGAACGGCGATGTACAAATTCGGGCCAAGCAGCATATTCAATCAGATAAAGATGCCGAACTGCTGAATATGACTGGACCGGTCCTTACAGTAGGGGAAGGAAGCTTCGGCAGCGCGAAAGAGGAAGCCTTATTCCCGGGGCTCGAATGGCTGGTTGGAGACGAAGTATCCTCCAGCAAGCTGGATATTCACACACCGGACTCTTTGCGTCTCGTTCCTCATCCGTACAAGATTACGGTTCCGTTAATGGCGGTCCGCCAAGGCGGGCAGCTCGTCAGCTTGAGCTGGGACCCTCATCAGAAATGGGATGGAGTCCATGAGCTTCCAGCAGCTAAATTCGCTTCGCCCAACTGGGTCGAGAACCAAAGCAACCACGTGATGGGGCTGTCCGCGTTAAGCGTGCCGACCTGGGTAAAGGAAAATCAGGAGCTTGCCAAAACGGCGTATCCTTTGAAGGCTGGCCAGCCCATCGAACTTAAAGCCGGAATCACGGTCTCGAAAGCGGATTCCGTTGCCAAAGCGGTGGACTTGTATATGAAGCAGGAAGGCGCACTGCCTGCTGCTCCGCAGGTCTATGATTTTAAACAACAAGTAGACCTTGGTTTAGATGCGTATCTGCGAACCTACTGGGATTCGGCAACGAGCGGTTGGCGCCATGTCAACATCTTGTCTTGGGGAACGAATCAGTATCCTGCCGACATGGTAAGCCTTAAGCTTTTGGGCATGTCTGAGCCGGACCGGAAACCGGAAGTGGAGCAGGTCATCTCGCAGGCGCTCGGCGCCATGGCAGACAAGAAGAAGCTGGGCGATCCGGATTACCATATCCCGCAGTTTCAGGCTGCTTTCCATGTCGGATACATGGAGGAGATGCTGGCAGGGTTGAAAGGGGAGATGCAGGCTCTTATGGACACTCAGGATGCTACAGGCGCCTGGGTATACGACAAGGAGAAGGCATTTAATCCTCCTCTCGGCAAAAACGGCACTCCTCTTTTCGGACAGACGGCTCTGAACGCAAAGCAGTTGTTGAAATATGCGGCCATGACGGGCAATAAGCAAGCGGAAGAGGCGGGCTTTAAGGGACTTGCCGCCCTGGGTTCTATGGGGGAAGTGCCGCGTGCCGGTCAGCCGTGGGAGGTCCCTCTGCATGCGCCTGATATCCTTGCCGCAGGAAATGCCGCAGGAGCTTACCTTCAGGCCTATAAAATGACCGGTGAGGACCGTTATCTGCGAAAATCCGCCCAATGGGCGCAAGCCGGCCTGCCCTTTGTCTACACCTGGGGAGTGCAGGAGCGGCCTATGATGGAATATGGCACCATCCCCATCTTCGGTGCTTCCGCTTACATTAACTCCTGGCTGGCTTCACCCGTGCAGTGGAACGGTCTTGTTTATGCTTATGAAGTGCTGGATCTCGCCCGCTACGACAGCTCCGGGCCTTGGAAGCAGATAGCGGACGGAATATTGGCCAGCGCGGAGAAGCAGCAGGCGTCCGGTAAGGATGAAGTGTGGAGAGGCGGCTATCCGGATAACTGGAGATTGATCTCCAACAGCCGTTCGGACACCGTTATGCTGAATCCCGAGGAAATTGTAAAGACAATCTTTATGAAACGGTTCGTGGAAGGAGAGGGGCCTAATCCCGACGTCCAATCTGTTTCCATTCCCGGCTGTCCTGAGCCTGTTCTCGATACACGGGAATGCGCCGAAGCTCGCGTAACTTCTCTGGCGGATATCAGGAATACTTCTCCCGCCGACACGAAGCATCTCCTATCCTTTGAGCTGACTTATCCAGCCGGCGAAACAAGTCATGTACTGATAGCCATGAGGGAGAAACCGCGAAAAATAACGATCAACGACGTCGTGGTGAACGAAACCGATGACTTGAACGGCTCCCCTGAGGGATGGGCCTATCAGGAAGATAGCCGGTATTTGCTGCTGAAGGTCCCACATTCCGGGCAGGATCAAGTCATGATTCATTATTAACAAGAAGAGCGGAAAGCGGCTGCTCCCATAAGACGATACAGCATTGCCGGAGGGACGACCGTTTTCCACTTTTTTCTTCTAGCTTTAGAATCCATTCCAACACGGAACCGTACGAAAGGTTTGCATTAAGTCAGGAGGCGACCCCATTGAAGGAGTACAGTTTTACGCGAAAGGTTAGGGTATACGATCAAGCGGATATTATCGTGGCTGGGGGTGGACCGGCCGGCTGCGCCGCAGCGATTGCAGCAACACGCACCGGAAAGAAGGTCATCCTGCTGGAACATTCCGGCCAGTTGGGGGGGATGGGCACGCTAGGCAATGTAAGTATTTTTATGGGGGTCGGAAATGTAACCGGCATTTATCGGGAGATCATTGCCGAGACGCTGCCGGATCAGCTGCCGAAAAGCCATACCGAATCGATATGGCCTCAGTACAACCCCTTTCTGGTCCGGCATTACCTCAACACTAAGCTTGAAAAAGAGGGGGTTAAGGTCCTCTATCACGCCAGCTTTATTGGTGTCGTCAAGGAAGAGGATACGGTGACCGCCGTTATCGTGAATACCCGCGAGGGACTTGTGGCTGTGGAAGCAAAGGGTGTGATCGATTGCACGGGGGATGGCCGCGTCGCGATCGATGCCGGGGCCGACTATACTTCGGGACGCGAGGAAGACGGGCTGACTCAGCCGATGACCCTGATGTTCATGATGACCAATACGGGAAAGAAGGTAGAGCCATATCTTCCGGAGGACTGCTACTATTATAAGGATAAGGCGGAACTTCCTCAGGGCAGGCATTTGTTTTGGGAACAAGGAACCGACGGCACTCTGCTGGTGAATATGACCCGGGTCAAGGGCAACGGCGCCAAAATCGATGATATCAATTATGCCGAGAAGGAGTCGCTCCGCCAGGTATTTTCTGTGGCGCACTACCTGCAGCGTAACGGATTCGAGACCTATGCGCTTACGCATATCCCCGGACAGGTCGGCGTCCGGGAAACGAATCAGATCGTTGGCCATTACACCCTGACCGAAGCGGATTTGCTTGCCGGGCGCCGGTTCGACGACGTAGTGGCGCAGACGAACTACGAAATCGATGTTCACAGTCCGGACGGCAAACCGGGAACCGACGAGCGCACACTAAGCGGATACGATATTCCCTACCGGAGCTTGTTGCCTAAGGGGCTGCGAAATGTAATTGTTGCAGGAAGATCCATCTCCGCTACCCATGTGGCGATGTCTTCCATGCGGGTGCAGGCAACATGCTATGCGATGGGGCAATCCGCGGGTGTTGCCGCCTCCCAAGCCATCGATAAAGGCTGTGATATGGCGGATATTGATATCCACAGGCTGCATGAGGTCCTGAATGCGCAAGGCGTTGTCTTTTTGAAATAAGGTTTTGGTATGGATTGGAAAACTAAATAGGGGGTAAGTCGATGGAACACAAGATAAAGCTGGGCATTATCGGTACGGGAAATATTTTTAAAGCAGCCCATCTTAAACCGCTTTTAGAGCACCCTGAAGTGGAGATTGCAGCCGTCTGTGACGTAAACAAGGAGCGGGTGGAGGAGTACGCGGGCCACTATAAGATTCCTTACGCCTATACGAATTATCAGGATCTGCTGAAGCATGAGGAAATTGACGCTATCGATATCTGCACACCGAATCTTTTCCATTCGGAAATAGCTATTGCCGGTCTGAAGGCCGGCAAGCATGTTTTTGTGGAGAAGCCGGATGCCGTCAACCCTGAAGAAGCACAGAAGATGGCGGACGCGGCAAAGGAAAGCGGAAAAATATTGATGGCCATGCGCAACAATCGGTTTACGGCAGCCTCCCGTTATTTAAAGCTCTTTATCGATGGCGGCGGAATGGGGGAAATCTATACCGGACGCTGTGGTTGGATCCGCCGCAGAGGCATTCCGGGCAAAGGAGGCTGGTTTACAACGAAGGAGCTGTCAGGCGGCGGCCCCCTGATCGACCTTGGTGTGCATATGATTGATCTGGCCGTCTGGCTCATGGGCAATCCTAAACCGATTGCGGTGACCGGGGCCACCTATACGAAATTCGCGAATAACGACATGTCCGATTCTATCGACAGCGATTTCGGGGAGAAGAAAGAAGATGGAATGTTCGATGTAGAGGACCTGGCCACCGGCTTTATCCGTTTCGATAACGGGGCAACCCTGCAGATTGAGTTCAGCTGGGCGTCCAATATTGAAGAAGGAACCAATTATGTTGAGCTGAGAGGCACGAAGGCAGGATCCCGCATTCAAAATGGGCAGCTCAAAATTTTCACGGAAACAATGGGTGAGCTTACCGATCTGGTACCGGTTTTAAAACAGAACGAGGCACCGCATGGGGAGCATTTGAAGCATTTCATCGATGTCGTAAAAGGTCGCACCGCGCCCATTCTGACTCCCGAGCAAGGAGTGGATATGATCAAAATATTGTCCGCCCTTTATCAGTCGGCCGAATCGGGTAAAGAAGTGAGGATGTAAGATCGGGGCCGAGGGGCAGCCTGACGGCTTAAGCGGATAAATACGGAGGCTTCTCGTGAAAAAGGCGCAGCTGCTTAGCTGCGCCTCTTTCCATCGTTAATGGCTTAAAATCCGGTTATGGCAACCAGAGCGGAACGAGAACCCCCGGCATCGGCATTCCAGCCTTGGGGTGTCTTGCCGTTTCCCGTATCCGCAACCTGCAGAGAGGTAAACAGGGTACATTCCCCCGGGGTGAAAGCTGTACCGGTGAATTGCGCTCCGACCGGAGCGGAAGCAAACTGGACCGGGGTATTCACGGTATGGCTTGCGGTGGAGAAGACATACAGCCCGCTATTTTGCAAAGCGGCGAAGCTTCCTTTGTTCACTTTATCGGCATCGATGGCGGAGCAAGCCCAGACGTTTCCGTTAGGCTCGAAGCTTAAGCTGCCCGGGGAGCTGAATCCGTTCTGCGGGCCGCCTGCCGTGAAAATATCATAATGAAAGGCTGGCGCTTCGGCGTCGCCATCTTTCTCGGAGAGATGGGCCAAATAGCCGTGAATGTTGCCGTTCGCAACATTTTGGCCTATGGCCACATAGAGATCCCCAGTATCCGGATGCAGCGCTACCCCCTCCTGGCGGTCGGTGCGTGTTGCCCCGAGGATGAGGGCTGCCTCGTAAGCGTAGACATAGACGTCGGCCTCATCACGGAACAGCTCCAGCAGGTTCTCCTTCGATCGCTGCAGCACAGCAGGCGGCTGGTAAGCGTGGTCCCTCAGCGTTTGTTGGACAGCAGCGGTTGAAAGCTTGATCCAAGTGCCATTAACCAGGTCTGCGGCATATAACGTTCCGTCGTTCAACAGCTTGGCATTTTCCTTGCCCAAGGCCGGCTGATAAGCTTCTTTGCTGACAAATTTGTAGAGACAGGCATGGTCGGACCTGTCGCCCATATAGACGACAAGGCGGCCTTTTTTGCCCAGTCCCATCGCCATTCCTCCATGGCGGAAACGGCCGAGTGCGCTGTGCTTCTTGATTGCGGACTTTGGTTCGAACGGATCCACTTCGACAACCCACCCATAATGAGTCGGATTCAGCCCGGCGACACGGCATGCTTCATCGTACAATCCTTCTCCGGACAGGACGCTGCCCCATAAGGTGACCGTTCCGGAATGATTGGCGAGTGTCCCTTGAACGGTCCCCGCCGTACGCACCGACGCGGTGCCGCGGGCAGGGCCTGTCAGTTCCGCCCGTTCCAGACCGGTGATCCTTCGGGCATAAGCAGAATTAGGATCTAACGTCCACTTTCCCTTCTTGCTGCGGTAAACTTCCACGACGCTGCCGCCCTGGCTGTAGAGCATCTGGCGGATTTGGCCGGCCGAAAAGTGGCCGTTCGAAGGAGCTCCGTGGACGGCCGCGGAAGAACCATCGTGATTGACATAAAGCAGGCCATGGTTTTCCGAATTATCCATTGGAAAGAAAGCGGTGAACGCCGGGTTAAAGCCAAAGGTATCCCCGCTTGAATTTATTTTGTCGCCATAGGAAGCGACCATGTCATATTGGAAGCCTTTGGGGAGCAGGAGTTCATCCTGGGAGGAGGGGGAAATCGGGTTGAAGGTTGAGGGAATGGATGCAGATTTCTTATCGTACAAACGGTCTGCGGCAGCTGCGGTTGGAGATGGTTTCCAAATAAGGCCAAAGCCTGTGGAAGCGCCCGCCACGGTTGCGGCTCCGGTACCGACGTAAGTGAGAAATTTGCGACGGGAAATTGGTCTGTTGTAATCCATCCATGAATCGCCTGCCCTATAAGGTATTTAGAAAGATTAGTTAAATCATGAAATTCGAGTTTCTACTAAAATATACTAGAGACTAATGCCTAATTATGGTATTACTAGAGTAGTATAAACGATCTTATCGGAAACCCACAAGATGGAGGTTGTGACTTGATCCGACGGATACAGGCAGCTCCGGAAGACGCCCCTTTTTTGTATCAATTATACGCAAGCACGCGCAGTGACGAAATGACGGCTTGGGGCTGGGGGAAGGAGCAGGCGGAGGCGTTTCTCGCCATGCAGTATACCTTTCAACGGCGCTCCTATGAGCAGCAGTTTCCTCAAGCGGAGCATTCCATCCTCTACAGTAATCATGAGCGGATCGGGCAGGTTCTGATCTGGAGGGACAGCGACCAGTGGATTTTGGTGGATTTGTCTCTCCTTCCCGAATGCAGAGGGCAAGGCATAGGCAGCGAACTGATCCGGAAGCTGCAGTCCATGGCGGCTAAAGCCGGTGTTCCCCTGCGATTAAGCGTACAGATCGACAATCCGGCGGTCCGCTTATACGTAAGGCTTCATTTTCGGGTAATCGAGCAGGGAGACGTTTACCATCGAATGGAATGGCATCCCGAGCAAGCGGTAACAGCAGGAAGAGAAGGGGTGACGTAGCATGAACGGACTATCCGCGGCAACATTCCGGCAATTGGTACAGGACAAGGTAGAGGTCGTCTTCGATGACGGCATCGTTCCTTTGGAGCTGGTCAGTGTGAAAGAGTCCGAAGCGGGAAAGGACTTTGAGCATTTTTCCTTGGTGTTTCGGGGGGACGGGAATCCTTTCCTTCCGCAAGGCACTTACTGGATCCGGCATGAACGCTTCGGCCAAGAACCGATGTTTATGGTCCCGATAGGTCAAGAGCATGGCGGGTATCGGTATGAGATTGTTTTTAACCGGAAGAAAACGGCGGATGGAGGAGTAAGTGATGAGTGAGGCCTATGTCGGGGAGATCCGAATGTTTGCAGGGAATTTTGCTCCGGTGGGCTGGGAGCTTTGTGACGGAAGATTGCTGCAGATTTCGGAAAATGACGTGCTGTTTAATCTAATCGGTACGATATACGGCGGAGACGGAGTTACAACCTTCGGACTTCCGGACCTGCAGGGCCGCGTACCGGTCCATATGGGGCAAAACCCCCGTACCGGTACGGCCTACATGATAGGGCAAAAGGCGGGAACGGAGACCGTTACGCTCCTGCAGGGCCAGATGCCATCCCATAGTCATCCCGTTAGGGCGCAGGCGGAAGCCGGGACGTTAAGCAGCCCTGCGAATGCCCTATGGGCGCAGTCTGCTTTAACTCCCTATACCACGCAGACGAGCGGAACAGCGGATATGTACAATGGAGCGGTTTCGACTGCGGGCGGGAATCTGCCCCACGAGAACATGATGCCTTTCCTGCCGATCCGATTTATTATCGCCACCTATGGGATCTATCCGTCACAGACTTAACCTATAGGTAAGAACCATTTTAAGGAGGAACCGGCTTATGTCACAACCCTTTATAGGCGAAATCCAGGCGTTTGCCTTTACTTATGCACCAAGAGGCTGGGCGCAGTGCAACGGTCAGATGCTGCCTATTAATCAGAATCAAGCCTTATTTTCCATTCTTGGAGTCACTTACGGAGGAGATGGAGTAACGACTTTCGCCCTTCCCGATTTGCGCGGGAGGGTGCCGGTTCACGTTGGAAATGGAGTGACGCTGGGACAATCCGCCGGTGAGGAAGCGCATGTGCTGACCGTGAATGAGATGCCAGCCCATATCCATGGGGTAGTGGGCTCAACGAAACCCGCATCGCAAGTCAATCCCGCGGGCCAGCTTTGGGCCGTTCCAACCGCCAGCATGTACGGCGCGACCCCCACAACGACGATGGCCCCAAGCGCAATGGGAAGTGCGGGAAGCAGCCAGGCCCATGCGAACATGCAGCCTTACTCCGTGCTTAACTACTGCATTAGTATCAGCGGAATTTTCCCGACAAGGGACTGAGGAGGAACGAAATGGATCCATTTATAGGGGAGATCCGCATTTTTGCGGGGAATTTTGCTCCCAAGGGATGGGCATTCTGCAACGGACAGCTCATCCCTCTGATACAGAACACCGCGCTCTTTTCCCTATTAGGTACGATGTACGGGGGGGACGGGAAAACGACGTTTGCCCTTCCTAATTTGTCGGGAGCCTCGCCTATGGGGGCCGGACAGGGTCAAGGTCTTACCAATCGGATTCAGGGAGCAAGTGGAGGGACTTCCATGGTAACCCTGCTCACGACGGAAATGCCGGTTCACAATCATGTTCCCGTTTCCGGTCCGGGGCCGGGCAATGCTCAAATTCCGGAGGGGGTTCTTTGGTCCGCTACACCCGGACGCCGCGGCATTCCCGCCTACGGAGATGCTTCCGATCTCGTAAGCATGCACCCGGCGGCGATAGGGGCTGCAGGAGCGAGCCAGCCGCATAACAATAGGCAGCCTTACTTGGGCTTGAACTTCATCATTGCTTTACAGGGGATTTTTCCATCACGGCCATAGCCCTCTTGACAACCATTGAAAAATAGAAATGGAAAGTAGGGAACGATGTTGGGTATCGTCAGGAAAGGATTAAGACCCCCCAGACTCGGAATGGAGCTTATGCGCGCAGCCTTCCTTCTGTTATTCATGGCGGCCGCCTTCGTGATCGGCTCCGTTCACGTCTCGGCTGCCACTTTTACGGTGAATAGTTTTATAGATGCGCCGGATACCACCACCTCAGACAATCAATGCTTGAATACCAGCCTGAACAAATGCACGCTCCGGGCCGCGATCACGCAGGCGAATGCGCTGCCGGGGCCGGATACGATTGTTTTGCCTGCCGGAACCTACACGTTAATGCTCGCTGGAATGGACGAGGATGAATCGTTAAGCGGGGATTTGGATATCAACTCGGATATTACGATTATCGGTTCGAACGGCAACCGAGAGGGAGATGCTTCCCTAACGGTGATCGACGGCGGGAAGATAGACCGCGTCTTTGATTTGAATGCAAATCTTGACTATGCGGGCTTTACCATTACTCTTGAAGCTCTGACGATTCGGAACGGCGAGGCTGGAGGCAGCTACAGCTATGGGGGAGGGATTCGGGCGGACACGGGGAACGCAGGGACAATTACCCTGTACAATTCCATTGTCGAGAACAATGCTTCCACCCGTACCACAGGGGCTCAAGGGGGCGGAGTTTATGTTTCCGGGCTCAAAGGCGGATCCTTCCTTTCCTCGAAGTCCGTCATTAGGGGCAACCAGGCTGGGGAAAAAGGCGGCGGTCTCTATGTGGAAGGAGACATGAACGTCACCGTCTCCGAAACCGACATTTCGAATAACAAGGTGACCTCGACCGTTCTAAATAATTGGTATGGCGGAGGAATGGCCTTTGTCACGGCCACTATAAACGCTCGAACGATTGTAATCGAGCGAACCACGATTTCAGGCAACCAGGTGATGAACGGCTACGGCGGAGGGTTGTACACCAGTGCGCCGGCCGCCGTGGAGAATACAACCATTAGCGGCAACACGGCAACCCAGCAGGGAGCGGGGGCTTACGTCGATAATAATTTTGGGGCCGCGCTTTGGAAAAGCAATACCATCTCCAATAATACGACCAGTGCAGCGGGAACAGGCGGGGGACTCTACCTCAATCATAATCCCTCGTTCACCATGCATAATACGATCGTGGCCGGTAACCGCAACGGCAGTTCTCCTAGTGATCTGGATTCGTCGGGGGCCCTGCTCATCGCCAGTTCCTTCAATCTGATCGGAACAGGCGGTTCCTTGAACCTGGTGAATGGGAGTAACGGAAACCTAACAGGGGTTGCGGACGCCGGGCTGCTTCCGCTAGCCGATAACGGGGGCCGTACCCAGACACATGGACTTAAGAACAACAGTCCCGCTCTGGATGCGGGAAACAATGCCCATGCCGGCGCGATGGACCAGCGGGGAATCAACCGGATCGCCGATTCCGCTGACAGCAACGAGACGGCGACGGTGGATATAGGGGCGGTTGAGGCGTATCCTGTCCTGGACGACCTTCCCAACCAAACCGTTGTAAGCGGATCGGCGCTTGATGTTCCCTTCTACATAGGGGATGCGGCCGTTGGAAGCTTAACGATTAGCGGGACTTCGTCGGATCAGACGAAGGTTAGAAATTCTTCCATAGAGATCACGGGAACCGGGGGGCAGAGAACGCTGAGCCTGACCCCGGAAGCCGGACAGGTCGGTACGGTGACGATTACGGTCACGGCAACCGGTACGGTTAATGGGATAACGAACAGCATGACGGATACGTTTGCTTTAACCATTACCGGTGCGCCGGATTTGAGGGTGTCCAAGTCTCACACGGGGGATTTCAGGCAAGGGCAGGAAGGGGCGACGTACTCGATCGTCGTTTCCAATAGCGGGCAGATTCCCTCCTCCGGCGTGATGACGGTAACGGACACGCTGCCTCCCGGTCTGACGGCGACGGCCATGAGCGGTGCAGGATGGACCTGTTCCCTCAGCCCCCTGTCCTGTACCCGGTCGGATTCCCTGGCCCCCGGTGGAACCTATCCGGTAACGCTGACGGTTAACGTAGCGGGGGATGCTCCTGGAACCTTAGTCAATACTGCGGCCGTCAGCGGCGGGGGCGAGACGAATACAGGCAACAATACGGCAACGGATTCGACCACTGTTGTCAGCCTGCCTCAAATTGTATTTGGTACGAACGGAGGGGAAGCGTGGAGCAAAACGGCCGGCAGCGTAGTGACGGTTACAGCCGGGGGAAGCGGCGGCTTAGACCCCTCAACCTTAAAATATGCCTGGACCACCGATTCTTCCAGCCCCAGCCCCAGCAGCTGGACCCCGTTTGCGAGCGGCGATGAGCTTCGCCAAGAAGCCGGGGACGGCGATTGGTATTTGCATATAATCGCCCAAGATGCCAATGGAAACGAAGCGTACCGCCACTCCAACCGGTTCCGATTGGACAACACCAAGCCTGTTCTGACCGTGTCGGCGGTGCAGCAGGATACCACCGTCTACCCGGACAACACGTGGACGAGGCAAGCTGTGGCCGTGACCGCAAGCGCCTCGGATGGGGGCAGCGGTGTCAAGACCATTGAAGTTTCGCAAAACGGGGGCGCGACGTGGACCCCTTACACGGCGGCGTTACCGTTCACCGAAACGGGGGAATTTACCATCCTCTTGCGGGCTGTCGACCAAGTAGGAAACAGCAGCGAAGCAACCACCCGAACAGTTAAAATTGACAAGACCACTCCGATGATCACCGTATCGATGAAGAAAGCCGATCATTCGGAATACTCCAACAACACATGGACGAACCAGGCGGTAGAGGTAACGGCAGAGGCAGCGGATGCCAACAGCCAAGTGGTGTTGACCTATACCTTAAACTCCGATTCGGAGAAGCCTTATACGTCTCCGATCGTGGCAGGAGAAGGGACAAGCACCATTAGGTTCACCGCAACCGATGAAGCGGGAAATCAAACCTCTGTGTCCCGTACCGTAACCATCGATCAAACCAATCCGACCCTTCAGCCGGTTGGATTGACAACGGCTGACGGCCGGCTTTATTCGCCGGGCACCTGGACGAATCAGGCGGTAACGGCGTCTGTCACAAGCGCAGACAGCGATATTGTAATAGCAGAGATTTCCTATGACCGGACAACCTGGTCACCGTATCGGCTGAACGATCCGTTCGTCGTCTCCCAAGAGGGCCAGCATAAGCTGTACTTCCGGGTGACGGACCGGGCCGGTAACCTCTATGAAACCCAAGGGGTGGAGATTTGGATTCACCAGACTTCCCCTGCGCTTACGGCAGAAGTGGCGAATCCTTCGGTTACAAACGGAAACGTAAAGATAACCTTCTCTTCGACCGACATTGGAATCAAGGAAGCCAAATGGTCGGCCGGCGTTAAGACTATCGCGGACTTTGCCGCAGAGGGAACGGCCATTCCGTTAAATGACTATCATTTTGACGTGGCGGAGAACGGAACCTATACCATTTATGCCAAAGATCTAGCGAACAATGAAGCGGTGGTTACGGTCACCGTCAGCAACATCGTTCGCCAATCACCGGTTATTACGCTGACACCGGATACCACTTCCATGACCAATCAGGATGTCCAAGTTACCGTTGCGGTTACGGTATATGGAGAGAGTGTCGGAAACAGCGTAAAAGAAATCAGGTGGGTAAACGGAACGAGACAGTCGGTGATAACGAATGGCGCGGGATTCGCGGCTGATCAAAACGGACTCTATACCGTCTATGTCGTGGATCAAGCCGGTAATCTTTCGTCCAAAGACCTTATCATCGCTAACATTCTGAAAGTTAACCCAACCATTCAATTTAGCTATGATCAAGCCCCGACCAATGGAAATGTGACGGTTAGCGTAACGGCATCCGTTTACGGGAGTGAGAACGGCAATACCGTTCAGTCTATTCGTTGGGCGGATCCGGAAGGCCGGGACTACCCGCTGGACAACGGGCAATTCCAAGCGGAAGGGAACGGGGACTATACGGTTAAGGTGAAGGATGCGGCCGGAAATGAATCGGCGCAAACCATCGGAATCGGCAACATTTACCGCACGAAGCCGGAAATCCAACTCAGCCCATCCCCCGTTTCGCCGACCAATGGATCCGTTTCCGTATTGGTGGATGCGAAAGCCATCGGATCAGGCAATACCATCGCCACGATAAAATGGGCGGAAGGCAATCAAGAAGCCGGTTATTTCCACCAGGGTGGAACAGAGGTATCGACAGGGGGATCGATTCCTAGTTTTGAAGCAGCCGCCAACGGGGTGTACACCGTTTATGTGAAAGATGCAGCCGGAAATGAAGAGCTGCGGTCCATCCAGGTAGAGAACATAGTGAAAACGGCTCCCCAACTGACCTTAACGTATTCTCCGACCCATCCGACCGGTACGAAAGTCACCATCGAAGTCGCGTATGCGATAGAAGGCAGCCAAACCGGCAACAAACTGATGGTTATCCGATGGGCCGCGGGTGACCGGACAGCCGAGTATTTCGAAAATGGCGGAGGAACGGCCCTTTCTCTTCCACAAATCCGATTTGATGTTACCGCCAACGGAATTTACACCGTTTACGCTTTGGATGCCGCCGGCAACCAGACCGTGGAGACCATTAACATCACCAACCTCCGCGGTCAAGACCCGGACGGCGGGAACGGAAATGGACCTGGAAATGGCAACGGAAACGGAAATGGAAATGGAAATGGAGATAACAACGGTAATCCTCCGGGGAACTCCGGCAACGACCTAGCCATCATCCTGGACGGTACGTCTCAGGGGGATATCGCTTCCGGTACGGTCACAGAGGATGCTAATGGAAAACGAACAGTGGTCGTCTTCGATCCTCAAAAACTGAACGACCGGCTGAGTAAGGAAAAAGACGGGGTGATCATCACCATTCCCGTCCGAAACGGCTCCTCTTCGGTAGCCGCTGAGCTTACCGCCCAGCTGGTCCAGGCTATGGAGGACAAAAACGCGACACTCGTCATTCAAACCGAAACAGCCGAATACCGGCTGCCGGTGGAGCAAATCGATATCGGTTCCGTTTTGGTACTGCTCGGCTCGAACGCGGGGCTTTCAGACAGCAAGGTCCTGATCGAAGTCACCAAGGTTCCGGATGCGGACGTTCGATTAAACGATCCATCGGGGGGAAGCATCACCCGAATAGCTCCTGCGGTTACTTTCACGATAAGGGTAATCCAGCAGGGCAAAGAAATCGAAGTGAAGACCTTCGATGCCTACGTAGAGCGTACGATTGTCATTCCGAGCGGCGTCGATCCAAGCCAAATCACGACGGGTGTCGTCATCCTGCCGGATGGAAGAGCGGGTCACGTCCCGACGAAGGTGACAAAAGCCAATGGAAAAGTAATGGCGGTCCTTAACAGCCTGACCAACAGTACGTACTCGGTTATTTCCAACAAGAAAACGTTCGAGGACATCTCCACCCACTGGGCAAAAGCAAGCGTCGAGAACCTGGCCGCGCGGCTGGTGATTTCCGGTTCGAGCGAAAGGGAGTTCCTGCCGGACCATGAGATTACCCGAGGCGAATTTACGGCTATTCTTACCCGGGCATTAGGGCTTCACCATACGGACAAAGACCAGACATTTGCCGATGTTAAGGCGGGCGATTGGTTCCAGGAAACGGTCCGCATTGGAGCCGCCTACGGGCTTGTTGCAGGGTACGAGGACGGAACCTTCCGTCCGAACGATAAGATCACCCGCGAGGAAGCCATGGTCATGGTGTCCCGGGCGATGAAGCTGGCCGGAGTCGAAACGGTGCTGACCCCGGAGCAGCAGACTCCGCTCATGAATACTTTTAAGGACAACGGCAATGTCAGCCCATGGGCCCGCGAGGCGGCCTCAACCAATATTCACCATCATCTCATCGAGGGGTATGACGGCCGAATTTTCCCGCTTCAAAACATCACCCGTGCGGAAACGGCCGTCGTCATCGAACGCTTGCTGCAGCAGGCCGGTCTGATCTAAACACGATAAAAATCCCGATATCTTCTTGATATCGGGATTTTTATCGTGTTTACTTTTGTGGAGATTGGAGGCGGTCACCCGATAAGCAAACGCTTACCGACGGTACCCGAATTGCTTGGAGAGCTCTTTTGTCGTGTTCACGACTTCCCGCACCAGGGAGTCGGCAACCGGAAGGACGCGATCGCTAGGGCCAATGATGCTGATCGAGGCGTCGACGGATCCGTTCGCATCCCTAAGCGGAGCCGCGATTCCCGTCACTCCTTCATTGCGCATATTGGAGCTGATTTCATAGCCTGCCTGGCGTATAGCGCTCAATCTTTCTTTGATTTCCGCCGGATTCCTCATGGAAGAGGGAGTATAAGTCCGGATCTCGCTGGAGAGGACATCGTCTATCAAAGCCTCGCTCTGGAAGGCAAGGATCACTCGGGCAGCGGAGGTGGCATAGAGCGGAAACCGGCGGAAAACGTCCACATTAAACCGGATCGGGTGTTTGGATTCCTCTTTGTACACATAGATGGCATCATCTCCGTCGCGTATGCACAGACAAACGAGCTCTTGCGTCTTATCCGCCAGCTTCTCCAGATAAGGCTTGGCGAAATCCGTGAGGTTATGGTTCCGGAGAACCTGGTTGCCGAGCTCTAACAAGGTATACCCCAGAGAGTATAGCTTGTTCTCTTTGTTCTGCTTAATGAAGCCCTCGCTTTCCAGCGTCATCAGAAGCTTATGGACCGCTCCTTTCGAAAGCTCCAGCTGCTTGCTCAGTTCCGTCACGCCCATCTCCGTATGGGAGTCAAGAAACATCTTGAGCAGCCGGCAGCCGTTCTTGACGGATGAAAGGTGATTATCCATGTTCACTTCATTCTCTCCTTAGGGAAGCTCCCGTTACTTTTTGCCATAGTTTAGCATAAGGAAATTTAATTTCCTAGCTGAAAAATAAAGATTGCGAATGGCTGTAAGCGCATGCTAAACTTACTTGAGATTCATAAATAGAAAACAGTGTTCACATATGGTGAACGAATTACGGGAGGGTACATATGAAAAAATTAGGTGCTTTGCTAACCATCACAGCTGTATTAGGAACGGTTCTCGTTGGATGCGGTTCGACGTCCGACAAGACCGCCAGTTCATCGGCCAAGCCCGCTGATTCAGGCTCGGCTGCCGCTACCCTCTCTCCTGAGAAACAGCTGGTGATTGCGGGCAACGGCGCGACGGTTGAGCAAATGATGAAGGATGAGATTTTCAAGAAATTCAACGCCAAATATCCGGATGTGAAGCTGTCCTACGTCTCCGGTGTATCCACCGAAATCGTGGCCAAGGTGAAAGCCCAGAAAGCTTCCCCTCAGATCGATTTGACGGTTATTGAAGGAGGAGAGCAGGAGGGGGGCCGCGTCGAAGGACTGTGGGATACCCTTTCCGATAAAGATATTCCGAATATGAAGAAGGTCGGCGCCGATCTCCAAGTCAAGGATAACAGCGGCGTCGCCGTCAACTTTACCCCGATGGGGATATCCTACAATGCCGAGCTGGTAAAAGCCAAGGGCTTGCCGATTCCCGAGTCGTGGAACGACCTGACGAAACCCGAGATGAAGGGGAACTTGTCCATCGCGGAAATCTCCAGCAATTTCGGCCGGTCGGCCCTGATCATGCTGTCTTACGCCAACGGCGGCTCCGAGAAGAGCATGGATCCCGGCTTTGAGAAGTTCAAGACGATCGCAGGCTACCTGCCTACGTTCGCCAAGAGCTCCGCACAGCTGCAGCAGGATATGCAGAACAAAACGGCCGTTTACACGACCTGGACGCAAGCGAGAAGCCTGGTCCAGAAGGATGCCGGCCTTAACCTGGAATTCGTCGTACCGAAGGAAGGGACGAACCTGGTTCCGAATGTCGCCACTCTTGTAAAAGGCGCTAAGAACCCGAACGCGGCCAAGCTGTTTATCGATTTCCTGCTGTCGGATGAGGTTCAGAAGCTCTACGGCGAGAAGCTGTACTACCATCCGGCCACGGATATTAAGCTGCCGGCCGACATCGAGAGCAAGCTGAACTTCGATCGTAAGAAAGTCGTTAAATTTGATCTTGAGGTTGTTGGCAAAAGCACCCCAGACTGGTTGGACCGTTTCAATAAAGAAGTCGCTCCAAAAGTCGGAAAATAGGTGAAGACCGTGAGCAAAAGCTATGATGTAGAACTGATCAATATCCAGAAGCGCTTCGGCTCTAATATTGTGGTAGACAGCTTTAACTTGCAAATCGAGCGGGGAGAGTGCATCTCCTTTCTCGGCCCTTCGGGGTGCGGCAAAACAACAACCTTGAATATGATCGCCGGCTTCCTGGAGCCCGACCAGGGCGATCTTCTGATCAAAGGGAAGAGAATGAACGGGGTGCCCTCCAACAAGCGCGAATTGGGGATGGTTTTTCAGACGTATTCGCTCTTTCCGCACATGACCGTGTTCGAGAATGTAGCCTACGGTCTTAAGCTGAGAAAGGTAGCCAAGCCCGAAATTCGGGAGCGGGTAGGGAAGGTGCTGGAGCTGGTTCGGCTTCCGCATATGGCGGACCGGTACCCTAAGCAATTGTCCGGCGGACAGCGTCAGCGGATCGCGATCGCCCGCGCCCTTGTCACGGAGCCGTCTCTGCTTCTGCTGGACGAGCCGCTCAGCAACCTGGACGCCAAGCTGCGGGAAGAGCTTCGCGATGAAATGAAGCGGCTGCAGCAGGAAATCGGGGTCACCACTATCTTCGTCACCCACGACCAGGAAGAAGCCCTGTACATGTCCAACCGGATCGTCGTGCTGGACCATGGCAAGGTCGAGCAGATCGGAACCCCCTGGGATATTTACAACCGTCCCGCTTCGGAATTCGTTCATACGTTCATCGGGAAGTCGAATCGGATCGAAGGAACGGTAGGCCAGCTCTCCGGTCATGATCTTGGCCTTACGACAGACGGGGGACTTTCGCTAAAGGCCGTCCAACGCGGCCTTCCCTTGACGACAGGGGAGAAGGTATCCATCTATGTCCGTCCCGAGAAGATCTCCATTCACGTGAATGTTGAGATGGCGGAGAAGGGCAACCGGGTCAAAGGCGTGGTCAAGCTGGTTTCCTTCCTCGGCGCCTATACGGAATGCGAGGTTGACATCGGGCAAACCACCATGGTCGTGCGCGTAGAAAGCATCGAGCATGACGCCCAGCTGGCGCCGGGTGCGCCGGTATGGCTGGACTGGAGCCCGGACGACGTATTCGTCTTCCCGCGGAAGGAGAGCTTGGCATGAAGGACGGCCGCAACCGGAAACGGCGAACCGCCGTCTTGCTGCTCGCCCCCGCTATCGTCATCCTGATCGGCGTGTTCCTCCTGCCCATGGTCTATATTCTTATCCTCAGCTTTCAAGACAAGCAGGAGCAATTTTCGTTCGAGAACTATTGGCTTTTCGTGAAGGATCCCTATTACTTGCAGATTCTGTGGCGGACGATAAAGCTCAGTCTGTTGACCGTGGGAGCTTGTTTTCTGCTCGGCTATCCGGTTGCCCTTTACATGTCCCAGGTGTCGAACCGAATGAGAGGGATCATTACGTTCCTGATTATCGCTCCCCATCTGGTCAGCGTGGTCATCCGGAACTTCGGCTGGGTCATCATGCTGGGGGAGAAGGGGCTCATCAACAACTCCCTGCTTAAGCTCGGGTTGATCGATAAACCGATCCGGCTCATGTATAACGAGCTTGGCGTAGTGATCGGCTTGACCGACTCCCTTATCGTGTACATGGTTCTGGCCCTGGCGACCAGTCTCTATCAAATTGACGGCTCTCTATATAAAGCCGCCTCCATTCTAGGAGCGGGCCGGGTCCGCACGTTCTTTACCGTTATCGTTCCGCTCACCCTTCCGGGTATGCTGGCCGGGTCGACCTTGGTGTTCAGTCTGTCCATGAGCTCCTTCGTTACCCCCGCCCTGATGGGGGGGACTTCCGTCAAGGTGCTTCCGGTCATTGCCTACGAGAAGATCATGACCCAGTTAAATTGGCAGGTCGGGGCGGCGATCTCGTTCCTGCTGCTGTTATCCACAGTCGGCTTGGTCACGCTGTTTACCCGGCTGGTCGAAACCAAGCGCTATAAAGAGGTGTTCTCCTCATGATCAAAAAGCCTTCGCCTCTTGGCGTCGTTACGTTCTTGGTGGTCTTGTTCGTCATCTCGCCGCTCCTGGTCGTGATTCCGACCTCGTTCACCTCGGTCAAGTATTTGTCGTTTCCGGCGGTCGGGTTCTCCTTCCAATGGTATACCAAAATCTTGGATCGTCCCGAATTCATCGATTCGTTCTATTTCAGCCTGAAGCTCGCCGCCTTAACGGCCGTGATCTCCGGTATCCTCGGTACCCTGGCGGGACTCGCCCTGCACCGGTATAAATTTCGCGGCAGCGGCGTCATCAACAGCCTTCTGCTCATGCCCTTGACCGTGCCGGCTCTCATTGTGGGCATTGCGGTGCTGCTGTTCTTTACCCGGATCGGGCTGGCCGGGACCTTTACCGGTTTATTGCTCTCCCATATTCTGATCTCCATTCCTTATGTCGTTCGGCTGGTGCTGACCGGGCTCAGCTCCTTCGACTATACGCTGGAACGGGCGGCTTACATTATGGGAGCGAAGCCCTACCATGTCTTTAAAGACATCACCATGCCGCTGTTGAAGCCGGCCATCCTGTCGGGCATGGTCTTTGCTTTCCTGACTTCCTTTGACAACGTGACGGTGTCCCTATTCCTGGTATCTCCTTCCACAACCACCTTACCTTTGGCGATTTTCAGCCATATGCAGGAGTCCCTTGATCCTTTAGTGGCGTCTCTATCGTCGGTTGTCATCTTGTTTAGTTTGCTCTTTATTATTATTTTGGAGCGGGTCTACGGTCTCGACCGGTTGTTCGGATCCAACTCGCATTCCCACTAATGGGGTTTTGAAAGATGTCTTTGTCCATTCAAGAACAGATTAGATCCTATCTTCCTGAGTTTCTGAGGCTTCTGGAGGAAAGTGTTAATAGAGATTCCCCTTCCGGGGATAAAGCCCTTAACGATAAAATGGCCGATTGGTATTCGGCCCAATTCACTCGGCTGACCGGCGGACAAGTGGAGAGGGATTGCCATCCCGTTGCAGGCGACCGCTTGTTGGGCCGGGTGGGCAGCGGCTCCAAGAAGATTGTTCTTGTCGGGCATTACGACACGGTTTGGCCGAAAGGGGAAGCCGGCAAACGTCCTTTTACCATCCGTGACGGAAATGCCTACGGTCCCGGTGTCTATGATATGAAGGCCGGGCTCCTTCAGGCCATGTTCGCGATAAAAGCTCTTCAGAACCTGGGCCGCTTCCCTGCGGACAAACAGGTGATCCTGCTGATCAACAGCGACGAGGAAATCGGGAGCCCGAACTCGCGGGCCTGGATTGAACGGACGGCTCTGGACTCGCATGCCGCCTTCGTCTTGGAACCTCCGATGGAGCCGAGCGGCGCTCTCAAGACGGCACGCAAAGGGAGCGGCCGTTATAAATTGATCCTCAGAGGAAAATCCGCCCACGCCGGGGTGAATCCCCAGAAGGGGGTATCCGCTATTCAAGAGCTGGCCCTGCAGATTCAGCGGCTGCACGCCTGGACGGACTTCACGACGGGAAGATCGGTCAATGTGGGGGTCGTTCAGGGCGGAATCGGCAGCAATGTAGTGGCGGATTACGCTGAGGCGCAGATCGATGTCCGGGTCTCCTCCAGGGAGGATGCCGTACGGCTGGAGGAAGAATTCCGGGCGCTCCGTCCCTTTCATCCCGAAATCGGCTTGACCTTGACGGGAGGAATGACGCGTCCGCCTATGGAACGTACCGAGTCGTCGGGAGCCTTGTACGAATTGGCGAGACGGATCGCTCAAGAGGAAAACAACTTCGTGCTGGAAGAAACGTCAACGGGTGGGGTCAGCGACGGCAATTTTATTGCCGCCCTCGGGGTTCCGACGCTGGACGGGTTAGGAGCAAGCGGGGATTATGCCCATTCGCCGCTTGAATATATTCGAATCGGGGAAATCCCGTTCCGCACCGGGCTGCTGGCGCGGTTGATCGAGAGCTGTTAACTGCTTAGGGGGAAGAACATGTCCTATAATAGTGTAGTGATCCGGATGGAACTGATTCACGCGGAGGTTAACTTCGGAGAGGTGGCCTCGGCCATCGCGAAGGCCGGCGGGGATATCACGTCTATCGACGTGATACGCTCCGGGCCGGATTTTTCCGTCCGGGATATCACCGTGCAGGTTGGGGATTCGAATGAAACGGAAGTGATCCAGGCGCTTAAGGAGCTTCCGGGTACGAAGCTGATTAATGTGTCCGACCGTACCTTCCTGGCCCACCTGGGCGGCAAGATTTCGATCCAGCCGACTCTTTCGATCAAGAACCGCGACGATCTGTCACGGGTCTATACACCCGGAGTGGCGAGGGTCTGCACCGCCATCCACGAGAACCCGCGGAAGGCCTTCTCGCTGACGATCAAACGAAATACCGTCGCGGTCATTTCGGACGGTACAGCGGTACTCGGCTTAGGGGATATCGGCCCTCATGCCGCAGCACCTGTCATGGAAGGAAAAGCTATGCTCTTCAAGCAGCTGGCGGACGTCGATGCCTTTCCCATCTGTCTCGACACGAAGGATACGGAGGAAATCATCCGGACCATTCAAGCGATCAGCCCGATTTTCGGCGGCATCAACCTGGAGGACATCAGCTCTCCCCGCTGCTTCGAAATCGAGACGCGGCTGGCCGAAACGCTGGACATTCCAGTATTCCACGATGACCAGCACGGGACGGCGGTCGTGGTCATTGCCGGACTGATCAATGCGCTCAAAGTCGTCGGCAAGCGGATGGAGCATATCCGGGTCGTGGTGAACGGCATCGGGGCGGCGGGCGTGTCCATCTGCAAAATGCTGCTCGCGGCCGGCGTCACCCGGCTGGTGCCGGTGGACCGCGAAGGGGCCATCGTGTACGGCGGAAGCTACGAGCTTCCGATGTGGGACTGGCTGTCCAAGCAGCCCCAGGTCGAGGCTAAGCCCTGCAGCCTGAAGGAGGCGATCGTTGGCGCGGATGTCTTTATCGGGGTTTCCCGCGGAGGCCTTCTTCAGGCGGAGGACGTCCAGAAAATGGCGCCGGACAGCATCGTCTTCGCCATGGCGAACCCTCATCCCGAGATCGACCCTCAGCAGGCTCTACCGCACGTGCGGGTGTTTGCGACTGGAAGAAGCGATTATCCGAATCAAATCAACAATGTTCTCGTCTTTCCGGGGATTTTCCGCGGAACGCTGGATTGCCGGGCGCGGACCATCAATGAGCCGATGAAGCTGGCGGCGGCAAGAGCGATCGCTTCCGTTGTCTATGACAACGAGCTAAATGAGCAATATATCATTCCGAGTATTTTCAATGAACAGGTGGTCAGCAAGGTAAGGCATGCCGTTATAGAAGCGGCCATCCTAACGGGCGTAGCCCGGCGCATTCCGCCGGATTTCCGGTAACAAAAAAACCTCCGATCCCATCTCAGATGGGTTTCGGAGGTTTTTTTGTTTAGGGACAGGGACGTCAGTCCGACCATCAATATTATTTTTTGCGGGAGAGACTAACCGTCGAGGTCGCGATTCTTCTTATCGGATCATTCCACCGAGGGTGGAAAGCAACGGGCCAACTCTAGAGATCCATCCTGACCCCCTGCGAATTGAACCTGCCCCAGATGGGCCGGCAGAAACAGGTAATCTCCTTGCTCAATCGGCAATTCCCCGCCGGCCCACATGACCCTCCCTTGACCCGATAGCACGATGACAATGGAGAATCGGCCGTCCAATTCCCAGAAGGGACCGTCCGAACAGGCCTCAATGGTCAACCGGTTCAAGCTAAAATACGGCGTGTCTTCATACCCAATCAACTTTCGCTCCCTCCACCCGGCACCGGCTCCTGCGATCTGGTCACGGAGCCGGCACTTTCGGAGCAGTTCTTCCTCCGAATACGTGCGATAGTCGAAGCACTCGAACATCCTCTCGAACCCGATTCCTTGGTGAATGGAGGAATCGGACAGCTTGAACCCGGAGGGGGTGACCCGTTCCGTCCGGATAGTGATATCGGTCGGTTCCTGGATTTCGACCATCCAATTGCCGGGACCAATCGCATGAGGGAGTCCACCGCGGATCAGCATGACGTCCCCTGGAGAGGGATACAGCTTGTGCAGGGAGCGGATCATCGCCTCCCGGTCTTGGTCGGCAAATAACCGTTCCCATTTCTCCCGCGTCATTCCCGGTTTGAAGCCGCACAGCACGTAAGGAGCTTCCCCATTGATTCGCCTTCCGCCGAGAAACAGCCACGCCTCTGTCTTGCCGTACTCGGAACCAAACAAGCGCTGCGCCGCCGCTCGGTCCGGATGCACCTGAATGGCCAGCCGTTCGGCCGAATCGAGGAGCTTGACCAGAACGCCCACGCTCGTTCCGTAGCGGTCCACGTGCCCTTGGCCGAGCATTTGCCCAGGCATGGCTTCCAAGAGCGACAGCAAGGAAAGGGGGGGATCGGATGTCCCTGCAAGCAGGCTGAGTCCTTCGTCCTGCAGCGGCTCCCGCCCAGGGTTGCGCGCTCTGACGGTAGAAGCCACCCATTCTTCCGGAAAATGACCGTCGCGGACGGGCTCATCCTTCCCCTGCCACCGGTCAAGCAGGGCACCGCCCCGGTAGGTGCGCCACACCCGGTTTCGGCGCAGCTTAAGCGGGCGCGGCGGTTGGAGATACGCAATCAGGTCGTTCATCGGCGTTCCACGCTCCAGACGGAAACGTCCCGCGCTTCCAGCCGGCAGGGGAAGCGGAGGGTTCCTTTTCTCTTCTCCGCGATCTGTTCGAGATTCTTATTCAAATCGGTGATGCAATAGGAGGCGGGTTCTCCCTCGTTCCCGGACTCCCATTCGAGCGGAAGCTCTACCCAAGATTCCACAGGCTGTTCCGAGTAGTTGAACGCGCAGACGATCCACGAGATTTCGCTTTGCATGACGGTGACCTTCAAGAGATCGGATTCAGACCGGCACCCCCGAAGGCCGAATCGGTCGGCCAGTCCTCCGGCGAACGCCTTAACCCCCTCGTCTTGATGCTGCTGATAACCAAGCCACAGGAACGTGCCGATCATGAGGAAACGGCCTTGCCCGACAGGGGTATGCGTAATGCCTGGCCATCCATCCTCATAGGCGAAGAGTACTTCAACGTCGGGTTTCTCAAGCGAAAGCAGCTTCCGCTCATAATGGCCCGCTATACGAAATCCGGCAGCCGCCTGGCCATGACTGGCCGCATGGAGCTGCAGGCCTTCGATATCCACGTCATGCAAGCGCAAGCCGAGCACATCGTTCAGCGGTCCGCCGGGAAGGGCAGCGTGCAGAAGCCCGTTATCGTCAATTTCCCCGCATTTGCCGTCCCAGACGATCGTTCCGCCGTTCTCCGCATATCGGATCAGGGCGGCTGCGAGAGAATCATCAACAGTAAGCTGGTTCGTCACGAACAGAACGCGGTAGCTGCCCAGCCTATCGTCCCCCACGTCACTCGGGGTGACGAAGTCGGCTTCCACCTGATTGTCCCAAAGTGCCTGGTACAAACCCGCGATAGAATCGGTGTAGATGGACGTAGACAAGTAGCTCCGATAGTTCATGGTGAAGGCCTTGGTAAAATCATGATTCAGCTTATCATACAGGATGGCGGCTTTTGGGCGGACCGGCATACAAGCTTCGAAGGCAGCGGCTTTGCTCTTTAGGACGTCGGCGATCCGCCTCGCCTCTTCCGCCCGGGGAGTAAGATCGCCCCGGCTGTCGACCAGGCCGCGGCCGAAGGTCTGGAGGCCTTTTGGAAACGGGTGCCATTTCCAATAGAGGATCCCTTTGGCCCCATTCATGATCGCTTCCCAATTCCACCAGCGGAGCTCATGCGGGTGAACCAGGCTGCCCGGGTTGAACAGCGCCTGGTGGTGGCTTTGCAGCTCGGAGATCCAGAAGCGGCCGGTTTTGGAGCACGAGCGGGTTGCGGCGAGCACTTCCCAGCGGAGCGCCGGCCCCATACCGGGAGGCGTCACCTTAGGGTAGAGCGAGATGCCGAATTCATCCACGTTCTCCGCTACGTTGCGGTCATCCTGCGGCCGGTCGTACGCCCAATCGTTAACCAGCCCGGAGCCGATATTGTCGGCAATGACCGGACGCGTGGGGTCGACGGCCTTAACGGCGGCCGCCCATTCCTTCAGGAGCATCCCGACGTTCTCCTTCTTGAACTGGTTATAATCCACCATGGGCATCACGCTTGCCCACAGCCAATTGGTAAAGTGTACTTGCTTCCAGTCGGTATAGCAGCGGTCCCATACGTCGTTCAACTTCCCGATCGAGCCGTATTTGTTCCGGAGCCATTCACGGAAGACGTCCAGTGTGTAAGAGTCGTAAGAGGAGAACATCGTCTCATTCCAAATATCGTAGCCGTACAAAGCCGGGAAATCGCGGTACGCAAGGGCGGCCTCCTCATAATGACGTGAGATAAGGGTCTTTACCTCCGGATGATTGTAATTCAGGCAATCGAAGGGCATCGCACCCAGATTCGGCCGGTTGCCGTTTGGGTCGACGCAGAAGTATTCTTCTTTCATTCGGAAGTCGGGAGCATACTCGAGCGACGTAATTTGCCCCGCCAGCTCCATGATGATCTGCAGCCCGAGTTCCTCCGCCATCTTCAGGATCTCTTGTCCGGTGTGAAAGGGATAAGATGGCAGCGTGCGGTCCTCCCACCAGAACACCGCCGGCCAGATGACGACGGTGTTCATGCCGAGCTCCTTGATCTGCGAGAGCGACCGGCGAATGTCGGGGAGCGAATACTCCCGCTGGATTTTAAGAACCGTCCCGTAGGCAAAAGGCTTTCTATCCATGACGCACCTCCTGAGGCTGATCGATGGAGGGCGTGGGGGGACTTTTACATAGATCGAATAGGGAGGTGACGTTCAGCCTGCCCGCGGAGGATCGAACGAACGCAGGATTCTCCGGATCGGAGGCGCGGGCGTAGAAAAGGATCCGCTCCGGCTGTCCCGGGATCAACTCGAAGTCGTTCCGGCTGAAGCAGCCCTCCTTCTCGGAAAGGAGCCAGACACGGGAAGCCAGTACATTCGTCTCGAGCACGTACACGGGACCGTCGGGTTCCGGAAGTTCCTTAATTCGAATGGCCGGACGGGATAGGGGAAGCTGTCGGGCCGAAACGAAATAGTGAACACGACGGGCAGTGAGGACTCCGTCCTCCTCCAACTCCACAAGCAGTAAACGGTCCTCCGGTGCGGCATCCTGCAAGAGGCTATCGACGGGAAGATTCACGGCTAGTAAAGAAGAACCGGCTTCCACTGAAATGGATTCTCTGTATGGCTCCGAGCGCAACTGCCCGCTTCGGTCGTATACACGAAGGCGTAAGGAAGCCTGAATGGCATAGGGCCGATCGGACAAAACATACACCGCCACCGAATCCTCCGGCCGATTGTCCATCGACAAGGTAAGATCCTGATAGGCTTCCCGCACGGCATACTGCATTGCCTTCCATCTGCCGAAATAATCCATACCCGCCCAGGAAGCGACGGGCCAGCAATCGTTCATCTGCCAGTAAAGCGTGCCCATGCACAACGGCCTCCTTCTGCGGTGGGCCTCAATGGCCATTCGCATGGCATCTGCCTGAAGCAGCTGGCTCATGTGGAGGAACGAACGGAAATCGTTCGGCTCGTTCATGGCTTGGCGCATATAGCTTTGGATGAGCAGATTGCCCCGGTTATTCTTCTGGTGAGCCAGCATGACGTCCGAGGTCAGCTCCAGATCATGCTCAAGGGCGTACGAGAGGACCGTCCGCAGCTCGGGAAACGATTGGAAGCCGTATTCGCTCATGAAGCGCCCGACATACACGTTGTAGTTTTCGAAGGGCTCCTCGGCATGCCATACGCCCCAATAGTGGATGTCGCCGCTCTGCGATGTATAGCCGGAATGCCGGGTCCCGTCCTCGCTAAGACCCGCCATAGGAGACGACGGCCAATAGGAGGCCCCCGGTGCATAGGCCTCGGTAACTTCAGGGAGTACCTTATGAAACAGCTCTAGGTAGTCCTGCCATATTTCACGGCGGGCATCCGCAGGATACTGCTCCTTCCAGCCCCAACCGGCGTCCTCCAAATAATGGGACCAGGCTGCATCGATTTCATTATTGCCGCACCATAACGCAAGGCAGGGATGGTTACGCAGCCGGACGAGATTGTCCTGGGCTTCGGCACGCACGTTCTCGATAAACGCAGGGTCTCCGGGATACATGCTGCAGGCGAACATGTAATCCTGCCAGACGAGCAGTCCGTATTCGTCACATAGATCATAGAACACGTCCTGCTCATAGATTCCTCCGCCCCAGACCCGCAGCATATTCATATGGGACTCCGCTGCCGTCGCTATTTCATGACGGTAACGCTCAGCCGTCACTTCCGTGACGAAGCTGTCGTTCGGGATATGATTTGCCCCTTTTGCAAAGACGGGAATTCCGTTCAGCTCGATATAGAAGGAAGTGCCGGAATCGTCCGGCTCCCGGACAAGCCGAACGGAGCGAAGACCGGTACGGACCGTCCGCACTGCCGTACTCCCCTCCGAATGCTTCAGCTCCGCTGTGAAGGAGTATAACGCTGGGGCACCGAGCCCCCTGCACCACCAGAGATCAGGCCGCTCGATCTCCACCTCGAGCTCGATCCGGTGATGTCCGGGTGTAAGCGAAACCGGCCTGGTCCAAGAGTGGCCACGGTCGCTCGACAGCACCAGCTCTCCTTCCCAGCCGCGGCTCGTCTCCACCTCGACCAACGCGGTCAGGCGTGCCTGGTCCGCCGTGACGCCGTCCTGGCGGATAAACAAGTCCGCCATGCGGGCATCCGACCAGGCCTCGAGGTAAAGCTCCCGCCAAATGCCGCTTGTTACGAACCGGGGCCCCCAATCCCAGCCGTAGTGATAAGGCGCCTTACGGGCATATACGCTGACCTTACGCTCGCCAAGTCCGCCATCCTCGGAATGATCGTTGATCGCGGGAAGACCGTAAGGCTTGGTCTCCAGAATGGCTAGACCTTCATGAACAGGCGAGCGGAATAGGAGATGAAGGTGATTTTCGGCTGGCTGGAGCAGCGGCTTCCCATCCGCTCTCCAGGTTCGGAACATATTGTTGGTTCGAAGGAGGGGCCGGCCGTTGAGGGTAATCTCCGCATAAGTGTCCAATCCTTCAAAGACGAGCTCCACCCGGTCGCTTTTCAGCAGTTCAGGGGAAACATCAAAGTATGTTTCATACTCCCAGTCCTTCTTGTCAATCCATTGAAGGTCATATTCATTGGTTCCGAAGAACGGATCGGAAATAACGCCGTTTCTTACCAAATCCCTATGCACGCAGCCCGGTACGGCAGCCGGGAGCCACTCGTTCTCCCCGGCGGCTTTGAAATTCCAATCGTTCAGCAATGGTTTAAGAATTGTCATGACTTGCTCCTTATCGAATGTGGGATGGGAGGGCCATCCCTTCCATCAGCCCTTGATCGAGCCGATCATGGCCCCTTTGACAAAGTGTTTCTGCAGGAAAGGATAGACGATCAGGATCGGGATCGAGGCGACGATAATCGCCGCCATCTTTACGGTGAAGACGGAGATGTTTCGTTGGTAGCTGACATTGACACCGGAAGACTCCAGCGCGGCGTTCGTGTTATTGATCAGATCGCGGAGCACCATCTGCAGCTGCCACATTTCTTTGGTGTTGATGTAGAGGACCGAGGAGAAGAAATCGTTCCAATAGGAAACGGCAATGAATAAGGAGATGGTGGCGATAACGGCGTTCGACAGGGGAAGCACGATCCGGAAGAAAACCGTCAGATCGTTCGCTCCATCGATTTTGGCCGCCTCCTCCAGCTCCTCCGGGATGCCTCGGAAGAAGCTGACCATAACGAAGATGTTCCAGGCTCCGATCGCATTGGGGAGAATGAGTGCCCAATAGGTGTCCATCATGTGCAGATTTTTGATCAATAGGTAAGTGGGGATCAATCCGCCGCTAAACAGCATCGTAAAAAGGATGAGAAAAGAGAAAAGCAGGCGACCGCGCAGCCTCTTCTTCGATACGGCATAGGCTGTCGTTGCCGTAAAGAAGGTGCCGACGGCTACGCCGCCAATCGTGGACAAGACGGTGACCCGGAAGCCGGAAAGCAAAGAGACATTCGTGAGCACGGCCTTGTACGATTCCAGGGAAAACCCTTTGGGGATAAGAAAAAAACCTCCTCCGGTCGCCTGGATCGAATCGCTCAGTGAACCCATGATCATATACCAGAACGGGTAGATCATGACGACCATCAAGAGACACATGAACACGTAGTTAAATAAGTGAAACATTTTCTCGCCTGCTGATGTCCCGACCATGCCGCTCCCTCCTTTACCATAGCCCTTCTTGGCCGAATTTTTTGACGATTGCATTTGCGGAAATGATCAGCACCATGGAAACGACCGATTTGAAGATCCCGGTTGCCGTGGCATAGCTGTAATCCGCATCGACCAGGCCGACGCGATAAACATACGTGTCGATAATATCCGCCACATCGTAGACAAGCGGGCTGTAAAGCAGAAACACCTGCTGAAAGCCGGCTTCCAATATGTTGGCGAGACTCAGAATGAAGAGAATGATCATAACCGGCCGGATGGCCGGGAGCGTGACGTGCCATACCTGGCGGAACCGGTTCGCCCCGTCGATTCGGGCCGCCTCATACAGCTCAGGCGATACACCGGACATCGCAGCCAGGTAGATGATGGTGCTCCAGCCGACTTCCTTGTATACATGCGAAACCACGAGAATGGACCGGAAATAGGAAGGAGTTCCGAGAAAATCGATCGCTTTGCCGCCAAACGCCTGAAGGATGTAATTGACCAGCCCGTCCACGGGATTCAGGAACGTCGCGATGATCCCGGCGAAAATAACCCAGGACACGAAGTGGGGCAGATAGACGATCGACTGGGTGACTCGTTTGAACCGTTGGTTGCGTAACTCATTCAGCAAGAGAGAGAGGATGACCGGCACGATAAAATCGGCGGCGAGCTTATAGACGCTGATCACGATCGTATTGCGTAAAATCTCAAAGAAGTCAGGCGAGTGGAACAGCCGGCTGAAGTTATCGAAGCCGACCCACGGGCTCTTCTGAATCCCGGCGAAGATGTTGTAGTCTTTAAAGGCAATGACCACCCCGTACATCGGAACATAACGGAACACAAGCAGGAGCAGCATTCCGGGGAACAGCAGCAGGTACAAGTATTTGTCCCTTATCAGCTCCTTGACGATGGTTCGCTTGTTCGGGACGCTTGCAGGGGCAAGGGTCTCGGTCTTGATCGCCATGATTCAATCCTCCGTTTCCATGAGAATGGGAGGGAAGAGCAAGCCCCGCCGGAGCTGCTCTTCCTTCGAGCCTGATCCTTTATTTCTTGTAAGGCACTATATTTTTGTCGTACCAGGCATCGAATTCCTTGCGCTCGGCTTCTTCGGATTTGAAGAGCTTGTTGGCTTCCTCGTCTATTTGCTTGCCGCCGATCTGCTCGTATTTCGACAAGAATTCGTCGAAGGCGGAGAGGGGCTTGTTGCCCGTAATGATGCCCCAGAACGTCTCTTCGCGAAGCTTCTTCACGTCCGCGCTGTACTTATCCCAAGCCGGGCGGTCAATCGCTTTGGCAAAATAAATTTTGTCCCGCATCGCCTTCGTGGTCTGGATGTTATGCTCATAGAGCTTCGTCACTTCCGGGGTGTTCGTGAGGTTGGCCGCATCCTTGCGTTTAATGTACCAGTCGAAGTTGGCAAACCCGAGCTTATTGGCTTCTTCGGGATTGACAAGCGTCTTGAATTGGCCATTCTCGATCTTGTAATGCTCCTCCTTCTTGCCGTAATTGATCAATGCGAAGGTATCCGGTGTCGCCATCTCGTTCAGGACCTTCACGGCATCGTCCACCTTGCCGGTATTGGTGACAAGCAGGTAGCACCAGCCGATCTGCGGATCGGGCTGATCGGCACCGAAGCCGTCCGGACCGGTCACCGGATCGATGGCCATCCACTCGCCGGTAGGATTGTTGGCCTTAAAGGATTGGGTGGCCGGATAGGAAGGGTTCAAGTAGCTGACGAACCGGTAAATCGAGCCAACCTTGCCCGAGACGATGATTTGGTCGACCTTCGTGTTGTCGCTGTTCGCGATCGTCGTCATCCGCGGATCCATCACCCCGTCCTTGTACAGATCGCGCAGAATGCCCAGCACCGTCTTCACTTGAGGCAGCGCAGAGCCGAATTTGACGGAACCGTCCGGCATTTTCATAAAGTTGTCAGGGTCCACTCCGTAGGCATAGAAGAAGGGAACGAGACTGCGGTAGTAATTGTCTCCGGCAAGGCCGTAAGTATCATTCTTTCCGTTGCCGTCCGGATCATTGTGAGTAAACGCCTTCATGACGGTGATATACTCCTCGAGCGTCTTCGGCGGTTTAAGGCCGAGCTTGTCGAGCCAGTCCTTGCGGAGAAGCGTCGTCATGGTCCCGGCTTCCGGCACGTCACCGGGGAGCCGGTAAATTTTGCCGCCCCCATCCGGACTCCAGTGGTAGAACATGGTGCTCTTCGTATAATAGTTGATGATTTCTTTGCCGTACTTCTGCAGGGACGGGGTCAGGTCCTGAACGAGCCCGGCTTGCACCCATTTGGGGTATTCCTTCGTGTCGCCGGTCCAGACGATATTCGGACGCTGCTTCTCGTCGCTCATGAGGAGATTGATCTTGGTGTTCATCTGGGACCAATCCGGGTAGAAGACCGGGACGATGTCGACCGGACGCTTCAGCTTCTGGGTGAGGGTGTCCTCCAGTTGTTTTTCAACCCAGGAATTGGGTGTTTTCGGTCCGCCCATTACCCCTAGGCTCATTTTGAGAGGGCTGCCGTTCTCCCCATTGTCCGGAGTTGTTTGCCCTTCTTTGGATGGAGCCGATTTTGTACCGGAGCATGCGGTAACGACTGAGGTTAAAGTGAGTCCGATTGCCAATGCTGCCAACGGTTTCTTTTTCACTGGAATCCTCCCTTGTTTGTATGCGTTTTCTTTAACCACATTATAAGGTGGAGGATTTACATTCGTAAATACTGTTAAAACAGATAAATGTTAAGATTGTAAAGTCAACTGAACAAATTTTACGAATATTATTTTATAATCAGGGAAAAAGGGGATGATTTTTGGTCCTTTCTTCAAATTCATCAGAATTGATTTGAACAAAAGAATTAATGTTTTTAACCTATGTAAAGATTGTGTTATAGTAAGATCAGGGAAATAGCGATTGAAGGATTCCACTTCTTATTCGGGGGAAGCTCATGAAGAAAAAGTACACGACTATGGACATTGCCCATATGCTGAACGTCTCAAGAACCACGGTCTCCAAGGCCCTCAATAATCATCCCGATATCCCTGAGCATACCAAGAAGCTCGTCACGGAAACGGCGCTTAATCTTGGATACAAGAAGTTTCTGAACGCCCAGCCGAAGGACATCAATGTGCGGGTCTCCATGGTAAGACACAAGCAGGATACGAGAACAATCGCCTTTCTTATCAAGTCGACGATTAATATCTTTCAGAGGGGCTTCTGGGGGGATATTCTGCGCGGGGTGGAGGAAGCGTCGCGCCATCACGGCTATCAGATGCTCTTTAACTATTTAAGCGACGAGGATTTGGAGCAGGGCCGGGTCCCGGAGACGATCACCGCGCTTAAGCCCGAGGGGGTTGTCTTGGCCGGGATTACACGGAAGGAATTTGCCCGGGCTCTGTCACGGCTCGAGATTCCGTTCGTTCTGATTGACGGCTATTATGAAGAGCGGACCAATGAGATGCTGTGCGACTCCGTGCTAATGGAGAGCGAGCAAAGCACGTTCGAGCTGACTTCCTGCCTAATTGAACAGAATCACCGGGAGATTGGGTTTATCGGAGATGTCTCCAACTGCAAATCGTTCATGGAAAGATGGATCGGATTTAAGCGGGCGGTGACCGATGCGGGTTTCGCCGTTCGGCGGGATTACTGCCTTGTGGAGCCGAGTCCGGACAATTATTTCAAGCTGCCCGAGATTGCGTCAAGACTGGATTCGATGCCGGAGCTTCCGTCCGCGTTCGTTTGCGCGAATGACTTGATTGCCTATCATTTAATCGCCTATCTGGAAGGGAAGGGGCTTCGCGTTCCTCAGGATATCTCCGTCACCGGCTTTGACTATATGCAGCAGCAGCCGGACATGGCCCCTATTCCTCTCCAGCTTGCAACAGCGGAAGTGAGCGGGATGGAGATCGGGTCCCGTGCGTTCGAGCAGCTCCTTTGGCGATTCCAGCATCTCGACCGCCCGTTCGAAACGGTTCGGGTTGCTTCGCGCATCATTCCGGGCGATTCGACGGGGCCATGCGCGGGAGAATAAAATGAGGTCAAGCCGAAGAACCCTCCTTCTATCGGATGGGTTCTCTTTATGATTCATGTATACGATTATCGGGTACTTTCGAACGATTCTCGGGTAGAGAGACGGGAGCAACCCTATTACAATAGAAGGTATCGGAGCGAAGAAGAAAGTCACAGAGAAAGCGAGGAAACGCCATGCTCCGCCTCATCCGCAGCTCGCTGCGCTGGAAGCTCCTTACCGTTATTGTTTCTATTCTTATTTTGGTACTGGCGGCGGTCGGAGTATTCAGCTTTGTCGATACCTCACGCACCATTCAGAGCGATGTGGAGCGCTTCAGCAGCCAGATCATGAAGCAAGCCAATTTGAACTTCAGCCGGTACAACCGGGACAACGAGCAGTTTTTCGTTTCGATCGGCGGCAGCACCGAATTTGCTGACTGGTTGAAGGCGGATGTCGGAGACCGGTACGAATTGTTCCGCAGCTACCGGGCGATGGAGCAGAAATATATCGATCCGTTCGTCCGCTTTCACCCGGAAGTGCTGTCCGTCCGGATGTACAACGAGAACGGGAACGAAAGCATCTATCGATCGCCCGGTGTCAAATACAACCTGATTCTGCGCACCGACTATTCCATGGCCCAGGAAAGCTGGCTCAAGGAGCTTACTCTGTCCGGACGGATGGTCCGTCTGACGAACCAGAGCAGCCACTATACGGATGGGATCGGCCGGCCGGTTAAGACGCCGGTGCTTACCTTCGTCCAGAAGTTCCAATACGGGAACCGAGACGGGTATTTGGCCGTCGACATATCACTCATGCCGACTCAGGAAATTTTGCAGGAGATCGGCCTTGGTCAGGAGAGCGAAGGGGTCATCGTGGATCAGAACGGCAAAATCATCGTGCACCAGAATGTAGGCCGCATCGGCGAGCAGATTCCTTCCGGGCTGATGGAGGAAATGTCGCGAGCCGAGTCCTCCTCTTTCTTCTACGAGAACCAGATGGTCGTGGACCAGAGAGTGCCGGATACCGATTGGCACATGCTCGTGATCGTTCCCTACGAAGAGGTAGCCCAAAGCATCTACCGGGTGAAGAACATGACGATTCTGATCGCGATAGCCGGCCTTGTCGTCTCGACTCTGCTCATCTTCCTGGTCTCCGGCTCCATTACGAAGCGGCTCAAAGAGCTTCGCAAGACGATCAAGGTAACGGACGCCGGCCGGTTTGACGTGCGCGTGGAGGTGAAGGGGACGGACGAGGTGGCGGAGCTCGCCGGTACCTATAACCGGCTGCTGGACCGTATTGAAAGCTCGATCCGCGAAATGACCGAAAGCCGCGTCTTTCAGCAGGAGGCGGTGCTCTCCGCTCTGCAGGCTCAAATCAATTCCCATTTTCTGTATAATGCACTGGAATCCATCAACTCGATGGCTAACTTGAATGACCAGGAGGATATCGGGCGAACCGCGGTGGCGCTCTCCAACATGCTCCGGTACACGTCCAACTATCAGGATACCGTCGTCACGCTGGAGGAAGAGCTCTCCCATTTGAAGGATTATATGTACATTCTGAATATCCTGTACGGGGATGAGATTTCTCTTGACGTAGAGATGACCGATGAACTACGCCGGGTGACCTGTCTGAAAGCACTCATCCAGCCTTTTGTCGAGAACAGCATCAAGCATGGGTACGAGGTGACGGGAGAGAAGATGACCATCCGGTTAACCGCAGCCGTCTGGAACGAACGTTACCTCCGCATTGCCATCCAGGACAACGGGGAGGGGATTCCGGAGTCGAAGCTTGAAGAGCTTCAGCAAATGCTTGCCCAGGAGGTCACGGACCGGGATTATAAACGCTTGTCCCGCATCGGCATCCTGAATGTTCATTATCGCATCCGCATGTTCTATCCGCAGGCGCATACCGGGGTTACGGTGGAGCGCTCGGAGGAGGGCGGAACCATTATCGGATTGATTTTACCGCTGCAGCAGGGGGGGGCCGCATGATTCGCATTCTTATTGTGGACGACGCACCGCTTATTCGAAACAGTCTGGTGAAGTCCATTGAGCGGTACGGAAATTCCTCGATCGTGTCCGGTACGGCAGCGAACGGGGTAAAGGCGCTTGAGTGGCTAGAGGAGTACTACGCCGATCTGTGCATTACCGATATCAAAATGCCCGCGATGGACGGTCTCGTCTTGATCGAGCGCATCAAGGAACGGTATCCTTGGATGGCGACGCTTGTCATCTCGAGCTACGACGAATTCGAATATGCGAAGAAGAGTATGCAGCTTGAAGCGCTTGATTATATTCTGAAGCCGATCGATCCGCCGCTTCTCGAGTCCGCTCTTGGGAGGGCGGAACGGAAGCTGCTCCATGACCGGGAGGCGGAGGCCGCTCAGCTTCTTATCCGCCGGCTGCCGGAAAGCCGGGTGCTGCTGGACCGCTGGGTCCATCATGTCCAGACGGGCCGCGTGGAGACGATGCCCGTCCTTATTGTGGACACGCTGGAGGCCCTCCAGGAATGGACAGGTGCCCGGCACGATCTGCTTTCGGCGCTCGCCAATCACTGGACGCACGCCGTGCTGGAGGAGCTGAGGAAGGAGAAGCTGAAGCTGACGATGGAGGAAGGGGACGATGCCGGACTCGGCGAGAACGAACTGCGCCGGGACTCGGTGCGCTTCTATTACCGGCTCTGTGCCGTGCGGCGGCTGGAGGAGGGCTCCCACCGGTTGTTCGAGGCCAGGGCCGGCGGACGCGACCAACACATGGGGAAGCTGGTCGACAGCATTAAGCGCTATATCGGGGAGCATTATGCCGACAAAATTAACCTGACCGAGCTCGCTCAAACGGTCTCTCTCAGCAAGGCTTACATGTGTACGCTGTTCAAGCAGGAAACACAAATGACGATTTGGAACTATATCATCTCGGAGCGCATGCGTCAGGCCCGGGACCTTCTCATGAGCGATTCGCTCAAGATTTACGAGATCGCGAACCGGGTCGGGTACGAGGATGTCGACCATTTTACCCAGCTGTTCAAGAAGGTGTTTGGCCTAAGTCCCCAGGATTACCGGAAGAGACTGGAGGCTTAAGCTTTACCGATAGAGAGGCACGCGGCCGTACCCGGACCGCGTGCTTTTTTTGTGAACTCCGAAAGATCCCCCGGTACAATCGAAAGATTGGGTCGTTCCGAAAGCAGGGTCGAAGGCGCTACAATAAAGATACGAACCAGAAAGGAGCATGCACCAATGACCAAAGCAGAGGCGGCCCTCCAGCAGCCCGACCGCTTCCGCTCCGGGAGCAGAAGAAAGGATTCCTTCCTAACCTTCGTATGGAAGCATCGTCCGCTGTATATCATGTTGATTCCTTGCCTCGTCTATTTCCTGGCGTTTCGATACGTCCCGCTGCTGGGCAGTGTTATCGCGTTTAAGGATTACAACATTTTCGAAGGTTTCCTCCAAAGCGAGTGGGTAGGGCTCAAGTGGTTTGAGCAGCTGTTCACCTATCCTCAATTTTACCGTCTGATGAAGAATACGCTTATTATCAGCGCTTACTCGATTGTGTTCGCCTTCCCGGCGCCGATCATTCTCGCCTGCCTGTTGAACGAGCTTCGGCTGATGGCGTTCAAGCGCACCGTGCAGACCGTCATTTACCTTCCGCACTTTCTATCCTGGACGATCGTATACGGTCTTTCCTATATGATGTTCTCGACGCAGAGCGGAATGTTCAATCAATTTCTGCAGGAGCTTGGAGGAAAGGCCGTCAATTTGCTGCAGGCTCCGGAATATTTCCGCTCCCTGGTGGTAGGGGCGGGGATATGGAAAGAGATGGGCTGGAGCACGATTATCTTTCTCGCGGGCCTTGCGGGGATCAGTCCTTCCCTCTATGAAGCGGCCAAGATCGATGGGGCCGGCCGCTGGAAGCAGTTTCTCTACATCACGATGCCCGGCCTGCTGCCGACCATTACGATTCTGCTGCTGCTGAAAATCGGCAATGTCATGGATGTAGGCTTCGAGCAAATCTACGTGTTCCTCAGCCCCATTACGTTCTCGGTGGGCGATGTGCTCGATACTTACTCGTACCGGCAGGGGATCATCAGCGGGCAATTCAGCCTGACGACGGCGATCGGTCTCTTTAAATCCTTCATTGGCTTCGCTTTGCTGGTCTTCGCCAACCGGGTAAGCCGATCGACCACCGGCGAAAGCTTGTACTAGTGCCTTATCCGGTAACTTGGTTGGCAAGAAAACCTTCGGATGCGCACGAAAATCAATAGGAAAGCAGAATAGAACAATACTAACGGATAAGGCTCTAAAAGGGGGAAGGACTATGTCAACAGCCGCCGCCAAGAACGCTTCGCCCCGCACCCGGATCCGGCAATCGGCCGGCGAAACGATCTTCGATTATCTTAACGTCACTCTGCTGATTCTGATCAGCCTGACCGCTATGCTTCCTATCCTGCATGTGGTAGCGGGCGCCTTCAGCCAAACGGAGGCGCTCGTCAAGCACCAGGTTTGGGTATGGCCGGTCGGCTTTACGCTTGAAAATATCCGGTATGTGGCCGAAACCCCGGCTTTCTGGAGCGCCGGCTGGATGACCGTGAAGGTCGTCGTCATCGGGACCGCGGTCAATATGGTGCTAACGATTCTCAGCTCCTACCCGTTGTCCAAATCTTACCTGCGCGGGCGCCGGGTGATCCTGCTCGGGATTATCTTTACGATCATTTTTCAGGCTCCCCTGATTCCGATGTATTTGGTGGTCAAAAGCTTCGGGCTCTTGAACACGATGTGGGCGATCATCATTCCCGGCGCGATCAGCGCCTTCAATATGATGCTGTGCATCACGTTCTTCCGCTCCGTCCCGGAGGATTTATTCGATGCCGCCCGGGTGGACGGGATGAGCGAATATGCCATCGTCTGGCGCATCGTCGTGCCTCTGTCCAAACCGATCATCGTCACGCTGCTGCTCTTCTACGCGGTTGGCCACTGGAACAATTATATGGGACCCCTGCTGTACATCAACGACCGCTCGATGCAGACGCTGCAGCTGTACATCTATTTTCTGATAGCCAAAGGAAACAGCAACGATATCGCCGGAGCGGCCGCCGCCGAATCGGCCATCAAGCTGCTCCCGGAAGCGCTTGAGATGGCGACCATCGTCCTGGCCACGGCGCCGATCGTGCTGCTGTATCCGTTTCTGCAGAAGCATTTTATCAAGGGGGCTACCCTAGGCTCTGTGAAGGAGTAAGCGTTATCCATTATGATATGAAGGCATGGCCCTCATATAGATGAACTTGTTTACCACCACCAAAGGGGAGGAAATTGTATGAAAAGCACCAAAAAGTGGGTCAGCATCCTTCTGGCCGGCACGATGGCGACGCTTACGGCCTGCGGGTCCGCGGACAACAAAGAGAGCTCGTCCAGCCCGGCTGCCGGAAGTCCGCAAGCAAGCAATGCGCCGGCCGAACCGGCGAAGGTCCGCCTGATGATCTCCGATCACAGCCAGCCCGTCCCGACAGGCAATGTGATGGATAATCCGACGATCAAGTACATGGCTCAGAAGGCGAACGTCAACCTGGACATTACGTTCCTGCCGCACGGCGATTATGCCGCGCAGAAGAAAATCAAATATGCGGCCGGAGATATTCCGGACGTTGTGCAGGATTGGGGCGTGGATGCCGATCTGATGCAGAACAATCAGGCGATTCCATTGAACGACCTGATCGACAAATACGGACCGAACCTGAAGAAATCCATCAACAAGGAAGCCTGGGATGCGGTAACGTTTAACGGCAAGATCATGGGGATTCCGCAAACCGCAAACGGCAATGCTCCTTCCGGACGCGTCATTTATGTGCGAAAGGACTGGATGGATAAGGTCGGGATCAAGGACATTCCGAAGACGCCGGACGAATTCTTGACCATGCTCCGCGCTTTCCGCGACAAAGACCCGAACGGCAACGGCAAGAAGGATGAAATTCCGTTCACCGCCCGCGAAAACTTCTCTTGGAGCGAGAATCTGTTCGGAATGTTCGGGGCCAATCTGCATACGTACAACCTGGTTAACAACGAACTGCAGCCGGGCTACATCACCCCTAATTTCAAGAAAGCGCTGGGCTATGTAAAGACGATGGTCGACGAGGGGCTCATCGACAGCGAATTCATGACGAACAAGCGCAACGTGTGGGAGCAGAAAATCCAGAACGACCTGGCCGGCTCCTGGAACCATGTCACCGAGCTTGCTTGGGATTGGCAGGATAAGCTGAACAAGTCGATTCCAGGCGGCAAAGCCAATGTCATTGCGATCCCCACTCCGAAGGATCCCGGGGCCTCCGCGGTCGGCGACGTCCAGAACCCGATCGTGAAGGTCTTTACCATTAGCAAAAAAGCCAAAAACCCCGAAGCGATCGTCAAAATGTTCGACTGGCTGGCTTCCCAGGAAGGCCAGGAATTCGTCTTCCTCGGCGTGCCGGGCATTACGCAGAACAAGGACGGTGGCAAGCTTACGTACGATGCTAAGAAGGACGCCGATGACAAAACCAGCCTGTGGCGTCAAACGCTGTTCTCCATCGTGAGCTACAACAAGGATCTGCTTAAGGTGCAGCTAGGCAACGATGCGGCTGTTGAGAAGCTGGACCTGTCCTGGAACACGGCCCGCCAGGAAGGCATTCCAAATTACCTGGTGGGGGCCCCGGTATTCCCGTCGGCCAAGCAATTCCCCGATTTGACGAAGGAGGGCAACCTGTGGCGCGAAGCGGCCGCTCAAATTATTCTAGGCAAGAAGCCGCTCGACTCCTACGATGAATTCGTCAAAAGCTGGAAGGCTCAAGGCGGAAACGAGATGATCAAGGAAGCCACCGAGTACTACAACAACAAGCAGAAAAAATAAGCGGGGACAAGGAGAGGAAGGGGAAGGTCCTTCCTCTCTATTTTTTCCTAGGAGGCTAATGGCGTGGAGAGGTTGGATTGGCAGGCGGTCTGGCGGAAGGTCGAACGGAAGGCGGACCGGATGATGGAGCAGCTGGGGGACCGGTGTCCGCACTTGGCAGGCGAAGACGGCGTTTATCAGGACATTCGGACCGACAACTGGGTGTCGGGCTTCTGGGCCGGCATCCTGTGGCTGCTGTATGACCGAACGGGTGATGAAAAATACAAGGGAGCGGCCTGGCGATGGGACGAGGAAATCGAAAGCTGGATGACCCGCGACCACGATCTTATTCATGATGTAGGCTTTCAATTCCTGAACACAGCGGTCATGAAACATATGATGACCGGAGATTCGGAAGCGAAACGCCGTGCCGTTTCGATGGCGAATTTTCTGTGCGGCCGGTTCAACCTGGCCGGCCGGTTCATCCGTGCCTGGAAGTGGAACGGAGATGAAGGCTGGGCCATCATCGACTGCACCATGAACTTATCCCTTCTGTTCTGGGCGTCGGACGCCACCGGAGATCCGCGCTACAAGCATATCGCAAGGGCGCATGCAGACACGGTGCTTGAGCATTTCGTCCGAGAGGACGGCTCCGTAAGACACATCGTTCAGTTTGACCCGGAGACGGGGGCGTTCGACCGGGCGATCGGCGGCCAGGGCTTCGGTCCGAATTCGTCCTGGAGCCGGGGCCAGGCCTGGGGGCTGTACGGGCTGGCTAATGTCTACCGGTTTACGGGGGACGACCGGTACTTGCAGGCGTCCAAGCGAATCGCCCATTACTTCCTGGCCAATCTTCCGGAGGATGGGGTACCCTACTGGGATTTCCGGCTTCCTTCCCATGAGCAGGAACCTCGCGATACATCGGCCGCGGCCATAGCCGCTTCCGGTCTGCTTGAGCTGGCGGAGCTCGTGCCGGCGGAGGAGGCCGGGCTGTACCGGAGCGGAGCGGAACGCATGCTTCGGGCGTTGACCGATCGGTATGCCACTTGGAATCATCCGGAGCACGAAGCGATTCTGACCGGCGGCACCGCCAACAAGCCGGCCGGCTGGGGCATCGACGTTTCTCTGATTTACGGCGATTATTTCTATGCCGAAGCCGTAGCTAAGCTCTGCGGCTGGGCGCGCAAAGTTTATTAGGCGAAGGAACGCTCCCCACTAAGGGGCCACGATCCGCCGTTTTAGGTGAACGCTATGGATTTTTGGCCGGAGCGCTCGTTATTCGTCCGTTTATCCTCGCGGAATCCGTGAACATCACCGGGTAAGATCGAACGTTGCTCATGTAGAGAGAGCCGAACGGATGCATTAGAATGAGGGCACGACGAGTGGAAGGGGGAACCGCCCTATGGAAGAATGCAGGCATCGTTCGCAGCTGTATTCGCTTAAGCGGGCAATCGAACGAAAACAGCTAACGATCGGCTTCATCGGTGGCTCCATTACGGATGCCCGGCCGCGTCACAATTGGCCGGAGCCGGTCATTGCCTGGTTTGCGGAATGTTATCCGGATGTCCGGTTGTTCGTGGAGAACGCGGCCATCGGAGCGACAGGCAGTGAGCTGGGCGTTTTCCGGGCGGAAAGGGACTTGATCCGGCGGGACTGTGATCTGGTCTTCGTGGAATTCGCGGTGAACGACCAGGACATGAAGCCGGACGCGCGCATGCGGTCCCGGGAAGGCTTGCTGCGCAAGCTGCTCGCAGACGGGAAGCGGGACATCGTCCTGACGTACACGTATTCGCAGGCCATGTATGCCGATATGCAGGAAGGAAGAGTTCCGCCCTCCATAGCGGACTTCGAGAAGCTGGCCGATCATTACCGGCTGGGCTCCGTTTGGATGGGGCTTCACGCCTGGAATGAGGTCTGCAAAGGCCGGATGAGCTGGGAGGAGTGGCTTCCCGACGGCCTGCATCCGACGCATCGGGGCAGTCTAAGCTACGCTCAAAGTGTCATAGCCTTTCTCGAGCGGGAGTTGGAGGGGGCGCACGCTTCTCTCGGCGACGAGCCCCAGCAGCCCTTGCTGCCGGAAGCTTACCATCCGGCTAACTGGGCATCCGCTTATGCGCTTGATTTCGCGCAGGTCGAGCTGGAGGGTCCCTGGACAATCCGGCGGTGGCCGCATCTTGTCTGGATGGATCAGGTGCTGCATACGTCGGCTGTTGGAGCTAGGCTGGCCTTCTCCTTTCAGGGACGGGGGCTACTGCTCGGCTTCGATTTCGGAAAAGCGTCGGCGGAGTTCCGTTACCGGCTGGACGGCGGACCGTGGGAGTTATCCGAAAGAGAGCGTCCGGATTGGTGCGGCGACCAGGGTTGGTACCGGGTGAGTCCGATAGCGGACGACCTCCCGCCCGGCGGACATCGGTTCGAGCTCGAGGTGATTCACGGAAACAGGCCGGATTGCCGGGGGACGCACCTGGCGCTGGCCTTAATAGGAGTAATTGAATAAAACAACAAGCGGATGGACCTATGGGAGGAATTAACATGCAACCGAATTTTCGTTATTCAACTAAACCGGCCATCGAGCCGCAAGCCGGCTGCGACTGGGCGAGCAAAATGGTGCTCAATCCAGCGATTGTGAAGGATCCGGACTCGGATCGCCTGCACATGCTGTTCCGGGCCACGGGTCCGTGGCCGCAGAAGCGGCTGGAAGGCCGTCACGACCCGTTCCCCATTTTTCTCGGCTATGCTCACAGCGACGACCGGGGGGAAACCTGGACACCGGATTTTACCCGCCCGGCTCTGGCCCCGGCTCTGAATTTAGAGAAGGAGGATATTTACATTACCGATGTGCAGGGCAACCGGGTGAGGGACTATTCCAACGGCTGCATCGAAGATCCGAGGATTTTTCCGGTGGAGGGAGAGCTGTACGTCAGCGTAGCCTGCCGGATGTTCCCGCCGGGACCTTACTGGCTCGCCGATCAGGAACCGCCCGTCATCACCAAATATGAATATGTGCCGGACTGGGTGCAGGATGGAGATGATCCGTTTACGGTAACGGCCCGCACCAACGACACGGTCACCGTTCTTTATAAGCTGGACCTCGAGAAGCTGAAGGAAGGCCATTACGAAGAAGCGTTCACCTACGTATGCCCGTTGAACGAAGGCCATGTCAGCGACAACCGGGATGTGTTCCTGTTTCCCGAGAAGATGCTTATTGACGGCAAGCTGCAGTATGTGATGCTGCACCGCCCGATGAATCCGGTCCCATTCCCGGGCGGAGACCAGGTGATGGTGCCTTCCATCTATATCGCCGCCGCCGAGCGGATGGAGGACTTCGCGTCTCCTAAGGCTGTACATAAGCTTCTGGCAACCGGAATATTCGATTGGGAAGCCAATCGGGTCGGGGCCAGCTGGCCGCCGCTCCGCGTGTCGGATAAGCAGTGGCTGGTCTCCTATCACGGCAAAAAGGATGTTCATTTCGGCTATACCCAATCCTTTATGATCGTCGAAGAACGGGAAAACGATTTTCCGGAGGTCGTTCACCGCTGCCCGGACCGGCTTATGTATGCCAAGCAGGAATGGGAAATGCCGTCGGATTACCCGACCCCATGCCTGTTTACTACCGCGGGAATCGTTGTCGGCGGCGAGTTGATTATGGCTTACGGAGCGGCGGACCAGAAGGTCGGCATCTCCTGGGTATCGTTTGACGATCTGGTTCAGCACGTGCGTAAGTTTAATGCCGAGGGAGTCGCGGGATAACCCGACACCTAAGGTAACAACAAGAAAGAGATGCTGCCATTCTGACAAAGCCGGGTTGCAGCATTTCTTTTTTACTTTATTCCATCATATCCGTCCAAAAAGGGAGGATTTTGTCCATGATCAGCCGCATAAGCCTAGGCCCCCGCTTGCGAATGATTCTTCATCTGATGCTCGTTCTCGTAGTAGCTGCCTCTTACGTACCGATCGGCCCTTCTTCGAAAGTTTCCGCCGCAGAGGACGAGTTCGGCGGTCTGATCGCCAAATGGTCCGCCAATTTCACGGGAGGAGCCGGTATCGACACGGCCGATCCGGATGTGGCCGCTAACATCGTCAAGACCACCAGCACGGCCCAGCGGATCTGGGACGAGATGAACAAAGCGGCGGATCGCACGTATTTGTTCTCCGATTTGGCCACCCAGTACCCGAACCAGCACATCACGGACTCCTACTCGCGCATTCGCTCGATGGCGGTCGCTTATGCCACGGAAGGCTCGGAGCTTTATCATAATAAGGCGCTGCTGGCCGATATGATGAGCGCGCTCGAATGGATGAATACCAATTGGTATAACGACAAGACGCCGTATGGGACGCAATCCACCGACAACAACTGGTTCGTCTGGGAGATCGGCGCCCCTTGGGCTCTGGAAGACACGATGGCTCTCCTGTACGACAGGCTCTCGCCTGATCAGCTTAGCCGCTATACAAGCGCCATCCGGCATTGGGTCGTGACCCCGAAGGATACCGGCACGAGCATGGGACAGCGCTGGGGCAACAGTGGAGCCAACCTGGCGTGGAAATCGCTCATCTGGTCCCAGCTCGGTATTCTGACAAAGGATGGGGCGGTTATCGGCCAAGGGCGGGATGCGCTTGGACCTCTTTTTACCTTCGTGGCTTCGGGCGACGGCTTCTATGAGGACGGCTCGTTCATCCAGCACGGCGCTCATCCGTATACTTCCGGCTATGGGTTATCCAATTTGAGCTCGTCGGTGGACTTGATCTATCTGCTCGGCAACACGCAGTGGGCGATCGACAGCTCGAAGAGCACCATTATCAAGGAATGGATTTACCGCTCCTATGAGCCGCTTATTTTCCGCAACCGGCTGTTCGACAATCTGGCCGGCCGTTATTTAAGCCGCTACGACGGGGCGGATGGCGTCAGCTCGATTATGGTCCCGGCCTACAAGGTAGCCGATATGCTGAAGGGGACCCCCGACGAGATAAGGCTTAAGAGCTTTATCAAGTATCTGGTAACGTCGGATGCCAAGTTTGATTTCTCGAAGCGGGACCTCTTCTTCAACACGAAGATCAAAGCATTGGTGAACGACCCGAGCGTGCCGGTTCGTCCGGAGCTGTCGCTGTATAAGCCGTTTCCACGGATGGACCGGTTCAGCTGGCTGCGGCCGAACGCGGCGTTCAGCGTCGGAATGAGCTCCTCCCGGATCGACAACTACGAAGCGATCAATTACGAGAATTTGATGGGCTGGCACGTGAATGACGGCCGCACCAGCCTGTATACCGGCGATCCGAATCAATTCGGCGACTACTACTGGGCCACGGTCGACAAATATCGGCTGCCGGGCATTACGGTGGAGGCCGTCCATCCGGATGATGTCGACTCGCCGCAAATCGGCCAGGTTACGATAAACACGAATGGAAGCGTGCTGACGGACGATCTGGCAAACGCCGATAATCTCTATCGCTACACGAACAATTGGCAGTTTGTGAACGACCCGCTGGGCGGCGATACGAACCGGCTGAAACGCAAGGATGACACGCTGGAGTATGTCATGTACAACAAGCCGAACATTTCGGCGTTTGAAGCCGTCGTCTACACGCTGAACAACCGGCCGCTGGACGGCGGGATCAAGCTGTTTTACTCGTCCGACAATCAGGATTGGAAAGGAGCGGCGGTCGTGCTCGGCTCCCCGTCTCCTATAGAAGGTTCCCGTTGGAGCCGGGTCTCCGTCCGTCCGGCTTCTCCGCTTCCCGCCGGCACGAACTTCATTAAGCTGGAGTTCCCCTCCACGGAAAGCCCCGAGAGCCGGCTCACCGGGGAGAACTGGGTCGGCGGCACCGAGATGGATGACCTATATGGGATCAGTGGCATGCAGCTTCATCCAGTTGACGAGACGCTGAAGGCGAAGAAATCCTGGTTTCTGTTTGACGATGAAATTGTCTCGCTCGGCTCCGATATTACGGGCGGCGACGGCAACACGGTCGAGTCCATCGTCGAGAACCGTAAGCTGAATGCGGCCGGCGACAATGCGCTGACCGTAAACGGCACCGTCAAGCCGGCTTCCCTCGGCTGGTCGGAATCGCTGCCTGGCACCCACTGGATCTACCTTGCCGGAAATGGGAGCGGCTCGGATGTAGGCTACTACTTCCCCGGAGGGGCGGACTTGAAAGCCCTCCGCGAAGCCCGGACCGGTTCACCGGCTGAAATCTCCCACTCGGGCAGTGACGATACGACAGCCTATACGCGTAACTATGCCGCGTTCTGGTATGACCACGGCCGCAGTCCGGGGGCAGAAGGCAGCCCCGCCGGCAGCTATGCCTATACGATTCTGCCGAATCGTACGGCGGGCGAGGTCGAAGCCTATGCGGATGCCCCCGATATCGAGGTGGTGGAAAATACGGCAGACGCGCAGGCTGTCCGGGAGACTACCCTGAACCTGCTGGGCATTAACTTCTGGAAAGACCAGATCAAGCAGGTCGGTACGGTGAAAGTTAACCGCAAAGCTTCCGTCATGGTGAAGGAAAACGGCGATCAGACCCTGGATGTTTCGATCTCCGATCCGACCCAGGCCAACAGCGGGACGATTGACGTGGAGATTGCGAAGGCCGCGAACCCGAACAGCGGCTGGCTCTCGGATCCGGCCATTTCCGTGTATCAAACGTCTCCGACGATCCGGTTCCAGGTGAACGTGAACGGAGCGAAAGGGCAGACGTTCAAGGCCAAGTTCAATCTCGGCAGCGACGTATGGCCGCAGCAGCCTCCGGCTCCCGAGCCGCCGAAGGAACCGGCGAGCTTTACGGACGAACTGAACGATTTCTCCCGGGTATTCTCGCTGTCCGATAAAGCCTCTCTGCTGTTCGATACCGGGAACCCGGCGTTTTTTGCCAATGACAGCTCGCGTGTGAAGCGTTTCGGCACAGACGTGCCGCAATCGCTTGTCTACCAAGTGAACGATCCCGTTACGTTCTCCGCCCGTCTGCATTACCGGAACGGATTCGCCGATAAGATCAAGGCCTATGCCTCGCCGGATAACCGTACGTGGACAGCGGTCGCCCTGACTCCGGATACGCCCATCAAGAATACGGACAACGACTGGTACCGCGCCAATTTCTCGCCAACGGGACCCCTGCCGAAGGGTACCCGGTATATAAAAATCGAGCTGGGTAACGATCCGCTCGTGTATTCGCCTCAGCTTGGCGCGGTCACCTTTACGAAATCGCCGATTTCGTATGTGCTGACGGACGAGTTGAACGATTGGAGCAAAGCCTACAAGCACTCGCTCAGCTGGGATTTCGATTCGGCTCTAGCGGAAACCTCATTTGAAGGAGACTTTTCTAGGCTCCGTGCTTCAAGTGAGGGGCAGTTCCTCGAGTACAAGGCGGAAGGGATTATCGGATTCAAGGCAAGGCTATTCGCCAATGCGTCCTCACTGGATGGCCTAATGAGCGTGGAGGTCTCAGCGGATGAACAGAGCTGGACACCGGTTCACCTGAACGTTGACGGGCCGGTTCCGACAGGGGACGGGATGAACAAGTTCACCGTCCTTTCCGACGGGACGCTGCCGGAGGGCTCCCTCTTCCTTCGAGTCCGGCTTGCGAAGAGCGACGCTGCCCGAACCGTGGAGCTCGGCTCCCTCGCCCTTGAATTTGGAGCGTTCACCGATCCGCTGGACACGTTCGATAATATGCTGTCTCACGGAGCGAATCTTATGTTCGAGAGAAACTCCTCCGCCTTCGAGGGAGACTTGTCGCTGCTGAAGCGCAGCGGGACGGACGTTCCGGGCGAGCTGGTTTACTACTATCCGAACATCAGCGATTTTGCGGTTCAAGCGTATGCAAGAGACGGCTTTGCCGGCAAGGTGAGTGTCTATGCCTCGCGTGATGGCAAGCAGTGGAAAGCCGTCGCGCTGACGAACGATCCGATCACCACGACGTCATCCGGCTGGAACAAGACGACGTTTCGAGGGGGTCAGAAGCTTGATCCGGGGAATGCGTATCTGAAGCTTGTTCTCAGCAATGACGCCCGTGTCTACTCGCCGATGATCTCCCGGCTGACGCTGTACCGGACCCTGGATCCCGACGGTCCGCTTCCGGACCCGGTTGTGGGACCGGCCGTGATCGTCGATCCGCTTGACGACTGGAGCAAGAGCGATTCGCATACGACAGGCTGGCAGTTCGACAGCTCGAATGCGCCCTTATTCGGAGGCGATACGGGAAGACTGAAGCGAAGCTCCGATACGGCGCAATCGGTTATCTACCGCGCTCCCAATCTGGTCGACTTCCAGGCGACCGTTTATCCTTGCGTCGAGCCGCCGGCCCATCCTCTTGAGCTAGACAAACAGGCAGCCCTGTTCATCTCTACTGACGGCAAGGCGTGGGCACCGGTTGCCTACACGGCCACGGAGCCTGTCGGCACCTCCTGCTGGAAACAAATAAACGTAAAGCCCAAGGACGATCTGCCGGTCGGCACCCAGTACGTCAAAATCGAGCTGGATCACGATTCTCGGGTGTATGCTCCGCAGCTGGCCGAGGTCCAGCTCATGAGCGACGGAGCCATTTCCAAGCGGATTACCGGATTCTCGCTCGGAGAGGCTCAGAACGGAGAAGCCCGGATCGACCTCAGCAGCCGCACCGTGACGGTTCACGTCAAGGCCGGAACGGACGTGCGGTCGCTTGCCCCGGCCCTCACCACGTCGGAGAAAACGACAGCTGTTCCCGCCAGCGGCTCGGTTCAGGACTTTACGAAGCCGGTGATCTACAAAGTGACGGCAGCCGACAAAACCTCGGTCAACTGGACGGTTCAAGTTATCCTCGACTCCGATTCGGTGCCCCCGGTTACGACGGTACAGATGACGGGGAAGCGGGGGGCGGACAACTGGTATGTTACTCCGATTACGGTTGGCCTCACGGCAGAGGATGAGGCTTCGGGTGTGGACTATACGGAATACCGCCTGGATGGATCGGAATGGACGCGATATGAGGATGCGGTGACGATCGAAGCCGACGGCGCACATACGCTCGATTACCGCAGCATAGACAAAGCGGGGAATGTCGAAGCCGAGCGGCAGGAAGCGTTTCGGATGGATAGAACCGCTCCCGTGATCGATCTTGCCTCGGTAAAGGACAGCTACAATGAGGGAGAGTCCTTAACCGTAACCCATGCCGCCTATGATGCAACTTCCGGTTTACAGTCGGTTCTCGTGCAGCTGAACGGCAGAGACATCATGCAGGATACACCTGTCCTGCTGACGAAGCCTGGCCTAAACGAAATCAGAATCACGGCGGCCGACGCGGCCGGTCATACGATAACCCAAACGAAATCTTTTGAAGTATGGGTGCTGGGAACGGCTTCGGCAACGCCGGAAACCATCACCATCAACAACGGCGTCTTTACGATCCGGGTCGATCTCCCGGACGATTATAAGGGGACCGGTGTGAAGACGGACAGCATACGGGTGAATGGTTCCGTGATTCCCGAATCCGTTAAGGTTAAGGAGGATGCGGATCATCTGGAGCTCACCTTAAAAATCAGACGCGAATCCCTAACTCTCCCGGCGGGCCTGCAAAGCCTGGAAGTAACGGGATGGTTCGAGACCGCGGAGCCGGTTCGTTTCCACGCTGCCGCCCCTGTGACAATCCAGGTGGATAGGATGGATATTCCTATAACCGATATTGAGCGCTAAAATACTAAAGCCGTCCTGACGACTGAGTCGTTAGGACGGCTTTTCTCATGAATCAGCTTTTCCCCTCCCTATAGATCTGGCGGAACAAGGAGTCCAGCTCGGCCGGCTCCTCCAGACCGAGCCAGAAAAGATCCATGTCGGCATCCAGATCAAACGCTTGGTGGAGATCGGAAAAAAGCTCCGTTTCGAAATAATTTTCCTCCATCTGATGCTCCAAAGCATTCACCTGCGACAAGTAGTCAGAGGAGTGAATGGCTTCGTTAACCGGCCGGATGACCGACAGGTAAGGGGTTCCTTCCGCTATTTTAGCTTGAACGGCCGGTGACAGGGCGGTTAGGATAAAGGACCTGGCCAGCTCCTTTTTCCGTGCGGCCTCGGGAATCATGAACCCGTTGGAGCGCAGGATGGTCGCGTTGATGGGACCGAACGGAAGGGGCGCATACCCGATGTCGAAGGCCATTTTATCCTGGGTCCAGTGGGACACCTCATAGCCGGTTGCCAGAACCATGGCGGCTTTGCCGTAGAAGAACGGATTTCGTTCGTGGGCGAGACGGTAGAGCAGACCCCAGCGCTTCCGGTGAATCAAGTCCTGAAGAAACTCCAGCGAGGACGAAATGGTCCGGGACAGCTCCTCCTCGTTCCGGACTTGCTTTAATCCGTTCTGGAGGGCAACGACCGGCCAGCGCAGCGTTTTCGGCATAATGGCGAACCCGTATTGACGAATGATCCCTTTATCATCCGCGAGGGTTAGCCTTTGGGCGGCATCCAGGAAAACCTCCAGAGACCAGTCCTTTCCCGGAAGGGGAACCCCGGAGCGCTCGAACAATGGCCGGTTGTAGACCAGATGAACGGTAGTAAACATAATGGGGGCCGCCTTAATGTGCCCATCGACGGTGAAGCGATCGACTAATTTCGGATAGAGCCGCTCCAAGGAAGACGATAAGGTAAGGTCAAGATCCTCATAAGCCGAATTATTGGAGATTTCGGGGAAATGCATATCCGACAGCAAGATAAGGTCGGGGATAATCCCCATCTCCATATACTTCTTGATGGATTGCAAGAAGCTTACATTATAAGGCAAGCTGTATACCTTGACCTCCACATTCGGATAACGGACCTTATATTCCTGGATAAGCGAAGGGAGGATGGTGTCCACGAACGTGGCCGGAGTAGGCGCAAAGATATGCAGCGTTTGGGACGGGGAGCGGTCGATGACAAGCTCGGGATTGACGATCGTTCCTTGACCGTTCTTCTTAATGACCAGGTTGTCGTTAACCAATTGCTCCAACGCCTTGCGTACCGAATTGCGGCTTAACTCGTAATGCCGGCACAGGTCGGATTCCGACATCAAAAAAGAACCGGGTTCGATCAAGCCGGACAGGATTTGCTCTTTCAGGTTGTTATAAAACTTTAAATAAACGAACTCATTCTCTCTTTTCATCCTTGCTTACTCCCCTGATTAATGTGATAAGACGGACAAATTAAATGAAAGGTAGGATAAAAGGATTGTCAAGCACCTAACCTCCATCTATAATGATGGTATAGGTTAGATACAGCTAAAGAATAGGTCGAGATACATACCTCTTTTATACCTCAAATTATCTAAAGATTCAACATCTTGCAAACGCTAACGATTTCATCCGCGCCCGTTGTAAGCAGCCCGTCCCATTAAGCATCCAGATTTTACTCTTATAAAGGCAAGTGATTTCTTTATGGAGAGAAGGAGGAGTTTAGGTGAACGGAAATAGCGCAAAGGAAAACAGGATCTTCCGAAAATGGGCCGTCCCGATAATGTCGGTTCTATTGGCGTTCTCCGGCATGGGGTACAGGGCTTCCGCATCGGATACCCCTGTCAGCAATTTCGGCTTTGAGCAAGCTCTTGCTGACTGGACCAAGTTTGTGGACAAGGACAATGGAAACGACCTGGACGAGCAGGGCAGCAGGATCGAAGTGACAGATCGTCAAGCGAGCGAGGGGGAGCACAGCGTTCGAATTTACGACGCCAAAAAATCCCGGGCGATCGGATTGGAGAGCGGGAAGCTGGAAGCGGAAGCGGGCACGGCTTATGTGGTCTTTGCCGATGTTCGGGTCGAGAGCGGAGATGCCGAATTGTCGGTCCGGTTTTATGACGGCAGCGACCGGATGCTTGTAGAATCGTCTATGACCGCCTCTCCTTCGGAATCGTGGAAAACCATTCAGGCCAATGGGACAGCCCCTGCAGGAGTATCTTATGCGAAAATCCTGCTGCATTCCAGCAAATCTAATGAGGGAACAGCTTATTGGGACCATGTCCGGTTTGCGAAGGATTACACCAATCTGGGCGTACAGGTGGGGAGCGCGGCACCCCTGGGGGCCACCTTTGGAGCGGGAGCCCATGAGAACCTGATTTATTCGGTTATTACGGGCAATGCAAACGATCGTCCCATCATGCAAGTGATCGATGCGAATACCGAAAAGGTGACGGCAAGCGAAGCCTTACCGGGTGCGAGCGTGAATCCTACCGGTGCCTGGGCAGCAACGACGGCTACGGACGGAACGATTTACCTAGGTACCTATCCCAACGGCAGATTGTACAAGTACGTGGAGGGAGAGTCGTGCATCACGGATCTGGGCCAGCCTTTGCCAGGGGAATCTTACGTCTTCGATCTCGCGGCGGGTAATAACGGTAAGGTCTATGGCGGTTCTTACGGAAGAGCGGGCTTCTTTGAGTATGATCCGGCTGCAGGGGCCAAACAGATTGGGGGCTTTCCCTTCTACCAGCCCCCGGGACAAACGTATAAGTATCTCCGGGCCTTGGCCCATGACAAGGAGCGCAACGTTTCTTATTTGGCTATGGGACCTAACGCCTCCGTCATTCGATACGACCATGCCACCGGCCAAATGGACGATATTTTACCTGCTAAATACAAATCCATTACGCTGGCCGGTACGGTGGATTTTACAGGCGACCGTGTCTTTGTGGCGATCGGCGGGTATATGATGGCTTTGCGGGTGGATGTCGGCCCGGATGGAACGGTCACTTCGACGGAGGAGATGTCGACGACGGGCACCGCTCCTCGTGTATCGCCGGAGAATAACGGAAGGGTGTACTTCACCAAGGGGAACCAATTGACCCGTTACGACATTGCGTCGAAGCAAGTAACGGATCTGGGGCTTTCCATTCCGGGGCGGATTCAGCGTTACGGCTGGGTAACGTTACAGGATCAGGCGAATTATCCGGGAAAAACGCTTGTCGCTCTGTCGGACGGAAACTATGAGACGAACCTCATCAAATACAACCCGCAAAACGGGGCGTTCCATGTTTCGCGCGTTGAAGGTTCCCCGCGTATAGCCGGGGCGATTAATATGATCGGGGCTGGGCCTGACGGCCAGATCTATACCAGCGCTTACTTGTACGGGGGGTTAGGCGTCTACCATCCGTTCGGCGGGGATTCCAACGACAACCAGCCGGAGCACATTTATGCACCGATCAGCCAAATTGATAAAATGGAATCCGCGGGCGGCAAGCTATATCTTGGCACCTACCCCGGAGGAGGGCTGTATGAGTACGATCCTAAGCAGCCTTGGAGTCCGGGGGTCAATCCCAAGCTCTTGATCAACTCGGGCACCTACCAGCAGGACAGGCCGAAAGCGATCGCTTACGGGCACAATCGGGTATTCATGGGGACGGCCGGTACCACCGGATCCAGACCGGGAGCCTTGTCGGTCTATGATTACACGACAGGCACCGCTGCCGTCCATAAGGATATCGTAAAGGATCAGAGCATTATATCCCTTGCCTATTATAAAGGTCTTTTGTACGGCGGATCCACGATCCGGGGCGGCTACTCAAGCACGCCGTCACAGACCGAAGCCAAGCTGTTCGTGTATGATCCGGTAACCCAGACGAAGACGGCCGAATACAGCCTGCCGGCCATAGAAGGCGGGAGGAAGCTGACCGCGATTACGGAACTGAAGGCCATAGACGGGAAATTGTGGGGCTTCGCGGAAGGCTACCTGTTTGTGTTCGATCCGGAATCCCGTGCGTTCGAGTACTTCGCTGAGAAGTTTCCGGATGTGTTGCTCCCGGAAGGGAATTATCGGGATGCCGACCTCGTTGCCGTTGAGAAGGACCCGAACTCCCTATATGGAACGATTGGCAGCAAGTATTTATTTAAAATTAATAAAGCGGACAAAGCGATAACGATTCTGCGGTCCGACGGTGCGGATATGCTGGCGGCCGACCCGATCGGCAACCTGTATTTTAAACATAACGATACTCAATTGTGGAGATATTCCTTTTGATCTGGTTGTTAAGGGCTTGCCTTTCCGGCAGGCCCTTTGCATTAGACCAAGGCAAACGAGCAGAGGCCGCCATCTGATCTCCAATAATGGGGCCGTTTCTTTTGGTTGGAGGCGAACCCAAAATATTTTTAAAAAAAGATTGTCAATTATTAATCCTCCCCCTATAATGTCGGTATAGGTAAGATACAGCAGTAGAACAGGTGAAAGTACATAACCTCATTTTTATCTCCAACGATCTTAAGAATCAACTTCTTTCGAAGGCCCCCTCTGTCCAGTCTACTTCCAAGCTCTCAAAACCCACACAAATTAAAGCGCTTACTTTCTTGAATCCACTATGTATTCCAGAAAAGGGGAAGCGATATGGTCTCATACCAGCATGTGAATTCGAGCTTCGCCGATGTGAAGCAGTTCGGTGCGGCGGGCGACGGTGCCGGTGACGATACGGAGTCGGTACAACTAGCCTTGGCCTCTATTCCGGACGGAGGCACGGTCTATTTTCCGCCTGGTACCTATCGGATTACCCGATCCATCGAAATCCTTTCGGACAAGGTATGCCTCTGTGGTCAGGGCAGCGGCTCCCACCTCCTATACACCTATGAACAGCAGGAAAGCGATACTCCTCTTACGGCAAGCTTATTTGTTTTCCGGGCAGGGATCCGTTACGTAACCATACGAGATCTCCGGCTGGAATATACAGGGTCCTTCTACCCCGAATATGGACAAAGCTATCTCGGCAAGGTGGACGGCTTACGATTCCGGCAATGCTTTGATGTAAGCATCGAGAATATCGAGGCGTCGGGCTTTAATGCCAGCGCCATTACCGTGACTACGGGAGACGCTTCCCAGTACGCCAAGCGGTTCAAAGTATATAAATGCTATCTCCACCACAATCGGGTCGCCGGGGTGTTATTTGGGAATGTGGAGCGGATCAGCATCATGGACTGTGATTTGGAGTATCAGGGCTCTCAGCCTGATGGCGGAACGGGGTACGGCTGTGCAGGATTCAGCTCGGAGCTCCCTCGCGATATTCAGATAATGGGCAACCGGGCTTGCTTCAATTACCGAAAAGGCATTGATCTGCATGCAGGAATCGGGGCGATCATCGAAGGGAATATATGCCATGGAAATCGCCTCTATGGAATCTACACGGAGGGGACGAAGACCGGCAACGTCATTATCCGGGGCAATCTAATATCCGGCATGAAGGTGGACCGACTGGACATACCGGACCCGTACACCTGGATCAGCGGCATCGATTTTGGCCCGTATTCCGCTGCCTTGCTTCCCGAGGAGTATCACAATTACCTGATAGAAGGCAACGAAATTATCGATTTTGGTTTAAATCACGGATCGGCCTATCCGATTCGTTGTTATTTTAATTTCAAACGCGGAATGATTCAGATCAAGAACAATAAGATGGCGGCGGGGAGGATTACTCATTTGATCCATCTGCACAATTCATCGGGTACGGAGCGAAGGGAAGTCCAATTAGACATCTCCGGCAATCAGGCCTTCATCCGGCAGGCCACCGGGTATTGTTTTAATCTGCCCATGTGCAGCCAACTCAACATTCACGGCAATCAGATTACTATTGAGCAGAGCGCAAAACGTGAGGGGATCATCGCACTTAGCGAGGAGTGTCTGGAATCCGTCACGATGACAAACAACCATTATACGGTGCCGGATTTGTCAGCCGCCAGTGCTTTGAAGGATTGGACGGAGCCATGGCTTCAAGACAAGATGTATAAAGCGGGCAACTTCCTGAACGGAAGACTGGAAGAATCCCACTTGCGATATCCCGGAGCCGGAACAGGCAGTCCTTACAGGCAGGTTTGTGATACAAGTTAACCAACCAAGTCAGCTGTTTTATAGGTTAGGATGCTATCCAATCAGACTGCTCCCAGGAGCAAGAGGAGGATTACCGATGATTTCGCAAACGTCTTACTCGCTTGTTGGCCAGCCGTGCCGTAATTTTACGATTTTCAACTATTGCTCAATGGTGGATCCCTGGGACGGAAGAGAGAAGCTGGTCTTATCCAATTTCACGCCCGGCGGAATTGGGCTCTTGGTCTTTATCGACACGCTGACCGGAGCCGGCGAATCGTTCGAGCTTCCGGGAGATTCGGGGGCATGGGGACTCGTCAATTGGCGCAATGAGAAGCTGATTGTCGGCACCTGCCCGCAATATGCTTACCTGCACAGCTTTGATTTGCGAACGCGTACGTGGGCGGAGCCGCTGAAGGCGGAAGGCGAGACTTACTTCTGGGACATCGTGGAAGGCTCGGACGGAATGATCTATGGAGGAACTTATCCGAACTGCTCCCTTATGAGATACGATCCGCACAATCATGTGCTGGAGAACCTGGGGCGGGTATCGGATAACTCCAAGAATCTGTATAGCCGGTATCTGCACGGGGAGCTTCCCGGGTATATCTTGATCACCTACGGCTACGATTCGGAGGATGTCAAAGCCTTTCACATCGAAAGCGGAACCTTCCGGGAATTCGGAATGCCGGGCTATCGGATCCGGGAAGCGCATGAGGAGCTTATGGCCCTGGAGAAGGAGGGGGAGCTGGTCTTCTACAATCCGCAGTCCTTCGAACGCCTGGTGGACGCGGACGGGCTTAAGCAGCGGCTCATTCCCCGGGAAATTACGCTTCCGAACGGAAAGCCCATCGGCATCAAGAAGCTGTCCGGAGGACGGATCGCAGGGGTGCGAGGCCAGGATTATTTTATTCTGGATCATCCGGGCCAAGAAGTTGAGCTAAAGAAGATTCCGACGGACGCGCCGCCTACCGCCATTCACGAATTAATTGTGGATGAGGAAGGAATCATCTGGGGCTGCTGCGGGTTAGGGCAAACCATCTTCTCCTACGATCCGGCAAGCGGGGAGTACTGGAACTCCTCCGCGGTAACCGATGTGGGGGGAGAGGTGTACGGCATGCGGTTCGTCGGAGGCCGTCTGTTTCTATCCGCTTATGTGGGCGGGGACCATATCGTCTACGATCCGAAGCTGCCTTGGGATCAATTGTACAATAACAATCCGAAAACCCTTCGCCCGGTCCGTCCGGATTTCATACGGCCCGAAGGGCGCAGCGTGATCGGACCCGACGGTGCTTTCTGGACCGGCTGGTCCGCCAAATACGGCACCTACGGAGGAGCCCTCTCCCGGGTGAATACGGATACGCTGGAAGTGGAGCATTGGGCCGACCCCGTTCCGGAGCAGCAGGTTTGCGGCTTGACCGCGGACGACCGGTATCTCTACTTCACCACCAACGGAGGAGCAAGCGGGCTCGGCTATAAGAACGAGCCCTGCCATTTCGGCGTCTGGTCTCCGGATAAGGGCTTGGTGCATCTGCACACCTTCGAGCCCGATGTTGTGACGGGCAACGCCGTTCTGGCTGACGGGGACCGGGTCTTCGTCGGGGCGGGCCCGAGCGTCCGCCTCTTCGATCCCGCGTCGATGAGCTTTGTTTCCGAGATGGCGATTGATGAGCCCTGCAGCTGGATGATCCGGCTGAACGATGGTCTGCTCGGCGTATTCAGCGGAAGCCGCTTGCTTCTGATGAGCCGGGACGACCTGTCCGTCGTGAAGACCATTCCGCTCCCGGGCCGGGTGAGGACGGCCGTTATCGCCGGAAAGGAGCAGTTGTATTTTGCTGTAGAAGCCACGATTTACCGGTTTGAACTGGAAGAGTTGCTTTCTGGCGGGTGAGTTTTGGGGTAGGCGTAACCAAGAGCAGGTATGAGGGTTCATTAATCGATCGAAACGGGAGGTTCCAGGAATGAAGATGAAGAGGGTTCCGTCAGTCCTGATCACCACTATGGTCATAGGGGCCATGCTAACGGCTTGCACCGGCAATGGCTCGTCTCCGTCCGCTTCCGACAACGCCGCATCGGCCACATCCAAAGAGAAGCCTAAGCTCACAATGTTCTTCAATAACGCGGGTCTCCAATCCCCGGCGGATGTGGATCTCAGTAACAATGAATTCATTAACATCGTTAAGGAAACGGCCGGGGTGGATCTCAAGATGGAGACCGTCCCCTACGCCGAGTACCAAACCAAATTCAATCTGATGCTGTCCTCCGGCGATCTTCCCGACATCCTTCATACCAACTATCCCGAGCCTGCCTACAAAGCCGCCCGCGATGGAGCCTTCATCGATCTGAAGCCGTATTACGACAAGTCTCCGATCCTGCAAAAGCTGGTTACCCCCCAGATGATGGAGCTGGCGAAGGATCCGGTCAGCGGCAAAAACTGGCGGATCCCGATGGTGTACGACAAAGGACCGCAGGGCTCCGGGGTCATGGCCCGGGCGGACCTGCTCGATAAGTACAACGGAGGAAAGTGGCCCGAATCCGTTGAGGAATGGGTAGACGTGCTTCGCAAAATCAAGAAGGCGGAGCCGGATTCGATTCCGATGTCCAACCGGGTTGTCGGGGATTACATGTTCCGGTACGGCGGGGCGGTGTTCTTCATGCTGTATGGGGCCGACCCCTATGGATACCGCATCCAGGACGGCAAGATCATCCCGAACGTCGTGCTTCCCGAATATAAGGCCGCCGTAGAGCTATACCGCCAGCTTTATGCCGAAGGCATTTTTGACAAAGAGTTCGCCACGACGGACGGTGCCAAATGGGCAACCAAGTGGAAGGAAAAGAACGTTCTGTTCCAATGGAATTCGGCCGATCAGCTTATGCCGGGGGCCGCTAGACTGGTGGCCTTGCCGGGTACCGATATTGCCGATAAGAATGCACGGGTTGAATTCGCTCCCGCTCTGAAGAAATATCCGTCCGTTCTGAAGGATCCGAAATATGCGCAAAATACCCTTAACGACCCGATTGTCGATCACGGGCTCTACATCTCGTCGAAGAGCAAAAACCCGGATGCGGCCTTTAAGGTCATTGAAGCCTTTGCGTCCGACAAGCTGCGGGAAGCGATCTTCTGGGGCAAGGAAGGCGAAACCTACACGATGAAGGACGGCAAGCGCATGCCGATTGCCGAGAAGCTTGGTGCCGATAGCCGCAGATGGGTGAAATCCATGGCCTTCCTGTTTGGCTATACGGATGGACAGGATGCGCAGCTGGCGACGTACGAGCAGCAAATGGGCCCTGACAAGTACAAGAAAGCCTATGATAGTGTCAAAGCGCTTGGAGAGGAAGCGAAGGCGAACGGCCTGGGCTCCATTGTCGGCTACTCGACACCCGATGAAGTGGTCAAGAAGAATTCGGAAATCATGCAGGACATCAACCGGTTCACGTCCGAAGCCATTATGGGCAAGATCACCATGGACCAGTTCGATGGGGAAGTCAAGAAGTGGGAAGCCAAATACAGAAGCCTGAAATATGACCCGATGCAAAAATACATCGATGCCAACAAAGAGAAGCTGAAAGGGCTGAATGTTAAAAAGGTGACTTGGTAAGGGAACACCAGGGTATCGTCTCGGGGTGAGCGGATTCCGGCCGCCCCGGAATGGCCCCTTTGTAACAGGACCCGTACAGGAGGTGACCGGATTGAATGGAGTCGTGGCCGGCGTCGAAAAGCAGGCTGCCGTGAAGAAAGGAAGACACCGCAAATTCAAGCTTAAAACCATGCTTTCCTTGTATACCTTATTTGCACCGACCGCCATACTGCTGTTTATTTTTCATTACATTCCCATCTACGGCATCATTATCGCCTTCAAGAAATATTCGGTGTACAAAGGCATCATGGGCAGCGAATGGGTCGGCCTGGCCGAATTCAAGTATTTCCTGACGGACGAAAAGTTCTGGAATGTGTTTCGCAACACGCTGATTCTGAATGTCTACGATATCCTGTTCGGCTTCACCGCTCCTATTGTATTCGCCCTGCTGGCCAATGAATTGTACAGCCGTGTTTTCAAGCGCGTCATGCAGACGGTGTCTTACCTGCCGCATTTTTTATCGTGGATCGTGGTTTCGGGTGTGTTTTACAGCTTTCTGTCCCCGGAAACGGGCCTGTTCAATCAGCTCATCGAATGGCTCGGCTATCAGCCGGTTTATTTTATGACGGAGACGAGCCTATTCCGGGGGATTCTCGTTTTTGCGGATATTTGGAAAGGGGTAGGGTGGTCGGCGATCCTCTATTTCGCGGTGATTGCCGGAATCGACAGCTCCTTGTACGAAGCGGCCTGGATCGACGGGGCAAGCCGCTGGAGACAGGCGATCCACATTACCATTCCCCACATGGCTCCGATGATCACGCTCTTGTTTCTACTGAGATTGTCCAGTATTTTCTCGGTCGGCTTCGACCGGGTATTCCTGCTGCAGAATCCGCTGGTCTATAAGGTTTCGGACGTCATTAGCACTTACATTTACCGAATCGGGCTTGAGCAATCCCAATACAGTCTGTCTACGGCGATCGGGCTGACCCAAAGCATACTCGGGTTCGTTCTGCTGATCACCGCCAATCGGATTTCCAAGAAGCTATCCGGCATGGGACTTTATTAGAAAGGCGGAGCACCTATGGTTCAATACCGTTCCTTTTCCCGCACCTTATTCCAGATTTTCAATTATACGTTCTTCCTTGTGTTTAGCCTGTCGATTCTGGTGCCGTTCATCAACTCCATCTCCGTTTCCCTCAGCAGCCCCGGTGCCATCACCTCCGGCAAAGTGGGCCTGTGGCCCGTCGGTTTCCAGCTCAATGCATACAAACAAATCATTGGAAACAGCACCTTTATCCGCTCCTTTCTTAATACGGTCGGATTGACCGCCATCAATACCGTTCTGAGTGTGGGCATTTCGTTATGTGCCGCCTATGCGCTGGCTCACAAGTTATTCGTCGGCAGGAGAGTGGCCTTCACTTACATCTTGATCACGATGTTTTTCAGCGGAGGAATGATTCCGACTTACCTGCTGGTCAGGGGGTTGGGCTTGGGAAATACGTATTGGGCGCTTATCCTGCCCGGGTTGGTCTCCCCCTTTCAAATCATTCTCTACAAAAACATCATTGATCAATTGCCCAAGGAGCTTATGGAATCCGCCGAAATGGACGGAGCAGGCGAATTTTCTCTCCTGTTTCGAATCGTGCTTCCCCTTGTGCTTCCGATGACGATGGCGTTCGTTATTTTCAGCGCGGTCGGCCACTGGAACACCTGGTTCGATGTGCTGCTCTATATCAAGGATAAATCCATGTGGACGCTGCAGTACCAGCTGAGGGAGATCTTATCGACGTCCGCTTTGCAGGCGGATCCGGCGAACCCTTTCCGGGATTTGGCGGTCCATCCCGAGAATGTCAAGATGGCGGCCCTCATGATCACCATCCTTCCGATTGTGGTCATTTATCCATTTGTGCAAAAGTATTTTATTCATGGTCAATTTGTCGGCGCGGTCAAAGGGTAGCCTAAACTATTAAGGTTAGGAAGAAGGGGAAGAGATGAGTCCATCCCTACCGAGAATGGCCAAGGTGGGTTTGCTGCTGGACCAAGAGGCGGCAGAGCGCAGGTGGCGGCACGGGTTCAACGTTTTTGAGTTTTATCTGGAGGAAGTGCTGGCTCACGGGGGGATTCCTTATGAGGTGATGACCGGCGTGCAGACCATTGACCCCTCCTACGATGTCATTGTGGCGGCGGTGGCCGGAGAAGACGCGGAGACCGCCTCGATCCTGTGGAGCTATATGGAACAGGGCGGCACGGTGATAGCTTATGGGAACCTTCAGGTCATGGCCCCCAAGCTGTCTGCTTTACCGGTCGGGAATACCGGACCCGGTTACTTCCGCCCGGGTGTTGCATATCCGAAAGCGGAAGGGGTCCGGTTCCACAATGCCCGGCCTTGGAAGGTGGAATCGGATCCGGACAGCGTCGTGATTAGAGAAGGAGTCCTGCTTCATGGAAAGCCGAACGGGGTAGAAGCCGGCGATGCCCTGCAAAGCTTCCCGGTTGGTTCGGGTTCCCTGGATCGTTGGGCGGTAGACGTCGGGGAGACGATCGTGGTCTTCCAGCAGGGCTCGAGACCGGTATGGGAGGACGGCTTTCCGGCGCCGGACGGGTCGGCCTTGGTCAATGAAGGCATTCTGAAGGCGGACGATCAGATCGAGCTTAGCTGGGAGTGGGACCGCTCCCTCACGGAGACGGGCAACCCGTATTTCGCGAAGCCGTACGGGGATTATTGGCGCGAAATGGTGATCGGCCATCTGTTGAAGAAAGTCGTGAGCCTGGGGCTGACGCTGCCGTTCATCGGCTATTGGCCGGACGCAGTGGAGCAGGTGGCCTTACTCTCCCACGACAGCGATATTAACGAGGATGAGCACGCCTGGTCCACCTTGGAGCTTTTGAAGGAATGCGGGGTCAAGAGCACCTGGTGCATGCTGGAGCCCGGTTACGGCCCTGACGTTTATTCGAAAGTTAAGGAAGAAGGCCATGAGCTGGGCTTTCATTATAATGCGCTTGCCCTGGACGGAGGAAGATGGGGAGAAGACGAGTTCAACCGGCAGCTGGATTGGCTGAAGACGGAAGCCAAGCTCGAGAAGGTGACCTCCAACAAAAACCACTATACCCGCTACGAAGGCTGGGGAGAATTTTTCCGGTGGTGTGAGGAACGGCAGATCGAAGTCGATCAAACGCGAGGGCCGAGTAAGAAAGGGAATGTCGGCTTCCTGTTCGGCACGTGCCAGCCGTACTTCCCGATAGCGTGGGCGGACGAGAAGAACCGGATTTACCCTGTACTGGAGATCGGCTTCTTGACCCAGGATATGGACTGCCACCCCCTATGGGCGGACTCCAGTATCATTGTTCCTTTCCTGGAAGGGGTCCGGGAAGTGGAGGGGGTCGCCCATTTCCTCTTCCACCAGTTCCATATCCATACGAAAGAGCCGGTTCGCGAAGCGTTCCGCCAGGTGATCTCGGAAGCCCGAAATCGGGGCTTTGAATTCTGGACGGCCGAACAGATCAACCGGTGGTACCGCAGCCGCAGGGAGATGTCTACGAGGATCGGCCAGGATGGGCAGCTTACCGTATTGGGTCCCATCCAGTCCAATGCGGTTATTTGGATTCCGTTAGCCCCCGATCAAGCGGAGAATGAGACCGAGACGGTGATTTCCCGATTTGGCGTCCCGTGTTTGAAGAGGGTAGCTGCCGATTTGCCCCAGACGGAAGAGTCGCAAACCACGAAAACAGAGAATGTCTCCTAAGAAGAAAGGGGGAACTTCCATTTCGACCGGGCTGGGAAGAGGAAGGATTCCACATGAGAATAGCCGTCGGTGCCTGGGCCCTGGTAGCGGATTCCTAATGGGCTGCATGTCGTGCAGCCCTTATTCCCTATGATTTCGTCCATCCCCCTGCAGGGGGATATGGTTTATTTTCTACAAAAGGTTAGGAGGGGATAGGATGTTCAAGGATTTGGGTGCCCCTGTCAAAGAAGGAGCTCTGCTTAATCCGGGCTACACTGTAGGACGGGACGAGAACGGCCAATTAAATTGTATCTACATTTCCTTAACCCAGTATGAGTACTCCGTGCTTCTGCTGAAATATAACGTGGATACGAGAGAAACAACCGCCTATCGGGCGGAGAATGACCCTCATCTCGAGGCTAAGCAGGGGGCCTGGGGGATCGCTTCTGTCGACAAGCGGGTGTATTTGGGCACCTACTATCAGGGACATTTACTTCGCTATGATGCGGAGCTGGATGAGATGGTGGATTTGGGTCAGGCGGTGCCGGGGGAAGAGTACATCTGGTCACTCGCTCACGGGAACGGAAAGCTTTACGGAGGGACCTATCCGGGGGGAAAGCTGTTTGCTGTGGATTTGAGCACGGAGAAAGTCAGCGACCTGGGTGCCTTTGAGGAAGGGCTGGTCTACTGCCGTCAAGTAAAGGTCCGCCATGACGGCAAAGTGATCGCCTCGCTGGGAACCAAGCAGGTCAAGGTGGGGATCTACGACCCTATTTCCGGGGAGAAACAGGTTATCCCGGTGCCGGAGACGACGACGGGCTTCGCTGCTATGACGCAGGATGATAACGGAAATGTTTATGTAACGTCCCCCAATAGCGGAGCCTGCTATCTGGTGGAGGGCTATGATCTGGTCCGTGTGGACCAGATCGGGCCGATAGGGCGGCCCCGTTTGTCCGAAGGGCGTACGGTTGTGTCCGTATCGAACACGCAGATCATCATCGAGGATGAGCGGGGCCTTCAGGAGGTTCACGAGCTCACGTATGAATCCGGCGGGTTAATGCTCTGGATGGTGCACAAAGGGCCGGATGACAAAATTTACGGCAGCTCCGCTCTTCCCCTGCGCATGTTCCGGTATGATCCCGACACGGGCGAGAGCGCTAAGCTGGGGAATCCGACCCCCTCTACCGGCGGTGAAATCTACTCCATGGCGAATTGGAACGGGAAGCTGTATGTGGCCAGCTATACGGGCTGCTATATTTCGGTATACGACCCCGGCCGACCATGGGATCCAGGGAAAGAGGCGGGGAACAATCCCCGGGAAATCGGGGTCATTGGAGAGAAGCAGAACCGGCCCATCAGCATGATCCCGGGAGAGGACGGCAACCTGTATATCGCTTCCGTACCCGATTACGGAGAGGTTTCGGGTGCCTTGACCCGGTTCAATCCCCAGACGGAGCAGTTCACCGTTTGGAGGGGCATCGTCGACGAACAGTCCGTCTATGTCCTGGACAGCATTCCCGGAACAAGATATCTGTGCGCCGCAACAACGAACGAAGTGGGGACAGGGGCCGTCACCCCGACAAGAGACGCGAGGTTATTCCTTTGGGACCTGGACCAGGAGAAGAAAGTCCAAGAGATCTATCCGGTAGAGGGAGCCAAGAAAATCGTTTCGATCAAACACAAGGACGGATTGATTTACGGGCTGACCGGTAACGGAATCTTATTTGCCTACGACTATGTAAAGGAGCAGATGGTGTGGCAAAAAGACCTTCCGATTCAACACGCCATTTGGCCGGGAATGGATATTACCGACCGTAACATCATTTATGGCGCGGGAGACAACAAGCTGTTCCGGTACGACAGGCAAACGGATGATTACTCCGTCGTGGCCGAAACCAAAGGCTGGGTGCTCGGCTTTCATATGGATAAGGAAAACCGGAAGATCTACTGTACGCCTGCCGCACGCCTCTATTGCTACGATATCGAGGATTAAGCGAAAGGGGATATCCCATGAGTCTTTCAGCATCAGCGGTAATCAAGCAGGCCCGGTCCTTCTACACGGACGAGAAGATCGCCGCTGCCCGAAAAAATATCGAAACGCATTCCTGGGCGAAGGAAGCCTGCCAAGAGGCGGTTGCTGCGGCGGAGTTGTATTTACAGGACGGCCATGACGGCCTTTGGGAGCTCGTCACCACCCAAAACCTTCCGCGCAGCTACGGGGTGAACCAAGTAAGGGGCTGTCCGGTGTGCAAGAAGGACATCGACCGGTTCGGCAATTATCCGTGGCTCACCGATTCGGCGAATGCTCCATGGAAGGTCACCTGTCCTAGCTGCCGCACGGTTTTTCCCTCCAATGATTTCGGGGCTTACTACCGGAGCGGAATCGACGAGCATTCCCGCTTCGATCCGGCACGCGCGGACCGAAGCCTGCTGACCAATACTTTGTATCCGGACCGGGACGAGAACTGGTGCGTCGATGACGGCTACGGCTGGCTGGACCCCGGTCATGATAATCCCGAAACCCGCCGGTACACCTTCATCGCTTATTACAACCATTATCATTTATGGTATGGCGGCAGGATTGCGAAGGCCCTCGAAGCGTTCAGCCAAGCTTATTTATTCACGAATGACTCTCGTTACGCGGCCGCCGGAACCATCCTGCTCGATCGGATCGCCGATGTCTATCCGGATATGGATTCTTCCGTTTATCTGTGGAAGGACGGCTTCCGAAATTCGCACGGCTTGACGGGCCTTGGCAAAATAGTGGGGAGCATTTGGGAAACCGGTCTTGCGGCCAGCTTTGTTCTGGCATACGACGCTCTGTTTCCGGGAATGGATTCCCCCGAAATTACCGCTTTTCTGAGTAAGAAATCCAAGCAGTACCCGATGCTCGGGAAGAAAGATTCCGTCGAGGCGGTCCGGCGCAATATCGAGCAGGGCATTCTTATGCAGGTAAAGCCGGCCATCGAGGCCGGACAGATTCTCGGCAATGTCGGCATGCACCAAAGCGCGCTCGCTTTGGCGGCCGTCGTGCTGGACCATCCTACCTTTACGAAGGAATGGATCGATTTTCTATTTGAAACCCATGAACGAAAGGGAAGACCGTTAGGCAACATTCTGACCATTCTCGTCAACGACGTGGACCGGGACGGACATGGCGACGAAGCCTCGCCGGCTTATAACAGCGGCTGGCTGGGGAATTTAAAGCTTGTAGCCGATGCTTTAAGCGGACAAGGAGAGCGGGTTCCTCTTGACCTGTACGATTACCCCAAATTCCGAAAGCTGTTTCATATGCTTACCCCGTATGTGATGCTCGGCAAGTACACGCCTTCCAGCGGGGATACGAAGCGTGCGGGAGACCCCGGCATTATCGGGAGCGCGGATTTGTATGTCTCGGGTTTCGCCAAAACCGGTGACCCTCTGCTGGCCCGGTTCGCCTATTTCCTGAACGGGAACCAATGGGAAGGCTTGCGGGGAGATATCTTCACCGATAACGAGGCGGTCCTGGTAGAGATGAAGAGGGCGGTGGACCAGCACGGCCCCTTCGAGCCTGGAAGCTCCAATACGACCGGTTACGGTTTTGCCGCCCTGCGCGATGGGAAGGGAGCTTTCGAGCGGGCCTTGACCCTATATTACGGGCGCAATACGGGGCATGGGCATAAGGATACATTGAACATCGGAATCTATGCTTATGGCATGGATCTTTCTCCCGATCACGGCTATCCGTGCTTCGCGGACGGCAACTATGAGAGAAAGAGGTGGACGATCAATACCATCTCGCACAATACGGTGGTAGTGGACCGCTCCCCTCAAGTCAATCAAATCGTCGCCTTTCCTCACCATTTCGAAGGAGGGGCCCAGGTTCAGCTGATTGATGTGGAGGCCCCTCAGGTGTATCCGCATAACCGGCTTTACCGCAGGACGACCGCCATGGTCCGGGTGGATGACGAAACCTCGTACTTACTCGATCTTTTCCGGGTGAAGGGCGGATCGGAGCATCTTTACAGCTTTCATGGACCGGAAGGCGAAGCTCTTGCCGAAGGTCTTCAATTAGAAAAGCAAGCTGCCGGGACCTATGCCGGTGAAACGATTGCTTATGCCGACCCGGAGTATGATATGGCTTCGGAAAGCGGGTTTAACTATCTCTATGACGTGGAGCGGGACAGCAGCCCGCCTTCCGGTTATTCCTTGGATTGGAAGGCCAAGGATACGTGGGGCGTGAAGTCGGTAAGCGAGGACGTCCATTTGCGCCTGACGATGGTGTCGGCGGTCGATGAAGTGATCCTGGCCCAGGGCGAGCCTCCCCAGAACAAGCCGGGTAACCCCAAAAGCTATACCTATATGCTCGCCCGGCGGGAAGGCGAAGCTCTGGAAAGCCAGTTTGTATCGGTGCTGGAGGCTTACCGGAAGCAGCGCCGAATCATGCGGGTGGAAGCGCTGGCGGTTAAATCCGAAGGGGAGCCGTCCACGGGGTGCGACGCCGCTGCCGTGAAGATAACCTTCGCAAACGGGCGGACGGATTATCTCTTCCAAGCCCTGCATTCCGATAAGCTTTACGTCGTCGATGATTTTCTGGAGGTAAAAGGGTTTTTCGGTATGTGCTCGATCGTTAACGGTTCTCTGACCTACGGTTACGTGTGTGACGGTACCTTACTCCGTGCCGGGGACAGGACGCTAATTGATAAAAGCTATGGAGCGTTGACGGGCAGCGTAACCGGGTTTACCAAGAACCTGTCGTTAGAGAATGAAATCAGAGTGCGTGTAGAGCAGCCTTTAGACGATATCGGGGTGGAGCGAGGCTATATCTATATTCAGAACGATGGAATACGCAATGCGGCTTATGAGTTCACGAGCCTTAAGCCTGATATGGATGGCGGCCTGGTGGTCGACATCGGTGATGTCACGACGATCCGAGCCTGGGCGGACAAATACGATTTTTCCCGCGGGTATAGGTACGACCTTCAAGAAGGGGCTCCCTTCCGAATTCCTCTTTCCTACGAGTGGAGGGCGGAAGAATGAGCAAGATCGTCATCCCGACGAATTATTACCAGCAGTTCGATGCCGACCGTGAGCTTGAGTTCCCTGCGGAGGCATACGGAGGCTGGAAAAAAGCGGAGCTGGAGATCGATCCCGAGAGAACGGCCGTTGTCGTAATGCACGCCTGGGACTGCGGAAGCTGGGACGACTATCCCGGCTGGCACCGGGCCGTGGATTATATCCTGCGGTCCTACGAGATCAGCAGAACCGTGTTCCCTCCTCTGCTCGAGGCGGTCCGCCGCTCCCCGTTGAAGCTGTTTCATGTCGTAGCTCCCGGTCACCACTATTATGAGCCGTACCCCGGCTACCAAAGAGTGGTCCGGCTGGCGGGCGACTCGGAAGAGAAATACGAGAAAGCAGCCACCAGTCCCTTAACCGATCAGCTGTGGGCGTTCCGGAGGCGGTTCGGTCATCCGGGCACCCACAACCAGGAGGATATCCGGCAGGGGCACAGCCGCATCGATTTTACTCCGGAAGCAAGGCCTCAGGGAGAGGAAGGGATTGCGCGGAATGCCCATCAATTGTTTGCCCTGTGCCAAGCTGATGGTATCAATCATCTGATCTACGTGGGCTTTGCCATTAACGGCTGCTTGCTTCTCTCTCCTGGCGGAATGGCGGATATGCAGAAAAGAGGAATGCTTTGTTCGACCATCCGCCAAGCCGTTACGGCTATCGAGAACAAAGAGACGATCCGGGAGGAACTGGGTAAGGAGATGGCGCTGTGGAATGTAGCCCTGCTGTTCGGCTTTGTGTATGAGGCGGATGAGTTTATTCAAGCTCTCCGCTCCTGATGGCCAAGCAAGCGAACGAGCAAGCGAAGCGGGAGCAGCGGGTTAAGAAGAAAGCCTGCCGGTTAGGCGGGCTCTCTTCTTCCTTCGATTTTTCTTGACGGAATATAGTTTATGAACTAAACTAAAATCCGAGTAAGGACATTAAAGCAAAGGAAAGTGGCCTATGACCAAAACAAGCTTCTTGATCGGCAAGCTGATTCACCAGATCAGACGCCGGGAACGGCAGCCGCGTACCTTCGGTACAGGCGGAGCCTTAACGCCAAGCGAAATGCATACGATCGATGCCATAGGCAGCGGCCATGGCATTTTGATGAGCGAACTGGCTGACCGGCTTGGTGTAACCAAAGGGGCGGTAAGTCAGATCGTGGAACGCCTGGAATCGAAGGATCTGGTCCTTCGGACTCCTAACCCTCAGGACTCCAGAAGTGTGACCGTTGGATTGAAAGAGAAGGGACTTGCTGCATATCATGCTCATGAAGAGTTGTATGTTAAGCGGTTTGACGACTGGATCACGACCGAATTAAGCAGGGAAGAACTCCAATCCTTTGAGAAAGGAGTAAAAAAACTTATAGAATTTTTAGAAGAATAAATTTTTTTACCATTTTAGTTTAGTATATAAACAAAAAAATATGCCATTTAGTTTAGTTTCTAAATTAATTAGGATTAAGGAGCTCATTCACATGGAGAAACAAAGCAGGTTAGGCCTAGTCATCGCCGGGTTAATGTTAGGGGTATTGATGGCGGGTATGGATAATACGATTGTCGCTACAGCCATGGGAACCATTGTATCCGATTTGGGGGGATTCGGCCGGTTTGTGTGGGTCACCTCCACCTATATCGTCGCCGAAATGGCGGGCATGCCCCTCTTTGGCAAGCTATCGGATATGTACGGACGCAAACGTTTTTTTCTGTTTGGGCTGATTGTTTTTTTGATTGGATCCAGTCTAAGCGGGACGGCAGAGTCTATAACCCAGCTCAGCATATACCGGGCGATTCAAGGGTTCGGGGCCGGTGCCCTGATTCCGATTGCCCATACGATTGTTTTTGACTTGTTTCCGCCGGAGAAAAGAGGGAAGATGGTCGGGTTGTTCGGGGCCGTCTTTGGTCTATCCACCGTTTCCGGTCCCTTATTAGGAGCTTATATTGCCGAATATATCGGATGGCCCTGGGTGTTCTATATTAATTTACCGATTGGTCTGGTATCTCTTGTTCTTATTACCTGGTTCTATCGGGAAGCGAAAGGATATGAGAAGCAGCCAATCGATTGGCTGGGGATCCTTACGCTAATTCCTGCGATTGTATGTCTAATGCTTGGATTGGAATGGGGAGGAAAGGAGTTCCCTTGGGGATCAAACGTGATAATAGGGTTATTCACCGCTTCCCTTCTCCTAATTCTCGGCTTCCTTATCGCCGAAACCAAGGCAAAGCAGCCCATCATCCCCTTCCCTATGTTCCAAAACCGGTTATTTGCCGCAAGTACGATGACCAGTTTCTTTTACAGCGGGACGTTTATCCTCTGTACGTTATACCTGCCTATTTTTGTACAGGGTGTGATGGGAGGAACGGCAACCAATTCGGGATATATTTTGCTGCCTCTGATGCTTGGAGCCGTCGCAGCCAGTCTAATCGGGGGTCATTTAATCGCTCATTTAAGCTATCGGACGGTAATGATTTTCTCCAGCCTCCTATTTGTTGCGGGCATCGGACTATTAAGTACGTTATCTCCAGATTCCTCCAAGACCTTCCTTATTCTTTATATGATCGTGACCGGCCTTGGAATGGGGTCTTCCTTTTCGGTGCTGACGATCGCCGCGCTGCATCCCTTCGAGCACAACCAGCGCGGAGTGGCCAGCTCTACCATTTCCTTTATACGTTCGCTTGGGATGAGCATAGGGATCAGTGTTTTCGGAATCTATCAAAGACAAGCCTTCGAGCGAAATGTAAATACGGGATTCCTGGAAAATCCTCAAACTCAAGGTGATTTGTTTTCCGGGAAATCAAGAGCCCTCCTTCCGGCGGATGTACTCGACCAACTGACCGCGGCGCTTTCCCAATCGATCTCCCATATGTTCCTTTGGGCACTGATTCCAGCGGCCTTTACCCTTGTCTTAGCCTTCTCCATGAGCGGGGAACGACCGGACGGCTCGAAGAAGGTTAGTCTTCATCACTAAGTCATTGGTTTTCAGCAGGATGGACAAAAGACGGAAGGGGAATAAGCATGCTTGTCCTGGCATTTAATGAGGTTGGTCTAGGCCAATTGGAACGGGTAGGAGGAAAGGGGGCTAACCTGGGGGAAATGGTGAAAGCCGGACTCCCTGTGCCGCCCGGTTTCTGTATCACGACGGAAGCCTATATTCGCTTCCTGGATGGGGCCGGCCTCCGGCCGGCCGTTCAGGATATCCTAAATTCTGTTCAAGTTGGAGATTTGGCCGACCTTAAGAACAAAGCCAACCAGATTCAAACCCTTATGGAGGCGGCGCCTATTCCCTGGGAAGTAAAGGAAGCCATTCAGGCCGCTTACCAAACCATGGGAAACCCTCCTGTTGCGGTAAGATCTTCAGCAACGGCGGAGGATCTGCCGGACGCGAGCTTTGCTGGTCAGCAGGAAACTTTTCTTAACATCACAGACGAGATAGCATTGCTGGAACACGTGAGAAGGTGCTGGGCGTCCTTATGGACGCCCCGGTCCCTTTCCTACCGGGAACGCTCCGGATTTGCCCATGACAAAGTTCACCTGGCCGTGGTTGTCCAACAAATGGTGGATCCGGATGCAGCCAGTGTCCTGTTCACGGCAAATCCCCTAACCGGCGGCCGGAATGAAATGGTAATCAATGCATCGTACGGTCTCGGGGAGAGCATCGTATCCGGGCAAGTGAATCCGGACACTTATCGGCTGACCAAACAAAAAAGTCCTCAACTGCTTGAGCAGCTTTTAGGGGACAAGCAAATCCTAATTCAATCCGTTCCTGGCGGCGGAACCGTGGAGAAACCGGTGATGGAAGCGGACCGTATTCGTTTTTGTTTAAATAGAGAAGATCTGAATAAAATAGCGCGGTTGGGATTGCAGGTGGAGTCCTATTATGGATCGCCCCAGGACATAGAGTGGGCTATGGTGGATGACCGGCTTTACTTGCTTCAAGCTCGGCCGATCACTACGCTAAAGCAAGGGGGGCGGTACAAGCGTTTTCCAAGCTCTCCGGATTCCAACGATTCTTGTTAAACGATATTTTAGAGCATTATCCTGAACCACCATTCCCTTTGGACTATTCAGCCGTTACGGATGGACTGGAGACCATAAACCGAGCCATTCGGGAAATGGGTCTTGCCATGCCACCAGCGACGGAAATCATTCGAATGGATGAGGATGGCTTACCCTCCATTCACCCGCCGAATCTTCGTCCTACGCGGAAAATTATATCTCTCCTTGGGAAACTGCCCAAGTACATGAGGGAGGATGGCGGGGAGTGGAAGTCGGCCCATGCCCAAGAGGTAAACGCTCAATTAGATGGACTAAATAGGGTTAGGCTGGATAGGCTTGAGGGACCTGCTCTGGCCAATCATCTTCAAGAGGCTTTGGATTTGGCGAACGCCATCAACGGGCTTCGGTTTTCTTTGGTGCTGCCTATGATTATAAATGGAAAAATCCTGCTCTTTCTGGCCAAAAAATCGGGCGTGAAGAATGCCTTGGAAGGGGATCTGGTTGGCGGCCTGGAATACAAGACGGTGGAAATCAACAAGGCTTTGAAACGTCTGGCGCGAACCGTCATGTCGGATGGGGAGGTACGGGATGCCCTTGCCGGATGGCCTGCAAAAGAGGTGTGGAACACGATAAAGAGGACGGATAAAGGAAGGGAGTTTCGGAATGAGTTCCTTCATTTTCTGGAACGTTATGGTGACCGCGCACCGAAAGCCAAGCTTCCGTTTTCGGCTGTATCCTGGTCGGATGAACCGGGAATGGTCTTATCCCTGTTGGCTGCCATGGTACAACCTTCTGAGTCCGAATACGCTTCCCTGTCCCAAGTGGATAACCATTCGGATAGTCCGTTCTTACGGTTTCGTGACCAAGTGGCCAACCGCCTTCCCGGTCCCTTGTGCAGACTGTTCCTCCGCTCCTTAGAAAACTATCGCTCCGCCCACATCATGCGGGAAGATACTCTCTATGTGACCGAGCGTACCTACGCTGCAGCTCGGCATGCCGCCCTGGAGGCCGGTCGGCGATTCGCCGCGGAAGGATTAATGACGGAGCAAGGGCAAGTTCTTTTCCTAACTTTACGGGAAATGTATGCAGCGTTGCAGGGACGATTAGATCCGGAGGAGGTTCGAAAACGCGTCGATCGGAGAAAAAAAGCAAGACCCCGAGCGGAAGTGATCTGGCGGGGAGAGAACTTAATTTCCGAGTCCTTTGCTGACGACATCTTGTCGGGGCAGGCGGGGAGCCCCGGACAAGCAAGGGGAACGGTAAAGGTCATTAGCGGCCCGGAGGGTTTTTCCAACTTGAAGCCTGGTGATGTTTTGGTTTGTCGCTTTACTGATCCTACTTGGACGCCATTATTTGAGATTGTCTCGGCAGTCGTTTCCGATACAGGGGGCTCGTTATCCCACGCTGCTATTGTTGCCAGAGAATATGGCATTCCAGCGGTGTTGGGAACCCGGATAGCGACAAAGCAGTTACGGGTTGGCGATAAGGTGTTAGTGGATGGCGACCGGGGGATGGTACGAGTGGAAAAGGCCTGGTATCCGGAATCAGGAAAAGACTAAATAAGAATTGAGTAGGGTAGGGGGGTATGTTATATTATCATTAAAATGAGGCGATATTTTTGGAGGTGTGAGATGGAACAACACCGGTTCAACCCCGATAATAAAGCTACTCTGGAAAGTGCAGCAAGAAAGAAATTAATGCCCCCTGACAAATTATTAGGCTTGCTTCCTATTCAGAAAAACCATCAAATCTTGGATCTTGGAGCGGGAACTGGATTTAGAACCTGAATTGTTAGCTGTTCTTAAGTCAAAAATGCAATTAGAGAATATGGCTAATCTAGAGGTAGTGGAAGCCTCCATGACCGACATCCCGCTGAAAGATAATTCTATAGACATAGTTATTGCTTCCTTGGCGTTACACGCCGTTCGACCGTTATCTTTGAGTTTAGCCGAAATCAAGCGCGTACTGAAACCTGGAGGATCTATCCTTATCTTGGAATGGGAGCACAAAGAAAGCCCGATAGGCCCACCTGTGGAAATTCGAATAGGCTCTGAGGAAATGGAACAGGCTCTGCAAGCATCAGGTTTTATAATCGAGAAGCGAGTTTTTCCAACAGATTATTTGTATATATTTGTTGCCAGACGTTAGCTCATGGGGCCGCCAACAGGGCTCTTCTTTATCCCGGAAAATATACCCTGCAGGGGTATAAGAGACATGAACTCGGGATCGGTTGAGCTTGCCGGCTGTGCCGGTTAAAGGAAGAAGGAGCGTGGGAAAAGTGGCGTAGTCTAATTGAGATCTTCCAGAAAAACGGAAAAAAGAAAGAAAAATTTTCGAAATTTGTGGACCGTCTATCCCTCAGAGAACTACAAAAGATGGCCATCATTCAAGGAGACGAGCCAAAGTGAAAACAATACTGGTAGTAGACGATGAAGAAAAGATCCGCGATGTGGTGGTTTCCTACTTAAGGAAGGAAGGCTTCCGAACGGTGGAGGCCGCGACGGGGACGGATGCCCTGAGGGAAATGGACCGTACCTCCGTCGATCTCATCATCCTTGATCTGATGCTTCCCGATAGGGACGGGGAGCAGCTCTGCCAAACCATCCGAATGCGGGATTCGGTTCCCATTCTTATGCTGACCGCGAAAGCCTCGGAAAACAACCGGATTAGAGGCTTGTCTCTTGGGGCGGACGATTATTTGATTAAGCCCTTTGATCCGCGGGAGGTGGTGGCCCGGGTAAGGGCTATTCTGCGCCGAACCGATGATCGTGAGCTGCTTGCCGACCGGTTGTCCTTCCGGGACGGCCATCTGGTGATCGATTCCTTGAAGCATAAGGTGTTCTGCCAGGGGGAGCCGGTGAATGTAACGCCGAATGAATACAAGCTGCTGCTGGCCTTGGCCAAATACCCGCAGCGGCATTTTACAAGGGAAGAGCTGGTCGACTTGGTGTTGGGCTATACCTTTGACGGGGACAGTCGGACCATCGATCAGCATGTGAAGAATATCCGACACAAGATTGAGCCGGATCCCAAAAATCCCCGGTACATCGTGACCGTCTATGGCTTAGGCTACCGGTTTGCCGGAGGAGAGACATGACCAAACGGCTTCACCGGCGTCTAGCGATCCTTATTATCGCCACGGCAACCTGTATTTTGCTGATTTCCACGATAAGCGTAAGCCTCGCGGTTCATTATCACCTTTCCATGTTTCAGGACCAGGCGGCAGGCATGGACCATGACCTGTCCCAATTTAATGTTCACCTGGAGCAGGCCCTTCTTCAGTCCATCGTGTGGACGCTGGCGGGATCGATTCTTCTTGCGGTTCTGATCGGGTTCTATATGGCGAAACGAATCTCGAAGCCCTTAGTAGACATGAAGCAGGCGGCCGAACGGATGTCCGGCGGGCAGCTGAATACCCGGATCCGGGTCGGGGGCAGCGATGAACTCGCGGAGCTGGGAGCCTCTCTGAACGATTTGGCCGCGCAGCTTCATAAACAGGAACAGCTGCGGGTGACCATGACGGAAGATATCGCTCATGAGCTGAGAACTCCCTTGGCCACGCTAAAAAGCCACATGAGGGCCTTTGAGGATCGAATATGGGAGCCCACCCCGGAACGCATCCGGGCCTGCTACGAAGAAATCGAACGGCTCACCAAGCTGGTAGCCGAGCTGGAAGACTTGACGCACCTGGATTCCCCCGCCTTTCAGCTGGAGCGCAAGGAAGAAAGGCTTGATTTGATTCTGGAACAGGGAGTGGAGCTCGTTTCCGCGGCTTATCTGGAGAAGAAGGTGACCCTATTGTTTCGCTGCGACCCGGCTATCCATATTCATGCCGACCGCAGCCGAATGGTCCAGATCCTGGTGAATCTTCTTAGCAATGCCCTGAAATTCACGCCGGAGAAAGGAACGGTTATGGTGGAAGCCATTAAGGAAGCGGAAGGTGTGCTGATCCGTGTGCAGGACTCCGGCAGCGGGATCCGGCGGGAGGACTTGCCCTTTATCTTTGAACGCTTCTACCGCGGCGACAAGTCGCGCAACCGGAGAACCGGCGGCAGCGGTCTCGGCTTGGCAATCGTCCATAAGCTGGTCACGGCTCACGGGGGGGCCATCTGGGCGGAAAGCTCCCGGGGAACCACGATCACGATCCGGCTTCCGCAAAAAAATCACGACTCTTTGTCCTAGTGCCTTATCCGGTAACTTTGTTGATAAGGTACCCGGAACGGCCAACCTACATGAGATCTTCACAAGTGCCGGGTAAACTGATGGTAGCCAGAATTCCGGGCCGGGTAGAACGGCCGGATTCCGGACAACCTATTCTTTACCAGCAGGAGGTCAGAAGATGAACAGAAGATGGATGGCTATTGTTGCTGCCCTTATGATCAGCTTGTTAGCCGCATGCGGTAACCAAGCTAGCCCGACACCATCGCCGAGCGCAAATATGCCTGGCATGGAGCATTCCGGGATGAACCACTCCGGCCCGGCCGAAGTACCCGCAGGATTAAAAGCAGCCCAGAACCCCAAATACAAGGTGGGGAGCCAGGCCGTTATCCAGGCGGATCACATGCCGGGGATGAAAGGGGCGACGGCCACGATCGCCGGAGCTTACGAAACGGTTGTTTATGCGGTGTCCTATACGCCGACCAACGGCGGGCAGCCGGTAAAGAATCATAAGTGGGTAATCCAGCAGGAGCTCAAGGAGGCAGGCGATGGCGCCCTCAAGCCCGGTGCCCAGGTTACGTTAGAGGCGGACCACATGCCGGGAATGAAAGGGGCGAAGGGGACGATCGATTCCGCCGAATCGACCACGGTGTATATGGTGGATTATACGCCGACTACCGGGGGAACCCCTGTGAAGAATCATAAATGGGTGACGGAAAGCGAGCTTACCCCGGTTAAATCCTAGACGATTGAAATGTCGGTCAGGATGGACCGGGAAGGGCAGCATGCCAAAGAAGATGTCCGGAAGGAGTCGCGCACTGCGCGGCTTTTTTGGGTTTATCGGAAAAAAATTGGGGTGGTGATGAACAAAACGGAGAAAACCTTAGTCCTTTCTTTTAAAAACACAAGAGAGGAAGAGACATCATGACAGGGACACAAATGGATTATGCCATCTTTAAATGGATCAATGACCTGGCGGGAAGTACGCCGTGGCTGGACGGAATCATGGGATTTTTATCGCAGGATGCCGAATATTTATTTTATTTGGGGATTATCGTGTATTGGTTCACGCGTAAAAGAGAAAATAGAAAAATGGTAGGAGAATCTCTCCTTTCCGCTTGCCTGGCTTTCGGGATCGGGAATATTTTAAGCCATTGGTTTTACCGGAACCGGCCCTTCGTGACCCATCACGTACACCTTCTTATCGATCATGCGGCCAACGCTTCCTTCCCGAGCGACCATTCCATCGGTGCTTTCGTAATCGCCACGTCCATCTGGTTATTCCGGAGAAAGGCCGGTTCCCTTTGGCTGCTGCTTGCCGCCTTCATCTCGTTCTCACGGATATGGAACGGTGTCCATTATCCGGCAGACGTCATCGCCGGTGCCATTCTGGGGATACTGTCGGCAGCAGCCGTTCACCGGTTGTTTATCCGCCATCCCATCGCAAGCCGAGCGATGAGCGCCGGCCTTCTGGTCTACGAAAGCATCGAGCAGCGAATCTACCCTAAACGCAATAAAGAGGCAGCATGAGACAGGCAAATGCCTTATTGTCGTTAACCTTCCTGCTGATCGGCGTTTTGGTCTATACTATTGTCTGCAGCTATCCCTTTTCTGCGTTCGAATCGATTGCCATGGCCGAGGGGGGCTCCGCTTTTCTCTGTGCGGGAGGATATTCCCTTCTAGTCTCTATCCCAGACCGCAACAATCCAGAATAAGGTACTGAGATACGCTCAGGCCCTCAATAAGGAGGAGCACCTTGACGTTTATAACCGCTTGGCTGGAGCAATACGGATATGGGATCCTCTTTATCGCCCTATTTCTGGAGATGCTGGCCTTACCGCTTCCGGGAGAAGTCCTTCTGAGCTACGCCGGACTGCTCGTGTTTCAAGGGAAATTGAGCTTGCCGCTTGCTATCCTCCTCGCTGGAGCAGGGGCATCGGCAGGGATGACGTTGTCTTATTGGATTGGCTTTCGCCTGGGCAAGCCCTTCTTTGAGAAATACGGGGCCAGGTTCCATATGGGACCGGACAAGCTCGATAAGGTCTCTCACTGGTTTCAAAAATACGGAAATGTAAGTTTGATGGTGGCCTACTTCATTCCCGGCGTTCGTCATATCACCGGATACTTCTCGGGCACGACACGGCTTTCCTTTCGCAAGTATGCCGCTTTCGCTTATTCAGGAGCCTTTTTGTGGGTCGGGGTATTCCTTACACTTGGAAAATTGCTTGGTCCGAAGTGGGAATTGTATCATCATACCATCAACCGCTATCTGCTGATCGGCGGAATTGGCACAGCCTTCATTCTTATTATGGTCTATTATTACCGGAACCGCCGGGAGGTGTGGCGAGCCAGAGCGACCCTTCTTCTGGAAAAAGGGCTTACCCGCTTCCATACAGCGGGAAACGTCCGCTTTCTACTGATTTCCGCTTTCGCCGTTCTGGTGGGGTTTCTTTCGTTAGCCATCGGAATGATTCAGGATTTCCTGGCTCAGGAATTCTCCATGTTTGATGAAATCACGACGTTCCTGATCGGCGAGTTGTTCTCTTCCGGCTGGTCCGTGTGGATGAACCGGTTTGCCATGCTCGGCACTTACTATTTTTGGGGACCTGTGATCCTGGTTACGGCTCTATGGATTCTGCTAAAAGGAAAGGAACGGAGACTCGAGCTCTCCTTTCTTGGCTTGGTCGTACTGGGCGGGGAGGCCCTGGATGAGGGACTGCGCTATTTGTTCCACCGGACCGGTCCTCTTCCGTCCGGATTACGGGATCCCTATACCTTTCCGAGCGAGCAAAGCCTTCTTTCCCTTATTGTGGTGGGGATAGCTGTCTACTTAGGGGTTCGGCATTACGGAGGGGTCAAGCTTCGCATGGCCGGTGTTCTGTCGGTCATTCTTATAAGTCTGCTTGTCGGAATCAGCCGGATCTACTTCGGGATTCAATATCCGAGCGATGTCGCGGCAGGCTTTGCTTTTGGCGGAGTCTGGCTCAGCTTGAATGTTGTTCTGCTGGAGATTTTCCGGCTGCTGTCGGAGAGAAGCCGGCAAGCATAAGGCGGTGGCGGCAGGGAGATGAACTTGTGTGGATGAAGAACTTCACCGTTTAATCGGAGAGGCGAGAAGAGGAGGAAAGGACGCCTTTGCCCGCCTGGTCACTCTCTATAAAGACCGGGTATACCGCCATGCTTACGGGATGCTCGGAGACCGGATGGAAGCCGAGGATATGGCGCAGGAGGCCTTTCTTAAAGCGTATTACGCCCTTCCCGGTCTGGAAAGCGAGTATGCGTTCTCCTCTTGGCTGATGAGGATTGCGACCAATCTGTGCAAGGACCGTCTCTTGAAGAGGGACAAATTACGCAGGGTGGAAGGCGGCCCCTATGAAGAGGCGGCTTCGGAAGGAAATCGGGATCAGGAAACTCCCTTATATATTCGCGAAGCTCTGGGGAGGCTTTCGGTCGAGCACCGGGAAGTGATCCTTCTTCATGACCTGCAGGGCTATCGGTACGAAGAAATAGCCGTTCTTCTGGAGATTCCCGTCGGAACGGTAAAATCGCGGCTGCATGCGGCAAGGGTTTCCTTAAGAAAGGAAATGAGAGAGGGGGAAGAAGAATGAAGACTCATCCGGAAGACCAATTGACCGCGTATATTGACAAGGAGCTCGGTGAGGAAGAGCGCGGGGCGGTCGAGAATCATTTGAAGGAATGCCCGGCCTGCCGCACCTTGGTGGAAGAGATTCTCGACATGCAGCAGCAGCTTGTCACTTCGTATTCGGGAGTGGGAGCGCCGCGGAATATAGAATGGCAGGTTATGCAGGCAATCGACGGCCAGGGGGAAGCTTCGTCGATCGGCTGGAAAGGGCTTACGGTGTCTCTGGCGGGGCTTCTGGCGCTTTTGGCCTGGGTTATCGCGGGATCTCCTTGGATGACCATTCTTCTGATTATGGCAAAATCGGCGGGGGTGCTTGCTTACGGCATCCTTGGATCGCTCGCCGCCATTCCCGCCCTGACGGCCTCCATGGCGGTTCTGTGCCTTATTATCCTGCTCCTGTCCGTTTACTTCCTCCGGCGTTTGCTCCGGACGGCTGCCCTACAAGGAGGAGGAACCTCATGAGAAAACGAATGCCTCTTGTTCTGCTGTTCTTTCTAATGGTACTGCTGGTTCCCCAGCCGGCCTTGGCCAGAACCCTCCTGGAGCATCAAAGCATCACCGTACCGGAGAATGAGACGGTGGATGATGTGTTGGTGGTTGGAGGGGATGCCGGCATCCGGGGAACGGTAAAGGGCTCCGTTGTGGTCTTGAACGGCAGCGCCCGGCTTTCTTCTACCGCTCAGATCGAGGGGATGGTTCTGGTGATAGGCGGAAAGCTGGTCCAGGACCCGGGTGCCCGCGTAGCCGACGATGTCATCCAAGTGGCGTTCGACGATGCCACGCGAAGCAGCCTTCTTGTGGGCGGGGGACTGGCCCTTGGAATATGGATCCTTCAGCTGGGGGGGAGTCTGGTCCTGATGCTTGTTCCCATTCTCCTGACCTTGCTTGGAAAGCAGCGGCTGCAAGCATTCGTCGAAACCCATAAGAGAAGCTCTCCGGGGCGAATGCTCTCCACCGGTTTGCTTACCGGGCTAATTCTTGGAACAGCCTCCTTGCTTCTTCTGCTGACGGTAGTGGGAATTCCGTTTATTCTGGTTCTCGGTATTTATCCTCTGGTATCATTTGCCTTAGGTTTTACCGTGCTCAGCCATTGGCTCGGGGAACAAATCCGGGCCGCTTCCTACCAGAGCAGTTGGATTAGGGCGGCCGCAGGGGCTTTGATCCTGACTTCTGCCTTAAATCTGCCTCTGCTTGGCGGAATTCTGCTGGTAGGAATCCTTTTATTCTCCCTGGGAATCACAACGGTTTGGATCCTGTCACACCGAAAATAACGGATAATCAAGGACCAATGGAGGATCGGACGGAGAAATCGGTCGGGTCCATTTTTGCTGCTTGACATAGGGTAGGGGGGTATTGTATTATGAATTTGTAAAGAAAAATAAGCCATTTTAAGTACAAAACCATTTTTAACAGGAGGGAATTCTTATGACAAAGGTAGTGTTGAACGTCAAAGGCATGAGCTGCGGGCATTGCGTAAATTCGGTGGAAGGTGCCGTAAAGAACCTTGGAGCTGCAGCCAAGGTAGACCTGGCAGCAGGCTCGGTAGCCGTTGAATTCGATGAGAATGCCGTGACCTTGGAAACCATTAAAGAAGCGATCGAAGATCAAGGCTACGACGTGGTATCGTAAGGTATCGTAAGACAAGGATTCTTGCAAAAGAAGGTGAGAGCAATGAGCGAGGCTTCCGCAGCAACCGGCCGGCAGGCGGTTCTTCCCATCACGGGGATGACCTGCGCGGCCTGTGCTAACCGGATCGAGAAGGGATTGAACAAGCTTAACGGCGTTTCCTCCGCGAATGTGAATTTTGCGCTGGAGCAGGCATCGGTCCAATTCGACCCTTCCCAAGTGAAGCTGTCCCAGGTGGAGCAGAAGATCAAAGACTTGGGCTACGGCACCGTGAGGGAAGCGGCTGATTTTGATATTGTGGGCATGACCTGCGCCGCCTGCGCCACCCGAATTGAGAAAGGGCTCAACAAGCTGGAGGGAGTCGAGGCCAGCGTGAATTTGGCGCTGGAGACCGCTCACGTGGAGTATAACCCGTCGGTTGTTACGGCAGCCGATATGATCCGAAAAGTGGAGCAACTGGGGTATAAGGCCATCCCCAAAACCGAAGCCAAGCCGGACGGGGATCACCGCAAGAAAGAAATACGCCGTCAGCAGATCATGCTGATCCTATCGGCTCTTCTATCTCTGCCCCTGCTGTGGGCGATGGTCGGGCACTTCTCTTTTACTTCCTGGATCTGGGTCCCGGAGCTGTTCATGAAGCCGTGGTTCCAGTTCGCTTTGGCCACACCGGTGCAATTTCTAATCGGGGCCCGGTTCTACATCGGGGCTTACAAGGCACTGCGTAACGGAAGTGCCAACATGGATGTGCTGGTCGCACTGGGGACATCGGCCGCGTATTTTTACAGCCTCTATGTCACCATCCGGGGAATCCCGGAGGCTCTGTATTATGAGACCGGAGCCGTCTTAATCACTCTGATTCTGCTAGGCAAGCTGTTCGAAGCGTTAGCCAAAGGGCGGTCCTCCGAGGCCATTAAGTCCTTGATGGGCCTGCAAGCGAAGACGGCCACCGTTATTCGCGAGGGACAGGAAAGGAATATTCCGGTGGAAGAGGTCGTGGTTGGCGATCTCTTCCTGGTGAAGCCGGGGGAGAAGATCCCGGTCGATGGTGTGGTGATGGAAGGCGTGTCGGCGGTCGACGAATCGATGCTGACAGGCGAAAGCATTCCCGTCGAGAAACGGGCCGGTGAACCGGTGATCGGAGCCACCCTGAACAAGAACGGCGTCCTTCAGGTCAAGGCGACCAAGGTCGGCAAAGAAACCGCGCTGTCCCAAATCATCAAAGTTGTGGAAGAAGCCCAAGGCTCCAAAGCTCCTATCCAGCGGGTGGCGGATGTGATCTCGGGGATCTTCGTCCCGATCGTAGTGGGCATTGCAGTCCTTACCTTTCTGATCTGGTATTTTGCCGTTGAACCGGGTGAGGTGGCAGCCGCCCTGGAGAAAGCGATCGCCGTTCTCGTCATTGCCTGCCCGTGCGCTTTGGGCTTGGCTACCCCAACGTCCATCATGGCGGGATCCGGACGGGCGGCGGAGCTTGGCATTTTATTTAAGGGTGGAGAGCACCTGGAGAATACCCACCGGGTCGACACCGTCGTACTGGATAAAACGGGGACGGTCACCAAAGGCAAGCCCGAGCTGACCGATGTCAGGACGGAGCCGGACTACAGCGAAGCCGAGCTGTTGGCTTGGGTCGCCGCGGCGGAGAAAAACTCCGAGCATCCGCTTGCGGAGGCTATCGTGGGGGGTGCTCGCATCAAAGGAATAGAGCTGCCGCCAACCGATTCCTTCCAGGCGATTCCCGGTTACGGCATCATGGCCGTTGTCGAAGGCAGAGGCATCTTGATCGGAACCAAGAAGCTCATGGCGCAATACAGCGTCAAGGCCGAGAAGGCGTTCGAAGCCATGGGCGAGCTGGAAGCCCAAGGGAAAACGGCCATGCTGATCGCCGTCGACGGCCGGTATGCGGGAATGGTAGCCGTAGCGGATACGATTAAAGAAACCTCTGCCGCTGCGGTGGAACGCATGAAAGCGCTAGGGCTAGAAGTGGTCATGATCACCGGCGACAACGAACGCACGGCCCGGGCCATTGCCGGCCAAGTCGGTATCGATCATGTGCTGGCGGAAGTGCTGCCGGACGGGAAAGCGAACGAGGTCAAGAAGCTGCAGGAGTCGGGAAAAACCGTCGCGATGGTTGGAGACGGGATCAACGACGCCCCGGCCTTAGCCACGGCCGATATCGGAATGGCCATCGGGACGGGGACGGATGTGGCGATGGAAGCCGCCGATGTTACGTTGATGCGGGGGGACTTGACCAGCATTCCGGACGCCATCTCGATGAGCAAGAAGACGATGCGGAACATCAAACAGAATTTGTTCTGGGCTCTTGCTTATAATGTGATCGGCATTCCGGTAGCCGCACTGGGCTACCTGGAACCGTGGCTGGCGGGAGCCGCCATGGCCCTCAGCTCGGTTTCCGTTGTGCTCAATGCCCTCCGACTACAGAATGTGGATCGAAAGCCAGAGGAGAGAACCAAGCCGATGAATGGAAAGCTGCAGTTTATTTTGGTGGTCTTATTGGCCGCGATGTCCTTCTTCGCCGGTTATGGCTTCGGTAGACAAGACCGGGAATCGGCACCGGCTGCCGAACAAGGGGCCGCCGGCAATCCGGAATCTTCCGCCCATGGACACGGCGGAGCGAATGCGCAAGAAAGCTCCAATGAGAAAGCCAGCCTGGTCACCAAAGCGGAGTGGAAGACGGACCATGCGCAAGCCGGTGAAGACACTACCATTCGAATCCAAATTAAAGATAAGGACGGGAACCCGGTCGACAAGTTCGACATCGAGCATGAGAAGCTTCTGCACCTGATTGTCGTCAGCAAGGACATGTCCTACTTTAATCACATCCATCCGGAGTACAAAGGGAAGGGCGAATTTGTCATCACGAATTCCTTCCCGTCCGGCGGAGAGTACAAAGTGATTGCCGATTATGTCCCCACCGGGGGAACCAAAACGACCCAGATGGAATGGATCACCGTTGAAGGAACAAGCAAGGCACCGGTTGCTTTACAGCCTGACCCGTCCCATTCCAAGGTCGTGGACGGGGTGGAGGTCGAGCTTACAAACAATCACCCCGAAGCGGGCAAGGAATTCGCCTTGAATTTCAAGCTTACGGATGCCGCAACCAAACAGCCCATCACCGACTTGGAGCCTTACTTGGGCGCAGTGGGGCATGTCGTGATCCTAAGCCAGGATACGGAGCAGTATCTGCACGTTCATCCCGTCGAGGAGAAGGCCAAAGGGCCGGATGCCCAATTCGTCACCAGCTTCCCGGATAAAGGCATTTATAAAATCTGGGGTCAATTTCAGCGAAACGGCAAAGTCTTCACCGTTCCGTTCGTCGTCGAAGTGAAATAACAAAATGAAAAAGAGGGTGTCCCTTAGCCATTGTCATGGCTTTTGGGACACCCTTTTTTGTGTTGGGGCGGAGGCAATAACTTTACTTACAACCCACCAAGCTCGGGGACCGTTGGCTTACCAATCATTCCCTCTTCATACTCGTTAGCAAGCACGGTTACCGAATAATCGCCTTGCGGGGTACGAATCGTTACAGGGTCGCCGCATTTGGCGAGCAGAAGCCCTCTTCCCAAGGGGGACAGGCAGGAGATGCGATTCTCCTCCATGCCCAGCTCATCAGGCAGCACGATCTTATAGATCTCCGAAGTCGACTCTCCCTCAAACTGAAGCACCACCGTGGAGCCGATCAGAATCCTCGACTGCAGAAGATCCTCCTCGAAGCCGGCAACCAGCTTCTCGATCCGCTTTTCATATTCCAGCAGCAGCGACCTAAGATCCTTCTTCTCTCCGTGAGTATAGGTGGCAAGGGGATCGATCAAGATATGCCGGTTCTCATCAAAATAGACCAGCTGCCGGATAAGAGCTTCTTTAAAGGCCGGGGTCAGCAGACTATGGCTCATAGTAGATTTCACCCACTCTACCTGACAATCGGTTTGGCCGCACTTCGATAAATCGGAAAACCATACCGCAATCCTCCTCTATGGAAAAATAGACCCTTACCAGGGTCTTGAGTGTAGCATAGCACAACGGCGGGAATTGTCTACCAAGAAAATGGAAAAGTGGGGGGCTGCTTTACTTTGACATTTCCAGGCCATCGTGATATGGTGGGGCCAACAGGCATTCCGTCTTGAAAGACGGGGTGCCTCGGTCTATTTATAGGGGGATTTTACATTAAAAGGGATCAAGGGAAGGAGGGAAAATGGCATTGAAGAAGAGGTACGATTCGGAAAAAACGTATGATTCCTTGTTTCGTTGGCTTTCTGTTCTGTCCACCGCTGTCATCGTGATAGGAGCTCTTCTGTACACCCTGTACTACGGGTTGGCCGCATTCTAAAAAAACCAATAAGGGAGAGATGACTATGAGAACCAATACGAATCCGTTCTATTCTTATCTTTGCTTCTCGGAGCCTTAGTGCTCCTTATATCCACCCCTGTCCCCGGACCACAGAAAGCCATTGCTCCGCCATCAGATGGTGGCCGGCCGCCGTCGGATGAACGCCGTCCCAGACCCAGTACTCAGCCGGGGCCCTTCCGCAGGCTTCATCGAACGTTTCTTGGAAGGGGACGAAAAGGGCGCCAAACCGGTCCGCAAGCTCGCGAACGGTTTGCTGATAAGAAGCCATAAGGCTTCGCCATTCCTCCCAGCAGTCAACGGTGGCATCCGTCTTGACGAGGAACGGCTCACAGAGTACAAGGGACGTGTGAGGAAGAACCTCTTTCGTTTCCTCGAGAAGCACCCGGTAGGCTCGTTCGAACCGGTCGGTTGCGCCGCCCGGCTCGCCTCTTAGGATCCGCGCGGCATCATTGACGCCGATCAGGATGCTGAGCAGGTCGGGTTTGAGGCTGATGGCGTCTTCGTTCCAGCGGGCATACAAATCGGAAACCCGGTTGCCGCTAATTCCTCTGTTCACGAACAAGGGGGTCTCTTCCGCCAGCTCGCAGCCAAGCCTGGAGGCCAGAAGAAAGACATAGCCGTGCCCGAGAATATGGTTAAGGTCCTGGCTGCGTCCGCGGTTGCCGTCCGTTATGGAATCACCCTGGAACAAGACGACCTGATTCTTCTTTATCATTCTCTTTTTCCTCCCTTGTCTTATGAGATCCTTACTTTTTTCACCTCAGTGTAGCACTATTTCCTGGAACTGGAATGGTTTCAAGGTCAGGAGGAGCCGACTGGGGAAGGTCGTTCCCCCGATAATCAGGCCAGCCAGAGTCTTCTGGTTGGCGTTTTTTTATGGGAAAATGGAAGGGCGGGCAAAAAAGATCATTTGTTTGCAAACGGTTACTTTTAAAATATAGTAAAGATTCTACGAAATCGGGTAAATTCCACCTTTTTTATGCCCGAGCGTAGGGATGTGGCCTGCTTTCGTACAATTTTAACCTTACCGATTCCCGAAGAGGCATGGTACCTTTAAACCCGTAGCGCTGCAGGCGCTAGTTTCCGAATTATCGAAGCCGAGTACACAAAAAAAGGGAGGATAACAACCAAATGACCCATTCGAGCAGGAAGCAGCCTTTCAAAAGAACCTGGGGTCCCCTTCTGCTGGCCATGACCATGATGGTCTCCATCGTGGGATGCAGCGGCGGGACGAAGTCCGCGAGCAGTTCGCCATCCGCTTCTCCATCTACCTCGTCTTCCGCCAAGCCGGGGGAGCTCAACAAGGATGAAAAAGCGGAATTGACCTTGTGGGCGACGCCGAGCGGTACGCTGCCCGGGCAGCAGGCGGGGGATTGGATCAAGAGCGATTTGATCAAAGAATGGAACAAGGAATACCCGAACGTGAAGGTTAATGTGGAAATTGTTCCTTTCGAGGGGATCAACGAGAAGGTAACGACGGCAATTGCTTCCAAAACCACGCCGGATATCCTGCTTGATTATCCGGGCCGGACGCTGGCTTACGGCCAAATGGGAGCCTTGGCCCCCCTGGATGACGTTATTCCTCCCGCCGACTTGGAGAAAATCAAGAAGAATCCCGACGTGATGAAGATGGTATCGGTGAAAGGCAATATCGTCACCATGCCTTATTCCACCACTTTGGTTGCCTTGATCCTGAACAAATCCCTGTGGAAAGAGGCGGGAGCGGAGAATCTGCTGCCGAAGGATGAATTCCGGACATGGACGCCGGAGGAGTTCAAGGCTGCCCTCAAGGCGGTGGCCAACAAGGATAAAGGGGTCTACGGACTGACGGCGTTTGCCCTCAACGAGCAGGGAGACCAGCTGTATTACAACACGATGACGGCCTTCGGCGCCAAATTGTATAACGACGATTATACGAAATACACGGCGGCGGATTCACCGGAAGCCGAGCAGGCCTTGGCCTTTTTCCAGTCGCTGTTGGATGAAGGCCTGATTACTCCTCACCCGGAAACCATTTCGTCGGTAAATGCTCTCGATTACTACAAGCAGAAGAAGAACGGCATGGTGGTAGGGGCGGCCGCCCACGCGGAAATCGTAAAGAGCGGACTCAAGGATGGAAGCGTAGTGGGACCGCATGAGTATATGTATGTTAACTATCCGTCTCCCAAGAAAGGGCAGTCCGCGCTGAAGATGGAGACCGGCTTCGGGGTCGTGTTCAAGAAGAACGATGCGCAGAAGGAAAAATGGGCGAAGCGCTTCCTCTATTGGATGCAGGTTGAGAATCCGCTCTACTCCAATGCTCTAAAGACCTTCAACCCATTCGGAAAGGCACCGGCCTGGACCGAGGGAGATCCAGAGCTACAATTCCTGGCTAAGCTGTCCACCAAGGCCAAAGATTGGCCGATCGTCGATCCGGGCTTTGGGATTAAGGGCTATCCCGAGATGAGGGCCGCCATGTTCCCGGAAATGCAAAAAATGTTTATCAAGTACGCCACTCCGAAGCAGACGATCGACAACATCTCGAAAAAGTTCAACGATGTCATTAAGAAATACAACAAATAAGGAGAACGCGGCGGGTTATGGGCCAGCCCATGACCCGTCCATTCCCGAAAGGAGAACAAGGATGAGTTCCAAAAAGTTAGGGCGCTTGCAGCTTCAAAGGGAACTAAACGGATGGCTTTTTGTGCTTCCCATGCTTGTTTTCTTTATCGCTTTTGTCGTCTATCCGATCCTGTCTTCCATTAAATCCAGCTTGTACGGATTTGATTACACGGAGTACTACTGGGCGGGGCTGGACAATTACCGAACCATCCTCCAGGACGAACTGTTCCGAAAATCGGTTTCCAACACTCTGCTCTTTGTCGTCCTGCTGGTTCCGGCGGTCACGGTGCTTTCCCTCTTTTTGTCGGTTCTGATCAATACCCATTCGAACAAAATGCAGTCCTTTCTTAAAGCGACCTTCTATATTCCCGGCGTCACTTCCCTCGTCAGTTTGGCGATGGTTTGGGAGTATATCTATAACAATCAATTCGGACTTGCCAATTACGCGCTGAAAACCCTGGGAATGGCCCCCGTCAATTTTCTCGGGGCGGACTGGGCTTATTTCTCCCTGACTCTTATTCTGCTTACCACCTCGATCGGCAGCTCCATCGTCATTTTCACGGCAGCCTTGAACGGCATTCCGGCAGAGCTGTACGAATCCGCTTCCCTGGACGGGGCCAAGCCGGTCCGGACCTTTGTATCCATTACGCTGCCCATGCTGAAGCCGACGCTGCTCTACGTGGTCGTGACCAGCACGATAGGGGCTTTTCAGATCTTCGCCATCATCCTTCTGATGACCGGCGGAGGGCCGGCGTATAAGACGACTACCATCCTGATGCTTATCTACCGGGAAGCCTTTATTAATATGAATTTTGGAATAGCCAATGCAATGGGAATCGTGCTGTGCGTCATCATTTGTTTGATCGCGTTCCTCCAATTCAAAGTGTTGAAATCGGACGTGGAATACTAAGGAAAGGAGACGAAACGTATGTTGCTAAGGAAGATGCCTTTATATGCGGGAAATGCGATCCTGGGCGTATTCGTCCTTTTCTTCCTGTGGCCGTTCTATTGGATGCTCATCGGTTCCGTCAAGAACCTGAAGGTCGCCCTGCAGATCCCGCCGGAATGGTTTCCATTGAAGCCTACCTGGGAAAATTACACCACCCTGTTCCAAAAATTCCCTGTCGTTCATTGGCTTTACAACAGCTTGTTCATTTCCGTGGTCGCCACCCTTCTGGTCGTGGTGACCAGCTCGATGGCGGCTTATGCTTTTTCCAAAATATCTTTCAAAGGATCGAAGTGGTTGTTCGCCGCTATGGTGGCCTCCATGACGATTCCGCATACCGTGCTTCTGATTCCGCTGTTTCAAATGATGAACTCGCTGAATCTGATCAATACGCTCTGGGGCGTGCTGCTTCCGCTCGTCGGCTGGCCGTTCGGGGTGTTTCTCCTCAAGCAGTTCATGCAGACGCTCCCCGGAGAGCTGATTGAGGCAGCCAAGATCGACGGCTGCAGCGAATGGCAGACGTTCGTAAAAGTCATCCTGCCCTTGTCGAAGCCCGGTCTCGGCGTTCTGGCGATCTTCACGTTCGTCAATTCGTGGAACGATTTTGTCTGGCAGATGATCGTCTTGAAGGATATGCCCAACTTTACGCTTCCTGTCGGGGTCAAGGTGGCCCAGAAGGTATCGGAGCTCGAGATCAATTACGGTGTGGCGATGGCCGGAGCGCTTCTGGCTACGCTTCCCGTGCTGGCCCTGTTTCTGTATTTCCAGAAGTATTTTACGAAAGGCATTACCATGGGGGCTTTGAAGGGGTAGCCGCCCAGCCTTCCTTGGCATGATACCCTCGGGCAGAAAGGATCTTGATGTGATGACAGCTTTTCCTATTGCCGAACGGGAGCCTATCCGGCTCGCCATGCTGGGCATGGTGGATGGAAACGGCCATCCCTATTCCTGGAGCGCCATGTTTAACGGATATGATCCCGAGGAGATGGCAGCTTGTCCTTATCCGGCCATTCCCGCCTATCTGAATAAGGAGCCTAAGGGAACGCTGCAGATCAGCGGGGCGAGAGTTACCCATATTTGGACGGACGACCCGGAGGATGCGGTTCGTGTTTCGCGCGCTTCTCTTATTCCTCATGTGGTGGAAAGGCCGGAGGAAGTCATCGGTCAAGTCGACGCGGTTATTGTGGCGACGGATAAGGGGCACGAGCATGTCGCCCGCTGCCGGCCTTTTGTCGAGGCGGGCCTGCCGGTATTCGTCGATAAGCCGCTTGTGGATAAGGAAGAGGATCTGCAGACGTTCTCCCGCTGGGTGGCCGAAGGCCGGCCCATCCTCTCCTCGAGCTCGATGCGGTACTGCAAAGAGTACCTCCCGTATCAGCTGTCAACGAACAATCTTGGCTCTATCCGCTTCGCCACGATTACCACCCCGAAAAGCTGGGAGCGATACGGCATTCATGCACTGGAAGGGATCTACCCTATCCTTGGCCCGGGTTTCCTTTCGGCGCGGAATACTGGGAGCCAGGACCGAAATATCGTACATTTCAAGCATGCCAGCGGCGCGGATGTCGTAGTGGCGGCGGTCAGCGACATGTTCGGGTCGTTCGGCGTTCTGCAATTATGCGGAACGCAGGATCATGCCACGGTAGCCATCAAGGATTCCTTCTACTCGTTCAAGGCTCAGCTCCAGGCATTCGTGAATTATTTGCGGACCGGGAACCGCCCGTTTCCATTCTCGGAAACAACAGAGCTGATGAAGATGGTGATTGCGGGCATCCGCAGCCGGGAAGAGGGAGGCCGGGAAGTGAGGCTGGACGAAATCAGCGCGCTTTAGGCGGAAATAGGCTCGCATTCAAGGAGGAGAGCAGGGATGAAAGAAACGAAATGGGCGATGAGACCGAGCCGCGTGCTGGAGAAAATGCGCGGAGGCGGGGTGGCGCTCTGCACCAAGCTGAATCTGGGCGATTCCCGGGTGGCCGAAATGGCGGCCATGTCGGGCTTCGACTGTATCTGGACGGATATGGAGCATGTTCCGAACGATTGGTCCGCTGTCGAGAGGCAGATTCTGGCCGCCAAAGCGTATAACGTCGACATCGTCGTCCGGGTGGCCCGGGGGAGCTACAGCGATCTGGTCAAGCCGCTTGAGATGGATGCGACAGGCATCATGGTCCCCCATATCATGAGTTTGGCCGACGCCCAGTCGGTCGTGCGCCAAACCAAATTTCATCCGCTCGGCCGAAGGCCGGTCGACGGGGGCAACGCGGACGGTGCTTTTTGCAAGATCGATTTTCTGGATTATTTGCAGCAGGCCAACGAGCAGCGGTTCAATATTCTGCAGATCGAGGACCCCGAACCGATGGACGAATTGGAGGAGATTCTGGCCCTTCCCGGGCTGGATATGATCTTCTTCGGTCCCGGTGATTTCAGCCAAGGAATCGGAGCCCCGGGCCGGTTCGATCATCCCGCCCTTCTGGAAGCACGCAGACGCATTGCCGAGCGGGCCGCCGTTCACGGCAAATTCGCCGGAACCGTAGGCGGGACGGGCAATTGGGACGAACTGGTCGATCTCGGCTACAGCTTCATCAGCGTGGGAGCGGATGTCGTGGGGCTGGGCCAGTATTTCAGCCAATTGGTAGGCGATATTTCCCATAATAAGCAGAAGCGGCCGGGTGGCCTTTATGAAGGGCGGTAAACGATGAGTATCTGCAGCAGCTTCTCCTTGGAAGGCAAGGTAGCGCTTGTAACAGGCGGCTCCGGCAAGTACGGCCGCCAGATCACGAAGGCGTTGGTGGAAGCGGGGGCCCGAACGTATATCTCGAGCCGGCGAAGAGATCAACTCTCCGCTATAGAGAACGAGTTCCGTTCGGAGGGCTGCTCGATTCGCGCTCTCTATATGGAGCAGGAGGACGAAGCCTCCATTCTCGCCATGCGCGACGAAATCGTCTCCACCGAAGGACGCTTTGATATTCTGGTCAACAATGCGGTGGCCCGGACGATGTCCGGGTGGGACGATTCGGCGGAATCCTTCGCGAGAAGCATGACGGCCAATGCAACGGGCCTATTCCTGATTACGCGGGCCTTCGGCGATGTCATGGCGGAACAGGGGAGCGGGTCGATTATCAACATAGGCTCCATCCAAGGAATGATCGGCCCGGACGGCCAGCTGTATGAAGGGCTGGACTTCCATGGCTTTGTGCCCGATTACTTTTTTCATAAGGGCGGTATGATCAACTTTACCCGGTTTGCCGCGGCTTATTACGGTCCTCGTCAGGTGCGGTGCAACTGCATCAGTCCCGGCGGCTTCTGGACGGAGCGAACTCCGGAGGAATTCGTGAAACGGTACAGCGCCCGCACATTTCTGAACCGGATGGCAGGAGAATCCGATCTGATGGGAGCCGTTATCTTCCTGGCTTCCGATGCTTCCCTGTACATAACCGGAACGAACCTTCCGGTGGACGGCGGCTACACGGCGAAGTAAAAGAGGAGGCAAGCGGATGGAGCCATTCTTTTCATTGGACGACAAGGTCGTCATCCTCACAGGGGGAAGCGGGTTTCTCGGCACTCCCTTGACGGAAGCGATGGCGGCCTGCGGGGCAACCGTAGTGGTAGCCGATCGGGCCGAGTTTCGGGGGCAAACGGCGGATCCCGAACGCATTCAGTTTCGGGAATGCGACGTCTCGGACACCGAGTCAATCCGCCGGACCTTTCGGGCGGTCAAAGAACAATACGGCCATATTGACGTGCTGATCAACGCGGCCACCTACGGAGCCGGCTACGGCAAGCAGGGGACCGTGGATGCCATGTCGGACGAAGACTGGTTCAAGGGTATGGATGGAGCGGTCGGTACCGCCTTTCGCTGTATCCGTGAGGTGATTCCGTATCTTGAGGAGAATGGCGGCGGAAGCATCGTCAACTTCGCCTCGATGTATGGAATGGTTTCCCCCGATCCCCGCATCTACGGAGACAGCGGAGCGAACAATCCGGTCAATTACGGCGCAGGGAAAGCGGCGGTCATCCAGCTGACCAAATACTGTGCAGGGCATCTCAGCGCCAAGAAGATTCGGGTCAACTGCATTTCGCCCGGTCCGTTTCCGAATACGGCGGTCCAGCAGGATCCGGCGTTCCTTCGCCAGTTGAGCGAGAAAACAATGCTCGGGCGAACCGGAAGACCGGAGGAGCTAATCGGTCCTGTGCTTTTGCTGGCGTCTTCCGCCTCCAGCTTCATGACCGGGGCGAATCTCGTGGTGGACGGCGGCTGGACGGCCTGGTAACGGGTGCCGGCTTCCGAATCTTATGGCCTAGGAGGGAAAGAGATGAAATTAACCGAGGAGCAAATCGGATTTTACCTGGAAAACGGTTATTTAACCGGTCTGCCTCCCGTCTTCACGGGAGACAAATTAACCGAGCTGCAGCAAGGGTATAAGCGGATAACCGGCTTGCTGCAGGAAGACGAGAACCCGTCGGATATTATGCAATGGCACCGAACGAGCCGATGGCTTTACGATGTGGCCGTCGAGCCTCAGCTGCTCGACTACGTCGAAAGCTTGCTGGGCCCTAATTTCTATTTGTGGGGCAGTGAGTTTATCGTGAAGGCTCCACACTCACCGAAAATCGTCCCTTGGCACCAGGATGCGTACTATTGGCCGCTGTCCCCTCACCATACGGTAACCGTCTGGATAGCCTTATGGGACGTGGATGAAGAGAATGGCGCTATGCAGGTCATTCCGAAATCCCATAAAGCGGGCATCATCAAGCACCGGCTGGCCGGTGACGATTCCGTTCTTTCCTTCGAGCTGGAGCAGGGCCGCTTCAGCACCGAGGATGCCGTAACGCTGAGCATCCCGGCCGGCGGATGCTCCCTGCATGACGACGCGATTGTGCACGGCTCGACCGGCAATGGTTCGGATCGCTGGCGGGTGGGCTACATCCTGCGCTACTCGGCAACCGAAGTCCGCTGCGACCTGGAGCGCAACCCGGCCTTCTTAAGCTATCTGGTCCGGGGGGTAGACGAGTTCCGGCATAATCCGCAGGGTGTGGTTCCGGTAGAGCCGTTCGGCCGCCCGCCGTTTTCCAAGCGGATTCGCCAAACATCGGAGTAGGAGGGACGTTCCATGAAAGTGATGACCATTTATGCGCATCCCGCGGACACGATTACGAACTGCGGAGGCACCCTTGCGCTTCACGCCAAGCGCGGGGATGAAGTCGTCGCCCTCATCCTGACGCACGGCGGGCGGCTGCATCCGAACAAGTACGCGGAGGAGTGGAGAAAAGAGAATCCCGATCCCGCGATCGTTCAGGCCGGCTTGGAAGACATCGCGCTCAACAAACGGCGGGAGCTCGAACGTGCAGCGGAGCACATTGGCATCTCGAAGCTAATTCTTCTCGATTACGACGACAATTACTCTACCGTGCAGGAAGACATCGTCAATCGGATCGCCGAGGAACTTTCCAAGGAACGGCCGGATGTGGTGATCTGCGATTATCCGATGAACCCGGCGATTCATAATCCCCATACCTTGGCAACCCAGATGGCGTTTGCCGCTCTAAGCAAAGTTTCGCTCTATTTGAGAAATTTGGACGGCCATGAGGAATTCCAAGTAAAACAGATCTTTCTCACGACCCTCCCGGTAAGTCCGATGGACGGGTTAAGCTTAAACGGCCTGCGCAACGATGTATTCGTGGACATCACTCCGGTCGTAGGAGAGAAGGTCAGGGCCATGGATGAGTTCAAAAGCCAGGGCTACAGCGGTCTTTTTGCCAGAAAATTAATCGAATCCTTCAACGGCGAATACGGCCGGGCGGCCGGAGTCAATTATGCCGAAGGCTTCTACCGGGTATACAACGAGACGCACGATCATCTCCCGCTGACGGAAGCAGCCAAGCGCAGCGACCTTCTGACCCGGCACTTGACGTACTCGACGATGAACCTGCGCGCCATGTACCCGGTGGCGGAGGAGAGTTGAGAAATCATCATACCGACGAATTTCCGATAAATCAGGTCAACCAGAGTCTTCTGGTTGGCTTTTTTTTGTGGATAAATCGGTCTTCGATCAAAAATGGTGGGCATTCACAAAAAAAGAAGACGGCCAAAAACCGCTAATGTATATCGAAGCAAGCCTTGTAGATTTCCCTGGGCAGCCCCTCGTGCTACATTGAAGGCCGAAAGTTCATCTCATTTAAACGGAGGGATCAAATGAAGAAAGGAGGTACCCATGCATTCAAGAGCGCAGCGGTGGCGCAGGCATTGGGAACGGGACAAATATTTATATCTGCTTCTCGTCCCGGTCGTCTTGTACTTTATTATTTTTAAATATTTGCCGATGCTGGGCGAGGTCATGGCTTTTAAAAATTACCGGTTATCGGAAGGAATTTGGGGAAGTCCCTGGGTAGGACTGGACCAGTTCCGAAAGCTTTTCACCAGCCGGGACTTTGTTCAAATCCTGAGGAACACGCTTCTGTTGAATGTGTACAGTCTTGTTTTTGCCTTTCCGGTTCCGATCCTGCTCGCCCTCATGCTGAACGAAGTCCGGTCGGAGCTGTACAAACGGGTTCTGCAAAATTTTCTTTACATTCCTCACTTCATGTCTTGGATCGTACTCGGCGGGATCGTGATTGCGCTCTTATCGCCGAGTACGGGAGTCATCAACTCGATCCTGAAGGCGTTCGGGCTCGAACCGGTCTACTTCATGGCGAGCACCTTCTGGTGGCCGATTACGTTCGTCGGCTCCAGCATATGGCGGGAGGCCGGCTTCGGAACCATCCTGTTCCTGGCGGCCATGGCTGCGATCAATCCGCAGCTGTATGAAGCGGCGGCCATAGACGGAGCGGGCAAGCTGCGGCAGGTATGGCATGTGACGCTTCCGGGAATCCGGAGCACCATAGCCATTCTGCTTGTCCTCCAGGTAGGACGGATGATGGATGTCGGCTTCGAGCAGGTCTACTCCCTGCAAAATTCAACGGTGGCCAGCGTGGCTGAGGTCATCAGCACTTACGTGTACAAGCGGGGAATCGTCGGCCTGCAGTACAGCTATACGACGGCGCTGGGGTTATTCCAATCGGTCGTATCGTTACTTCTAGTCATTTCCGTCAATCGCTTGATCCGGGCGATGGGGGAGAGGGGGTTGTGGTAGATGGTTCAATCCTCCGGATGGTTCCGGGCGCTGAATGCGATCCTGCTGGCGTGCTTCGCCTGCGCCACCTTGTTTCCTTTTCTTAACATCGTGGCCGTATCCTTCAGCAGCAGCCGAGCGATCAACGCCGGCGAGGTATCGGTATGGCCCATTGAGCTGAGCTTCGACGCCTATCACAACCTGATTGCCGACGGACAGCTTCTTGTGGCGATGAAGAACACGGTCCTTCTTACCGTTGTCGGTACAGCCCTTAATATGCTCTTCACCGTTCTAGCGGCATATCCCCTCTCGAAGAGGCGCCTGAAGGGGCGTAACTTTCTGCTGATGGCGATCCTGTTTACGATGCTTTTCGGCGGCGGGCTGATTCCGAATTTTCTGCTGGTCAGCACGCTGGGCTTGATCAATTCCTATTGGGGGCTTTGGCTTCCCGCCCTGATCAGCGCGTATAACATGTTTGTTCTGAAATCTTTTTTTGAAGGACTGCCCGAAGAGTTGGAGGAATCCGCCGCCATCGACGGAGCCAAGGATTTATCGATTCTGTGGAAGATAATCCTCCCCCTTTCCCTGCCGGTTATGGCCGCCTTGACGTTGTTTTACGCGGTTGGCTGGTGGAACTCGTATATGAATGTGCTCATTTACATCAAAAGCACGGATAAACTATCCCTTATGGTTAAGCTGTACCAAATGATGCAGAACATCGGACCCGAGCTGCTCAGCACCTCGAACGGCGAGGGGGTCTCGCAGGCTACCATCACGCCGGAAGGTGTCCGGGCCGCTTCGATTGTCTTATCCATTCTTCCGATTCTGTGTGTATATCCATTCCTGCAGAAGCACTTTGTCAAGGGGGTTCTGTTGGGCTCCGTAAAAGGATAAAATCCTAGCGGCTTGCAGCCTAATGGTAAAAAAAGTATGTTGGATGATAGAGGAGGAGTCAAATGAACATGTCAGTCAAAAAATGGACCCTGGCGGCCCTGCCCGTCTGCCTTGCCGCCGCGGTCGTGGTGTCCGGATGCTCCAAAGGCACCGATTCATCGGGCGCCGCCGGCGGTCCATCCCCGGCAGACGGCAGGCAGGAAGATAAATACGACAAGCTGCCGAAGGACGTCAGCATCTCGATGTTTGACCGGGGACAGGTGTCGAGCGACGAAGGAACCTACGAGGAGAATCGCTGGGTCAAGTGGATCCGGGAGCAGTCCGGCATCCAATTGAAAGTCGTGCCGGTTCCGAGGAATCAGGCGCAAGACAAGCTGAACGTCCTGATTGCCTCCAACCAGGCCCCCGATCTGATTTGGGAATACGACCGCAACTATATCGGCAACCTGGTGACCCAAGGGGTTATTCAGCCCATCGACGAATATATCGACAAATACAGCACGTCCTATAAAAAATATTTGCAGGAAAACCCAGAGTTGAAGCCGTATATTACCTTTGATGGAAAAATGTATGCGGTTACGACGAAGAGGACCATCAGCACGGTAGCCAACCATGGAATATGGATTCGTAAGGATTGGCTGGATAAGCTGGGGCTGAAGGCACCAACGACAATGGAGGAATTTATCGCGGTCGCCCAGGCGTTCAAGGACCGGGATCCGGACGGCAACGGCAAAGCGGATACCGTGCCGATTATCGGCTACACGACCGGCGATGGGTATGCGGCCATGTTCGGCGTAGACTGGGTGGATTGGTATCTGGAAGACGGGAAGATGAAATACGGCCCGACGCTTGACCGGTACGGCGACGCCCTTGCGGCGGAGAAAACCATCTATGATCTCGGACTAGCGGACAAAGAATACTTCACGGACAAAGACAATTCCAGAGCCAAGCAGCTGTGGACGACAGGCAAGGCGGGCATCTGTTTGTGCCAATGGGGCGGGACGACTACGACGATGAACCGGGATCTGCTCGCGAACAACCCGAATGCCGAGCCGGTTCCGCTGGAGCCTGTCGCAACCAAATACGGGAAGTACGGTTTGTACCAGGAAACCCCTGCTTATATTTACGTGACGTTTAACAAGAACATGAAAAACCCGAAAGCCGCCGTTCAATATTTGGATTGGCTGATGGACAAAGGCTGGTTTACGTTATCGAACGGCAACGAAGGGGTTCATTATAAGCTTATGAATGGCATTCCGCAGAAAACCGATGCCGATAAATTCAAGAAGGAAGTTCAGTACGCGAACGAATATGCGGTGCTGCGGCCGATGACGGAGAAGCCGGAGGATCTGCTGATTAAAGCGGCTCAGGATCCTCTGTCCCAGAAGCTCGCCAAACTGGAATCGGATTCGCTGAAGATCGCGACCAAGAACAAGTTCAGGCGGGACATTCCCTATCAGCCTAATATTATAGAAATCAACGAGCTGAAAGCCTCCTTCCAGAAGACAATCGATGAGATCCGGGCGAAGTCGGTTACCCAAGGGAAGAACTATTCGGCCGAGAAGGCGATCGAGGATATCCGCAAGGAGTGGAAGCGTTTGGGCGGAGATAAGGCGGAGCAGCAGGCGCAGGAATGGTACGAGAAGAACAAGGCCAATTTTAAATAAGACAGAGCGAAAGGGGGGACAGGAGATGAGCATCTTTCAGTACCGGTCAACGAAGAGAACGGTTGCGGTGCTGCTTATTCTTCTGTTCCTTGTCGTTTCGGCCATTTCCTTCCTGTCCTATTGGGTGGCCACAAGCCGGTTGAAGTATGAATCGACGAATACGCATATCGCCATGCTGAGCCAGATCGATCATAAGATCGAACTGATGCTGCAGGCGATTGATAAAGAAACGATCCAGATGCTGGCGAACGAGGAGGTCAATAAATTTTTCGATCACACCATGACCGAAGCGGAGAGCAGGGACAACGCTTACCGCCTAAGCGGTTATTTCACTCGTTTCGTCAACGCCGGCGAGTATGTGTACTCCGTGGATCTGTATTCCTACGACAGAGGCCAGCTGTTTTCCGGTGGAGCGATCAAGGAAGAGCAGACCCCGGAGGATTCGAGCTGGATCAGCCAATTTGCCAAGTACGACGGCTATTCGAATTGGCTGCCGACCCGCCGGGTTCCCTTGAGCGCCTCGAACTTTCCGATTTACCGCAATGTCGTCACGCTCGTACGAACCTATCCGCTTATCCACTCCCCGGGCTTCCGGCGGGGAGCCGTTGCCGTAAATATTAAGGAAGAGGCCTTGTATCAGCTGCTGAGCGATGCCAAAAGCCGGATGATGGGCGACATCTTCATTCTGGGTCATAACGGAAGCTTGATGTCGGGTGCGGACAAAAGCAAGCTCGGGGAGGACATGAGCCGTGTCCCTGTCCTTTCTGAAGTTATGAAAGGCGGGGAGGAAGGGTTTTTCAAAGCATCACCGCAAGATGTGGCTAGCTCCGTCTTTTACGTGACCTCTCCCTACACGGGCTGGAAGATCGTCAATATCGTGCCGGAAATTCAACTGAACCAGCCGCTCATCAAAATCCGCAATGCCCTCATCATCATTGCCCTGCTTCTGTTCCTTACGGCGGGCGTCCTCGCGGTCCTCCTGGGGCTGTGGACGTTCCATCCGCTTAACCGTTTCCTTATGAATCTGAGCAAGAAGCTGAAAGCTCATCCGCTTTATGAAGGGGCGGACTGGGGAAAGGGGAACGAATTTGCCCGCTTCGAGAATGCCGTCCAGAACATCCTGACGGACAGCGAATCGCTCCAGGCTCAAATCAAGGAAAGCAAGCCGATTATGAAGTGGCGGCTCCTGATGGACCTTCTCACCAACTTTCCCCGGCCCTATGGGAATATCGAGAAGTACATGGATGTGGTGGGCGTGCATTTGCATTCGAAGCACTTCATCGTCATGAGCGCCGAGTACGACCGTAAAGCGGATGTAAACTCGAAACGTGACCTTCACTTGTATGCCTATGCCCTTTGCAACGTGGCGGAAGAGCTCATCAACGCCGAAAGCAAAGGGGCCGCCATCGAATGGGAAGACGGTCAGTGCGCGATTATCCTCAGCTTCGATGATGAGGATCCCGTGAAGCATGCTCTTCGCGCCGTTGCCATTGCCGATATGCTGAAGAATTACCTGCAGGACCAGTTCAGGAGAACCATCTCCATCGGAATCGGCAGCGAGGTTCATCGGATGCAGGACATTCATTTGTCCCACAAGCAGTCCATAGAGGCTCTCAAATACAAGCTGGTGATGGGGGATAACACCATCATCGCGGCGGACGATATTCAGGACTACGGCTTCGGAGCCTTCCATCGGTTGTTTGCTCTGACGGAGGGTATGATCGATTCCGTCAAGGTGCTGGACGAAGAGAGAATGAGTCAGCAGCTTAAGGATTGGTTCGACAAGCTTGCCTCGTCCAAAATCCCGCCCGATACCATCAAGCAGCTGATCGTGCAGCTGCTTATGAAAGCAGCGGTGGTAGCCGGGGAAATCGGCGTGGCCCATGAGGAGCTCGTCCCGGCCGAGAGCATGTCCGAAACGCTGGAGCAGTACGAAAGCCTCGAGCAGATCCGGGAGTTTGCCGCACGCATCCTGTCGGGCTACATCGAGGGCATCCGCCTCAAGCGGAACAGCCGGGAGAAAAGCGAATCCGTCGACAAGATCATCAAGTATATCCAGTCCCATTATAGGCACAGCGACTTGTCGCTGAATTATTTGTCGGATCATTTTCGGGTGAGCGTGTCGCACCTGAGCAAAATGTTCAAGGAGTATACGGGAAGCAATTTTATCGACTACCTGATGGAAATCCGAATAGAAAAAGCGAAGGAGCTGCTCGCGGGCAGCCAGGAGAAAATCCGGGACATCGCCGAAGCGGTAGGCTATACCAATGTAAACAGCTTTACGCGCATTTTCAAAAAAATAACGGGCTTGACGCCTAGTGAATTCAGAGAACGGGAATGGGCCAAGGAGGAAGAGGAGCAAGCAGGCTCGGCCTAAGCCGGAAAATAGGGAGGATCCCATGTTATCTGCCAAAAGCATCATCCGTCTCTTGATTGTGCTGTGTATCTTCATGCCGCTGCTTTCGCCAATAGCCGGCAGAGCGAATGCTGCAAGTGATGGGCTTATCGATGAATTGAATGATTATACTAAAATGTTCAGCCATTCCGCCAACGTTGTCTTCGATACCTCGAACCCGCAATATTTGGGAGGGGATACGAAGCGGGTCACCCGGAACAGTACGGCGGACGGCACGTTCGTGTATAAAACGTCCTATGACATGGAATCGTTCACGGTTCCCGCCTATTACTGGACGGGAACGCCTCTGGTCGATTTGAAGTTCTTCACCTCGGCCGACGGCACGGACTATGTGCCGGTTGTGCCGGATGTGTATATGTCCGGGCCGGCCGCTTCCAGCTGGCAAATGTATGCCTATGAAGCCTTTGGCCTGCCGGCCGGCACTCGGTATTTAAAGATTGTCATCAGCGGCAATGACAAGTTCTGGACCCCTCAAGTGTCCCGGGTCATCCTGAACCTAAACACCGGTTCCCCTATGCCGAATATTCCGTCCGGTACGGCGTTGGAGGGGGCGGCGGAGATAACCCTTACAAGCGCAACCCCCGGTGCCCAAATCTTTTACAAGAAATCGGGAGAGACGGCGTATCAGCTCTACCAAGGGCCTATCCCCGTATCGACCCAAACCTCCTTCGATACTTATGCGCAGAAAGACGGCTTGACTCCCAGCGAGGTGAAAACGCTTCAGTATTACTCCAAGTCCGATTGGGCTATGGACCGCTACGGTCAAGCAGTAAAGGCCAGCTTCCCGGAAAAGGTGACCGAGGATGCCCAGCTTCGTCAAGATGTGGCGGAGGACCAGCAATATTACGACAGCCTGGCGGTTCCTTCCGGACGTGACCGGTTCGGGGGATTGGCCGACAGCGAGGAGCCGTATGGGCTTTCGGCCACCGGTTATTTCAGCATTCAGCAAGCCGACGGGCGTACGGTGATGGTAACCCCTAACGGGAATGTGTTCTTCAGTCTCGGCGTCAATGTCATCTCGTCCAATGAAACGTACACGCAGACTGCCGGAAGGGAAAAAAGCTTCGAGTGGATTCCCGGGAAAACCGGAGAATTCGCTACGGCCTTTCGCGGGGGCAGCTCGGATCTTTCCTACTATATCGCGAACCGGATCCGTAAATTCGGGGTTCCGTTTGAAGAAGAGTCCTTTGTCCGGGAAGGCATGAACCGCATTCAAAAATGGGGCTTCAACACCGTAGGAGCCTGGTCCGGAAATTACGCCACGGCTTCCGGCGTTCCGCATGTGAAAATGCTGCCGACGGCGAACATGGCCTGGGCACAAGTAAGCGGGCTGCATTACTTGGATATTTTCGCCGATAACGCTGAGCAGAACATCGATTCGGTTCTGGCCCAGAGCCTGCCCGCCTACCGGGAGGACCCGGCTCTTATCGGATATTTTATGGAAAATGAGATTCACTTCCATAAAATTTCCTCGGTCATTCCCCAGGCGAAAGCGAGTCAGGTGGCGTCCAAGCGCAAGCTGGTCGACCTGCTCGAGAGCTGGTACAACGGCGATATCGCGGCGTTCAATACCGCCTGGAACACTTCGTTTACCGGCTTTAACGAGCTGGATGAGGCGGCGTTAACCGTGAAGACGGAGCCGGCGCAGGAAGACATGTATAAGTTTATAAAGGTGTACGCTGATACGCTATACGGGACCATCGCCAAAGTCTTCCGCAAGTATGACCCGAATCACCTGCTGCTTGGCGACCGCTGGCTGAATCAAACGGCCCAGAATGCCAGACTGCGCGACATTCTCGCCGAGGCTTCCGGGAATTCTTTTGACGTGATCAGCTACAATTACTACGCGAAGGATGCCAGTATCAGCCAACTGAAGGCGATTCACGACAAATCGGGCGGCAAGCCGATCATGATCACGGAATTTAACTTCGGCACGGCGGAGCAGGGCTTGAATTCCGGCGTGATCCCTGTAGATACGCAGGAAGAGAGGCAGCTCCGCTACCGGAATTACGTCGAGCTGACGGCATCACTTGGTTACGTCGTCGGCACACACTGGTTTAATTATCTCGACCAGCCCGCCACCGGCCGCTGGTGGGAAGGCTACACCGGGGAGAGATACAACACCGGTCTGGTCAACGTGGCGGACCGTCCTTACAAGGGTTTCCTACAAGGGGTGAAACAGAGCAACGACGATATCTACAGCGTTGTGCTCGGACAGCGGGAACCGTTCCGGTATGATTTCGGCGAGATCGACCGTCCGGCCAACCGTACCTTGGAGATTGGCCGCGCCTCCACTCCTATGCAGATCGACGGAATCCGGGACGACGGATATGATTCCGCCCGCCAGGTGATCCTGAAGTCGGGAGACCGCATTGTCGGAACCGGCGGCTCCGGAATGAAGGCGGCCTATGACTGGGCATGGGATTCGGAGCATCTGTACCTCTACGCAGATATCACGGACCCTACCCCGATGATGAATCCTTACCGCGACGGGAACCTATGGAAGGGCGACGGGGTCGAGCTGTTTGTAGGCCCGGAGCAGACGGACGTCCGGCAGGGGCTGCTCGTATCCGACCGTCAGCTGATCTTGAGCGCCGGCTTAAAGGATAACGGTGAGCCTTACTGGAGATGGTTCAACACGGGAGAGCAGCCGCTTATCAACATGATGGTCCGGCGGCATGCTTCCGGGGATGGGTATGCATTGGAAGCTGCCATTCCCTGGAATCATCTGAACGTAACTCCGGCGGTGGGGCAGACTATGCGGTTCGACTTCGGCTTTGACGACAGTGAGGACGGGGTCCGCCGGCTGCGGCAGTGGCTGTGGAACGGACTGGACGGAAATGCCAGCAACCGGGGGAACTGGGGGATGGCCACGCTGGGAGGAGCCGCCGATACATCACCGCCGGAGATCGTCGTGACAGGAGCGGAAGACGGACAAAGCTATGACAAGGAGACCACGCCGGTCATTTCGGTAGAAGATGCCGGGAGCGGGGTTAAAGAAACGGTCGTGCAAGTAGACGGTCTCCCTTGGACCGCCGGATTGCCGATCACGGCCAAGGGACCTCATGTCTTGCTGGTGACGGCAGCGGACAACGCCGGGAACACCACCGCTTACACGAGCCGCTTCACCATTTATGGCACCACAAGCTTGACTGCCGGCCGGGCGGAAGGAGAATACAGCGACATCGTTTCTTTGGAGGCTTGGCTGAAAGAGGAAGGGGGGGCGGCGATCTCCGGGGCGGAGGTCCATTTCATGGCGGGCGAAACGCCCGTAGGCACGGCCATGACGGATGCGGACGGTCATGCCGCGCTGGCTTATCCGATCGGCCTTGGGGTAACGGGCGAGACGGCTAGCACCACTTATCCGGTCACCGCTTCGGTTTATCAGAACGACACCCATTATTATCGCGGCAGCGTTGCATCCGGCAGCCTGACCGTTGCCCGGGAGAAAGCCTCCCTCCTCTATACCGGACCGGATTCGGTAAGGAATGACGGGGATCAGATCCTCTCGTTGCAGGTAGTCCAAGAGCAGGACGGAAGCGCAGGTTCTCTAGCCGGACTACCGGTTCAGTTTACGATTTCGGCCATCCGTCCCGACGGGACCCTGTCGGAGATCGATTCGTCAGTTACGGAGCAGGTCTACCGGACGGACAGCGAAGGGAAAGTTAAGGCTCCCGTTAAACTGCCTAGCGGACTCTATCAGGTGGAAGCCCAGCTTCTGCCCAATCCATACTACGAATCGGTTCAAACGGTCTCTGAGCTGGCCGTGTTCGATCCTGCCATAAGCCCGCTTCAAGCTTCCGGCTTCATCGAGCTGGAGGGCGGCAGCTTCTTCGGGGAAAAAGCCAAGAAGCTCCATCTCAACCTTGAGCCGGGGATGGCGAAGCTTCATGCGGAGCCGCAAGGGAAGGAGTTCATCGTCGAAACCGTCAACTGGTTCCTGGTCTCCGGGAATTCCATGTATTGGCAGGGGGAAGCAACTAGGGACGGAGCCCGGTATGTCATTCGCCTCATGTTCCAGAATGACGGGGACGGGAAAGGGCCTTACAAGACGCTTTCGCTTATCCTATGGGAGGAGAATGCCACGGAACCTGTTTATCAGGTGTACGGCGCCGGCTTCCAAGGAGAAGCAGGATAAAGAGGCAAGACGCTTCCCCGGGTCGATTAGTCCCCGTTAAAGCGGGGGCTCTCGATGTCCCGCAGGGATGAGGTGGAGGAGCTGCCTTTATAGGCAGAGTGCTGAACGTACCCGCAAGCCTTAACGGCTGCGGGTCTTTTGTATCCGGAATGGAGCTCATTCCGAGCACATGCGAAGCTGGCCTCCAGCGGTTTACATTCGAGCAGGGACAAACGTAACGCGGTAACCCCCTTTTAATCCGGCGCCGGCTTGCAAGGCTCCGGGACGGCTCGTCTAAGTCATGCCTGGCCATCATGCTCAGACCTTCCGTCACCCGGAGTTCCGGAAGTGTAATGCGGCAGACTGGCTCTGCGCCTCGAGCGGAAGATCCTGATCCCACCTGTAGCACGGCCTCCCATAAACGAAAAGAGATGGAGCCGGTAGAGGCCCATCTCTTTTCGTTAGCGTCCCTTCGACAAACGGTCGAAGGGAATGTTACGAACGGCAATCTTAGTATTGACGGTAGACCTTATAGCTCAGCTCCTCGCAGGAGCGGCGGATCCAGTTATGGACGTTGTCCCACACTTCATCGGTTATGCGTACGACGGGGATGGAGATGCTGACGGAAGCCGCTGCCCGGCCGTCCGCATCCCGTACGGCACCGGCGACACAGTGGACGCCGTCGACGGTCTCGCCCATGTTGTAACCAAATTCCTGCTCCCTAACCTTCTCCAATTCTTTAAGCAGATCCGAGTAGGTGGGGATGGTATTGTTCGTCACCTTCTCAAGCTGTTCAGACGGGTAGATGGCGCGGAGCTCATCGGGAGTCAGATCCGCGAGCAGGATTTTGCCGGAGGCTGTCGCATGCAGGGGCAGGGTTCCTCCAAGGTTAGGATTGAACCGAAGGGCATGCGTGCTCACTTTCTCTCCAATATAAAGCAGCTGATCCTCCGTCCGGATAGCCAGGCATACCGTTTCGTTCAAATCGTCTATTATTCTCTCGGCGATCTGGTTGAATTCACCGGTCAGGCTCGTGTTGCGCATGTAGCCGGAGCGGATGGTAAACAGCTTGAACCCGATGCGGAACTGCTTGCCCGACCGGTCGGTTTCCAAATACCCCCGATTCAACATGTTTTGCAGAATCAGGTACGTGCTGCTTGGAGGCATATTCAGGCTTTTGGCGATTTCGGTCAGGCTGTAGGATTCCTTCTCGCCGGTGAAAAGCTCGAAGATATCCAATACCCGATCCGCGGATTTGACTTTGGGGGGGTGCTGGGTCATGATCGTCCTCCTTTCGAGGAAAAAGTTTCACAAATATGAAACCTAGCATGATTTTAGCTTATTTCATCGAAAATGTCGATAGGTGAAAAGGGCCGCGTCGTCCCTTCGTTTAAGCGGCGCCCGGCATGCCAAAACGGCCACAGGAGATCCTGTCAGGATCTCCTGTGGCCGTTTTAGTTGCTCGTGCCTTATCCGTTCCGTTACGCCAACAAAGTTGCCGGGTAAGGCACTAGCTCAGCAGCGCTTCCAGCCGTTCGCTGGCTTCGGCTTCATCCTCAAGCCGGGACCAATAGGCCTTCAATTCCTCCCGGACAGCCTCCAGAACACCGGTGCTGAGATTCAAGTCCGAATACAGCCGGCAGCGGTCCCACAGCTCCCGATAGACGGATTCCCCTTGAGGGCGGTTTCCCGCTAACCCGTTCTTCAGGCTCAACGCTTCCCGATGGGCAGGCAAGGTAAGCGTGTGGCGACGGACATCGGCCTGGACCTCCGCCGAGCAAAGGTAGCGGACCAGCTTCCGCGCTTCCTCCTGGTGGGGCGTCAGCCGGTTGACGGCCAAGCCTGTCGTCAGAAGAAGGGTGTCGTCCGAACGGAGAGCGGGAAGGGGAGCCACGCCGTAATCCAGCTCCGTATCGAGAAACCGGTTCAAGCCGAAATAGGTCGTCAGGATCATGGCCGCTTTCCCTTCCTTAAACCAGCGCTCCACATCCTCATCGCTTTCCGTCCAGAGAACCGGCCCGCCCTGCTGGTGAATCAAGTCACGGGAAATGCGCAGGCTGTCCCAGAAGGCCGGATCTTCGGCTGCCCGCTGGCCTTCCCCGTGCTGAAAGCGGAAGCTGTTCTGCAGAAGAAACACCGGCCAGCGGTTGACGGACTGAATATGAGCGGCGAAGCCGCGCACTTCCAGCTTCCGGTGAAGGGTTCGGGCGGTTTTGAGAAGCGTATACCAGGTCCAGCCCGCATGCGGGGCTTCCATCCGGCACTGCTCGAAATGCTTCCGGTTGTAGCACAGCACCACGGGGGAAAAGACAAAAGGGGCCGCTTTCAAACCTCCGCCTTCCTCCAGGTAGGGCTTGGCGAGAAGGGGATGGGCATATTCGGTTTCCGGGGCTTCCGACAAAAGCGAGAGCGAGGCATCCTTCTCTTTCTGTTTAAGGGCATCCCACCCCGTTACGGTTACGACATCCGCCAGTCCAAGACCGGCGTAATCGAGAGGGAAAGGGGCGGGGAGCAGCTCGATTGTCGTGCCCGGGTGCTGCCTTTCGTATTCGGACACGGCATGCTGCAGCCTTCCTTCCCTGATCAGGGGAGGGTAGCAAGCGAGCCGCAGGACCATGCCTTCCTCCGGACCGGTGGAGGTAGGAAGACATTCAGCCTCCGGACTTCCGGTCGATGGGGCCGACAGCCGGACTTTGTTGCCCACCCGCCGGATTTTGACGATCAGCCCTTCCTCCACCAGTACATCCAGCGCCTTGCGGACCGATTCCTTGCTCAAGGAAAAAATCCCGCCCAGTTCCACCTCCGAAGGAAGATAATCCCCCTCTTTGCGTGAGCCGCTCCGGATCTCTTCTCTTATGTAGGCGATTAACTGCTGGGTCCGGGCCATATATTCGCTTCGGTTGGGACGCGGCATGGTTATTCCTCGATTCCTTAATAAAATTTACTAGCATTATATCACAAAAATGGGGTTGCAGAAAAAGACGACGTAGGCGATAAAAATCTGTGGTGCCATGAAAAGGAGACAATTCCTTCTCATTGACAGCGTATACAAAGCGATGTAGGCTATAAATATACCATTATATGCCCAAGTCCTTGATGGATGATAAGCTTATTTATCATTTTTCGAAGTTCTAGGCGATAAAACAAGAGGAGGAATTCATTTGAACGGAAATCGTCTGCTGGCGATTGCGCTCAGCGCCGCTCTGGTTTTCCCTGCTTTTACTCCAAAGGCCCAGGCGGCTTCGGATCCCGGCTATGTGCCGGTCCCTGTCGCCAATGGGGATTTTGAAGCGGCCGTTCCGGGAGACGGCAGCATCCAGGGCTGGACCACTACCCCGGCGGGAAGCACCTTCAACGACAATTTGAAGGCGGAGGTTTCGAAGGAACGGAGTTATTCCGGAGCCCAAAGCCTGCGAATGATCGATAACGACTCCAAAGCGTCTCTTCAAGTGTTCAGCTCGATGCTTCCGGTGACGGAAGGCAAAACCTACCGGTTTCAAACCCAAGCTTATGTTCAAGCGAAGAGCGTGCGCCTTTATGTGCACTTTAAAACCAAGGGCAGCAATACCATGATCGAGGGGTTCAATTATTTGGCCAACACGGTGGGCTCCTGGACTAAGGTGGAGCAGGAGTTAGTAGCTCCTCCGGGAGCGGAATATGCCCAAGTCTCCTTTTATTATGGGGCTTCGGGAACGGGGACGGTCGCCTTCCTGGATGATGTGAAGCTGGAGGAGAAGACGGCACCGAGTTCGCTTACCCTTCCTTATTCGGATACAAGTATTGATCTCGGTGAGCCGGTTCAGATCGGCATTTCCCAGCGTGCGGTGATCGGAGTTGGTGCCGATGGGAAAGACGAGCAGTACATAACGACCACCGGTTCGCCGGCCGGCTTCACCGTGGTGGACCTGCTGACGGGCAAGCAGAAATTCTCGCAGCGGGTAGAGGGCGCCACGGACACGATCTGGGGAATGGACCGCGGATCGGACGGGAACATCTATTTTGCTTCGACGGGCAAGCTGTACCGTTATGTGGTCGCTACGCAGAAGATTGAGAACCTGGGAACCAACCCGACGGGCACCACGACGATGTACGATGTGAAAGCCAGCCCGGACGGCAAAATTTACGGAGGCACCTTCCATACGACCGATAACGGAAGGGTGTTTGAATACGACATCGCCACCGGGCAGTTCCGGAATCTGGGAATCGCCAAGGAAGGCGAAGCTTATGCCATCGGCCTTGGGGTGACAGAGAAGTACCTGTATGTAGGCACCGGCAGTCACAGCGGCTTGGTTCGTTATGACCGAAAGACCTTGGCTAAAGAAGATTTGACCATTCCGGGCGTAACAGGCGAGAAAGACAAGAAGCTCGGCGAGGTGGAAAGCTACAATGGCTTGCTGTTTATTTACGGCGGTGACAAATTCCATGTCGTGAAAGAAGATACGCTTGAATTGATCCAATCGGTTCCCTTCCAAGCTAAGATCTCTGCGCCGAATCCGGACCATCCGGATACGATCTATTACAAGCTGAACGATGAACTATATTCTTACAACATGTCCACCAACACGGTGGCCAAGGTCGAAAGCATCCAGGAGCCCCTGCCGGATACCGCGTTTAAAGTATCCCAATGGGTGAAGGCGGACAGCGGCCGGTTTGCCGGCAAATGGGCGCTGTACAGCATGGCGGCGTTCGGAGAAACCTTCGTCTATGAGCCGGAAAGCGGCGAATACGAGACGATCTTCGATGAGCTCGCGGCCATCGGGACCAGCGTCAATGTCCTGGAGTACAACAAGGGCCACTTGTACATGAGCGGATTCCAACGCGGCATGAGCGTGATGGATACCTCAACGGATAAGCTGATTTACAACGTACCCGCGTTCCACCAATCCGAAGGAGTCGGATTCTATGGGGATGCGGCCTATTTCGGAGCCTATCCGGGTGCGAAAATGTACCGCCTCGATATGTCCAAGCCGCTGAACTATAACGAATTCGGCTGGAGCAATCCGGGCCTTGCCCTCGACATCGCGGATAACCAGAACCGTCCTTATATCATCAAGAGCGGAGGCGGCAAGCTGTTCACCGGAACGTTCCCGGCAAGCGGCTTCGAAGGGGCGCTGACGATTCTGGAGGAGCAGAAGGATGCCGGCGGCACCGTAACCGGGGTCACCTACAAGACGTATCCGAACCTGATCCCGAACCAAACCATTATCGGCCTTCAGTATTATGAGCCAAGCGGGAAGCTGTTCGGCAGCACGACCGTGTACGGCTATTTGGGCTCGGTAAGCCCTACCCCTCCCACGACGGAAGGAAAGGTATTCGTGTTCAACCCTTCGACGGGGGCGGTGGAGCATTCGTTTACTCCGAAGGTTCCGGGCGTTACCGGAGAAGTCAAGATTATTGGGGACCTGTCCCTCGGTCCCGACGGACTGATCTGGGGGGTTCAGGATGCTTTTGTCAGCACGACCGCCGGCTATGACGCCTCGGTTTTTGCCATTGATCCGGTTACCTACAAGGTGGTCAAAGCGAAGAAGATTACCCAATCGCCTTACAGCACGAGCAAATTCCGGCCTTATTATATCCGCTGGTCCAAGGATGGTATTATGTACACCACAGTCGGACGCAAGGTGTATGCGATCGATCCGAAGACCCTGGAAGCCAAAGCCGTTCTGCCGGGCAAAACGATTAACAACATGACGCTGGCCGACAACGGGGATATGTATTATACGGAAGGTACGAAGCTGTACAAGCTGCCGATCGCGCTGAAGGCTTCCCAGCCTGTTCTGGCAAAGCCTCGTCTGCTCTCGGGTGAATCTGCCACCGTTTCCACCGAGCTCAGCATGGCCAATCAGTCCGACCGGGATTTCAGCAAAGCCGTGATCACGTATGAATCCGATCACCCGGACATTCTGAGCGTGAACGGAAATACGGTTACCGCCGTAGCTCCGGGAACGGCGAACCTGACGGCCCGGGTAAGCTTTGAAGGCCAACAGGCGGCGTCGGAAGCCCTTACCGTGACGGTAGGCGAGAATACGGCCCCTGTCCTGGGCGGGCCGGAGGATCAAGTGTGGGATTGGCATGCCGCCCCGCACGCCCTGCCTTTTACCGTGAGCGATCAGCAAACCGAAGCCGGAGCGCTTGCCGTGACGGCTTCGAGCAGCAACCCGACGCTCGTTCCCGATACCGGCATCCGCTTGGACGGAACGGGAGCGAGCCGGACGGTAACGATTGTACACGCGGCCGGTAAGACAGGGGAAACTACGATTACCTTAACGGTAAGCGATGGCGTCCTCACCTCATCGAAGTCGTTTACCCTTCGCGTTACCCGCGATGAGGCCAGCTATTATCCGGTTATCAGCCCAATCGGGGACGTGACGGTTCCGGAAAGCTCGGCTGCCGTGGAGGTTCCGTTCACGGTAAGCGATAACGATGTGGAGGCGGGCCAGTTACAAGTAACGGCCGTTACGAAGGACGAAGCTCTTCTTCCGCAGGCCAATCTCGAAATAACCGGAACGGGCTCCAGCCGTGTTCTCCGTTTGAAGCCGGCGCCGGATCAAACAGGCAGCACGTCGGTCGAGCTGACGGTGACGAACGGGACTTACCAATCCACCGCTTCCTTCAATGTGACGGTAAAGCCGGCCGTCGCCCCGACGATCACGACCCTGCCGGATCGGACGATCCATGCGAATGCCAGCACAGGCCAGCTTGTGTTTAATGCAGCCGATACCCGTACGCCGGCCGGTAAGCTGGTCGTCACGGCTCATTCCAGCAACCCGGCTCTCGTGCCGGACGATCAAATCGAGCTGTCCTGGAACGGCGAGAAGCGATTCGTCAAGCTGAAGCCTGTGAAGGGGCAGTCGGGAGAGACCACCATCACCTTGACGGTGCGGGACGAGGATGGCCTGACCGTGACGTCGGCCTTCGGGGTTACGGTTCTTCCTGGCGGCGAGAAGTAACAGGCATCCGTTATCCTGGAAAACTGAGCTAAGATAAGAACAAGCCAACCAACCTTGGTCCTTGATTGTGGACCAAGGTTGTTCTTGTTTAGCGCTGTCCCCGCTGAAACAGACCGCTTATTTCTTAGGTAATCGGCCGCTTATATATGGTAAACTTAGGGTAATCCCATGGAGAGGAGCTAGTCTATGAACATACTGGCCGTCGGCTGCCATCCGGATGATCTGGAGATCGGCTGCGGGGGAACGTTATCGAAATATGCGGCGCAGGGCCACGCCGTCACCATGGTTCATGTGGCGAACGGCAACAAGGGGCACAAGGTCATTCCATCCGAGGAATTGAAGCGGATCCGCGCGCAGGAAGCCCGGAACGCAGGCGCCTTAATCGGAGCGACGGTCATCAGCCTCGATGTCCCCGATCTTGCCGTCCGATCCGACAACGACGAATGGGTCCGGCGGCTGGTTAACGTGATCCGCCAAACGGAGCCTGACCTTATCATTACCCACCCTCCCGAGGACTACATGAAAGATCACATGGAGGTGTCCAAAGCGGTTTTCGATGCGAGCTTCTCCGCCACCGTTCCCTATTATGAGGCTTCGGTGCCGGCTCCGGCTCATCCGAAGGTCGCGCCTATCTTCTATATGGACACCTTGGCCGGTGTCGGCTTCCTGCCGGAGGAGTACGTCGACATTACCGATCATATCGAAACCAAGATCGCCATGAATGCCGCGCATGAAAGTCAGATCCGCTGGCTCTACGAGCATGACGGCATCGATTTTCTGGATTTCGTGCGGACCGTTTCCAAATTCCGAGGCCTGCAGTGCGGTGCAGGATTCGCCGAGGGGTTCGTACAAGCGAAGGCGTGGCCTCGTCTGACGGCCGGCAGACTTCTTCCCTAAACGGAAGCATCCCCCTTGAACAGGAGCTGAATCGATGACTTTGCGAATAGGTTTTATTGGAGTGGGCGGAATTGCCCAGCATCATATGCTGCAGCTGAAAGAAATTCCCGAAGCTCAGATTGTGCTGGTATACGACGTGAACCGGGAAGCCGCGGAGCAAACGGCTGCCGGGCTTGGGGCAAGAGCAGCCGGAAGTCCCGATGAAGTATTGGACAAAAGCCGGGTGGACGCCGTCTATGTGTGCGTGCCGCCTTTTGCGCGGGAGGAGCTGGAGGTGACGGCAGCCCGGCGGGGAATCCCCTTCTTCGTGGAAAAGCCGCTTGGCGTTGATTTGGAGCTGGTCCGCCGCAAAGCAGAGGTAATCCGGGAGAGCGGCGTCCTCCATGCGGTCGGCTATGTCCTGCGCTATTACGATACGGTACAGATGGCCAAGGACTATCTGCAGAACAAGCCGTATCACCTGGTACAAGCGAGTCGTCTCGGAGGAAGTCATCCATCCAAATGGTGGAAGCAGCTGGACCTGTCGGGCGGGAATCTGGTGGATGCGGCCACGCATCAGGTGGACCTGCTGCGATATGTGGGCGGAGAGTTCAAGGAGGTTTTTGCGTCCTTCGGCCAAACGGCCATCCATCAGTTGGACCCGGACGCAACCATCTACGATTCGGGCTCGCTGTCCTTTACTATGCAGTCGGGAGCGGTAGGCAGCCTCACCGAATCCTGCATGTCGACTATCCATCCAGGCAACGAGGTGCGGGTGTACGGAAGCGACTTCTTCCTGGAATTAAGCGGAAACGGAAGAACCTTGCTGATCAAGGATGCGGGTGGGGAGCAGACCTGGACCTCCGAGAAGAACGCCTTCCTGGAACAGGCGCGGGCCTTCCTTCAGGCCGTATCCTCCGGGTCCCGGGAACTCATTCTCTGCGACTATGAAGACGGGCTGAAAACACTCGAATTCACATTAGCGGCGAACCGGTCGGGCTTGGAACGGCGGGTCGTGGAGCTCACCTAGTACGGCAGGAAGAGAATAACGAATAAGCAGGCGATCGCTAACCGGAGAAGAACCGGAACGATCGCCTTTTTGCATGATGGGTCTGACGCTTTATTTCATTACAGGGAATAGACCCGGCCGGTTATTCCATCGTTTCAATAAATTGACTGGCGCAAGTAGAGAGGGGCACATGGCGCATGGTCAGGATCCCGACCTGAGAAGGAGGGATGTCCACGTCGAGCTCAATTTCGAACAGCGACCCTTCCTCCAGCTCCTTGGCTACGAATTCGCGGGTGATGTAGGAAATGCCGAGTCCGTTGCGGGCGAACTCAATTAGCAGCTCCACGCTCCCGACTTCAATCTCGGGCTTGATGGCATAGCCGTAGCTTTGGAACAATTCCGTTATGCCTGTCCGGGCCCGGCTGTTGCGGGAGAACAGGATGATCGGGTACTGCAGGAGCTGGTCCAGGGACAGCCTTTTTCCCTTCAGCTCGGCATAACGGGTGCCGGCTACGAAGCCGTCCTGCAGCTGGATGTTCTCCCTTACCTTAAGCTGGGGATCCACAATGGGCAAACGAACGACGCCCATGTCGATGGAGCCTTCCTTCAGGAAGGCAATGATCTCCGGTGTCGTTCCGTGCTTCAGGTGGAGGCGGATTCCGGGATGATGACGGTGAAACTCTTCGAGATACGGCTGCAGGTAATGCTTGAACAACGAATCGCTGCCGCCGATTCTCAGCTCTCCGCTGTCCAGATTTTTGAGGGCGGCCATCTTTTCCTCCGCCAGCGTGAGCAAGGTTTGGGACTGCTCGATATACGAGAACAGGACGGCTCCCTCGGACGTAAGCGTAACGCCTTTGGAGCTGCGGTAAAACAACGTGAGGCCGAACCGGTCTTCCAGCTGTTTGATGGAGTGGCTGACGCTCGGCTGGGTCAGGTGAAGCATTTTGGCCGCCTGGGTCAGGCTGTTGGTTTTGGCTGCCCAGTAAAACACTTTGTACAGTTCGTAGTTAATGGTCATAGATGGTGTCTATGGCTCCTATGGAATCTATTCATTACTCGTATGGAGTATATCCGTATTATAGTGGAATCAGATACAGGATACCAGAGCTTGGGGAGGACTAGAACTATGCTTATAACCAAAACAGTGGAGCAGTTAGCCGTCGATACGATCCGGACCTTGTCGATCGATGCGGTCAACAGCGCCAATTCGGGACATCCCGGGCTGCCGATGGGAGCGGCCCCGATGGCTTATGCGCTGTGGGCTAATGTCATGAACCACAACCCGAATCATTCTAAATGGTTTAACCGCGACCGCTTTGTGCTGTCCGCCGGACACGGCTCGGCGCTGTTGTACAGCCTTCTGCATCTATTCGGCTATCAGGTGACGATCGAGGACCTGAAACAATTCCGCCAGCTGAACAGCCGGACGCCGGGGCATCCCGAATTCGGCCATACGGATGGAGTGGAGGCTACGACGGGACCACTCGGGCAGGGATTGGCCAATGCCGTCGGAATGGCGATGGCGGAGGCGCATCTCGCCTCCAAATTCAATCGCGACGCTTTCCCGGTCGTCGACCATTATACGTATGCGCTGGTGGGCGACGGCTGCTTGATGGAAGGCATCTCCTATGAGGCGATGTCCATGGCCGGGCACATGAAGCTGGGCAAGCTGATCGTGCTGTATGATTCGAACGACATTTCGCTTGACGGGCCGCTTTCCCTCTCGTTCGGAGAACAGATGAAGAAGAGAGTGGAGTCCGCCGAATGGGAATATTTGCGGGTGGAGGACGGCAACGACCTGTCTAGCATCACCGAGGCGATCCAGGCCGCCAAGCAAAATACGGAGCAGCCGACCCTGATCGAAATCCGCACCATCATCGGGTACGGCAGCAAGGCGGCGGGGACGAACAAAGTCCACGGCAACCCGCTCGGGAAGGAAGAAGCCAAGGCGACGAAGGAAGCGTACGGCTGGATGTATGAGGAAGAGTTTTCCGTTCCGGAGGAAGTGAAGGCTCACTATGCCGAGCTCCGGCAGAAGGGGCAGGCCAAGGAAGAAGAGTGGAACGAGCTGGTCCGCTCCTACCGGGCGAAGCATCCCGAGCTCGGCCAGGAGCTCGAGCGGGCGATGGACGGCAAGGTCTCTCTGGAGGCGGGCGACATCCTTACCTTCGATTCGTCGAAGGCGCTATCCACCCGGGTCGCGAGCGGCGAGACCATCAATCATCTGGTAGGCATCGTTCCTTCGCTCTTCGGCGGCAGCGCCGATCTGTCCCATTCGACGATGACGGATATTCGCGGAGAACAGAAGTTTGCTGTAGAATCATATTCAGGGCGCAACGTTTACTTCGGCGTCCGGGAGCATGCGATGGGAGCGGCCGGCAACGGCTTGGCCCTGCACGGAGGCGTGAAGCCGTTCGTCAGCACGTTCTTCGTGTTCAGCGATTACCTGCGCCCCTCCATTAGGCTCGCGGCCCTGCAAAAGCTGCCGGTGGTCTACGTGTTTACTCACGATTCGATTGCCGTTGGCGAAGACGGGCCTACGCATGAGCCGGTGGAGCACCTCGCCGCGCTGCGCACCATCCCCGGACTGACGGTTATCCGGCCGTCCGATGCCAACGAGACGGCAAGCGCTTGGGCGTATGCGCTGCAGCAAACGGAGGGTCCGGTCGCCCTCGTGCTGAGCCGGCAGAACCTGCCTGTCCTGGAAGCGACCCAAGGGAACCTCGAAGGGGTGGCGCGAGGCGGCTACATCCTCGAAGAAACCAACGGAGAGCCGGACCTCATCCTGATCGCCACCGGTTCGGAAGTAACGCTTGCGTTGAACACCAAGGCGGAGCTCGAGCAGCAGCAGCTTTCGGTTCGTGTGGTGGCCATGCCTTGCCGGGAGCAATTCGACCGCCAACCGGACGCTTACAAAGAGCAGGTTCTGCCGGCTTCAGTGACCAAACGCCTGGTCATGGAAGCAGGGATTTCCCTCGGCTGGGACCGTTATGCGGGTACGGAAGGTAAAGTGCTGTCGATCGAGAGCTTCGGCGCTTCCGGACCAGGAGGAGCGGTCATGGAATCGTTCGGTTTCTCAGTAAGCAACGCCGTTCGTTTGGCTAAAGAAATCCTGAAGTAATTTACTTTCCAAGGAGGTTGTCAACGATGAAACTGTTTATTGACACGGCCAATGTAGAGGACATCAAGAAAGCCTATAAAGTCGGTCTTTTGTCCGGGGTTACGACCAACCCGTCACTGGTTGCCAAAGAGGGAGTAAAATTCGAGGACCGCATTGCCGAAATTCTGCAGGCGGTGCCCGAGGTGGAATCCGTTTCGGCCGAAGTCACGCCGGATGCTCTTACGGCAGAGGACATGATCGCGCAGGCCAATGAACTGATCAAGATTAACAACGGAGACAAGAACATCACCATCAAGCTTCCGATGACGCTCGAAGGGCTGGAGGCGTGCCGTTACCTGACCCGCAAAGGCGTAAAAACCAATGTGACGCTGGTCTTTACCGTCAATCAAGCACTCTTGGCCGCGCGGGCGGGAGCCACTTACGTATCTCCTTTCCTCGGCCGCTTGGATGACATCTCCGAGGACGGGGTTCTGCTGGTTACGAAAATCGCGGAGCTGTTCCGCATTCACAACTTCGATTCCCAAATTATCGCCGCCTCGGTCCGGCATCCGGACCATGTGACCCGGGTAGCGATGGCGGGCGCTCATATCGCCACGATGCCGTTCTCCGTCATCGAACAAATGGCCAAGCATCCCCTGACCGATCAAGGGATGGCCAAGTTTGCGGACGATTGGAAGAAGACGAAGCTTTCTTAGTTTTATTGCCTGCTTACCCAACCCGGCGTTTCCCGCTAATTGGTTGATAAGAGCAAGCCCCCGAGTTGCAAGGGGCACCGGTTAAGGACCGGTGCCGGCCTGCAGCCGGGGGCTTTTTTAGTTTTGGGCTAGCTGCTACTTTTATGGGGATTATTATTTCATGGAAGCGGTCTTTAAGCTGAAAGGAAATGATTTGTATCTATGGTAGAAGGGAATACCCGACTCCATAAAGAGGCCGGATCGGCCTCTTTTTTATTCCTCGGAATGACGTGTTGATAGGACAAAAATATTCAATTATTTAGGATATGGACAAGATTGTTATCACTTTATAAGCATATTCATGTTCTATAATGATGGAGAAGGGCTTACAACGGGAAGCAGGAAAGGAATCGCCATGAACCAACCGAAAACAAAGGAATTGACATGGACCATGCCGGAGGTTCACCTTCCGTCCATACCGGGTAATACCGTGCGGTTAACCGATTACGGAGCGGTGGGAGACGGACGGACCGATAACACCGAAGCTTTCCGCCGGGCGATAGAAGATTGCGTTAAAGCCGGGGGAGGCCGGGTCGTCATCCCGCCGGGCCTATGGCTGACCGGGCCTATCACCCTGGCGAGCCGGCTGGAGCTGCACGCCGAGGAAGGGGCGGTCGTACGGTTTAGCCGACGCTATACGGATTATCCCCTCATTTCGTCTACGTTTGAAGGCGGGCCGTCTATCCGCTGTCAGTCGCCGCTGAATGCCGAGAGTGCCGAGGATGTGGCCATTACAGGAAAAGGGGTCTTCGACGGCGGGGGAGAGGCATGGAGGCCTGTGAAGCGTTGGAAAATGACGGAGCCCCAATGGAACCGCCTTGCAAGCTCCGGGGGTGTTGTGGAGGAGTCGGGAGAGGTATGGTGGCCAAGCGAAGCGGCCAGGAATGGGGCTGCGGGAGTGGAACAGCTGCTTCGGAAAGGGAAGAAGGAACCGGAGGACTTCCTGCCTTACCGGGATTATCTGCGGCCTAACCTCCTTAGCTTCCGCAAATGCAAACGCATTCTTCTGGACGGGCCGACCTTCCAAAATTCGGCTGCCTGGAATTTGCACCCGTGGGCCTCGGAGCACGTGACCATCCGCCGGGTAACGGTCCGCAATCCGTGGTATGCGCAGAACGGCGATGGCCTGGATCTGGATTCCTGCCGATTCGCTCTCGTGGAAGGATGCACGTTCGACGTGGGCGATGACGCCATCTGCTTAAAGTCCGGTAAAGATGAAGCCGGGCGGGCGCTCGGCCTGCCGACGGAATACGTAACCATTCGGGATTGCACCGTCTATCACGGGCATGGGGGATTCGTCATCGGCAGTGAAATGTCGGGCGGTGTCCGCCGGGTGCAGATTAGCGATTGTTTGTTTATGGGGACCGATATTGGGCTTCGTTTCAAGAGTGCCCGGGGACGAGGGGGAGTCGTGGAAGACATCCACATCGAACGAATCCGCATGACGGATATAGCGGGCGAGGCCATTTCCTTCCACTTGTTCTACGAAGGGGTGGAAGGCTCGGGTACGGCAAGAGATGAGAGCCACCCGGTAACGGAGGAGACCCCGATTTTCCGTAACATCCAGATCCGGGATGTGGACTGTGCCGGGGCGGATAAAGCCTTTCTCGTGAACGGCTTGGCGGAAATGCCGCTGGAAGGCGTGAGCGTGCGGAACTATACGGCCACGGCCCGGGAAGGGGTGGTCTGTCACCAGGTTAACCAGCTGGTATTGGAGGATGTTACGGTCTTCCCAACGGAGGGTCCGCTTGTGAAGCTTCACCAGAGCCGGAATGTGGAGATCCTCCGGCTGGGGGGAGCGGGAGGAGAGTCGGACTCGCGAATGCTGGCGGTCACCGGCGCCGCTTCCGCCCATATCACCTGCCGCGATTCCCGGACGGCACCCACGCACCGGAGCGTCACATCGGCTCCCGAGGTGGATAGCCGGACGGTCGTTGCCACGGATCAGTAACGATGGTCCTGCCTGTAGTGCAAGGGGGAAACCCCGGCCACCTTCTTGAACGTTTTGTTGAAATGGGAAATATGCTCGAAGCCGACCTGTCCGGCTATCGCCTGCACCTTCTCGCTTGTTGTCCGGAGAAGCTTCTGGGCTTCCCGTATGCGGACGACCCGAATGTATTCGCTGATATGGAAGCCGGTCAGCTTCAGAAAGATCCGGCTCAAATAGGCGGGACTGATATAGAAGTGCTTGGCCAGCTGCTCCAGCGTTAAGGGATTCCGGTAATGGGTCTGGATATACGCGGTGATTTCCGATACCTTCTGATGCATCGGATGGCCCGGCTCGGGCGAGACGGGACCGGCCGCCTGGACCCGGTGCAGCCGGATTAAGAGCTCGGACAGCAGATGCCGGACATAGGTCTCATATAACGGCTGTTCGTCCTTGCATTCCCCGACCAGCTGGAGCAGAAGGCGTTCGAGCTCGGGCTGATCCTTCGGAGGAACCCGCAGCAGGGTCGATTGCTGGAAGAGCGGCAGGTGAAGCAGGCGGCCGGTGTCCCGGAGGAATTCGGGAGTGAACTGAATCAGCACCCGCTCGAACTGCTCCACCTGGGAGCTGGCGGTGGAGTGAAAGTCATGAGGGACGACAAGGACCATGTCGCCCTTTTGTGCGGTATGGACTTTGCCGTTTATGAAGTAGACCCGTTCCCCCTCGAGCAGGCCGTACAGCTCATAGAAGGAATGAGAATGGGGACGCGGCATGGCGGAATACCCGAAGCGGCGCATCCGTTGAATGGCAAACGATTCGCCTTCTACCTTGTACTTTTTTTCAATTAAGTCATTCATTTGCATTGGCCCCCGCTCCTCTTCGTTACATATGGTTAAGAACCCGGTTATTCGTAAGGTCTGTCTTAGTATTTTACCATAGGCGGGCGGGGGGCCGACCGGCGGAACTCAGCGTTATACCCTAGATTCCCGCCGGCAGATTCAAGGAATAAGCATAGGGGAGGCAGATCACGCATGAGCAATGAGCATTGGCAGGATCCGCTGTTGTGGGCGGACCAATTCATGGAACGGTACCGGGAAGACGGCAGCGAAAAGTTTACCAGGAGCTGGAATTACGAAATCGGCTGCTTCCTGCGGGCGCTGGAGGAGTGCGGCCGGCAAAGCGGGGATGACCGGTATTTCGCCTATATCCGTAACCGGACGGACCAGTACGTTCAAGAGGACGGCAGCATCCGTACCTATGTGCGGGAGCATTACAATCTCGACCAGATCCATTCAGGCAAGCTTCTGTTTCTTCTGCTGGAGCAGACGGGGGAAGCCAAGTACCGGAAGGCAATCGAGAACTTGATCAAGCAGATGAAAGGACACCCCCGCACGGAGGAGGGCGGTTTCTGGCACAAAAAGATCTATCCTTTCCAGATGTGGCTGGACGGCTTGTACATGGCCGCTCCGTTCCTCGCTCAATACGGGAAACTCACCGGTGAAGAGAGTTGGTTTGACACGGCGGCGGAGCAGCTGGTCCTGGTCGAGAAGAAGACGCGTAATCCGGAGAACGGCTTGCTTCATCACGCATGGGACGCTTCCGGGGAGCAGCCTTGGGCGGACAGCGTGACCGGGCGCTCCCCGCATGTCTGGAGCCGCGCGATGGGCTGGTATGCAATGGCCCTGGTAGACACGCTCGATCATCTGCCGGAGGACCACCCGAAAAGGGGGCTGCTCATTGGGCTGATGGAGCGCATGGCCGGAGCGCTTGTCCGCGTCCAGGACGCCGAAACCGGGCTGTGGCCCCAGGTGCTCGACCAATCCGGCCGGGAAGGCAATTACTTGGAGGCTTCGGGCACCTCCATGTTCGCTTACGCGCTGGCCAAAGGCGCCCGGCTGGGGTATTTGACCGGGTCGGCGGGGGAAGCCGCACGCCGCGGGTATGAGGGCCTTCTCCGCTATCTTGTCAGGGAAGAAGAGGGCGGCCAGGTTCACCTGACGCAGTGCAACAGCGTAGCGGGACTCGGGGGCTCCCCTTACCGGGACGGCACCTTTGCTTACTATATCGGCGAGCGCGTCGTGGAGGATGACCCGAAGGCCGTCTCTCCCTTTATTCTGGCCGGTCTGGAAAACGGACGCCTTCACGCGGCAAAGGAGCGGAGGGGATGAAGACATTTCGTAACCCGATTCTGCCGGGCTTCTATCCTGATCCCTCCATCTGCCGGGTCGGTGAAGACTATTATATGGTAACGTCTACGTTCGAGTATTTTCCGGGCGTACCGATTTTTCACAGCAAGGATCTGGTCCACTGGAAGCAGCTCGGGCATGTGCTGGACCGGGCTTCGCAATTGGACTTGGACGGCACCCCGGCCTCCCGCGGGATCTATGCCCCCACGATCCGCTACCACCAAGGCGTGTTCTATATGATTACAACGTTCGTGGTCAGCGCTACGGGAGCGAGGAGGAACTTCTTCGTTACCGCGGCGGACCCGGCCGGCCCTTGGTCGGACCCTTATTGGCTCGAGGACGCTCCGGGAATCGATCCGTCGTTATTCTTTGACGAAGACGGCAGAGCCTACTATACCGGCAACCGGGTGCCGCCGGAAGGACAACAGTATCCGAAGCATATGGAAATTTGGCTGCAGGAGCTGGATTTGGAGACGAAGCGGCTCAAGGGGCCAAAAGTCAGCCTGTGGGACGGCGCCTTGAAGCAGATCCATGCCCAGGAAAGCCCTCACCTGTACCGTATTAACGGCTATTACTACTTGATGATTGCCGAAGGCGGCACCGGCTTCACTCATTCCGTTACCATCGCCCGAAGCGAGAGCATTACCGGGCCTTATGAGAACTGTAAACGTAACCCGATTCTGACCCACCGCCATTTGGGCGAAGGGCACGGCATTGTCAACGTCGGCCACGCCGATATCGTGGAGACCCAGAACGGGGAGTGGTGGATGGTTTGTCTTGCCTCCCGTCCTTACGGGGGCTACTACCGGAACATGGGGCGGGAAACGTTCCTCGTTCCGTTCCATTGGGAAGACGGATGGCCCGTCGTGAATCCCGGCAAAGGCATGATTGAATGGGAGATGCCTAGGCCGAATCTGCCTGCAGCGCCATGGCCCTCCCTGCCGGTCTGCGACCATTTCGACAGCCGCGTGCTGGAGGACCGGTGGAACTTCATCCGGACACCGAGAGGGGAGTTCTGGAGCTTGACGGAACGGCCTGGCCATCTGCGCCTGAAGCTCAAGCCGGAGCGGATGACGGAGGAGGGAGCGAATCCGAGCTTTGCCGGCCGGAGGCAGCAGCACATGTCCTTTGCGGTCCGAACGGCTCTGGAGTTCGCCCCGCAGGGGCTGGCGGAGACGGCCGGGCTTGCGGCTCTGCAGAATCACGATTTCCAGTACCGGTTCGAATGCGGCCGGAACGAACAGGGCCGGACGGAAGTGAGGGTCATCTGCCGGGAAGCCGGCCGGGAGACGGTGCTGGGCTCCAAGGAGCTGGCGGCCGGAAAATGCTATTTGAGGCTGGAGGCGTCCGGGCAGTCGCTTCGTTTTGACGTGGCGGTGGAGCCCGAGCAGTGGGAGACGGTCGCAGCGGACGCGGACGGCACCGTGCTCAGCACCGATCGTGCGGGAGGCTTCGTCGGCGCCTATATCGGGCTGTTTGCAAGCGGCAACGGGACGCCGAGCGGCAATTTCGCCGATTTTGATTATTTTGAATATATCGGCTTATAATCGGGTGATTCCATACGGAACGAAACGAAAGGAAATCTTCGATACCTTATAGAGGAGGATGGGCTCATGACGGAAACTATACTTACTCATCAAGAGGCTTGGGCAGCGGACCAGGGAGACGGGACTTACCTCAATCCGGTATTGCATGCGGACTATTCGGACCCCGACGTCATTCGCGTCGGCAGCGATTTCTACATGACCGCCTCCAGCTTCGGACACCTTCCCGGACTGCCGATTCTGCATTCCCAAGACCTCGTCAATTGGAAGCTGATCGGACACGCCATCCCGGAAATGAAGCTGGCGGGGTACGAGCGGCCTCAGCATGGGAACGGGGTATGGGCGCCAAGCCTGCGCTATCATGACGGAAAGTACTGGATCTTCTACGGGGATCCGGATGTGGGCATTCTGATGACGACGGCCGACGATCCGGCGGGCGAATGGGCCCCCCTGCATCTGGTCCTGGAAGGTAAAGGGCTGATCGACGTTTGTCCCTTCTGGGATAACGACGGACAGGCTTATTTGATTCACGCCTATGCCAAGAGCCGCAGTGGGATCAAGCATAAGCTCCGGCTGTGCCGGATGTCGGCTGACGGCAGGCAGGTGCTGGACGAGGGACGGATCGTTTATGACGGAACCGAGGATCATCCCACCCTCGAAGGGCCGAAGCTGTATAAACGAGAAGGTTATTACTATATCTTTGCTCCCGCCGGGGGCGTCTCCACCGGGTGGCAGACGGTGTTCCGGTCGGAGTCCATCTGGGGTCCCTATGAGGACAAGGTGGTTCTGCATCAAGGGCAGACTCCGGTCAACGGCCCGCATCAGGGAGGCTGGGTAGAACTGGAATCGGGCGAATCCTGGTTCCTGCATTTCCAGGACAAAGGGCCATACGGCCGGGTGGTCCATCTCCAGCCTGTTCACTGGGAGAACGATTGGCCCATGATGGGGGAGCGCCGGGAAGGCGAGGCCATCGGCGAGCCGGTGCTCCGTTACCGGAAACCGGATGTCGGCCGGGACTACCCGGTCACCGTTCCCGCTACGTCGGATGAATTTGACGCCCCTGCTCTCGGCCTTCAGTGGCAGTGGCAGGCGAACCCGCATAGCTCTTGGTACCGGCTGGACGCCAGGCCGAGCCATATTCGGCTGCACTCCATACCCGGTCCTTCAGAGCAGGAGGGGATTTATCATGCTTCCCATCTGCTTCTTCAGAAATTCCCGGCACCCGAATTCCAAGCCTCCTGCCTCATCGATCCTTCCGGATTGGCGGAGGGGGATACGGGCGGGATGCTTGTTTTCGGCTACCGGTATGCCTATTTGGCTGTGCGAAAGCTTCAAGATGAAGGAGAAGAAGAAGGAGAAGGAGAAGGGCTCGCTCTTGTCCTGGCCATGGGAGACGAAAACGGGGAAGAAGGCGTCTGGTCCCTTCCTATCGAAAGCGCCGACCCTCTTGAGCTGCGAGTGAAAGTAGAGAAGGACGCCCGCTGTTCCTTCTATTATAAAATGGCCGGATCCGAGTATACGCCGGTCCCGGCTGAACCGTTCGCCGCCATCGAGGGCCATTGGGTCGGAGCGAAGACCGGGATATTTGCCTCCGGCTCAGGAGGCGGGTACGTGGATGTCGATTGGTTCCGCGTAACCGGCTTGGAAGGTAAGGAATAAAGAGAAGGATCGGTTTCTTCAGGTAAGAGACATTGACCCGTCAGCCCGTTGGGAGCGGGTCTTTTTTAGTCGGACCTGCCCGCCGCAGGGGACTAAGCGTGTACCCGGTCAGCACGTTGCAGGAGGAATAAGAATGAACAGATATTCAGTACGGCTGCTGTCCTACAGCTTATTATTGGGATTGCTTCCCGCCATCCTCATTGGCTTCGTCTCCTATATCATCGCTTCAAGAGATATGGAAGAGAAGGTGAAGGAAGGTAATATGCAGTGGCTTGCCCAAACCCAGACGAGGGTGGAGCAGATGCTGAAATCGGTTGAGAAATCGGCCACGCAGCTGGCCAACTCCTCCCTGGTCAAGACCGCGATGAATACGTCCTATACCCCCTCGGATTTTGAAGCCGTCCGTGAGCTTTCCAAGGAGCTGTACAATCTTCAATCCGGCGAAGCGGTCATCACGCAGGCCTATTTGGTGAACCTCGAACGGAATTGGGCCTTGAACCTTAATGTCCTGAAGCCTCTCGATCAATGGCAGAACCGCCGGGTGTTCACGGAGTATGCCGAAGCGCCTCGAAGCATCCGCTGGTACACGGGGATTGAGGCAGGCGGCGGCGAATTCACCGAACCCGTGGAGACCATCACCTTGGTCCACAAAATCCCGCTCCTCCCCCAGACGAACAAGCCGAAGGGACTTCTGGTCGTCCAGATGGCGGCGGCGGAAATTAACCATGCGCTTGCTTCCTCGGACTCCTCGAACCGGACTTATATTTTGGATCGGACCGGAGCGGAAATTCTGGGCCCCGGTTCCAAGGAGGAGAACGCCCCGATTAACCGGGCCGTTGCCGGGCATTTGGAGTCGGAGCCGGAGAAGAAGCTGGGGCTGTTTAACCTGAAGACGAACGGGGAAGAGGATGCGGTGCTCTACCGTTCTTCCAGCTATAATGGCTGGACCTATGTTTCCGCCGTCTCGATCGGGGAGCTGAAGAAGGAGACCCGGAAAATAGCGGAAGTCACCTTGGCGGTCTGTACCGTCATTCTGCTGATTGTGCTGGCCGCCGCCTGGTATGGCAGCCGAAGAATGTACCGCCCCATCGGCAGTTTGCTGGAGGTGGCGAGAGGGCTTGGTTCGTCCGTGCAAGAGCCTTCCGTCCTCCCGAAAAATGACGAGCTGGACTTCATCAGGCACAGCATGCAGTCTTTGGCCGTGTCAAGAGACCGCGTCGAACAGCAGATGCGGGGTCAGGCGAGCCACTTGAAGGAATTTTTCGTCTTGAAGCTGTTTACGGGCCAGCTGACGGAAAACGACTTCTTGTACCGGTCCGCCTTGTATAGCTTCCCTGCCGACTGGAAGCGGCTCGGGGTTCTTTCCCTTCAAATCGACAATCTGCAGGAGACCCATTATGACGAGGAAGACCGGGAGCTGCTGCTTTACGCCATCAGCAACATTGCCGGGGAGGTGCTGCCGTCCTCGCGGCGCCTTACCCCGATTACCATTCATCATTCCCAAGTCACCCTGGTGGCGGCCGAGGAAGAGGACACCGAGCAGGTCCAAAGAATTCTTTATGAATCGGCGGAGATCCTGAAGAAGAACGCCGAAGAGGTCCTTCAGCTTAAGGTGAGCATCGGGATCAGCCATCCGTTCTCCGACTTGATGGGGACGGTCAAAGCTTACGGGGAGAGCTTGTCCGCCTTGAAAGCGCGGATCAGCCTCGGCCCGGAGATCATCGTACAATACCGGGACACGGAGACCCTTCCGGGCGCGGACGGGTATGAATATTCCCACTTGAAGGTATTGGAAGAGAGGCTCGTCTACGCCATAATGGAAATGCAGCCGGGCAGCGCTTCCGAGACGATCCGTCAATACTTGGATGCTCTTCTGTATAAGGACGGTTCCCTCCACGAGCATCACCTGCTGCTCCTGCAGCTGCTTTCCCGGCTTCTGCAAATCATGCAGGACGAGGGGATATCGCTTCAGAAGGTGATGGAGGATGAGAGGACCGTGGAAAGGCTTCTCCGGCTTCAAACTAGAGAGGAAATCATTCACTGGTTTGAGTCCAAGTGGTTCAATCCCTTGATTCAGGCGCTGTCCGAGAAGACCGAAACCCAGTATGTCAACATCGCGGATAAAATGATCAAGCTGATTCAGGACCGGTATGACCAGGAAATTACCCTGGAATCCTGCTCCAAGCTGTTAAATTACCATCCGGTGTATATCAGCCGAATTTTTAAGCGGGAGATCGGGATTCCCTTCAGTGACTACTTGTCGGATTACCGGATGAAGATGGCCAAGGTCATGGTGGAATCGACGGATATGAAAATATCGGAGATCGGCGAGAAGCTTCAGTACAAGAATATCAGCTCCTTTATTCGGAGCTTTAAGAAGATCTATCAACTTACACCAGGTCAATACCGGGAAAAAATCCTGAAAGGGAGCACCGAATGAAGCGGCATGCAGCCGGTGAACCCAAGGACGCTTATAGAAGCTGGCCTCCGGACAGGCGCGGCGGATGATCCTCCTCATCCTTCCCGCCTGTTTTTTGTCGGAATCAGGTTATCTCAAGCACATTTACAGGCTATACAGAGGTTATTAGGAGGGGAAAAGCCCCCAATCGACACTTGGTTGCGTGAGCGGTATAGCCTGTCACCCCCTATGGGCTCGATAATGGCTGGAGTGAACCATGGAGAATGTTATGGGAGGTTAGTGAACCATGAGGCAAGACAACTATGCTCCGGCCGGAAACCCCGCCATCCCCAAGGGAAAGCCGGTTTCCCTTCTGAGGGACCTCGTCCGGGACAAATGGCTGTACTTGATGCTTCTGCCCGGCATCCTGTATTTCTTTATCTTTAAATACGTGCCGATGTACGGGGTAACGATGGCCTTTCAGGATTACCGGCCGCATCTCGGCTTTCTGGACAGTCCTTGGGTAGGCTTTAAGCATTTTCAGCGATTTTTTACCGAGCCCCAATTCGGCATGCTGTTCCGCAATACGGTTATTCTGGCGGTGTACAACCTGGTCTTCTTCTTTCCGCTGCCCATTGTTCTTTCCCTGATGCTGAATGAAGTCAGACGGGCCAAGTTCAAAAGCTTCGTTCAAACCCTCGTCTACATCCCCCACTTTGTCTCCTGGGTGGTGGTCGTCGGGATCTTCTATATCCTTTTCACAACGGAGAACGGGGTTCTTAATGAATTTCTGTATGCGGTTACGGGAAAGAAAATTGCCTTTCTGCTGGAGCCGGAATGGTTCCGGACGATGGTTATCGTGCAATCCATCTGGAAAGAAGTCGGCTGGGGCACCGTCATCTTCTTGGCCGCCTTGGCCGGGGTTGACCTCCAGCAGTACGAAGCCGCCCGGATCGACGGGGCCGGCCGCTGGCGCCAGCTTTGGCATATCACCCTTCCGGCGATTCGCAGCACCATCGTCATTTTGTTTATTCTGCGGCTGGGGAACTTTATGGATTCAGGCTTCGAGCATATTTTCCTTATGCTGACCCCGACGAACCGCGAAGTAGGCGAAGTGTTCGACACCTATGTCTATACGAAAGGGATGACCCAGGCGCAATACAGCTACAGTGCGGCGGTCGGCTTGTTCAAGTCGGCGATCGGCCTGGTGCTGGTGCTCGGCTCCAACTGGCTCGCCAAGAAGTTCGGGGAAGAGGGCATCTATTGACGCCTGTCCCTAAGTATGAAGGAGGCTACAACATGCTTCAGGATAAAACGATAGGCAACCGCTTGTTCGATATGTTCAATTATGCCGTGCTGCTTTTGATGGCCCTCCTCTGCGTCCTGCCCTTTGTCTACGTGTTGGCCGTATCGTTCGCAAGTCCCGCCGAGGTGGCCAAGGGCGGCTTGATTCTATGGCCGAAGGAATGGTCGCTTGCTTCCTACCGCTACATCTTCTCGACGGACACGCTGTTCCGAAGCCTGCTGGTCTCCATCTATATTACCGTCGTGGGCACCTTCATCAATCTGCTGTTCACGTCGCTGATGGCCTACCCGCTGGCCAAGCCCCATCTGAGAGGACGCCAGGCGATCCTCCTCGCGGTCTTGTTCACGATGCTGTTCGGCGGGGGCATGATTCCCACTTACTTTGTCGTCAAGGCCCTGCATCTGACCAATACCCTGTGGTCCTTGATGATCCCGGGCGCCATCAGTGCTTTCAACCTGATAGTCCTGAAAAATTTCTTTCAGCAAATCCCCGACGGCCTCGAGGATTCCGCCCGGATTGACGGCTGCAACGACGTGGGCGTGCTTTTCCGGATCGTGCTTCCGCTTTCGCTGCCGGCCATGGCTACCTTCGGGTTATTCTATGCCGTCGGCCATTGGAACCAGTTTTTCAATGCCATTCTTTATATCAACGACAATACCAAGTGGCCGATTCAAGTCCTGCTGCGGGAAATCGTCATTTTGGCCTCCAGCAGCATAGGGGACAACTCCATTGACAACACGGAAATTCAGCCGCTTACGATCCGGATGGCGGTCATCGTCTTCGCCACCGTTCCGATTCTGCTGGTCTATCCGTTTCTTCAGAAGCATTTTGCCAAAGGAGTTATGCTGGGATCGGTCAAGGGATAGGAGAATCACACGTTTACGGATGAACTCCCTTGCGGTTGTTCCCTAAGCGGCGGCCGCAGGAGTTGATATCATAACCAACTATACGGAGGGGGAAATGAAATGAAGAAGCAAGCAGCATCTGTTATGGGAGGAGTTATGCTGGCGACGGCCGTTCTGTCGGCCTGCAGCTCGGGAAGCGAGGGGCAAGCCGGCGCGGGCGGAAGCTCCAAGCCGGGAGAGGATACGAAGCCGTTCGCCTTGTCCATTGTCGCTAATCAGGTGGGAGAGATTCCGCCGAAGGGCAATCCCTTGGAGCAGGCTCTGGCGAAATACACCAATACCACTCCGGAATTCCAATGGATTCCGGCCTCGGCTTACGATGATAAAGTCAACGTTATGATGGCTTCAGGCGAACTGCCCAAGCTGATCAAGGTCAACTACGTGCCCACCATCATCAATGCCATGAAGTCCGATCAATTCTGGGAAATCGGTCCGTATCTTAAGGATTACAAGAACCTGTCCGCCCAGCCCTCCTCTTACTTTGACAACATCAAAGTGGAAGGGAAGCTTTACGGGATTCCCATTTTCCGGGACATCGGCCGTGCGGTCGTCCATTACCGGAAGGACTGGTTTGACGCGGCGGGCTTGAAGGTCCCCAAATCGCTGGACGATTGGTACAACGTTCTTAAGGCGGTGGCGGAAAGTGATCCCGACAAGAACGGGAAGAAGGATACCTATGGTTTCCTGCTCGATAAAGCCTACAACCAAGGAACGGCTTCCACCTTGACCCGGCTAAGCGTAGCTCAAGGGGGGCCGAACAAGTGGAAGGTGGATGACCAGGGAACGTTCACCCCCGAGTTCATGACGGAGGAATTCTTTGCCACCATGAAGCTGTTCAAGCGGCTGTACGACGAGAAGCTGATCAACCAGGATTTCTCGGTTGTGGATGCGGCTACGAACGATAAATCGTACGAGGCAGGCCGGGTGGCGCTCCGGATCAGCGGCGGCAATGCCCAATCCATGCAGACGAACCTGGTGAAGGTGGTGCCGACGGCCGTCGTCGATGCGGCTCCTTTGGAAGGACCGTCGGGGATCCGGGTGCCGGGGGAAAGCGGCAACGCAGGGATCTGGGCCATTCCGAAGTCCTCGGTCAAAACCGAAGCGGAAATGAAGAAAGTGCTGTCCTTCCTGGACAAGCTGCTCGATAAAGAGATGGTATACCTTATCAACAAGGGCGTGGAAGGCAAGCATTACAAGGTGGAGGGCGACTTTACCATTCCTCTGGATAAGGATGCGGACGCCAAGGAAGTGAAGCCTTACCGCGACACCTTAATCCAGCGTGGCGAGGCCTACAACATGGATAAGCCCATGAAGGAAACCGATCTGTTCCTGAAGAACAAGAAGCTGGTCAGCGGAAACGAAAAGTATGCCGTGAACAATCCCGCGCTGACCCTTCTCTCGGATACGTACACCGAACGGGGAAAAGAGCTGGAGCAGATGATTACGGATGCGGAAACCAAATTCATTATGGGCAAGATCGACGAAGCCGGCTGGAAAGCGGAAATGGATAAATGGAAGAAGGCCGGCGGGGATAAATTGATGCAGGAATACAAAGAGGCTTATTTGAAAAATAAAAAATAAGGGGATTCTGGTGCCCTTTCTGTGGAAACCGATATCAAAATCGAGTATGTTTTTGCAATTTCCCGCTATTCTTTGCTCTCTTCTGCCATGGTACCCTATCGGAAGAGAGACCAAGAAAGAGAGGGCGATGAAGGTGAAGTACCGCACATTGGGAGGGACGGGGCTGCAGGTATCGGCGCTTAGCTTCGGCGCCTCGTCACTCGGATCCGTTTTTCGGGAAACCGACGAGTCGGAAAGCATCCGAACCGTGGAGGAAGCGGTGGACAGCGGCATCAACCTGATCGACGTGTCCCCTTATTACGGCTTGACGAAGGCGGAGACGGTGCTTGGCAAAGCGATCGCTTCGATCCCGCGGGACCGGTTCCTGCTGTCGACAAAGGCCGGGCGTTACGGGGACCGGGAGTTCGATTTCTCAGAGCGCCGCATTCTGCAAAGTGTTGAGGAAAGCTTGGCCCGGCTGCAGACCGATTATGTGGACATCCTGTTCCTCCATGATATCGAATTCGTTCCGTTCGATGAGGTGGCGGAGGGTGCGTTCCGTGCACTGGAGACCCTTAAGCAGTCCGGCAAAATCCGGTTCGGTGGGGTGTCCGGACTTCCCCTGACCGTTTTCGAGAAGGCCCTTGCCCATACTTCGCTCGACGCGGTGCTGTCCTACTGCCACTATTCCTTGAACGACACCAGCCTGTTGAGCCTTCTTCCTCTGCTGGAGGAATGGGGAGTCGGCCTCGTGAACGCTTCGCCGCTCTCGATGGGCCTCCTGGGTCATCGTCCGGTGGCCGAATGGCATCCCGCAAGCGGGGAGATCAAACGGGTGTGCCGGGAAGCGGCCGCCTATTGCGAACGTCAGGGGGCGGACCTCGCCAAGCTCGCCGTTCAATTCGCGACGGCGAATGAGCGCATCCCCACGACCTTGGTCAGTACGGCCAATCCGGAACATATCCGCCGCAACGTCCAATGGACCGAGGAGCCGATGGACGAGTCCCTGTTGAAGGAAGTGCTCCGCATCCTGGAGCCGATCCGCAACCAAACCTGGGTAAGCGGGCTGCCGGAGTATAATCCGGAATTGCCTTCCTGATCCCGCCCGAAGAACTATAACGTTTTCCCCTTAAAGCCCGCCGGCACCGGCGGGCTTTTTGGCTGTATTCCCAAGGAAATCCCCGGATCCCGGCCTCCCCATATGCAATTATCGGCGATATACAATTTCCGCAAACCCGCGCCGGAACTGGATTATCGTATACCTCTTCGAAACATGTCTATGGTGTTACTCCCTCTTTTGCGTTTGAATAAGAGACGTACCGTAAACATCAGGCTGCCACAAAAATTGCGGATAAGGAGAAAGAGAGATGAGTAATCCTACTGTTCAGCTGAGCGCTTCCCGGGAGACCGCTCTGCGCTTGCAAAGGAGAAGGCGTTTCCGGATGAACATCCCGCTCTTGGTTATGTTCTCGCCGATCCTCGTTTATTTCATTCTGTTTAAATACGTCCCGATGGGCGGGCTTATCATCGCCTTTAAGCAGTACAACCTGGCTGACGGCATTCTGGGCAGCCCTTGGACGGGACTGGATAACTTCCGGCTTCTGTTCAATAGTCCCATGATGGTCACGATCATCAAGAACACCTTCGTGATCTCCATCCTGTCGGTCCTGGTGTCCTTTCCCTTCCCGATTCTTCTCGCCATCCTCCTTAATGAGGTGCGGGGAATGGTATACAAACGGACGATCCAGACGCTGGTGTATTTGCCGCATTTTTTGAACTGGGTTATTATCGGTTCGTTTGTGGTTCTCATTTTCGCCCAGGAACAAGGCGTCATCAACAAAATCATCTCGGCGCTCGGAGGGGAGAAAATCCAGTTTCTTTATAACAAGTCCACCTGGCTCGGGGTTTTTCTGGGCTCCGGCATCTGGAAGGAAGCGGGGTTCGGGGCCATCATCTACCTGGCGGCACTCGGCAATATCGACCCTAGCCTGTATGAATCCTCGAGCATCGACGGGGCCAACAAGCTGAGGCAGATGTGGCACATTACGATTCCCGGCATTGCGCCGGTCATTATTCTGATGCTGATTCTCTCGATGGAGCATGTCATGGATGTCGGCTTCGATCAAATTTATGTGCTCAAGAATCCGATGGTCGGCGATATTGCGAACGTCATCAGCGTCTGGAGCTACGAGGTAGGGCTTGGCCGCGGCCAGTTCAGTATAACGACGGCGCTCGGCTTCTTTCAGTCCTTGGTCGGCCTGGTCCTCGTGCTCACTGCGAACAAAATCGCCCGGAAATTTGGCCAAGGGCTATGGTAAAGGAGTGACGGGATGAGAACATCTTTAGGAGAAAAAATTTTTTACGGAGTCAATGCCTTCCTGCTTGGGCTCCTCGGCATCAGCTGCATCCTGCCGATTCTACACATCGTATCCCTGTCCTTAAGCTCGGAGCACGCGGTGATGTCCGGCTTCGTCGGACTCTGGCCGGTCGGGTTTACGACGGATTCCTATAAGCTGCTGATCGAGGGGACCAACATCGTGAACGCCTTTAAGAACAGCGTGGTGATCACCGTCGTGGGGACGGCCTTGAATATCCTCTTCACCATTCTTGCCGCTTATCCGCTGTCCCGGACGTATTTCTACTGGAGAAAGCCGCTCAGTCTATTGATCGTCTTTACCATGCTCTTTACGGCCGGCCTTATCCCGAGCTATTTGCTGATCAAAAGCCTGGGACTTGTCAATAGCTATGGGGCCTTGTGGCTGCCGGCTCTTGTGAGTGTCTACAACCTTCTGGTTCTAAAAACCTTTTTCGAGAACATCCCGGGGGAGCTGGAGGACGCGGCGCGGATCGACGGCTGCAGCGAAACGAGACTCATCATGCAGATCATGCTTCCACTGTCCATGCCGGTGATCGCCACCCTGGTGCTGTTCTATGCGGTAGGCCACTGGAATTCGTTCTTTAATGTTATGATCTATATCAATTCCTCCGACAAGCATAACCTGACCGTGCTCGTCCAGCAGATGATCATGAACAGCCAGCTGGCCCAGCAGGTGACGGAAGGCCAATTCAGCGACGACCTGACCCAGTCGGTCACCCCCCAGTCGATTCAATCGGCCGGTGTCATCGCCATGCTGCTTCCGATGCTGATCGTGTATCCTTTCCTGCAGAAGTATTTTGTCAAAGGGGTTATGATCGGCTCGATCAAAGGATAGAGAAGACTCGGTTGATTACAGGTGGAGGTGAGGCCGGCAGGAAGGATGCTCCAATTCATGAATATCTAAGCTTGGCTTATTCGAAAAAGGGAGGACAAACGGGATGATCAACAAAAAGAAAAGCGCCCTGCTGGCGATGACGACCGTTCTGGCGGCGGGTTCCTTACTCGCAGCCTGCGGCAAAGAAGGGGATAAAGGCGAAGGCGCCGGGAAAGCTTCGGAGGGCGCGGACGGCAAGAAGGGCAAAATCTCGGTGATGGTTTACGACAGAGGCCGGGTGCCGGCTGAGGAAGGGACCTATGACAAGAACCGCTGGACGGAGTGGATTAACAAGAATGCTCCGGCCGAAGTGACGTTCGTTCCCATTCCGCGCAACAAACCGGAAGACAAGCTGAACGTCCTTCTTGCTTCGGGCTCCGCGCCTGATTTCATTCAGGATTACAATCCATTGAACAAGAATGCCTGGTATGCGTCGAAGCAGCTGATGCCGCTCGATGACCTGATCGAGAAGCACAGCGTGGAATACAAGGCTCTCCTGAACAAGTATCCGATCCTGCGCAAGCTGGGTACCCAAGACGATGGCAAGCTCTATGAGGTCGGAGCGTTCACCCAAACGGATATCAACTGGGTTTTCCTGGTGAGGAACGACTGGCTGAAGAAGCTGAACCTGGAAGTGCCGAAGACGACCGAGGAATTGTATAATGTCGCCAAGGCCTTCACAGAGAACGATCCGGATGGCAACGGCAAGAAGGATACGTTCGGGATCTCCCTTGGAGGAGGATTTAACCAAAATATCTTCAACTGGATCTTTGGTCTGCCTGGCGCCGGCTATGCTCTGGAGGACGGCAAAATGGTCTATCCGTGGAAGCAGATGGAGGCGATTGCCGACTTCAAGAAGCGGTTGTACCAGGACGGTCTGATCGATAAAGATTTCGCGGCGGATGCCAATGGGGAGAAGGCCAAGCGGGATTTTGTCAATGGCAAGATCGGCTTCTACACGATGCAGTGGGCGGACGTGAAGGCGACCTTCGAAGCCCTGAAGAAGAACGTACCGGACGCCCAGCTTGTGCCGATCGCGCTGCCTAAGAGCTCCTTCGGTCAATTCGTTCCCGCCCTGAATCCGCCGGCTCAAACGCCTGGAGTGGTTAACGCCGCAGCCAAGGATCCGGTTGCCGTCATCAAATATATCGACTTCCTGAACAAAGAGGACACGGTCAAGGCCCTGAAGTGGGGACTCGAGGGCGAGCATTATAAACTCGATGCCAATGGCTGCCCGGCCCCGGTTAACCTCGAGAAGAACAAGAAGGAAAAAGACTGGAACGCCGACTATTCGATGGTAAGCAGCTCGACCGATGCGACCCGCAAGTGCGATCCCCGCATCATGGAGATCGATACGAGCTCCCCGGTAGGGCAGGAATACAAAGCCATTCTGGAGACAGCCCGTAAAATCTACCTGAATCCGGCGACTCCTATGCCCGGCTTCTTCCTGAACGCTCCGGCCAAGCCGAACGAGCTGGATATGATCGAGCAGAGCGTATCCAAGCTGGGAGATGAATATACGAAGGCGATCGTGACCAAGGACTATACGCCGGAGAAAGCGACCCAAACGGCCAAGGATATGTGGACGAAGGCCGGCGGCGGAAAAATAGATGAATGGTACAACACCTTTTACAGCAAGAACAAAGATAAAATCGTAACCGTTACGGATATTTACGAAAAGAAATAAAGCACTGTAGATAAGGCGCCTTCTTCCCAAAGGCGCCTTTTTCATGCAATGACCGGCTTAAACCGCTTTCTCGCTTCCGGTCGAGGCGGGAATGTCTATTGACAGAAAGATGTATATTGCTCAGAATAAGAACTTCAGTAATAAATGGAAGTATCCATCAAGTTTGGGGGGACGGGAATGCCGGGTAAGTGGTTCAAACGGCTGCTTCTTTCCTATTTGCCGATCTTCGTCCTCGTCATCTTCAGTTTGTCGATTCTCTTTTTTGTCATCGTCAACAAAGTGTCGCGCGAAGAGGCGAAGCAGGCCAATCAAGTGTTCATGGAACAGGTGCTCGTCCAGCTGGACCGGACACTGGAGCTGATCAGCCAGCAGATCATGAAGGAATCGAACTCCAATAACGGATTGAAGGACTATTACTTCAAACCGTCGCTTGATACGTTCGGAAGTCTTGTGGTGCCTTCGGAAAAATTGCGGGAGTTCGTCGGGGGCCTTCCTCTCATCGACTCCATTTATTTATACCGGACGGCCGATGAAATGGTGCTGAGCACCAATTCGCTTATGCCGCTCAGCCAGTTCGGCGACCAGGCGTTCGCGAGGACGGTCTTGAAGAACGGGGCGCCGCCTAAATGGCTGCCCGTCCGCGCCTACCGGGAGTTTGCCGACCAGTCCCCGGTCAACGTGGTGACGCTTGTCCGTAATGTACCGCTGCTGGGAGGGGAAAAAGGGTTTCTCGTGGTCAATGTCGGGGTGGACAAGATCGCGAAGTACGTGATGGAAATGTCCAGCTCGAAGTTCAGCTACATCCAGCTTGAGGATCAGAACGGAGCCTTCCTTCTGAATACGTCGGATACGCGCATGCGGTCGGAGATCAATTCCGCCGTTTCCAGTTATACCGGGTGGGTCATTCACAGCGGGCTTCACGACGGGGGCTTGTTCTATGTGTTTTCCCATATTCACTGGATCTGGCTTGGGGTGGCGGCGGGATTGGTTATACTGGGAGCGGTTTGGCTCATTGTCGTGACCCGGCGGAATTACCGTCCGGTGGAAATGATCGTCGACCAGATTCGCCAGTTCGCCGTGCAGAGAACCCAGCTGCTTGCGGCTTCGAGCGGCCAGGACGAGTTCCGCTTTATTGAAACCGCCTTGAGCCGGCTCATCGAGCAGTCCAACGAGTACGACCAGCAGTTCCGTGAGGACCTGCTGTACCGGCGTCAATATTTTTTTCAAGAAGCGATTACGGGCAGCCGGGTGATCACCGCCGAGGATTGGAACGGCGAGCTGAACGGGCTGACACCGGCCGGGGACAAGCGGAGGCTCTTCGTCGCGGTGATTGAGATCGACAAGTACCAGGAATTCCAGAATCAGTATAACCAGCGGGACCAGAGCCTGCTTAAGTTCGTTGTCAAAAGCGTGGTCAGCGAAATGGCGGAGAAGCATGACCTTGCCGTATGGGCGGAATGGATTGGCAATGAAAGGCTCGGCGTGCTGTTTGGAACATCGGTTGAAGAAGAGACAAGCCTGCAGGTTCTGAAGAAGCTCGGGGAAGAGCTGATCGGCTGGGTGGAGGCTAATCTTCATTTTTCCGTGACCTCGGGCTTTGGCTCAGGTGTCGAAGAGGTGGGCGAAATTCCTCTTTCCTATGAGGATGCGATCAACGCCTTGAAATACAAGACGGTGCTCGGAGGATCGGGTACGTTTCTGTATGCCGAGATGAAGACCCAGTCGGTTCATACGATCTACGACAACCTGGAGGTCATCCGCAAGCTTTCCTCCTGCTTCAAGCAGAACAATGAGGAGTGGGAGGCGATCTTCCGGGAAGTGTTCATGAATTTGCGGAACAACTTGAGCTCGAAGGAAGAAATCGTCATTGCGGCGAATTACTTATGCTACCATCTGAACCAATCGCTTAAGGAAATGGCCCAGGAATACAGAGGCCTCTGGGAGAGTGAGATCCACCCCCAGATGATGGCGGCCGTGGAGAATTTTGAAACGCTCGATGAACTGGAAGAACGGTATGCGGAGCTCCTGAGCCAAGCCTTCCGGCACCTGAGCCGGATGCGCGAGAAACGCTCGGGCCATACGCTGATCAAAGACATCAAGACCTATATCGAAAATCATTATGACGACCCCAACTTATCCCTGCAGATGATCAGTGATCATTTTCAATTGAATACCAAGTACGTCAGCCAGTTGTTCAAGGACGAAATGGGGGAGAAATTCGTGGATTATTTGGCTCATCTGCGAATCCGCCATGCCAAGGATCTTCTGAAGGAAACGAAGGCCCCGGTCCAAGATATTGCCATGAAGGTGGGGTATACTCATTCTCTTTCGTTTATCCGTATGTTCAAGAAAGTGATGAACGTCACCCCGGGAGATTACCGCAAGCAGAATACTCTGGCAAGAGGACAGGAGTAAAACGCCAAGCTTCAATTGGATATCGACAGAAAGCGGCGCCGTTCAGGCAGCCGTTTTTTTGGTTTTGCGCCAAAAAGGCCCATCTACCTTTTTCATTCGTATACCTTTTCGGTTTTTCCGGAGTTTTGCTTATGGAAAGATTATTGTCTATGGATACACGTTGCCGTTTGGCTTTTACTTAAGAAGGCAATAAGACGGAACTTATTATAAAGATGAGCGAGGAGGAAAGGAAGCATGAAAGGATTAAGAAACCGGCATGCATGGACCTTCCGGAGGGGGATGGCGGCACTGCTTACCGCGCTGCTTCTGTGGACAGCAGGGCTTTACGAAGCTTCGGCGGTATGGGCGGCGGAAGCGCCCTTGACCCCGACGGATGACACGTATGCCAATGCGGGTACCAAGTCGGAGCAAACGTTCGGAAGTTCTCCCGATCTGTTGGTTAAGTATCAGGCCGCGGATCCGAATGTGACCCGGCAGGCTTATCTTCGTTTCGATGTGAAGGGCTTCCAGCCGGAAGCCGTAGGCTCCGCCAAGCTGAGGATATACGGAAGCGTGACGGAACCGGGGGTGTCCAGTGTACGGATCTCCGTTTACGGCGGAGGGCAGGACGGCTGGGCGGAATCCACTATGAACTGGGGAAGCAAGCCGGAGCCGGAATTCTTTCTGGGCCGGTTAGACGTTACTCCTACGGCGGGATGGTACGAGGTGGACGTGACTTCGTATATCCGCAAGCAAGCCGGGGAGGATGGAACCGCCACACTGATTCTGACCCAGGAGACTTCTCCCGGCTATGTGGTCACGTTCAAAAGCAAGGAAGACACCTTACATAAGCCTCAATTGATCGTTTCCGATACCGCGGTTCAGCCGGACGCCCCGTCCTGGCCGGCCGGCAGCGCCTTGCTTGGGAAGGGAGCTTCGGGATCCGCTCTATCCTTAAGCTGGACTCCTGCCTCCTCGGGCAGCGGGGAGATAACGGGTTACCGCGTTTACCGGAACGGGGAGCTCGTTCAAGCCTTGCCGGGCACCGCACAAGAGTATACGGTAACCGGCTTGCCGGACGGGAAAAGATACACGTTCCAGGTACAGGCCGGGGATTCGGCCGGCCGCTGGAGTACCGACGGGCCCATCTACAGCACCATTCAGACGAGGATCCCCACGGATGACGCTTATGTAAACTCGGGGACATCGGCAGACAAAAATTTCGGACAATCGGCGGATCTGCTGGTGAAGAACAATGTCGCCGATCTGACCCGGCGTTCCTACCTGCGGTTTGATCTGAACGGGATGAAGCCCGAAGAGATCGGATCCGCCAAGCTAATGATCTACGGGGCGATTACCGAAGCGGGTCCGACCTCCTTAAGCACTTCGATTGCCGGCGGCGAAGTCCAGGATTGGAGCGAGAAATCCATCACTTGGATGAACAAGCCGGACACCGAACATTATCTCGGCAAGTTTACGATTAACCGGACGATGAAGTGGAACGAGGTGGACGTCACCTCCTACCTCCGCAAGCAGGCACAGGGGGGCGGCCTCGCGACCTTCTCGCTGTTCCAGGATCTTTCTCCGGGATACGCCACCGTATTCAAAAGCAAAGAGGACATCCATAAGCCGTATTTGCTTATTTCCGCTTTGCCTGCCGATGGGAACGCCCCGTCTTGGCCGGCAGGAAGCGAGCTCACGGCGGCCGATGTGCAGGAATCGTCCTTAAAGCTTAGCTGGACGAAGCCAACGTCTTACGGCGGGGCCGAGCTTACTGGCTACCGCATATACAAGGACGGCGTTCTCCTTCAGGAGCTCCCGGCAACAGCCAGTACGCTTGCCTTGAACGGGCTGCAAAGCGACAGCCGATATACCTTTCAAGTGCAGGCGGGAGACAGTGCGGGGCGCTGGAGCACGGACGGCCCGCTGGTGACCGTGCGCATGCCGGGCAACGAAATCCTGCAGGTCAAGCAAGGCAATGTATTCGTTCAGCCGGATTCGGCTCAGTTCAAGGTTAGGACCGGAAGAAGCAGCGCTCAATGGATCGTGGAGGATGCTTGGGGACGGGAAGTGAAACGAGGCTCTTCGCCTGTAGCTGGAGGGGAACTTCTGCTTTCCGTACCGGTTGAGCAGAAGGGGTATTTTACCATCCGGTTCAGCCTGGAAGCCCCTGGGATGGAGCCGGTCATGCTGAGCACGCCGTTTGCCGTGCTGTCTCCTTTCGATGTGAAGGCGGTACCGGAATCCCCGTTCGGGTTTGCTACCCATCTGCATCGGACCGGGACGGGGTGGGGCTCCGATTTGATTGATCTCATCCAGGCTTCCGGAGCCAAGAACGTAAGGGATGGAATCGAATGGAACGGAATCGAGAAGCAGAAAGGCCAGTACACCTTCGCTCCGGTGCCGGACAATTATATGGCGAAGCTGAAAGAGCAGCAGGAGGACATGCTGTTCGTGGCCGGCTACAACAATCCGCTCTATGACAACAACAGCACCCCTTATACGGACGAAGGGCGCCAAGGGTTCGCCGACTATGCTAAATCGTATTTGGATCATTATGGAACCCAATTGAAGTGGCTCGAGGTGTATAACGAATTTAACATCGCCTTCGGCGACCGGGGGAACGGTCCCGCGGATTCGAGGCCGGATTATTATTACCCCCTTCTGAAGAAAACGTATGAGACGGTAAAAGTCGAAAGGCCGGACGTTACGGTTGTAGGCATGGCGACAGCCGGCGTGCCGCTCAGCTGGATGGAAGAGGTGTTCAAGCTTGGCGGACTACAATATATGGATGCGGTTTCGATTCATCCTTATCAATATCCGGCCGCACCGGAAGGCTTGATCGGTCAGCTGGCCGGAGTCCAGAGCCTGATCCGCCAATACAACAACGGGCAATCCAAGCCGTTATGGATCAGCGAGTTCGGCTGGCCGACGCAGGAAGACAGCAGAGGCATCGATGAGAAGACGCAGGCGGATTATCTGGTGCGCGGCCACGTGCTGGCGCTGGCGGGCGGCGTTGAGAAAATCTTCTGGTACGATTTCATGAATGACGGAACGAAGGCGGATTACAACGAGGACAACTTCGGGATTATCCGCAATGCCGCCGACCCCCAAGGAAAGCATACCCCGAAGCCGGCCTATGCGGCCTACGCCGCCATGACCCGGGAGCTGACCGGAGCGGACTACGTCCAGAAAGAATCGACACCGGACGGCATTTACAGCTATGCGTTCCGCAAGGATGGGAGGGACCTTCACGTCGCCTGGTCGCTGAGCTCCCAATCCATGGCGATTAAGACCTCGGGGCCGGTGGACATCACGGACCTGATGGGCAATACCCAAACCTACACCCCGCTCGATGGAAAGGTTTATATCACCTTGAGCGGAGAGCCGGTTTATATCCAAGGAACGATCGAAGGGTTGGTCCAGGATTCCACCTTTACGGTGACCTCGGGAGATAAGGCGGTTGCCACGGAGAAGGTGCAGCTCGATGTGAGAATGGTCAACCCGCTCGGCGAGCCGCTGTCGGTTTCGCTGGCTTCCGAGAACCAGACGGTAGAGCTGGCGGCCGAGGCTCACGGCACGGTCAGCGGCACCTTAAAGCTCGGATCCGTTGATCATACCGGTACCAAGCATGTCCGGGGAGACCTTCTCTCCGGAGGGAAACGAATCGGTTACTTGACTCATCAGGTTCGAATAGGCGAGCCTTATGAGATTCGGGTGCGTCCCGTAGTGGCCGATGAAGCGTCCCGCCTTGGGAAGATGAACGTGACCGTAACGAACCGCTTTAGCGGCCAATCGCTCCGTGTTCTTAAGGTGGATTGGGCCATGAACACTCAGACCGGTTCCATGGATTCCGGAAGGGAGGTGGCTCCGCTCGCCGAAGAGACCTTCTCCTGGGATGTGGGTACGGTAGATTATGACAAGAGTTACCCCTATCAAGTGACCGTCGATCTGGAGGGCTTCGGGCCGATTACCCTCTCAGGCAAAGTGGAATATAACCCCATTGCCTACAAAACCGTTCAGGTGGACGGCGTTCTGGACGATCCGGCCGCCGCTCCCTTAATCGATCTATCGAAGGCAAACAATAAAATTTCCGGCTATGGCGGTCCGGACGATGCCAGCGGGCTGGTCTGGCTGAATGCCGACCGGGATAATCTCTATATAAGCGCGAAGGTCACCGACAATGTGTGGGCTTACCCCGCTGGAGGAGGAGATCAGTGGCAGAACGACGGCTTTCAGTTCGCCCTGGCCGCCGGAGTACCGGGAGAGAGCAAGGCCTGGTACGAATTCGGGATGGCGGAAACGCCGGCCGGCCCGCAAATCTACCGGTTCCTCTCGCCGGCCGGGCTTCCGACGGGCCGCGTCGACAATGGGAAGCTTGTCATCGTTCGGGATGAGGCCCAGCATACGACCACCTATGAGATGGCTCTTCCGTGGTCCGAAATAAAGCCGATCCGGCCGGAAACGGACGAGATCGTCAGTTTCTCGCTTCTCTTAAACGACAACGACGGCGTACAGCGCCGCGGTTATATCGAATGGGGCTCGGGTATCGGGGGAGCCAAGGATCCTAAGCTGTTCCGGACGATCGAATGGATGAAGCCCGGCTCCCAGCTGAAGCTGGAATCGGCCGAAGGAACGTACAGCGATTCCATCGAGCTTAAGGCCACCTTAACCGATCCGGCCGGCCGGCCAATTGCCGGCGAATCCGTGGATTTTGAAGTGGAGGAGGGCTTGGTCGGCTCTGCCGTTACGAACCAAGAGGGAACGGCCTCGATCCGCTATACGATCAAGCAGGGAGCCGGTTCCTCGGCGGAAACCGTCGAATACCCGACGCGCGCCCTATACAAGCCCAAGGCCGGCTCGGCCTACAAAGGAAGCACAGTAGAATCCAAGCTGACGGTCCGCAAGGAGCAAGCCTCCTTGTCGGCCGTGAGTCCGTCCCTGGTAACTGTCGGAAGCGGGCAGACGCTTGACGTTGCTTTGGTCCAGAACGATGCGGAGCCTGGCCGGATGGAAGGCATCCCCGTGGGGGCCGTCATTACCCGGATGCTTCCAAATGGCACCCGCGGCGACACGGCGGTAACCGAGGCCGTTTATTCGACGGATGCTTCCGGAACGGCTCATCTACCGGTTCAGCTTGCCGCCGGATTATATGAGATCCGCTATGAGATTCAGCCCAATCCTTACTATCAGACGGCATCCGCCATCGCAACTGTACTTGTTGCGGAGCGCCTGCCGGACACGGCCAGCCTGAACGGATTTCTTCCGCTCCCCGGGGGCGGAGGTCCTCTCGGCCAGAAGGCGGGCAAGCTTCACCTTACTCTGCAGGGCGAGCGAACGCCGGGAGGGGAACTATCGGGCATGCTGCGTATCCATGCCGAACCTCAGGGGCTTGACTTGACTAGCCGCTCCTTGCAGTGGCTGGCGGCAGCGGGCTCCGAAACCTATATCCAGGCAGAGGCGGAGGATCAGCAGGCGAACTCTTACCTGGTGCGTATCATCGCCGCTAGCGGAGAAGACAGTGGAAGCCCCTCTCCTCGTATCAGCCTGCAGATGTGGAAACAAGAGGGTGATAAGGAAGAGCCGTTCTACGCGGCGTTCCTGCAGCCTTTGCGAGGAAACTTTACCTTACCATCAGGAGGTCAAACCGCATGATTCCCATAGCGGAAACAGCAGCACGCGTCTACGGTTACATGGTTCAAGATTACTCCGGGCAATGGGGAATGGACAGGGAAGCCTGGGACTGGGTCCCGGGCGTCGGAGTGATCGCTATGATGGAGTACGGGGAAACCTTCAGACGCCGCGAGGTCCTGGACGATCTTCATGAATGGGAGCAGCGCAACCGGGCGAAGTCGGCAGAGCTGAAAGTCATCAATGCTATCGCGCCATTCGCGATATACGCTCCTCTATGCCGGCACACGGGCGATACCTATTACTACGAATCGTCCGTCCGGGCAGCCGAGTGGCTGCTTCGGGAAGCCCCCCGCACAAGGGAAGGCGCCTTCGAGCATACCGTAACGGAAGAGGCTCAATTCCCTGAGCAGGTGTGGGCCGATACGGTCTTTATGGCGGTGCTGTTCCTGGCGAGAACGGCCAGGCTGACCGGCCATGCCGAATATGCCAAGGAAGCAGTGGAGCAGTCCCTGATTCATATGCGGCTACTGCAGGACAAGGAGACGGACGTTCTGTTTCACGGCTGGAACTGCATCACATCCGATCATATGTCCGCCGCCCGTTGGACCCGGGCGAACGCTTGGGTGGCGGCCGGCATACCGGAGATTGTTTCGGAGGTCGGAGGGCTTGCCCCCATTCCCGATGAACTGCGGATAAGGTATGAGCGTCTGATGAAGGGCCTCATCCGGTACCAGCAGCAGGACGGGCTTTGGAGCACGGTCATGGACCATCCCGATTATTACCGTGAGGCGTCCGGCAGTGCCGGCATCGCATGCGGAATTCTGCGCGGCATCCGCAGCGGATGGCTCTCTTCGGAGCTCGCGGAAGCAGCCGGTCGGGCCCTTCCGGCCTTGGTGGAAAGGATCGAAGCCGATGGATGCCTGAGCGGGGTATCCGGCGGAACCCCGGTCATGGAATCCGTCGAAGCCTATAACCGCATCGCCTGTTACCCGACCCTGTATGGGCAAGGGCTGATGCTGATGCTGTTGAACGCCTTCGAAGCGGCTAAGGCAGAGGAGGAAGGACGATGAGCACGGACAAAGGGAGGGCCGCTTTGCTTAATGCGCTGGAAGAGAGGGAGCCTGATTTCAACGCGTCGATTCGCATGCTGAGAAGGCCCTTTAGCAGCCCCGGGTACCATACGACAATCAAGCAGGCGGACTATGTTCACCCGACGCGGGAAACCGTTCAGTACGCGGTGGCCCTTCTCGACAGCGGCCAGGACACCTGGCGGGAAAGAGCCTTCTCCATCCTGGAGCAAATCGTGTCTCTGCAGGATGACGATCCGGCGTCCCCTACGTTCGGAATCTGGTCCTGGTTCTACGAGGAGCCGCTTTCCCAAATGGCCCCGCCCGACTGGAATTGGGCGGACTTCTGCGGAAAACAGCTGGTGCTGGCGGACGTCCGGCACGGGGCTTCCTTTCCGCCTGCCCTAAGGGCGGCGGTGAAGAAAGCCATCTATAACAGCTGCGAAGCGATCATCAAGCGGAATGTCGGACCTGAATATACGAACATCGCCATCATGGGGGCCTTCGTCACCTTGATCGCGGGAGAGCACTTCAGAGAAGAGAGGTTTCGCCGCTACGGCTTTGACCGGCTGGAGCGCTTCTACCGGCATACGAAGGAGCAGGGCACCTTCCAGGAGTACAACAGCCCCACCTACACCATTGTTGCCATTGAAGAGCTTTCGAGCATCGCGACGGAAACGGAGAACGGGGAAGCCCGTGCCATGATCGAAGAGCTTCTGGACGGGGCCTGGGAGATGGCCGCTTATCATTTCCATCCTGCGGTGAAGCAGTGGGCCGGACCGCACAGCCGGTCTTACGACAAGCTGCTTCCGCCGGAGAAGCTCTCTTTTATCCAGATGGCGTGTGACGGTCACCTTCACCTGCTGCCGGAGAGCGAGTTGATCTATAACCTGACCTGGTATGGCAACCGGATCTCCTGTCCGGCCAAGTACCACCAACTTTACCGGGAGGTGCAGGAAAGGCATGGAAAACAAGCGGTCGCCAAAAGAGCGGACGGCTCAAGCTCGAGAGAAGCTTATCTCTATATGAACCCGCGGGTTTCCGTCGGCAGCTTCAGCTCCAATATCATGTGGAACCAATGCCGCAATCTTCTGGCTTATCTCACGAACGGGCCGGCCTGCACGTATATCCACTTCCGTGTTCTCCACGACGGCTACGACTACTGCTCGGCGGTCTACAACGGGATTCAAGAGGAAGGCAGCGTTCTGCTCGGTGTGACCTTCGCAACGAACGGCGGCGGCACGCACCCTAACCTGAACCCCGTGCATGGACGCATCACCGCTTCGGATCTAAGGCTGCGCTTCGAAATCGGCGGCTCCCTGGATCAGGTAGCCGTTGACGGGCAGGACGACCTTGTGAATGTCCGGGTGGACGGCCTTCACGTTAAGCTGGGCAAGCTTTATGGAGTCTTTGGCGGGAAAACAGACTTCGCCTGGGAGATTCATAAAGAAGAGGCGCAGGTAAGCGTCGATCTGGTGATCCATTCGGGAGAAGCCCGGACGATGGATTTCCATTCCCTCTCGAAGGCCTGCTTCCTTCTGGCTTTCGATGTGACGGAGGCGGACCGCGTCCTCCAGGCGGAGACGAAGGAGGCGGGCAGCAGCGTAGAAACCAAGGTGCGTTTCGGGGAGGGCGCCGTTCTTAGCCTGCAGCTTCCTACCGCGCCGGATGAGCTCCATAAGCTCATGCATCGATCGTAACCGCTGTCCGGTTATTCTTTTATTAGGCAGCAACCTCAACCAACTGGCAGGCGCCCGCTTAAAGCGGGCGTCTATTTTCGTTGTTACCCATCTAGTCCGACCCCTTCTCCAAGCCCATCTATGCTGATAAGAAGATTCATGTTATGGTTAGACCATAGTATAGATAGTGATATGGATAGCTGTCCTGTCTCTCCGCTGCGAATAATAGGGACGGTCAGTCGGCAGCTGTTGAAAGAGGAGGCGAAACGGATGACGTCACAAGATAAGTATACTTTCCTTGTAAAAGCGTTGCTGGTTATGGTGATGGTCTCCAGTCTGCCGTTGCTGCTGTTCAGTTCGTACAACATCAACCTTGTCATTACGAAAGCGATGGAGATGGTTAATTCCAAAAATCAAAACGAGCTTACCCGTACCGGAGTGCTGATGAATAACAGTCTCCGCCAGGTAAGGGAGCTGGCCAATTCGATCATGACGGAGAAAGCCTTTGCCAGCACTCAAACCGAGAGCGGCAAATGGAAAGCGCTTCAGCTGCTGACGGAAAAGCAGTTTGCTAACCCTTACATCAAAGAAGTAACCCTATACAACGAAAATCAGAAGTACATGCTCATTCCCAGTTACGGCATTGACCGGAATATGAGGTATCGTCCTGATCCCGAAATGGAAGCGGTTGTCTCCCGTATGTCCTTTTATGAAGTAAAGACGACGGATACCAAGACAGATGACGGGCACTATACCGTGGATATAATCGGCAAGCTCCCGGTCGTGACGGAGGATCGCAACAGCCTGATCCTTCACCTCGACATCGAAAAAATCTATTATGACTTTCTGAAACAGCTGAACGTGGACCCGGAGCTTTACGATTATTATTTGACGAATGCGGAAGGGACCGTTCTTTATCATCCCAATCTGGCGCTCGTCGGCCAAACCTTCTCGGGGCTCGAATCAAGCAAGCCCGACCGAAAGATCAACACTTACCAGCTGGACTCGATGAACTGGAAGCTTGTGAGTGAAGTGAACAGCCGTCTTCTCTACCGCGATGTAACCGTCCTCCGCGGAAGAATGGTTACGATCGCTTTTGCCGCCTCGGTTTTACTCCTCCTTCTTATTGTAATGGGCCTAAGGTATCTTTATAAACCGTTTCGCTATATCGCCCAGCGTGCCGAGGAGAACGAGGCGAAATGGAAGAAAACCATGCTGTACCGGTTAATCAAAGACCCGCAGCCCCGGAGTGCCGATCTCGAACGATTTCTTCCGGCTTATTCCTCTTATTTGGTTGTAGTGGTATTCATGATTAAGCACGAGGAGGAGGCGGTTCCGGACCATTCCTCCATCTTGGAGATGGTGGAGGATCGCCTGCCGAAAATGTTCCGCGCAGACTTCTTTCGGGAGGAGCGGGAAATGATCTCGCTTGTTCAGCTTTCCGATCCGGATATTAACCGGTTTCTGACGGAGCTGATGCTTGAACTGGACGGCGACTGGATGGAGCAGCTGATGATCTGCGTAGGAGGCGTTCATTCCCTGCTCGATATTCATAATTCGTACACGGAAGCGATGTATGCCTGTAACATCGGGCGGATCTATTCGGATACGGATGTCTACTGCTTCAGCAAGCTGCCAATGGACTATGAAACCCGGAATCTGGCCATTCCCGCTGTAGAAGAGATGGAGCTGGCGATACGGCAGCATAACGAGAAAGCTTATTCCGAAGCGTTGGATGTTCTGTTCTCGGATAAGCTTACGGTCGTGGAATACAATCATAATTTTTATTTGACCGTTTCCCTGCTCCTTCGCCTGTACGGACAAGAAAGCTTATCCTTCCTTCAGGAGCTGAACCGGTTGATCACGGAGCGGGGAATCATGAACATCACGGGAGTGAAGCAATTTTTCCTCTCCAAATTTCAAACCTTCCAGAAGGAATACGACGGGGATACCAAAAACTATTTCCACAAAATTGAAGCCTTTATTGCTTCGAAGTATCGGGTCAACTTTTCCTTGGATGAGTTGGCGGAAGCAGCCGGCGTAACCAAGCAGCACCTCATTGCCCTGTTCAAGCAGTTTTACAATCGGACGCCCGTCGAATATATAAACGAATACCGTATAGAGAAAGCCAAGCAGCATCTGGCCGATTCGGCCGCTAGAATATCCGACGTTGGTACCCTGGCCGGTTTCAACAGCAACAGTTATTTTGCGAAGGTTTTCAAGCAATACACCGGTATTACCCCATCGGAGTACCGCCAGCTCATCCACAACCGGCAGCCGTAAGCGATGAACCCTTGGCTCATGGGCTTTTATCGCGGTCTGGGGGGATTGTAACGATATTCGGATCGTTGTAACCATAGGCCTCTTCCTTTTAATTTCAAGCCATCTGAATATTTTGGGATTGAAACCAGCCGGTTGATCGACCATGATGACCGTAACACCAAGCTAAAGCCGAACGAGTCCAGGAAATAACCCAAAGGAGGAATGGGAAGGATGGGTCGAAGCAGCGGAAAGGGGCGGTCGAAGGCGTGGTTTCTTTCAGCCGTGTCACTTGCTGTCATGCTTACAGCATGCAGCTCTGGAGCACCCCAGGACAAGGAGGTGGCGGCGGCCGGCACGGCCGCCCCGAAGAAGGCGGCCAAAATTGTAGCGTTGTCCTACAATCCATCGTATGACCGCAAAGGATCACCCGAGGAGAAGCATGTGCATGATCTCATCCAAGAAAAAACGGGAGCGGACGTGGAGGTAATCTTTACCCCGAGCGATCAGTTCGCGAGCAAACGGAACCTGATGCTTTCGTCTGACGAGCAGCTGGATTTTGCCGAAGTTTCCGTTGCCGACGCCATCAACTTATATAAGAACAATGCCATCATCGCCGTAGACGACCTGCTGAATACTTACGGGCCGAATCTCAAGAAGAATGTGAAGCCGCAAGCCTTCAAGCAGGTTACCTTCCAAGGCAAAATTCTCGGGATTCCCCGGGAAGCTCCCGTTATTACGCCGGACGCGCTGCAAATCCGCACGGACTGGCTGAAGAACCTCGGGCTTTCCGTTCCCAAAAGCATAGAAGACTTCGAGAAGGTCATGGATGCCTTCAAGAATGGGGACCCCGACCGTAACGGCAAGAACGATACCTATCCGCTCACGACCGGATGGGGCAACTTCGGCAAGCTGGAGACGATCTTCAGCCCGAATTTCTTGCCTCAAGCTATGGCCTGGTGGAAGGACAGCGACGGCAAGCTTAAGCCGGCCGAGCTCCATCCCGGTTATTCGGCGATGATGGCCAAATTCGTGGAATGGAACAAGAAAGGGTACATTTGGCCCGACATGCTGCTCTCCAACATGGCCAAGCAGCAGGAGGTCATCGCCCAGAACAAAGCGGGGACTGTCGCCGGCTGGTTCTCCTCCACCATTGTGAATGCCCATGACGTCCTGCGCAAAACGGTTCCCGACGCGGAATACCAGCCGATCATGCTGGAGGGCAAGGGGATCAACAAGCTGGAGACAACCTCTTATGCCGGAACCGTTATGGTGATTTTCAAGAAGAGCAAGCATCCGGAAGAAGTGATGAAGCTGTTCAATTTCGAAGGAACCTATGACGGATGGCTGCTGGGCACTTACGGGGTGGCCGGGGAGAACTACAATATGCTTCCCGACGGCATGATCGAATTCATTTCCGACGATAAAACGGATATCAACAAGGCCAAGTATTATGCGAAATATTCGTGGGTCGGCATCGTTTGGGAAGGGAAGCCGGCTTGGCCGATCAAGACCTGGGTCGGCGAGCAGTACAACCTGAAGAAGCAGCAGGTCGAAAGCCTTCCGCGGTTTGACTCCATCGACAAGACCGTGTTCTACGATCAAACGAAATGGAAGTCCTCTTCCCGGCTGAACGATATGAAGACCTATTTGGACGAACAAAAAGTAAAGGTCTTTACAGGGGAAGTTCCCGTCAACGACTGGGAGAAGATCATGAAGAAATGGCTCGAAATGGGGGGCCAGCAAATGATTGAGGACCGGAATGCCGACTATGCGGAGCAAAGCAAATAAAGGGTCCGCGTTCTGCTTTCCCTTTACGGAGGGCAGGACGCTCCTTGTAGGAAGGAGGAAGCGCCTTGAAGGGGTCTCCAGCCGCGCCTGCCGATAAGAGTGTTTTCCATTCGGCTCCTCACGGGGCGGCCGTCAAACGAAAAGGGGGGATGTTCCCTCTCTGGAGGTATAAATTCCTTTACCTCCTGCTGCTGCCAGGGCTGCTGCATGTCGTGATCTTTCACTATATTCCGATGTATGGAATCGTCATCGCCTTTCAGAATTTCAGCCCTTACGCCGGGGTGAGCTCCATCTTCCAGGATCCCCAATGGGTGGGTCTGGACCATTTTCGCGCCTTCTTCCAGTCGTATTATTTCGGAAGAATTATCGGCAATACGCTCCTGATCAGCAGCTACAAAATTCTGTTCGGGTTTCCCGCCCCCGTTATCCTGGCTCTGCTCCTGAATGAAATCCGGCATGCCCGCTTCAAAAAAGTGGTTCAGACCATTACTTATTTGCCGCATTTCCTGTCATGGGTTATCCTTTCCGGCTTGATCCTGACCCTGCTGTCCCCGACAACCGGGATGGTCAGCAAAATTATCATGAACCTGGGCGGTCCGCAAACCAACCTGCTCGCGAGTCCGGATTTTTTCCGTCCCCTCCTGGTTGGAAGCGAAGTATGGGCCGGAGTCGGCTGGGGGAGCATCATCTATTTGGCCGCTCTTGCGGGGATCGATCCGGCCCAATACGAAAGCGCTAAGATGGACGGGGCCGGCCGGTTCCAGCAAATGCTTTATATCAGCCTTCCGGGGATGGCCAACATCCTATCCATTATCTTTATCTTTGCGGTCGCCGGCATTCTGAATGCGGGCTTCGAGCAGGTGCTGCTGCTTTATTCTCCGAACGTTTACAGCGTCGGCGATATTATCGATACGTATGTTTACCGGGAAGGCCTGATTAACAACAAGTATTCGTACGCACAGGCCGTCGGATTGTTTAAGAACGTCGTCGGTCTGGTGTTCCTGCTTGTCACCAACTACATCGTGAAGAGGTTGGGGAAGGAGGGCATATGGTAAGGAAGAATGCCTTTGATTACGCCAATAGCGCTCTGATGCTTCTGTTCTGCTGCAGCATCATCGTGCCCTTCCTGTTCGTCGTCAGCCAATCGCTCATGTCCAATGAGGATGTGCTGAAACACGGGGTTACCTTGATCCCCAAGCATATAACCTTCTATGCCTATAAATATTTGCTGGTGGACAATACCTTTCTTTATCGGGCCTTTGCCAACTCGGTGTTCGTCACCACGGTAGGGACGGGGCTTTGTCTGCTGGTAACCGGAGGGATGGCATACGCTCTATCCAAAAAATACTTGCCGTACCGCCATGCCATCACTCTATTCGTCATGGCCACCATGTTTTTCAGCGGGGGTCTCATTCCGTCCTACCTGCTCGTGGTAGGGCTGGGGCTGAAAAATTCCCTGTGGGCTTTAATGGTACCTTCCTTTCTGAGCGTATGGAACATGTTCCTGCTTCGAAATTTTTTTATGGAGCTCCCCCGCGAAGTGGAGGAATCCGCTTATCTGGATGGGGCGAACGATGTAACGATTCTCGGAAGGATCGCGATCCCGATGTCGCTTCCCGCCCTCGCTACGATCGGTTTGTTTTATGCGGTCGGCTTCTGGAACAGCTGGGTGCCGGCATCCATTTATTTGAATGACCCGGACAAATGGCCTTTGCAAATGCTGGTGAAGACGCTGTTGACCTCCTTTGATCCAAGTCAAGGAGGCGGCTCCCAGGACCTGCTGATGGTCCTGTCGAAGGACAGCGTCCGCTCGGCTGCCATCATCCTGACCACGCTGCCCATTATGCTGGTGTATCCTTTCCTGCAAAAGTATTTTGTCAAAGGCATTACCGTCGGTTCGATCAAAGGGTAGCACCTGAACAAAGGAGAGGGAGCTTGCATGGGAAAGCTGCTTTTTTGGGACGACACTTCTATCGAGCACCGGTCGGAGGTGATGTTCGTCCCGCACCGTCCGGAGAAATGCCGGGCCAATCCGCTGATGGCCGGAAACGCCTTCCATGGAGGGCCCCAGACGGTCATGTACAACGCTCAGAACCGGCTGTTTCAGATGTGGTATGCCAGCACGAACGCTGCCAAGGAACCGGTTCTGCTCTGTTACACCTCGAAGGACGGAATAACGTGGGAAGCGCCGGAATGGGGAGTTTATGATGACACGACTTTTCCCAATGTCGTCATGAAATCCGGCTGCCCCGGGGTTCCGCATGTGAATTTCAACATCCAGCGGATCGTACGGGACGAACAGGAGCCCGATCCGGACAAGCGATACCAAATGCTCTACTTCGACCGGTCGCCGGAAACCGGCTTCCACGGCGTGGGAGCGGCGGCTTCCCCGGACGGAATTCATTGGACGCGGATGAATGGAGGAGATTTCGTTTTCCGCGGCCATGACGCCTTTAATGTGATGGTGGATAAGAAGAACGGACGGTACAACGTCTATCACATTCAGCTGCTGACGAAGGGAGCTTCCCCGTATACGGCCCATGACAACGCTCCCGCCATCCGGAGAGTAGTGGGGCTTCGAACGAGCGGGAATTTCCGGGACTGGACGGAGCACGGACAAATTATTACGGTGGACGGGGCCGACCCGGTCGATTTGCAGCATTATTTTTTTTCGGTAAGTGCCTATGAGGATTACTATGTGGGGCTGCTCAATGCGTATTATACCGAGTCCCAGGTGGGGGATACGGTCTTTCTGTTCAGTAAGAATGGCGTCCATTGGGATAAGCGCTACGCCGGCTATAAGCCGGAGAGCTTTCTCCCTTTGGGGGATGAGGGCGATTGGGACAGCGGCTTCCTGTTTTCCGTGCAAGAGCCCGTTCCGGTCGGCGACCGGATCTATTTCTACTATCAGGCGATGAACCGTCCGCATAACTGGATCGCCTGGTTCGAGAACGAAAGGGACTTCCTTGGGCGGTTATCCGCCCAGCGGCAGTGGGAGGCCAAGCTAGGCCAACGGAAGGTGTACGAGAAGGAGGTGATTCAAGCCTTATACGAGGAGCTGGCGGCAAGGGTGGAGAAACGCCAGCAAACGGAGCAGGCCCTGTTTATCCGGGGAATGGGTCTGGCCACTCTGCGGGAGGACGGGTTCGTCTCCCTAACCGGCCGGAAGGGGAAGCCCGGCTTGGTGATTACCAAGCCGTTTCCTCTAGGGGAGAAGCTTTTTGTTAATGCAGACTGCCGGGCGGGAACGCTGTCGGCCTCATTGACCGACGAAGCGGGCAATCCGTTAGAAGGAGGGGAAGCCTGCCACCTTTCCGGCCATGACGGAACGCGATTGGAGCTTTCTTGGAGCTCCCTGCCGGGGGCGGAGCGGGCTGGACGTAACGTCAAGCTCCATCTGACCCTGCAGGATTGTCATTTGTATTCCGTTGTTTTTTAAGGGTAGCGAGGGGCTATGAGGATGAGGAAGGGGAGTGGAAATTTGAATAAGTACAAGGCCGTTCTGATCATAGGGGTTCTCATGATTATGCTGCAGCCCTTCGGAGGGTTGACGATTACCCGCGCATCTTCTATTCCCGGAAATGTTGGTTATCTGGAACCGGACGCGAATCCCACCCAGGGGGCCCTGGCCCAATTTGGAAATACCGGTGCCGCTTCCTTTGGCGCCATGACCATGAGCATCGGGGTGGATCTCGGCACGACCCGTCCCTTTAACGAAATCCGTCTCACGGACAGCAAGGAATGGAATGCCTTAACCGAAGCGGAGCTAACCGTTTATGTGAGCGATACCAACAATGGAACGGAGAACAGCTACCGCCTTGTCACCGGCTGGACGTTTCACAAGGAAGGCAGCCTTATTCTTCTCGACGGCTTCCACGAAACCGGCCGGTATGTGAAGGTACATGGCCGGTTTGCTCCGGGCTCCCGGGATCCCCTGACCCAGAGCAGCCTGCAGGCTGTGATGAGCGTGCACTTTACCCCGGGCCATCCCGCAGGGCCAGCCACGAGGATTCAGGCCGCAACCATGGGATACGTCAACAACGATCCCGATGGGACCAAGGCGGTAGGCAGCTGGGCGTATAAGGGTACGGCGGCGATGGATTACCAGAACAGGAGCGTCGGGATTAATCTAGGCTCTCCGACCCGTGTCTCGCAGCTGGAGCTCGCCGACAGCAATACCGATTCCCGCGGGACTCTGGCCGATTATAAGCTCTATTACAGTGACGATAATGCCGCATGGACCCCGGTGGAGATGAGCGGCGTCCGTTTCGACAGCCGGATGGAGCAGGGGCGCACTCTTCACCGGTTTACCTTTCCTCCCGTGAAAGCTCAATTCTTCAAAGTAAATTCCCTCTATTCCGATTCGTCCTGGAAGTGGCAGCTAACGAATCTCCAGCGCGACGTTAAGGCGTACGGGCCAGGCTCCGAGCTGGGAGGCCAGCTGGGCTTTACCCGGATCGGTTACTTGGATGAGGACGCCAGCCCGGAAAGCAGCCCCATGCGGAATTGGGGCCATTCGGCCGACCTCGCCCTCGATTACAACGGACGCAGCCTCGGAATGGACATGGGGAGCATCAAGACCATCGGTGCCGTTACTTTGACGGACTCGAACTCTGCCGCCCGGGGCGACAAGACAAGCTATTCGGTCTACACCAGTTCGGACGACAGCCGCTATACCTTAATACCAAGCGAACAGATACAATGGAGCCAAACGTTGATCGATAACCGTCTCGTCTATACCATCGGATTCGAACAGCCCTTAACCGCCAGGTATTTGAAAATCCATACAAATTACCGTGACAGCGACTCCTCCTTTGTCCTGTCCGGTGCCGCCCGGTCGCAGATTCGGGTTTACGCCCCGCCTGCGGCGAACCAGCCCGGGCCTGCCGATCCCACCCGCCTGGAGACTCCCTATCCCATCGGCTCCGCTACGCAGCTGTTCGTGAGCCGTGATCTGGTGGAGTCCACGAACCAGGTGTCCTTGCAAGTGATAGCGGGTCAAAAATCCCCCGATCCGATCATCGAAGTCGGGCCCGGAGATGAATGGCGGTATATTATGGGTGGGGATGTAATCTACAACGCAGGCGAAACCGACACGAAATTTGAGATGTGGTATATGGTTCAGAATACCAATAATAACTCGATCTCCAGCTATTATGCCAAAAGCCCCGACGGCCTGCATTGGGAACGCAGTCCGGATTATAAGCTAACGGTTAACGGAACTCCATTCTCGGCCTATTCCGCCAGCGTTCGTAAGGATCCGGACGCCCCGGCTGCCGAGCGGTACAAGATGGCCATGTTTAACTTTGCCAGCTCGGTAGGCCAGTACTACACAAGCACGCTGGTCTCTCCTAACGGGATCGAGTGGACGTACAAGAACCAGAAGGCCGTGCTTGGCTACGATTTTGCCATTACGGTTTGGGACCGGTTTCGTCAGGAATATGTGATGATGACCAAGAGCAATGAATCCGATCCGGGCTTCAGCAATCGGCTGCGCCGCATTTTCCATACCTCCACGTCCCCGGATTTCGAACAGTGGACTCCGACTATCAAGAGCCTGGAAGCGGACGCAATAGACAACAACTTTGCTTCGATTGCGGAGCGGTATGACCGTGCCAAGCCGCTGTTTGAGACGCCCCTTGACCGGGGATTCCAGCGCGCCGACATCTATGCCACGGCTTTCTATCCTCATGAAAGCGGCATGATCGGATTCCCGCTCGTTCATTACATTAATAACAAGAATCCGCAGAAAGGGGATGATGACGGAGTAAGCGAGGTTCAGCTGGCTTTCTCAAGAGACCAGCACACGTGGCAGCGGGATTTCCGCGAACCGGTCCTCCCAACCGGAACCGCCCGGATCCATCCGGACCTGCCCAACCCGCTTCCCCGGGACAATGCAGCCGTTTCCGACTGGGACAGCGGCTGGATGTATACGGCCATGCATGCCTTGGATGTCGGGAATGAAGTGTGGATGTACTACAACGGAAGCAACACCACCCATGCGGCCGATGCCATCTACAACAGCGCTTGGAGATATGACCCGGATACGAATCCGGCTGGCGTTTATACATGGGAGATCGGCTTGGCCAAATGGCAGAAGGACCGGTTTGTTTCGGTCCATACGCCGGCAAGCGGTACCGTGACAACCAAGCCGGTCCTGTTTGAGGGCAACACCTTGGTTGTCAATGCCAGGACTGGGGCAGGCGGCAGCGTTAAAGCCGAGATTCTGGATGAGGAGAACCGGGTGCTCGTTCCCCTTTCCGAGGCGGTAACCGGAGACACCTTCTCGGGCACGGTCCGCTTTGCCGGACAGGAGGGCGCATTGGCTTCGTTAGCCGGCAAACCGGTAAAAGTAAAATTCTACTTGGAGAATGCGGAGCTCTTCAGCTATGGCTTTAAGCCCGATTCCACTCCTCCGGTGACGCAGGCGGGAGTGCAAGGCCCGAAGCAGACTTCCTGGTATACGGATGACGTAACGGTCACCCTGTCGGCAGCCGATGAGTTCTCCGGTGTGGATCATACCGAGTACAGTCTGGACGAAGGCCGGTCGTGGTCCATCTATTCTGCTCCTATTCGGATAACGGAGGAGGGCCGGCATACCCTTCTGTACCGCTCTAAGGATGGAGCGGGAAATGCGGAGGCCGTCCAAACGGCGGACATTCCGTTGGATAAGACGCCGCCGGACATTCAAATAACCGGTGCAACCATCTATACCGTCGACCAGCAGGTGCGAATCGCTTGCAAAGCCGGGGACACCGTCTCGGGGGTAGTGTACAGCTCTTGCTCTTCTCCGCTGGTCGATTCCCCGGCTTACCGCTTAGGAATCGGTATCCATCAGGTAGAGGCGTCGGCCGTGGATGAGGCGGGGCATCGTGTAGTAGAGGCTGCCGAATATGAGATTCAGGTGAGTGTGCCAAGTATGATCCGCTTGCTTAAGCAGTGGGCGGGAGAAGGCTTGAACGGCGGAGTGGCCAATTCGCTGATCGGAAAGCTGGAACATGGCCAGACGGATGCCTTCCTGCATGAGGTTTCCGCCCAGAAGGGCAAGAAGCTTTCCGACGAGCAGGCGGAGGCGTTAGCAGTAATGGCTTTGGCCTTGACCAACCAGCAGAATGGCACGGGGCCTGACAACCCTGCGTAAGAAAGCGGCAGAACCGGAGGCGGAGCCTTCGGTTCTTGCCGCAGCTGGCACAAGGAAAGAAGAATCTTACCCCGAAAGGAAGAAAGGATTATGGAGAAAATCGGCTTCGGAGTGGTCGGCTGCGGCTTTTTTGGCGGGGAGTTCGCGAGAATTCTTCAGGAAATGGAGGAGGCTAAGGTAACAGCCGTTCTGGGAGGGAGCGGACCAAGCGCCAGGGAAGTGGCGGAACAGGTTGGCTGCGAGCTGGAGGAGGGGCTGGAGAAGCTGGTCAGCCGGAGCGACGTTCACGCTGTCGTGGTGGCCAGTCCGAATCATCGGCACAAGGAAGCCGTTCTGGCGGCCGCGCATCACGGCAAGCATGTCTTCTGCGAGAAGCCGGCCGCCTTGAGCCTGGAGGATGCCCGTGAGATGGTGCTGGCTTGCCGGGAGGCCAAGGTCCAGCTGATGGTCGGCCATATTCTTCATTTTTTCCGTGGAATCGAACAAGTCAAGAGCTGGATCCGCTCGGGTGCCATAGGCCGGCCCCTCGTCTGTCATGCGGAGCGGACGGGCTGGGAGCAGAAGCAGGAAGGGGTGAGCTGGAAGAAGAGGCAGGACGAAGCGGGAGGGCACCTGTTTCATCATATTCATGAGCTGGATCTCGTGGTGGCGCTGATGGGGACCGTTTCCTCCGTGGGAATGATGGCGGGGAATTTGGCGCATACCGGCGAGGGATTTGGCGATGAAGACGATGTGCTGCTTGTCAGCCTGTCCTTTGCCGGAGGGGGCTTCGGCACGCTGCAGTACGGCTCGGGCTTTCAATGGGGGGAGCATTATATCAAGATCAACGGCTCCGAAGGAGCGATCAAGATAGACTTCCGGAATTCGGTCGTCGAATGGCGGGCGGGTGGCGTGACCCAAGCGGTTATCGGGCTGCACGGGGATCCGGACGAGGATGCGGAGCGGGTCCGCTTGTATCGGATGCTGGATGGCGGCGTGATTTATGGGGATCCGCAGAAGCGTCCCCCGGCATTTCTGCGCACACCCATGCGGAGGGAGATGCAAGCCTTTTGCCGCGCCATTCAAGGGAAGCCTATGCAGGAGGATAAAAAGCTTCTGTTCGACGGAACAGCGGCCCTTCGTTCCGTAGCGGCGGCTTCGGCTGCTCTTCAAGCCAGAGACCGGCAGCAAATCGTCAGGCTGGACTCCGTGCTGAAAGATCTTCCTTAAGGAAAATCATTTACAAGAAGCCCAGGCTGCGTTATAAATGTATATAATGGTATGACCATAATATCGAGAGGGGGCCGACCGAGATATGAACGTGATGGATATGTTTAAGCTGGACGGGCAAGTAGCCGTTGTGACGGGCGGCTCCGGCTTGTATGGGGCCCATATTGCGGAGGCTTTATGCGAGGCTGCGGCAACGGTTATTTTGGCTTCCCGCAGCCGGGAGAATTGTGAGCGCCAAGCCCGTTTGTTTCAGGAGAGAGGCTTTGAAGCAAAAGGAATGGAGCTGGACCTGTCGGACGAAGGAAGCATTGCCGCATTTGCCGCCATTATGGAGAAGGAATACGGCGGGGTGGACATTCTTGTCAACAATTCCGTTTCGCGGACGGGACTGAATGATTTGGAGAAGACGACACCCGAAGGCTGGCAGCAGGCCCAGCAAGTGAACGGACTTGGCGTTATGCTTCTTAACAAAGCCATCATCCCGATGATGCGTCGGAGGAACAAGGGGAATATCATTAACATTTCTTCCATTCAGGGAATTTTGGGTCCTCATTTTCCTGTTTATGCCGGAACCGACATGACCAGCGGAATAGAATACACCTACGCCAAATGGGGACTGGTGGGGATGACCAAATGGCTCGCCAACTTCTACGGGAAGGACAACATCCGTGTCAACTGCATCAGTCCCGGCGGTTACAATCCGGTCGGCACGGAGAAGGAAATCCGTTCCGAGCCTTTTCTCAAGCAGTACATAGAACGCACGCCGCTTGGCCGGATGGCGGAGAACGACGATATTAAGGGCGCCGTCGTGTACCTTGCTTCCGACGCTTCCAAGTATGTGACCGGCCATAATCTCGTGCTGGATGGCGGATGGAGCAACTGGTAAAGGGAGCAGGCGAACCTCGGGTTCTTGAAGCGGATATCGAGGTTTTCGTTGACAATTGGTGGAGGAGCCGATAGGATGAGAATAAATCGGTAATCTGGTCTAACCATTATATATTTAAGAGGGTAAACTTATAATTTTTCTCTGGTTGGAGTAATGGAGGATGTGCCTAATGATGAACAGACCGGTCGTTTCTTTCTTCATAGGAAGTCCGGGCAACTCATCTGATACATAAGATCCAGTCATCAGGAGTTCGGCAAAATGGTTATATAAAGGGGAGGCTCATGGGTATGAAGCGGAAAATGTTTCTCGGGATGTCCATGGTATTGATTGCGGGGATGGTAACGGCTTGTTCCAGTCAGTCGAACGGTTCGGGCGCAGGCAGCTCAAGCGCTCCGGGCAGTTCGGCTGCGTCATCGCCTAAGGCCGAAAATGTGGAACTCACCTGGTGGACGGACAGCAACGCGGATATGCAGGACATCTACAAACAGTACAAAGCGGACTTCGAGAAAGCCAATCCTAATGTCAAAATCAACATCGTGGCCCAGCCGGATGACAAAATCCAGGAGCGGATCAGCATCGCGGTCAACACGAACGCTCTCCCCGACATTCAAGAGGGCAGCATTGGCTGGCCATTGACTTACGCCAAAAAAGGCCTGCTCGTCCCGCTGGACGAGATCATTCAGAAGAATGACTTTGATCCGGGCGTCCTTAACTCGCTCGCCGTGGATAAGAAGAGCTATATGTATCCCTTCAACTTCACCGCCTCGGCCATGATGGTCAACCGGGATTTGTTCAAGGCCAAAAACGCCGAAAATTTGCTCCCGAAAGACATGGGAACCTGGACCTACGACCAGTTTAAAGAAGCCGCCAAGGCGGTCAACGAGCCCTCCAAGCAAATTTATGGCTTCGGTACCTATGCCGGAGATATCGGAGGCGACCAGGGCCATCACATGTTTCTGTGGGGGTTCGGGGCCAAAACGTGGGCCGACGACAACATGACGGCTGTGCTGAACTCTCCGCAAGGAGCGGAAGGGCTGGAGTATCTGATCAAGATGGTGGAAGAAGGCTTAACCCCTCCCGGAACGGCGGGACTGAAGGCCGGTCAGGTCATCAACGAGATGTTCCTTCAGGGCAAGGTCGCCATGACGTTCGGCAGCATCGGGAATTTCTCGGCCTTTAACAAGGCATGGAACGAAGGCAGCGCCAAAAAATTCGATGTCGATCTGGTTCCTTATCCAAGCAAAGACGGAAAATCCTCGAACACGGTGCTTTTCGGCTCCAGCTATTGGGTGTGGAACACGAAGAACGAAGCCAAAATCAAATGGTCCAAGGAATTCGTCAAATTCGTCAACACGAAGGAGAACATGTCCAAGCTGACTAAGCTTCCTTCGATTATCGTTCCGCTCAAATCCCTGGCGGGAAGCTACGATGCCAACTCCGCTCAAGGCAAGACCTTGAAGCTGTTCCAATACGCGGGGAACATCGGGGTGGCAATTCCCGGTTATTCCGAAACTCGGGCTGCTTTCACGCCGGAGCTTCAGGCGGCGTTCACGCGCAAGAAAACCCCTCAGCAGGCGCTGGATGCGTGGGTAACCAAGGCGAATGAAATAGTCAAGAACGCATCGAAATAAGGCTTGACGGAAGGGGCTGCCGGTTAACCAAGGCAGCCTTCTTCCTAGAATGTTGGGGAGAGAGGGGGCAGCCGTCCATGACGAGCCGGCTGGCGAAGGATTATTGGGGATATTTTTTCATCGCCCCGTTTCTGCTTGTGTTTCTCTTATTCGAAATCTATCCGTTTGTGGATGCCCTTTATTTGAGTCTTTTCGATTACGGTCTCGGGAACAAAGAATGGGTGGGGATGGCTAATTATGTATCCCTTTTCAAGGACGAGGTATTCCGCCGGGCGCTGCTCAACACCTTCCTGTATGTGGCAGGGGTGGTTCCCGTTACGTTGATGTTCTCGATCCTTGCCGCCAGTCTGATTATCCATAAATCGGCGGCCGCCGCCTCCTTCTTCCGGGCAAGCTTCTACCTGCCGATTATCGCCTCCCAGGTTATTCTGTCGACCACATGGCTGTGGATCTACAACCCCGTGAACGGGATTGCGAACTACCTGCTGTCCCTGCTGAATCTGGGACCGGTGACTTGGCTGTCCGGGTCGGCGGCAACCGCCTTGGTCTCCGTCATGATCGTGGTGGTGACATGGAGTGTCGGGCAGCCGATCATTCTGTTCCTCGCGGCACTAGGGAACATTCCTCCCTCTTATTATGAGGCGGCGTCCATTGACGGGGCTTCGGTGTGGACCCAATTTTGGCGGATTACCCTTCCGCTGCTGAAGCCGACCGTTCTCTATGTCGTTATTACAAGCACGATAGGGGCATTTCAGACGTTTGTAGCCGTTCAGCTGCTGACGGGCGGGGGGCCAAGCTACGGAACGACAACGGTCATGTACCTTCTCTACCAGACGGCGTTCCAGTTTGGGAAACTGGGATTGGCATGTGCCATGGGAGTCATTCTGGCTTCTATGATTTTCATCATTTCCATCATTCAGTTCCGGGTTCTGAAAACGGACGTTGAATACTGAGGAAGGGGGAGGAACAGATCAGATGAGACTGGCGAAATGGGGTTCCGACCTCCTTCTTTACGCATTGGCTATCTTTTTCTTATTTCCGCTGTATTGGATGATAACCGGCTCGTTCAAGAGCCAGTCGATTACCATCAAAATGCCGCCGGAGTTAATCCCGTATCAGCCGGTCTTAACGAACTACAAGTCTCTGATGAAGAGCAGCGCCGTCTTCGATTGGCTGATCAACAGCGTGCTGGTGGCCGGTCTCGCGACAGTCTTTACCTGCCTGATCGCCACGATGGCCGGCTACGCCTTGACCAAGAAGCGGTTTGCCGGAAGAGGCCTTATCTTTGGGGCGATTATCGCAACCATGATGGTTCCCCGGCAGCTCGGGCTGGTGCCCATGTTCATTCTGATGAGAGACCTGCATCTCGTTAATCATTTGGCAAGCGTCATTCTGCCAACACTCGCGCTTCCCTTCGGGGTGTTTCTGATGAGGCAGTTCAGCCTTACCGTCCCGAACGAGCTTCTGGAAGCCGGGCGGATGGACGGCTGTTCCGAAATCGGATTGTTTACAAGAATTTTCCTTCCCTACGTGCAGCCGGGCATCGGGGCGCTGGCGATCTTCATTTTCTCCTTCTCCTGGAACGATTATCTCTGGCAGCTGGTTATGCTGAGCGACACCCACAAGATGACGATCAATGTCGGCATCTCGACCTTGATCAGCGAGTTCAATGCCAATTACGGGATGCAGATGGCGGGGGCGACCCTCGGGTTTATCCCTGTTCTGGCCATGTTCCTGATGTTCCAAAAATACTTTGTGAGGGGAATTACCGTGGGAGGCGTAAAGGGCTGATGTTTTCCAGGAGGGCGGCGGAAAGTCGTTTCCATTCCAAGGACGAATAGAGAGAGGGAAAGACAGTGGATAAACCGGAAAAAGTAAACCTTTCCCACCTGGTAACCGAACGAATCAAAAGCTTTATTCTGGACCGGGAACTGAAAGAAGGAGATAAGCTCCCTTCGGAGAAACAGCTGGTCGAATCCCTTGAGGTAAGCCGCACCGTGGTAAGAGAAGCCCTTAAATCCCTGGAGCTGCTCGGTATCGTCAAAATCAAAACAGGTGACGGGATCTACGTGGACGGGTTGTCCTTGAAGCCGATCCTGGATCAAATGTCCTTCCGCTGGAAGCAAAGCGAAACCCGCATGAAAGAATTGTGGGCCACACGGCGCATTCTGGAGCTGGGGGCGGTAGAGATGGCGATCAAGCATTACGACCTGGACCTGATTAGTCAGATGGAAGAATGGAATGAAGCCTTTAACCGGAAAATCGCTCTGCAGCAGGTTCCCTCCGAAGAGGATCTTCAGTTCCACCGGACCCTGTTTAAAGCAACGGGCAACCATACCTACTTTGAGTTCTCGGAAGTGCTGACCGACTTTTTTATCAACATCCGGCAGCTGCATTTCGGCAGCATGGAAGGAATGAAGCTGTCCCTTCTGGAGCACCGGACTATCGTCAAGCGGATCCGGGAGAAAGATATGGCGGGGGCCAAGCGGGAAATGGACCGCCATTTGAGACCGCTGAGGCGTTATATAGACCAATAGGGGGGATCGAATGTTTGCCGTATGCAGCACATGTCAGCACCGTACCGATAATCCGGCTTTGTACAGCTGCCCGGTATGTGGAGAAGGGGTCCTGCTGATGCATTATGATGCCCCCTCCGCAGGCTGGCAGGACGAAGGGCAATCAGGCATTTGGAAGTACCAGGAGCTTCTGCCCCCTGTGCCGCTTAACCGCCGGGTCTATTTGGGGGAAGGGGCAACTCCTCTTATCCGAAGCGTTTCGCTGGAGAAACGGCTGGGGCTCGGGGAGCTGTATTTTAAATATGAAGGAAGCAACCCTACAGGTTCTTATAAGGACCGAATCGCCGCCATGGGCATTTCCTGGGCGCTGGCCCATGGCCGTAAGGCCTGCATCGGCACTACCTCGGGCAATGCCGGAGCCGCCGTGGCCGCCTATGCCGCGAGGGCAGGCCTTCCTTACCATCTGTTCGTGCTGGAGCATATGGCGCAGACGAAGCTCGCCCAAGTGCTTGTCCACAACGCCCAGGTCCGAAGAGTCGCCGGATTCGGAACAAGTCCGGAAGTGGGAGACACGGTATTCAGCAGAATCTTTGAAGCGGCCGGCTTGAAGGATTGGGAGGTCATGATTACCGCTTTCCGCTATAACCCTTACGCCATGGAAGGGGTCAAAACCATCTCCTTCGAGCTGGCCGAGCAGCTGCAGAACGTGCCTACCCAGGTCTATACCGCTGCGGGGGGAGCGGGACTTTTTGTGGGCGTATGGAAAGGCTTTGAGGAGTTGTTCCGGCATGGCCTTCTCTCCGCCAAGCCCCATATGGTCGCCGTCCAGTCGGCCGGCTGCTCGAACCTTGTAAGGGCTTACGAAGCGGGCGCGGAGCAGCCGGCGCCCGGGGCCTCCACCTCCCAAATTTCCGGGCTGCAGGTGCCGAATCCTCCTGACGGCAAGGTTGCCCTATCGCTTATGAAGAAGGGCGACGGTTCCTCTCTTGCGGTGGAAGATGAAGCGATATGGGAAGTGCAGCGGCAGCTGGCGGAAGAGGAAGGAATCTTCTGCGAGCCGGCAGGCGCGGTTTCCGTCGCCGGAATGATGAAAGCTCTGCAGGGGAAGGAGGGGAACCGTTCGCAGCGGGTCGTCTGTGTCATCAGCGGGGCCGGCTTTAAAGACAGTGCCAGACTGTCGGCCATGACCGCCGATAAACCGGTTCCCCTGCTTCCGGCCGACGGACTGGACATTTAACCGAGGGAAGTGACAAAAGGATGACCACGATTTCCATAGGCCTCATCGGGCTGGGCCGCTTTGCCGCCCTGCATGGCCGCATCTGGCGCCAGCTGCCCCATGTTCGGGTTGCCGCCATTTGCGATAGAGATCCGCAGCGCTTCGAGGCTTTCAAGGAGTGGTTCCCGGAAGCCAACAGCTACACGGATTGGCAGGAGATGCTGAGCCGGGAGAAGCTCGATGCGGTGGATGTGCTGACCCCGGAGCATCTGCATGCCGAGCCGGTCCTCGCTTCCCTGCAGGCAGGAGCTCACGTCTTTGTTGAGAAGCCGTTGGCTCACACTCCCGAAGAAGCGATGAGGCTTGTTCACGCAGCGGCTTCTTATGACCGTCACCTGATGGTCGGGCATGTGCTGCGATTCGATGCCCGCTACGCGGCGGTGAAATCCGAGCTGGAGGAAGGCCGCTATGGTCCGATCCGGTCCATCTATGCCAAGCGCAACAATGGAAAGAGGTTTTTTCCGATCTACAACCGGATTCATCCGGTCTTCATTCTGGGCATTCATGACATCGACCTGATGCATTGGTATATGGAGGACCGGGTGCGGGAAGTGATGGCGATCGGCACCAACGGGACGGAGGATACCGGCGCTCCCACCGACCTCAGCTGGGCGATGCTGACCTTCCGCCATGGAGGGATCGGTATTCTGGAGAACCACTGGCTGCTGCCGGACGGAGCCCCGTCATTTGCGGATATCCGGATGGAGATTGCCGCCTCCCACGGCTCCCTTGTCATCCAAGAGCCGGATTATGGCGTCCTGAGGACGGACAATGCCAAGACAGAGGGGCTCTCGCTGCATAACGGGTTCGATCTTCACGGACAGACCCGCGGTCCGCTGGCGGCCGAGCTGGAACACTTCATCGAGTGTGTAAAGACCGGGACCCCATCCAACCTGCTGCGCCCCCTCGATGCCTTGCATGCCGTTCAGGTAGCCTGGGCCATTCAAGAGTCCGCCAAGCTGGGGAAATCGGTCCGCCTCGAGCCGCTGGAAGGCCCGGTCCCGGGACCATGAAGCTTACCGAACAAGTGTATGTCGTGGGCGGAGGGGACTTGGGCTACCGGATCAGCAGTCCGTTCGACTGCAATGTGTTCCTTCTCGACGGGGGCGGCGAGTATGTCATGATCGATGCGGGGTCGGGGATAAATCCCGGAACCATTGAGGCTAACCTCATAGCCGACGGAATTCCGCCCGAGAAGATCCGGGCTCTGATCCTAACCCATGCCCATGCCGATCATGCCGGAGGAGCCGCCTATTGGAAGGAGCGCTGCGGGGCCGCCATCTTGGCCGGAGCGCTAACCTCCGACATCCTGGCAAGCGGGGACGAGGAGAGGATCTCCCTCCCTGACGCGAGAAAGGCGGGGGTTTATCCTCCGGAGTATCGGTTTGAGGCTTGTACAATAGACAGAGTTCTGAAAGAGGGCGACCTTATCCCTGTAGGGAGCCTCTCTCTTCAGATCATGGCGGCACCCGGCCACAGCGCCGATATGATGGCCTTCTACTGCCCGGAGCTTCAAGCTCTTTTTGGCGGGGATGCCGTTTTCGAGGGAGGTAAGCTTGCCGTCCTGACTACCTATGACTTCTCGCTTGAGGAATACCGGAGGACGATAGCCGATATGGCTAAGCTTTCAGTCGGACAATTGTTCCCTGGGCACGGACCCGCTGTTCTGCAAGAGGCTCAAGAATCGGTTCAGCTGGCACAGCGGCGATTTGAACGGGGAGAACCGCCGATTAGTATTGTGTGAGGCGGAAACCTTGAAACACGAATGAACTAAAGGGAGGCAGGCACATGACCGATCCCATCATACAGAAGCAAGAGGAAGAGGTATGGGGGGATTGTCTTCCCGGCCAGAAAATTTCTTCTTCTTTGAAGCTCCCGGGCGATTCGGGAGAGTCCCTTTCCCTTCCGGTTCTTCAGCTGGCGGGACCGGCCGAAGGCCCTTGTCTCCTGGTGTTCGCAGGCATACATGGAGACGAGTACGAAGGAATGGAAACGATTCTGCGTCTCTACGCCCAATTGTCGCCGGACGATATCCGGGGAAGGCTGATCATGGTACCAGCCGCTAATCCGTATGCCTATCGCGGCGGAACCCGAATCACCCCGGAGGACGGGATGAACTTGGCTCGTGCTTTTCCGGGCGACCCCAACGGTTCCTTGACGGAAAGGCTGGCGTTCGAGCTGCACCACCGGTTCCTGACCCGAGCAGATTTCCTGCTGGATCTGCACAGCGGGGGGACCCATTATGCCGTGGCGACCTTGGCCGGATACTATCATGCGGATTCCGAGCTTGGCCGCCGGTCCCGTGCCGCAGCCGAAGCCTTCGGAACCGGTCTGCTGTGGGGGCACACCGACATTGCCGGGGGCCGGAGCATTTCCTCCGCCCAGTCTCTAGGCATTCCCTGGCTGTACACCGAGGCTTACGGAGGACAGCGAATCCGCCCGGAGGATTCGGAAGCATTCTTTACGGGGACGCTTCGGCTCATGCGCCACCTGGGCATGCTTACCGGCCCGGAGCGCTGGAAGCTGGATAAGGAGCCGGTTCCCATTAAAACCATTTATGGGGACGGCAATTTTGATGCTTCCGTTGTTTCGGAGACGGATGGATTTTTTATTCCTGCGGTGCCGCTTGGGTCTGAGGTTACCTGCGGGGATATGATCGGGGCCATTGTCAGCTTAACGGGCGCCGAGAGGCAGGAGGTTCGCGCTTATGCCGACGGGTACCTTGTGATGATGGTGGGAACCCCGAAGGTGGAGCGGGGACAACCGTTATATTTGCTAGCTTCATTGAAGCCGTAACAATCGCTCATGGTTAGGCATGATCATTTGGCTGAAGATAAGGAGTGAAGATTACGATGAAAGACGGATTTTATACGGCGCTTGGCACACCGGTTGACGACTCGGGCCGGCTTCTGGCCAGCAGCTTGATCAAGCACGTGGAGGATCAGCTGACCGCGAACCCTTCCGGGCTGCTAGTGATGGGTTCCATGGGGATTCAACCCAATATTAAAGACTCCGAATATGCGAAGGTGGCACGGACGGCGGTGGAAGCCGTGAAGGGGGCTTGCCCCGTTCAAGTGGGAGTAATGGACAATTCAGTGGTCCGGGTTGCGGATCGAATCCGCAGCCTGGAGGGGCTTCCGATCGACGGCGTGGTCGCGACCACCCCTTATTACTTCCCGCTTACCCAATCGGAAGTCCTTGCGTTTTTTACGCACATCGCCGACCTTTCGCCTTATCCGGTCTATTTGTACGACCTTCCGGGGGTGACGAAGACGAAGATCGCGGCGGCCACGGCGATAGATTTGATGAAGCATCCCAACATAGGGGGCATCAAGACGGGAGACCTGCCGACCGCCCGCGTGCTGAGCCGGGCGAAGGAAGAGATCAAACCGGATTTTCACATCCTGTTCAGCGGCTTGGATGTGTTCGATACCGCTTATGCTTACGGCATCCGCAAAAACCTGGACGGCATGTTCAGCTGCACGACGGCTTTGGCGGGAAGCATGTACAGAAGCCTGGAGCAGGGAGACACCCGGCAGGCCTCCGACGATCTGGACCGCATTCTGAAGCTTCGGGATATGTTCGTGGAGGTGGGGGTGTTCCCGGGCTTTACGGCGGCGATGAATCGGCTTGGCTTCGAAGGCCGGTTTCACGCGGACTATACCCCATCCCTTTCGCCGGAGCAGGAGGATAAGGTCCGAGCGTGCCTGCAGACGATCGGCCTGATCCGTTAGAAACAACATCATAGGTTGGACCATTCACCATTCAGAAAGCAAGACCTGCCGGTTGGCAGGTCTTTTTGTATGGAGCATGCCCCGAGGCACGCATCTTCTTGCCGGTGAAGGAGGGTTTAGCGGCGGCCAGAGCGAAAGAAGAAGGAAGAAGGATCTTTTTTGGCATTCTTGGAAAGGAGTGGGTTCCTTGGTCAATCGGCTCTGGTCCATCGTCCGCCATAAGCATTACTATTTCAAAATGGTCACCTTTACGATGTTGATCTGTCTGGTGCCTATCATCGTGATGAGCCTCTTCTTCTACCACAATGTTCAAAGCTCCATGCGCCAGGAGATCGAAAAGGCCAACGACCGGTATGTGAACCAAATCGTCCAATCCCTCGAGATGGTGGTCAAGCAGATCAATGACGGCTTTGCACTCTTTATGACGAACCGGATCTTCGCCGAATTCGAGCTCTATTCCTTGAACAATTATTACAACGAATTTGACGACAAGTACAAATCGGACGATATGCCGGCTCTCCTTAACTATATCAACAGCAAGGCCGCCTTGCTGGAAAACCTCGATAAGCTGCGAACCTCGAACAAATACATCCAATCGGTCTATTACGTCAATTACGACAAGGGACTGGTCTTCACATCCGGCTACCGGCAGTATCCCCTTGCCGGCTTCTACGATCAGGGCTGGGACAAGGGCTTGGAAGAGAATACCCTTAGCTATCCGATGATTGAAGAGGTGAGAGAATCCGTTCAGCCGGATGGGAGTACCCTGCGGGTGGTCCCCGTTATTTTTCGCCCCTTCTCCAAAAGCTACTGCGTCATTATTAATTTGAATACGGAAGCCATCTACCGGAATATCGTAGGCCGGCTCGGGGAGAGCAATCTCTCCATCGCCGCCTTCTCCCAGAACGGGTCTCCCCTCCTTTACGACGCCCAATCGGCCGAAGCTATAGACAATGTCTCCCAGGCCATCACCGAACAAGCCGTGACCTCCGATCCGACAACCGAGTCCCGAACCCTTCACAAACTCGATCGGGAGGGATGGCTCATCACCTGGAAATCCTCTGAAGGCTTGGGCTGGAATATCGCGGGCATTGCCGATCTAAACAAAATGTACCAAAGCTCGGTCCGTGTCCAAAGGCTCTTCTTGACCGTTACCCTTCTGCTCCTTCTTGGTTCCGCCGTTCTTACCTTCCTTAGCAGCAGGAGCATGTACAAGCCCATTCTCCGCTTGCTTCAGCTAATTAATACCGGAGATTTGGCAAGCCGGTCGAAGGGAGAGTTTCAGCTGATCGGCCAAAGCCTGGCCGACGCCTTCGAGGCGAGGAACAAGCTGCAGCTGAAGCTGAAGGAGAGCTTCCCGGCTTACCAGGAGAAATTTGTCCGCTCGCTGCTTAGGAGCCCTGGCTGCGGAATAGAGGAAGCCCACGAAAAAATGGCATTCTTCGGCCTTTCCCTGGAGCCGGAGAGCCTCTATCTTCTTCTGGTCTCCCTGGACTGGAGGGAATTAAAGGCGGCCCCGGATATCGAGAGCAGGGAACTGGAGCATCTGTCCGTTATGGAAACGATGGCCGCTGCCACCGGATCTTCCCGGAATCCCCTGCTGGTGGAGCTGGCGGATGGGGGGATCGTGGTGCTGATGAACGCGGAGGAAAGCGAAAGGGCGGTAGTCTTCGCTGCGGCGGAACGGATTCGGGAGGGGCTCTTGAGTGCCCATGGCCTGGAGGGAACAGTCGGAATCGGAGGCTATTGTGAAAGCGTCCGGGATCTGCCGCGTGCCTTCCGAGAAGCCAAGGAAGCCTTGAATTACCGCAAGTTTGCCGGGGGAAGCGTGGTTTATATCGGGGATATCCGGATGGAATCCGCAACACCCGCCCCTTATCCGAAAGAAAAGGAAATCTCGCTTATCCTCAGCATTAAGAATGGCGACGAGAATCAAGCCACCCGTATTTTCCGTGATTTCGCCCAAGAGGTATGCGCCGACCCAGCCCATGCCTCCTTCACGGAGGTGCAGCAAATCTTCCTGATTCTGCTTGTCCGGTTAATGGAGACGGCCCGGGAGCTGAGCATAGACGGGAAGGAGCTGCTGCCTGACCGCGAGCCCGTCATCGCCGTCTTCCTAAAGAAGACCGAATGGAAGTCCATGCTCGAATGGTTCGAGGGGCTGATCCGGGCGATGACGTCCCGGATTGAGGACGCCTTCGAACAGAAGAACAACAAGCACGTGGGGAGGGCTAAACAAATCTTGGAAACGGAATGCGGGGAAGCCTCCCTGACCATGGTGGCGGAACGCCTCAATCTTAACCCGGCCTATTTGAGCCGAATCTTCAAAGAGCACAGTGGAATAACCTTTACCGATTACTTGAATAAGGAACGGATCCGCCATAGCCAGAAGCTTCTGCTGGAGACGGACCTGCTGGTTCAGGAGATCAGCAGCAGACTCGGGTATTCGCAGGTCAATTCGTTTATCAAGCTGTTTAAGGCGATGACGGGCTTCACTCCAAGCGAGTACCGCAAGAATCGGGGATAGCCGCGATACTCTTATCTTTACGGGGATGGACTTTTTTTTACCTATGTCATCAAATCGCTCCCTTACGTAGGCATTTCCTCATTGGCGAGCCCCGGAGGCGGGGCTACCATTAAGACAGCGACGTAAGCGGGCAGGGGAAGAGCAATCTTCCCATACGCTTTTGCCGTTGCAAGATACTACAATGGGGGAATGCGTATGTTGGATACGAAATGGAAGCCTAAGGGTAAAAGCCTAACCGTCCTGACGACTTCGGTTATGGCGGTAAGTCTGCTGTTGTCCGCTTGCGTCAAAAGCAAGGACCCGGAGAGCCAAGACGCCGGTTCGGATCCACAAGTCGATCCTTCGAACCCCTATAAGAAGCATCTCGAGATCACCTGGATGGGACACAACGCCATCGGCAAAATCTATGGGGAAACCCCCATGCAGAAGCTTATTGAGGAGAAATTCAACGTCACCATCAAGCCGGTTCCCATCGATATTTTTAATCAGGAACAGGTAAATCTCTATTTTGCCGACGGGAAAACCGCGGATTTTATCCGTCTGAACGGAACCTTGGCGGGAATGAGTGCGATCATGGACCAGGGCGTCTTCAAGGAAATCCCCGAGGAAACGCTCCGTAAATACATGCCGAATTGGATGAAAGCTCTGGAGGGCATGGTCGACCCCAAAATTGTAAAAAGCTCCATGTACTATGACGGCAAGCTGTACAGTGTGCCTTTCTTCAACTATGCCCAGCTGCAGCCTTGGGTCATGGCCATCCGCAAGGACTGGCTGGATAACGTGGGAATTTCCAAGATGCCGGAGACGATGGAAGAGTATCATGAAGTGCTGAAACGTTTTACTTATAACGATCCCGACAAGAACGGCAAGAACGACACGTACGGCGGCCACGGCTTGCAGCTGTACCTGAAGGGTGCTTTCGGCATCGGCGCACCGGATGTGAACTACTATGCAGACAAGAGCGGCAAAGTTTCTGCAACCGCTACCACCGATAACTACAAGGCCTACTTAAAGGTTCTTCAAAGCTGGTATAAGGAAGGGCTGATCGATCCGGAATCGATCACCGACCAGCGTCCGCAGCAGCGGGTCAAATGGAGCACCGGCAAAATTGGCGTGCTGGCCGACCATCCGTGGTGGTATGCCTCGAATACGGTGGGCAATTTAACGAAAATGCTGACGGACAATAACCCGAATGCCAAGGTGGAGTTTTTCAAGCCGTTTGCGGGACCGGACGGGCAGAAGGCGACCGGAAACATCCCTTTTCCCGGAATGCAGTTCGGCTTCGGCTTCGGAAAAGACACAAGCGACGAGAAAATCCAGCGGATCATGGCCATCAAGGATTATTTTGCCGCGGATGATGAATTCTGGACCCGCGTGTTTTATGGAGAAGAGGGAAAAGGGTATACCCGGACGCCCGAGGGGATTATCCAGGTAACGCCGGAATACCAGAACGTGGATAAAACGGTAGCGGAGGGGTCGAACCAGTATTTTGCCCTTCGCCCTGACACGTGGGAATACCAGAAGAAGAATATCATCTATAAAGTCGATATGCCGGCCTACGACATCGCCATGAACAGCCCGGTCGTCTACAACACGGTCAATTTCGTCACGACCTCCACCAACAAAGCGGCGGCCAAAAGCGGAGCGGCGGTCAATACGCTCGTCCGGGAGTTCGAAACGAACGCGATGACCGGAAAGCTCGATATCGACAAGGAATGGGACGCGTTCAAGAAGAAATTCCTCGAGGTCGGAGGACAGGCGATTATCGACGAATACCAGAAGCAGTATGACGCCGTCAACAAAAAATAAGAGCTGGCCATCATAAAGGACAGGAGGGATAGCTGGTGAGCGGTACCGCTGTCGGTGCTTCAACTGCAGCTGCCAGAAGAAAGCGTCTGGCTCGTCCGAATGGGAAATACGGCTACTATTATTTAATGGCGGCGCCCGCTTTAATCGGGTTCTTCCTCTTTCATTATGTCCCCATGTACGGCGTCATTCTCGCCTTCAAGGATTACAAATTCGCTTTGGGGATTATGGGAAGCCCCTGGGTCGGCTTCGAGCATTTTGAGCGCTTCTTCACGGATCCGTTCTTCTGGCGCATTCTGAGGAATACGGTAGTGATCAGCTCCCTTCATATTCTGTTCGGATTCCCGGCGCCGATTGTTCTCGCGCTGCTGTTCAACGAGCTCGTTCACAAACGGTTCAAAATAGCCATGCAAACCATTTCCTACTTGCCCCATTTCATGTCCTGGGTCATCCTCTCGGGTGTCCTGATCGAGGTGCTCTCCCCATCCCGCGGGGCCGTTAACTACCTCATTACCCTGTTGGGAGGGAAGCCGGTTTATTTCCTCGCGGACTCCCATTACTTTGTCGGGGTGCTGATCGCGAGCCACGTATGGCAAAGCGTCGGATGGGGAAGCGTCGTCTATTTGGCCGGCATGGCCGGTATCAACCCGGACCAGTATGAATCGGCCCGAATCGACGGCGCCACCCGTATTCAGCAAATGCGCTACATCACGATTCCCTCGCTCGTTCCGATCATGACGATTCTCTTTATCTTGAGCGTCGGCGGGATTCTGAATGCCGGCTTCGATCAAATCTTCAACCTGTACAACCCGGCCGTTTATCATGTGGCCGATGTCATTGACACGTATGTGTACCGCGTAGGCTTGCTGGAGACGAAGTACGGGTTCTCTACAGCCGTCGGGCTTGTCAAGAATGTGGTGGGCCTGGTGCTGGTGCTGTCCGCCAATTGGATCATCAAACGGTTTAACGAATACGGATTATGGTGAGGTGAACGGATTGAATGCTCAGAACCATAGACGGCTCGCAGACAAGCTTTTTGATATAGGCAATTATACCTTTATGATCGGGCTTTCCCTCTTGTTCCTCTACCCCTTCTGGGATCTGCTGATGCTGTCGTTGACCGCACCGGCTTATGTGGACCGGCTCGGCCTGCGTTTCTGGGCGCACGGCTTCAACCTGGATTCCTACCGGCAGGTATTCCGGTCCGACATCATCTCCTACGCTTATGCCAACACCGTTTTTCGGACCGTGGTGGGGGCCGGCTTGACGGTGCTGGTCACGCTTGGCGCGGCGTTCGCCCTCTCCCAGAGGAAGCTGCCCCTGCGTAATACGATAACCCTGTACATCCTGCTGACGATGTTTTTCCAGGGTGGCTTGATCCCCTCTTACCTGAACATGAAGTCGCTTGGCTTGATCGGTTCCAAGTGGTCGCTGATTCTGCCGTCTCTCGCCAATGCCTGGTACATTATCCTGGCCCGCAATTTTCTGATGACGTTTCCGAAGGAGCTGGAGGAATCCGCCATCGTGGACGGGGCTAACCCGCTGCAGGTGGCGTACCGCATTCTGCTGCCGCTATCGATGCCTATTGTTGCCGTGATTGCCTTATGGTCGGCCGTCAGCCATTGGAATGCCTGGTTCGATGCCATGATTTATTTGCGGGATAAGCATGACTATGTACTCCAGCTGCTCGTTCAGAAAATTCTGCAGCAGGACCGGATCGATCCGACGAATACCGGAACGTACATCCAGATTACATCCCAGGTGACCAGCCAAACTATCAAAGCGGCGACGATCATAGCCGCTACCTTGCCCATTATTCTCGTTTACCCGTTTCTTCAGAAATATTTCGTCAAAGGTGTCATGGTAGGTTCGCTCAAGGGCTAACCCCGGGAGAAGAACCAGCATCCGACCTAAGGGGGAATGACGGTGAACCATAGGATGAAAGGAAGAGTGGAACTTGGCGAACCCGTAGTCGTTTCGCAGGCTCCGGAAACCGTTCGGGCTTGGGGACCTTGGCAGTTCCCTGTTCTGCACAGACTGCCGGACGGCCGGCTGTGCGTCGAATTCCATAAGGAGGCGGATTCCATTCTCGCCTACGGGCTGCCCAAAGGGTATGCCGTCTCTGGGGATGGAGGGGTAACCTGGCAGGAAACCCCTCCTATGGACATAGGTCTCCAGCTTGCCGGCGGGGATCGGCTGGCCCCTTATCTTAAGAAGAGTGAGGAGATACCGTCCAGTGCCATTCAAGGAGAACCGGTGTCGGAGAACCGGTCCTCCTACGGTCCCCTCCAAGCCTACTACAGGGTGAAGGATTTGCCGAAGGCCCATCAGGTGTTCTATTTTAAGAGGCAAAAACGGGGAGAAACGGAGTGGAAGGAGGAGCAGGCTTTCATCGAGATTCCGGACGCCTTGAAAATGAGGCAGTCCGGCCACCTTCCCCATTCCGCCTTCTGGCGGATGAGAGAGGCGCCGGACGGCTCGATTTGGGGGATCCACTACCAGCATGCCAGGACCGCGGATCAGGCACCGGTTCACTTCCATTGTCTATTCTTTCGTTCGACCGACGAAGGGCGGACCTGGGAGTACCGAAGCACCATTGCCTATGAGCCGGACCCGCAAGCGGATGAGAAGAGCCTGCTTAGGGACGGATTTACGGAGCCGGATGTCTGTTTTCTGCCGGACGGTTCGCTATATGCGTTATTTCGCACGACGGACGGCCACGGCATTGGCCCGCTGTACGAAAGCCGGTCGCTGGATAACGGGAAGACGTGGAGCCGGCCGGCCGTATTCGATTCCCTTGGGGTGTGGCCGAATCTTCTCCACCTGCCGGAAAGCGGCATCACCTTGGCGGTGTACGGCCGGCCCGGCTTGTTCCTGCGTTATTCGCAGGATCCGGAATGCCGGGTCTGGAGCGGCCGGGAAACCGTCATGCTCTCCGGACCGCAGGAGGGGATCAATCAGGACACCTGCGCTTATGCGGGCCTGATTGCCTTGAACGATAACCAGGCGCTGTTGGTGTATTCGGACTTCCAGTACCCGCGTGCGGACGGCGTACCCTGCAAAACCATACTGGCGAGAAAAATCACCATTACCTGAACCGGAGAGGACACCGGTGTCGGGCTCTGAGGAGGAAACGAGGATGAAGCTTCGGAAAATCAAAGACTTGGTGATTTACCAAGACGGGCAGTACAATACTTTTCCTAACGCGGTCTCGCTTTCGGATGGAACGCTGATGGTGGGCTTTCGCCAAGGCCGGGACCTGCAGCGTTTAATCGGCAAGACCATGCATATCGATCCGGCCTCCAAAGCGGTTCATGTCAGATCCTCGGACGGCGGGACCTCTTGGGAAACAACCGCTGCCCTGCTGCATGACGATTTCCTGTACGGCATTCAGGATCCGTGTCTGAATGTGCTGAAGGAAGGCACGCTGTTTGCTACGTTCTTTACCTGGAAGGTGATGGCCAAGGAGGATGGGGGGAGTATAGGACCGGCGGATCATGTCATGGAAGACCAATGGGTCGGCCGGCTGGAAGGCTTGTACTCCATTCGTTCCGCCGACAACGGAGCAAGCTGGGACGCCCCGGTCCGGATCACGGCCGGCGCCGCCGCCGTCAGGGGCAATGCCGCGGAGCTTGGGGACGGCTCCCTTGTCTTGGCCACCTATGGAGGAAACGAGTTCGGGGATAAGATGACCATCGTCCGAACAACGGAACGGGGGCTCACCTGGACGCTGTCGGCCGTTCTGGAGCACGAGGACTACAAGCTTCAGGAACCTAACCTTTATTTGGCACCGTCGGGTAAATTGGTAGCCTTCATCCGGACGGCCCCCAAGCGGAAGGGAGGGTCCGCCGAGACGGCCTGTCCGCTCCTGACGGCGGAATCCGTGGATGGTGGAAAGAGCTGGAGCGGGCTGACGGAACGTCCCTTTTATTCCCCGAGCCCCTTTCACGCCCTTCGTCTGCGAAGCGGCCGGGTGCTCGTTTCCTATGGCTACCGGCTGGAGCCCTACGGGGTCCGAGCTTTCCTGCTGGATGCCGAATGCGGTTTCGAAGACGTGGAGGAGACCATACTGCGGGAAGACGGGCTCGGCACCGACATCGGGTATACCAGTGCGGTGCAGCTTCCGGACGATAGCATTCTGGTCACCTATTACTATTACGGCGAATCAGGCTACCGGTACATTGCCGGAACGATTTGCAGGGAGGAGTAGGGCCAAAATTCAGAATTATTAAGGCTTTAGGATTGACAGAAGTTTTGTAACCATCCTACACTTGGTTTAGGCGATACTTGGAAAATGATGCCTACGATTCCAAAATGATGGAGGGATTTTGCTCCCCAATGGGATGGTCCGTACCCTATGTCCAAGTAAGGAATGACCAAAATCCTTTTTAGGAGGTACTGAATTTGAATCTGTTCAAGAGTAAGTGGAAAGCCCGTTTGCTGGTTTCGGTTGCCGCTGTCTTGCTTCTGCTTGTTTTCAACCCTTCTTCCTATGCCAGTCCGGGGCTGCATAAGGATTACTGGGTGGCGGTTACCGATCAGGGCTCGGAAGAAATTCGCGTCTATGACCCGGAGAAAAGCAGTTGGGATGACAAAAACGCCCTTAAATGGTCGTGGGCCCCGTCGGAGTCTAACGGATTTGAGGGACTCACGAAGGGATGGGGGCTGCCGTCCGACGTCAAGCTGAGGGAAGGCCGGACAGGCGGGAAATACATGCTGGTGACGGATTCCCGCGGTCTTGCGGCCGTCGTCCCCTACCCGTCAGGCAACAGCCGGACATGGGGCGTGATCGTTGGCGGAAACCCGCATGCCGCCGAGCTGCTGCCTGATGGAAATGTCGCCGTAGCGGCGAGCGCGGGCGGCTGGGTACGACTATATACCGCATCACAAGGACCTGATTCTTCTACTTACACCCAGTTTACGCTCCCAGGCGCTCATGGCGTGTTATGGGATCCGGAGAGGGAAGTGCTCTGGGCGGTCGGAGACTATTATTTGGTGGAGCTGAAAGTCAAGGGAACCCCGGAGGCCCCGATTCTGGAAGAAATTCACCGGAAGCGCCTGCCGACCAACTGGGGACATGATCTGTTTGCCGTGTACGGAGATACCGACAAGCTGTGGGTCACGTCCAATACCAAGGTATACCAGTACAGCAAATCAGAGGACGTCTGGCTGGAAAACTATGAAGGCGCTAGCGATATCAATCACCACTGGGTAAAAAGCATCAGCAACCAGCCGTCCGGCCAGGTGGTGATGACGAACCAGAAGGCGGGAACGAAATACACCTGGACCACCGATCAGGTTGACTTCTTTCAGCCGAACGATCTAAGGACTGTAACCGGCGGCGCCTTCTATAAGGCCCGTGTCTGGAATTCCGATTATCAATAAGGGATAACCAACACGCGGGACGAAGCGTTTGAAGGAAGTCAACAATTGGTTGGTAAGACGAAGTGAACCTTCGTGTTCACGAGAAGACTGTCTACAAAAAGAAAACGGATTGGAGTCCATGGCGTCTCCCATCCGTTTTCTTTTTGAGCGATGCTGCTTCCGTTGAATAACGAGCTTGGGCACATTATTACGGGGATATTCCCATACCGACCTTCGCAAGCCAACGCAGCAGCTTCTTTCTTGTTGATTCTATCCCTTACCTTATTCCACCGGATTTTTCCGTTCTGCGAGATAGCAGCCGATCCCAAGAGCCAAGGCGAGTCCCACAAGAACGGCACCGACCCACGGCAGAGCAGTCAAGGACAGATGGGTGATCACCGCCCCGCCGATGAAGGCGCCCGTAGCATTGCCCAGGTTACCGGCGGAATGACTAGTGGTCGAGGCCAAAGCCGGTGCCGACCGGGCCAGGCTCATGATGCGGACCTGCATCCCCGGGAAGACGGCGAAGGAAGCGGCTCCCCATAGAAAAATGGTCACGACGGCGGCAGCGGGATGATGAACGGTAATGGTAAAAGCGGTCAGGATCACGCAGATCGTCAAATAAAGACCAAGCAGGGAAGGCATCAGCTTCCAATCCGCCAGCTTCCCGCCGAGGAGATTGCCGGCCGTTACCCCGCAGCCGAAGAGGATGAGGATCCAGGTTACACTGGACTCGGCAAAGCCCGTCACCTGCACGAGCAGCGGGGTGATGTAGGTAAAGACGGCAAACAGGCCGGCATTCCCCAGAACGGCGATCACCAGAAACAGCAGGAGCTTACGGTTGACCATATCCTTAATCTGGCGGAGGACGCTGACCGGCTGCTCCTTCTGGAGGGACGGGATGAAGAGAAGGATGCCGACCAAGGTCACGGCCCCCATGAGGGCAATCGAACCGAACGAGGCCCGCCATCCCATATGTTGGCCGATATAAGTACCCATCGGAACGCCGATGATATTGGCAATGGTAAGCCCCGCCATCATCAGGGAGACGGCTCCGGCCCGTTTGTCCGGATGGACGAGGCGGGAGGCAATCACCGCGCCGACCCCGAAGAACGTCCCGTGGGTTAAGGCCGTGATCATCCGGGCGGCCATCAGGACGGCATAGCTTGGGGCAAAGACGGAGAGAACGTTGCCCCCAATAAACAAAACCATCAGGAGACAAAGCAATTTCTTCTGGGGGATTTTGTGGGTAAGCACCGTCAGGAGAGGAGCCCCTACGGCTACTGCCAGCGCGTACATCGTAATGAGCTGCCCCGCTGCAGAAATGCTGACGTTCAGATCCTCGGCCACGTTAGGCAGAAGCCCCATGATGACGAATTCCGTCATCCCGATCGCGAACGCTCCAACGGTAAGGGAAAGCAAAGAGAGGGGAAAGGCTGCCCGGGCAGCGTCTCCTTGAAGCTTAGGATGTGTTAATTCCATGATGTTCCATTCACCTTTCTATCTAGAAAGCAGAAAGCCTGCCGGCTGATTCGTTCCACTTACAAAAAGAAAGCAGATTCCCTTATTATTTCGCTTAACGGGCCAATAGGCAACAGGCGTCGGCAAAAGTTCTAGAAACCTTAACACGAAAGGGGAAAATTGGATAAAGTCAAAGGGATGTTGAAGATCGCCATCTCCCTTCTGTCCGCTGTCGGCTCCCCTTGATGGATAACAGGAAAACAGCCCTCTGAAGCTAAGCTTCGGAGGGCTGTTTTCGGAGGTTCGGTACGCAGGACTACCGGTTCAGGCTCTTCATGGCGGCCGCCGGATAGCGGTCTCCGGAGGCTGCGCCCTGAGGAGCTGCTTCCTCGATGCGGGCCAGATCCGCTTCGCTCAAGGTAACGGCTAAAGCCCCTATGTTCTCCTCCAGGTAGGAAATCCGTTTCGTACCCGGAATAGGAACGATGTCGTCCCCTTGGGCCAGCAGCCAGGCAAGCGCCAATTGGGAAGGGGTACATGCTTTCTCGCGGGCGATTTCTTTAATCCGCTGAACCAGCTCCAGGTTCTTCTGGAAATTCTCCCCTTGGAAGCGGGGGGAATGACGGCGGTAGTCGTCTTCCGCCAGGTCCTCGTACGTTTGGATTTGGCCGGTCAGGAACCCTCTGCCAAGCGGGCTGTAGGGCACGAAACCAATGCCCAGCTCCCGGCATACAGGGAGAACCTCGTCCTCGACATCCCGGCTCCAAAGGGAATACTCCGTTTGCAGGGCGGTAATCGGGTGCACGGCAAAAGCGCGGCGTAGCGTCTCGGGAGCGGCCTCGGACATCCCCAGATAGCGGACCTTCCCTTCCTGGACCAGCTCCGCCATGGCGCCGATCGTCTCTTCAATCGGAACCTGGGGATCCACCCGGTGCTGATAGTACAAATCGATATAGTCGACGCCCAAGCGGCGGAGGCTGCCTTCGCAAGCCTTTCTCACGTATTCCGGACGGCCGTTGATTCCGAGAAACGTGCCGTCCTCGGCCCGCTCGTTGCCGAACTTCGTCGCCAGGATCACCTCGTCGCGGCGGTCCTGGATGGCCTGCCCCACCAGCTGCTCATTCCGGCCGACCCCATACATATCCGCCGTATCCAAGAACGTAATCCCCTGATCCAAAGCATGGCGAATCGTGGCTTGGGACTCCTTATCGTCCCTTCCGCTGTAGAACTCGGACATTCCCATGCAACCTAATCCCAAGGAGGACACTTCCAAGCCTTGCTTGCCCAGCTTCCGTTTCTGCATACTCTCACTCCTTCTTCCCGAATTGGTAAACCTGGCTGGCTGATCCCCCTTATCTCTAGATAAACTATACCATTCGGGCAAAGGAGGAATCAAAAGAGTAGAGGGCGAATCGAACGGAATGGGACCTTCGCGTCATTGAAAAGAGATCTCCTATTGTTTACGATGAAAAAATGGTAGAGGTCGGAACCCGGAATGCGGTGCCGAGCTTCCAAGAGAGAGTTGTAGTTTGACAACAAGGAGGGAACTGGCATGCTGTTAGAAGTGATTGCGATGACACCGGATGAAGCCCGGACCGCTAGGCGGGCCGGTGCCGACCGGATCGAGCTGGTCAGTGCCTTGTCCGAAGGCGGATTGACCCCAAGTCTGGGCTGCGTGCTGGAAACGCTGGAGGCGGCGGACGGCATTCCCGTGAATGTGATGATCCGACCCCACAGCCGAACTTTTGTCTATGACGAGCAGGACCTCCGGGTCATGGAACGGGATATTCGTGTTCTTGCCGAGACCGGCATTCATGCTTTTGTCCTGGGGGCCTTAACCGCGGATCACCGCATTGACACGAAGGCGCTCCGAAGATTATTGGATGCGGCCGGCGGCAAACCGGTTACGTTTCACCGGGCCTTCGATGAGGTGCTTCATCAGGAGGAAGCCCTCGAAACCTTAAAGGGGTTCTCATCCGTCACAACGGTTCTCACGTCCGGCGGCCTCCCGAGTGCACTCGATGCCATCCCGAAGCTGCGGAAGCTTGAAGCGCTCGGCCGTGAGCGGAATATCGCTATCCTTGCGGGTTCCGGCCTGAAGATGGAATCGCTGGAAGCCTTTATTCGTTCAAGCGGGGTGCGCCAGGTCCATTTCGGAACGGGCGTGAGGCAGGGCGGTGCGCTGGACGGGAACATAGATCCGATGAGGATCGCGGCGATTAAACAGATTTTTGCAGATATGGAGTTAAGGGGAGGACTTGCTACATGACGGAGAAGAAGATTACCTCAGGACCCGCCGTATTGGTCGAGGAATACCGGGGCCATACGGTGGAAAATGTCCACATGGGCCATATTTGCGGTGTCGGCGCAAACGGGAAAATCCAATACGCGGTTGGAGACACGGACTATTTAACCTACTTGCGCTCATCCGGCAAGCCGGTTCAGGCGCTTCCGGCGATCAAGGCGGGAGTGGAGGAAGCGTTCGGGTTAGCGGAGAATGAAGTCGCCGTTATGGCCGGTTCCCACCGGGCCGAGCCGATGCACGTCCAGGCCCTTACCTCCTTGATGGCCAAAACCGGCATAGCCGAGGAGCAGCTTATCTGTTTACCGACCTATCCGCTTGCCGTTTCGGCGCGCGACGCTCTTATCGCAAAGGGGGAACCGCCGAGGCGCATCTACCACAATTGCTCCGGCAAGCATCTCGGCATGATTTCCTACTGCAAGCACCGCGGACATGCCATGGAATCCTATGCCGATCCGGACGGGCCGCTTCAGCGGGAAATCGTAGATACGCTCGCCATGCTTGCCGAGATGCCCGCGGATGAGGTCGTGCTCGGCACGGACGGCTGCGGATGCCCGGTCTTCGCTATCCCGTTGTTCCGGCTGGCCACGGTGTATTTGAAGCTTGCCGTACCTGCCTTGGTGGAGGATCAAGCGACCCGGTCTGCCATAGAGAAGCTGACCGCCATCATGAACCGGCAGTATAGCTTGGTGTCCGGAACGAACCTGATCTGTTCCACCCTGCTTATGGATGACAATATTGTCGCCAAGGGCGGCGCCAAAGGGGTCTATTGCTTCGGACTGCGCCGGGAGCGGCTGGGCTTTGCCTTGAAGGTGCTTGACGGCTCCGAGGAAGAATGGCCGCTTATTGTCGCTTCGATTCTGGAACAAATCGGGTATGACCGGCAAGAAACGATTGATCGCCTGCGCCGGCTTGCTCCTGCCGTAATCCGCAACGACAACAATGTGGCGGTTGGGGAGAACCGGCCGGTGTTTCAACTGTTGACACCGGAATGAGAGGGTATATTGTTCATTAGCCGAACATCCACATGAGCCTCTAGTCCCGAAAGGGATAGAGGCTTTTTGTTGTGGGGAAATTTTCGCGAAAACATCTTTAACCAGAATTAGGATTGTGGTATATTGAAAATGAAACGAAGGTATCACTCAATAAAACCGGCTGTAACATGGTACTCCTATAGTCCAAAGGAGGTAGAGGGGAAAGATGGCTGGCGTACCGGAAACGATTGGCGATATCCGGGCCGATCTAGGGGAGGGACCGACTTGGGAAGCCTCCAAAAGGGTTTTGCATTGGGTGGATATTCCATCCCGGAAGCTTTATACCCTCGACCCGGGCACCGGTATCCATAAGCAGATTCTGCTTAACGGAATGATCGGGGCGGCGGTGCCCAGGCGCTCCGGCGGCTTTGTGCTCGCGATGCAGGACGGGTTTTATACTTATGAGGATACGGCGGGAGCGGTAAAGCTGCTTGATCCCGAAGAGCACCTCCCCGGCAACCGCTTCAATGATGGAAAGTGTGACGCTGCCGGACGGTTCTGGGCGGGAACCTTGAGCATGAGCGGGGAGAAGGGGGCCGGCAGCTTATATTGCCTGGACACCGACCTCCGGGTCAGGAAGGCCGTCGATCAAGTCAGCATAGCGAACGGCTTGGGCTGGAGCCCCGATAACAAGGTGATGTATTTTATCGATTCGGCTGCCCGTCAAGTCACGGCTTATGATTACGATTTGGCCAGAGGGAGCTTGAGCAACCGGCGGACGGTCGTTGCCCTGCCGGAAGGGAACGACCTGCCCGACGGGATGACCGTCGATGCGGAAGGCATGATTTGGATCGCCCATTGGGGAGGCGGTCAAGTCACCCGTTGGAATCCGCGCGAAGGAACCCTCCTGGAGAGGATCACCCTGCCGGTTTCCCTCGTTACTTCCTGCACATTCGGCGGGGATCGCCTGGATGAGCTGTACATCACATCGGCGAAAGCGGACCTGAGTGACAAGGAAAGGGAGGAGCAGCCCCTGGCGGGCGGCTTGTTCCGGCTGAAGACACGAACAACCGGACTTCCCGCTTATCCGTTCGGCGGATAGGCTGGAGCCTAAGACGGGAAACAGGAGGCAGGCGAATGGCGGAGAACAGCATCAAAGCCATTGTTAACGGAACCATTGTAGGCCGTGACCGGTTGATTCCGGACGGGGTGGTTCTCATCAAGGACGGGTACATAACCGGCTGCGGGGAACGGGGAGCGGTTCCCCTTCCCGAGGAAGCGGACATCTGGGACGCGGAGGGCGACTATATAGCTCCCGGATTCGTTGACATTCACTGCCATGGAGGCGGCGGCGTCTGGTCGTGGGAGCAACCTTATGAGTTCGCCCTCGCTCATCTGAACCGCGGAACGACCGCGATCCTGCCGACCTTCACCTACAATGAAAGCAGGGAACAGGTCCGGGAGGGTCTGCAGACGATCCTCGAAGCGATGAATTCCGGCAAGCCGTTCTCTTCAGCCTTGGCGGGGATTCATATGGAAGGCCCGTACATTAACAAGAAATACGGGGCGGTCACCTCACCGATCCGGCCTGTGGACCCGGAGGAATACCGGGAAATCCTGCGGACGGCCGGCGATCGGATCAAGGTATGGACGCTCGCTCCCGAGTTGGACGGCCAGGAACAGTTCGTGAAGGAAGCGTCTCCGTATGACATTTCGTTCTCGGTGGGGCATTCGGAGGCGACGCCGGAGCAAATCTTCCGGTTCGTCCCGTCGGGTCTTCGGATAGGCTGCCACTGCACGAACGCCTCGGGAACGACCCCCTCGCCGACCCGGTATGCCGGCACCCGGGAGGTCGGCGTCGACGAAGCGGTTCTCGTTCATGATGATATTTACGCGGAGGTCATTCCGGACGCGGAGGGGATTCATGTCCGGCCCTTGATGCTGAAGCTGATTCATAAGACGAAGGGAACGGACCGCGTCATCATCATTACCGACGCCATGCCGGAGGCGGGCGTGGAGAATGGAGACCCTTCCGACGTGAACTGGAATCATCTGGGGCAGCTGGCCGGAAGCCGGCTGACGATGGACCAGGCCGTCCGCAACATGAGGAACCACGCTTCCGTCGGCATGGTGGAGGCCTTCCGCATGGCGTCCCTTAACCCGGCCCGGGTGATCCGGCAGGAGGACCGCATGGGAAGCATTGAGGCAGGCAAGCTCGCCAACCTGCTGATTGTGGATGAGGCCATGGCCGTCAAGCAGGTTTTTCTTCACGGGGATTCGGTTAAGCCCGTTAGTCGATAAGCACAGAAGAGAGGAAGAGACGGATACGATGATATTCGGAAACCTAAAAGACCTGGACACGCATCTAAAAGCCGTAAGCCCGAAGCTGAGGGAAGCTTTGGACTATCTCCAAGCCTGCGATCCATCCGCTCTGAAGCAGGGACGCAACGAGATCCGGGGGGATGAGCTGTATATCATGCTGCAGGAGGGGGAAACCAAGCCGCTCTCCGAAGGGAAGGCCGAGGTGCATATGGCCTATACGGATATTCATTTCATCCTCGAGGGCGAGGAACGGATCGGTTATGCCCCCGACAGCGAAGGATTGGAAGTCTTTCAGGATTTACGGGATAACGATGCTCTTCTCTTCGAGAAGGTACCCGGGGAGACGTCAATCGATCTGTATAAAGGGGATTTTCTCGTTCTGGTCCCCGGAGAGGTTCACCGGACTTGGGGATATACCCGGGCAAGCGCCCCGCTGCGCAAGCTGGTTGTCAAGCTGAAGCTGTAAACGAACAGGAGGGGAAGGACTCATGGCTTTTCATTCTCTGCCGGACACGGCAGAAACCCCGGCCGTCGCCATCGATCTGGACCGGCTGGATGCCAATCTGCGGGCCACAGCCGACCTCGCTGCCCAAGCGGGCGTCCGGCTGAGGCCGCACACGAAGACGCACAAGAGCCAGTGGGTCGCAGGGGAGCAGCTGCGGTACGGGGCCTCCGGCATCACGGTAGCCAAGCTGGGCGAAGCCGAGGTGATGGCCGACGGCGGGGTCCGCGATATCCTTATCGCGTATCCGCTCGTGGGGCGGCTGAAGCTGGAGCGTCTCGCCAGGCTGATGAAGCGGATCCGCGTTTCCGTCAGCGTGGACAGCTTGGAAGCGGCCAATGGGCTCTCGGAGCTCGGGGAGCACCTGCACGAGCGGATCCCGCTTTATTTGGACGTTAACAGCGGCTTGAACCGCTGCGGCAAAGAACCCGGCGAAGAAACGGCCGATCTGGGTGTCCAGATAGCGAAGCTCCCGGGCATCCGGCTTGCGGCCCTCATGACCCATGCCGGTCATGCCTACGGCCAGTCCCGCCGGGAAGATTGCCTGGAGATCGCCTTGGCCGAGGCCGAAGCCCTGCTCGACTCCCAGAAGGCTCTCCGCCGAAGAGGGGTGGAGGTGCCGGACATCAGCGTCGGCTCCACGCCGACCTCGAAATTCATCAAGGAGCTCGCAGGCTCCGGCGTGACCGAGATGCGGCCGGGGGCTTATGTTTTCGGAGACGGCTCCCAGCTTTTTCCCGGCCTGATCGGGGAAGAGGAATGCGCGATGAAGATTTTCGCCACCGTCGTAAGTACGCCGAGACCGGGGATCGCCATTGTCGACGCCGGCTCGAAGACACTGTCGAACGATACCAGCCCGCACCGCCGGGGCTACGGGTTCCTTCCGGAGCTCCCGGACGTGTATGTGGAGAGGCTGAGCGAGGAGCATGGCGTGCTCTCCGTACCGGAAGGCGTTACCCTTAAGATCGGGGATGTCGTTGGCATCATCCCGAATCACTGCTGCGCCGTCGCCAATCTGCACGACCGGCTCCTGGGTGTCCGCGACGGACGCCTGGAGCGTATGATCCCGGTGGATGCCCGCGGGAAGGTTCAGTAACGATCCCTACTATATGATCCATAAAGGAGCTTGATATCCATGTCTCAGCCCATTCATTCCAGCAAGGCCCCTGAATTTCCGCTTCCTTTCTCTCATGCCCTACGGGCCGGAGATTTCGTCTATGTCTCCGGGCAGGTCGGGGTCGATCCGGTTACCCGCGAAGTGGTCGGGGATACCATTGAGGAACAGACGGTCCAGTGCCTGCGTAACATCGAGACGATTCTGAAGGAAGCCGGACTGGATTTGGACCATGTGATCAAGGTCAATGCCTACGTGACGAACATGGAAGATTTTCCCGGCTACAACAAAGCGTATGAAAGCATCATGAAGCGTCCTTTCCCTACCCGGACGTCGATCGGCTGCTCGATCGGAAGCTACCTGGTGGAGATCGACGCCATTGCCTACGCGCCGACCCGCCGGGGGGAGCAAGCCTGATGAACCGTCCGCTTCGGATTTCGGTAGCGGGGATTCTGCACGAAACGAACACCTTCGCTCCCGGCCTGACCCGGCTGGAGCAGTTCCAAGGGGAATGGTCGGAGGGCTGGGACGCCTTCCGCACCCGCTATGCCGGAACGCGCACCTCGATGGGAGGCGTCCTTGATGCCGCCGCCGGCCATGGTGCCGAGCTCGTCCCAGGCCTATATGCGGCCGCCACGCCGAGCGGGATGGTCAACGCCGCCGCCGGCGAGGCTCTGCTTGAAGCCGTCGTGTCTTCGATCGATCCGGCAGCGGACGGTCTCGTGCTCATCATGCACGGCGCCATGGTTTCGGAGCGTCATCCCGATTACGAGGGGGAATGCCTGAAACGGCTGCGCGCGAGGCTGGGCGACGGGTTTCCCATCGCCATGACGCTTGACCTGCACGGCAACATAAGCCCCGATATGGTCCGGCATGCCGATGTGATCGTCGGCTATGACACCTACCCGCATATCGATATGTACGAGAGAGCCGTAGAGGCGTTCGATCTTCTGGTCCGGACCATCCGCAAGGAGATCGACCCGGTCCGGGCCTTCGGCCACACGGGGATGCTGGTTGTCCCGCAGGGGATGATGACGGAAGAAGGCAGCATGAAAGAAGTAATGGACCGGGCTTTCGAAATGGAAGCCGATCCGCGGGTATTGAATGTAACCGTGGCGGGAGGCTTTCCTTACAGTGATGTGCCGGATGCCGGGATGTCGTTTGTCGTCACGACCAACGGCGAGCCGGAGCTCGCGGCCGCTTGCGCCGAAGAGTTGATTCGGATGGCACACGAGCGGAAGGAAACCTTCAATGTTTCGTACGCCGGTCCGAAAGAAGCGGTCGCCGAGGCGCTCTCCCAGCCCGAAGGCCCCGTCATTCTGGCGGAGGGCTCGGATAATGTAGGGGGAGGAGCCCCCGCCGATGCGACCCACGTGCTGGCCGAGCTTGTCGGGGTCCGGCAGAAAGCCCTTGCTGTCATTTGCGACCGGGAAGCGGTTCAGGAAGCCTTCCGTCTGGGCATAGGAGAAACGTTCGAGGGCCGGATCGGCGGCAAAAGCGATTCCCTGCACGGCGAGCCGGTGGCCGTTAAGGGGCGGATTCGGCTGATGTTTGACGGAGCCTACCGGCATGTCGGGCCTTACATGACCGGGCAAAGGGCCGACATGGGCAGGACGGCCGTCGTCGAATGCGGCAGCCTCACGTTAATCCTGACGGAGAAGAGGACGGCTCCATGGGATGCCGGACACGTTCTTTCCGTCGGTCTGCAGCCGGCCGATTTCAAGATCATCGTAGCCAAATCGGCGATTGCTTGGCAGGCGGCGTTCGGCCCGGTCGCCAAGCATGTCGTTAATGTCGATTCGCCCGGCTGCTGCAGCGCCAACCTGAAGCATTTCCACTATGACCGCGTGGTTCGGCCCGTGTATCCGCTGGATGCAGAGCCCATGCCGCGAATGGGTCCCTAAAAGGAGACGACCGATGAAATCATTTGAGACATCCAGGCAGCTTCTAGCCGACGCCAAAGCCTATCTGGCGGGCGGGGTGGCCAGCTCGTTAAGAAGCGCCATGAAGCCGGCCCCTCTCTATGCCGTATCCGGAGCCGGACCCCGCATTCATGATGCGGACGGTAACGAATACGTCGATTATTTGCTTGCTTACGGGCCGCTGATCCTGGGCCACGCTCATCCTGGCTTTACGGAGCACGTCCATCAAGCGATGACCAGGGGCGTTACCTTCGGGCTGCAACACGAAGGCGAAATCGAGCTGGCCCGGCGGCTGACGGAGGTGCTGCCCTGCGCCGACAAAGTAGCCTTGAGCGGATCCGGCACCGAGGCGGTCATGCTGGCCCTGCGGCTCGCGCGGGCTTACACGGGCAGGAAGAAGGTCGTGCGGTTTCACGGCCACTATCACGGCTGGTCGGACTCCATCTTCACTTCTTTTCCGAGTTCGGACATGCGCCAAACCGGGGCGTCCTCTTCCAGCCAGCCGGAGCAAATCCTGCCGGGGACCGGCGGGCAAAGCCCGAATGCGCTGGAGGATATCATCCTGCTCCCCTGGAACGACCCTGAAGGGCTCGAAGCCGCCCTGCGGGAGCATCAGGACGAGATCGCAGCCGTCATCTCCGAGCCGGTCATGTGCAACTCCGGCTGCATGCTCCCCAAGCCGGGTTACCTGGAGCGGATGAGTGAGCTGACCGAGGAACTCGGCATCGTCATGATTCTGGATGAGGTGATCACCGGCTTCCGGCTCAGCCTGGGAGGAGCCCACGGCAAGTTTGGCCTGAAGCCGGATCTCGTGACGATCGGCAAAGCCCTGGGAGGCGGCATCGCGATCAGTGCAGTTGCCGGACGCCGGGAGATCCTGAACTTGATCGAGGAGGGAACGGTCAGCCATCTGGGCACCCTGAACGGCAACGGAGTCGCGACTTCGGCCGCTCTGGCTACGATTGACGAGTTATCCAAGGACGGGGGCGCGGTGTATACCCGGATGGAGCAGACGGCGAACGAGATCGTCGAAGGAATACGGGCCCTGCTCGCCAAGCACGGGATTCCGGGAATCGTTAACCAGGCCGGTCCCGTCTTCCACATGATGTTCACCAATGAAAAGAAGGTGGAGGATTTCGCGTCCTTCAACAAGCGGGATTCGGCGAAGTATTCCGAGTTTGCCGGAAAAATGCTCGAGGCGGGGGTCCTCGTCCGCTCCAACGGGCTGTGGTACGTTTCCGCCGTTCACGGGAAACAGGAAGTTTCGGATACGCTGGCTGCGGTGGATAAAGCACTGGCTGCTTTATAAGGAGGAAGGTATGAGACTGAAGGACTCCATAGCATGGATTACCGGCGGGTCAACCGGCATCGGCAAGGCAACGGCCGTACTGTTCGCCCAAGAAGGAGCCAAGGTGGCCATCACGGGCCGCGACAAGGCCGCTCTTCAGGCGGCGGCGGAAGAAATCGGGACGTACGGGGGCGAAGTTCTCTGGGTGGACGGCGACGTTCAGCATGCGGCTGATGTCAGCCGGATGCTCGACGCCGTGCTGGACCGCTGGGGCACGGTCGACGTGCTGGTCAACAATGCCGGGATCTGCAAGCCCGCTCCCTTCCTGGAGCTGGAAGAATCCGAATGGGACCGCCACATGGCGATTAATCTCAAAGGGACCTTCCTTGCCGGGCAGGCGGCCGCCAAGCTGTTGGTGAAGCAGGGAAAAGGCGGCTCCATCATTAACATGTCCAGCGTAAACGGCCTGGCGGCGGAAGGGGATCAGGCGCATTATAACGCGACCAAGGGGGGGATCAATCTCCTCACCATGTCCATGGCGCTGGAGCTGGCCCCGTACGGCATCCGCGTCAATGCCCTCTGCCCCGGGTTCATCGAAACGCGGCTGACCAAGCCGCTGATCGATAACCCGGATGCCTTTGGGGAATACCGGCGAACGATTCCGATGGGAAGAGCCGGCCAGCCGGAAGAAATCGCCGATGCCGCCCTGTTCATGGCTTCGAGCGATTCGCGTTATATGACGGGCCACTGCCTGGTAGTCGATGGCGGGCAGCTGATTAAGCTGTCCTGATAACGCACGACAGTTTCAAACGGAGGCCCGGCCATGAACAAAGAAGCAACCGATAAACAAGAACGCTACACCATTCAATCGATAGACAAAGCCCTGGATTTAATCGAGCTGCTGGCCGACAGGGGGTCGCTCAACCTGCTGGAGCTGGCGGAGCTGCTGGACCAGCCCAAATCCTCGACCTACCGGATCGTTCTGACCTTGGAAAACCGGGGCTATATCAGCCGGAGCGACGAGGACGGGAAATACTGCCTCGGCTACAAGCAGCTGATGCTGACGAGAAATCTTCTCGAACGGAACAATTTGAGAAGCGCCGCCTGGAACGAGATGAAGAAGCTTTCCGACCTTTATGGGGACACGATCAATCTTGGTGTCCTGATGGAGGGAGAAGTGCTGTATGTTGAGATTATCGAGAGCACCCAACCGCTCCGAATGACCGATACGGTCGGCTCCAGGGCCCCTTTCAATGCAACGGCCATCGGCAAGGCCATCACGGCCTACCTCCCCCAAGAAACGGTCGAGAAGCTGATTCACGAGCGCGGATTGCCCGCGCTGACGGAACACACGATTGTTACGAAGGACCGGCTGATGCAAGAACTCGAGCAGGTCCGGATTCAAGGATACTCCATGGACGACCAGGAAATGGTGGAGGGGGCACGCTGCCTGGCCGCTCCCATCTTCAACATGTACGGAAGCATACAGGGAGCGGTCAGCATGTCCGGGGCCATGCACCGGTTTCCTCTCGACAAGCTGAGGGATATGGCACGGCAGATCCGCTTGACCGCAGACGGGATATCCCGCAAGCTCGGGCATCCCCCCTTTCACGCTCGGGAGATGGACGACAAGATTTAATACCACAAGGAGGCGGCGAGGCATGAGCGCTGCAGAAACCCGAAGCTTTTTATCTCCCCTCACCTTGGGGACGGTTCAGTTAGGCCTTACCTACGGGGTCGCCAATCAAACCCGGCAGCCGGACCAGGAGACCGCGACCCGGCTTCTGGACGCGGCCGTGGAAGGGGGAATCCATTCCTTCGATACCGCACCCAGCTATGGAAGCTCCGAGGAAGTGCTGGGGCGGTATTTTGCCGGCAAGCCAATTCCTTCCCTGATCTCCAAATGGACCTTGTCCGAAGAGCCGGGGAAGCCGGAGCTTCGCCAGCAAATCTACGACACATTAGAGAATTCGGCGGCCAAGCTAGGCGTAACCCGTGTTCCCGCCATGCTGCTGCATACGCCCCTGATTCTGGCCAGCCGGGGGGCCGAGGTGACCGGTCTGCTGCGGGAATGCGTCCAGGCCGGCCTGGTGGACAAGGTGGGGGTTTCCCTTGCCAATCATGTCGACCAGGAGTTCGAGGCCATCTGGCCGTTTCTTCAGGACGATCTGTATGAATTGGTTCAGATCCCCTTCAATGTACTGGACCAGCGGCTCATTCGGACGGGAGCGCTCGAGAAACTGAGGCAATCCGGCAAGCTGGTGCTGGCGCGCAGTGCCTACCTGCAGGGGTTGATTTTTCTGGAGGACGACAGGCTTCCGGATCATCTCAAACAGGCCTCCCCGTGGCTGGCCAAGCTTCGGCGACTGGCCGAAAGAGAGGGCATGTCGATGGCCGAACTGGCTTTCGCCTATGTGAGGGATACCCCGGGGATCACCAGCGTGCTGGTCGGGGCGGAAACCCCGGAGCAGGTACGGAGCAATGTGGGTCTGCTGAATGCAAAGCCCCTGTCGGAACAGACGAGAGCCGAGATCGAAAGGGAGTTCCTCCACGTCCCCGATTCAATTATCGTCCCGACCCTGTGGAATCTTTGGAAAAATACTAGTAAATAAAGCGATAACCGCCTGCCCTTACCGCATTCTCCGTACGCAAGCTGAGGCTCGCTTTCCGACCGCCTTTTGAGGCGGTCTTTTTTTATGTGGGAAACCCCAAAATTTTCATAACGATTGTCACAGAATGTGTTACAATCGGTTATATAATGAACCAAAGAACGGGAAGCAGCCAGGAGAGGAGCGTTATCGTGATAAACGATCAACAGCTTGCCGAAGAGGAAGCACCTTATTACCGCATTCAATCGGTCGACCGGACCTTGACGATTCTCCAATGCTTTGTCAGGGAGAAGCGGCCGCTCGGGGTTAGCGAATTGGCCCGGATGATGAGCCTGAACCGAAGTGCCGTTCACCGGTTTTTGCTGACCTTGAAGGACCACGGCTATGTAACGCAGGTAAGGGACTCCGACCGTTACAGCATAGGGCCGGCGGCCTTTGAGCTGGGGGCGGTGTTCACCAATTCCACCGACCTGACCGCGGAAGGGAGGAAGGTGCTGATCGAGCTGGTCCGCCAAACGGGCTGTTTGGCCCATCTCGGTATTCTGGACCAAGGCACCGTCCTGTATCTTCTGAATGTGGAGCCGGACCGGGGGCAGTACTTGTTCGGCGCGGTCGGGCAGAGGCGGATGGTCTACAATACGGCCCTGGGCAAGAGCTTGACGGCCTGGCTGCCCGAGGACCGGGTCGACGACATTCTGGATAAGTGCTCTTTCGAGCAAATCACCAAGCATACGATCGGGACTCCGGAGCAATACAAGCGGGAGCTGGAGCAAATCCGGCAGGAGGGCATCGCATTCGACCGTGAGGAGTCCTCCATCGGGGCCTTCTGCATCTCTGCCCCGGTCCGGGACAAATGGGACGATGTCATTGCCGCTATCAGCATAAGTGCTTACGGGTTGTCGGAAGAAAAGATCCGGGAAATGGGGCTGGTGGTCAAAAGCAGTGCCGCCCAGCTTTCTCGAAGGCTTGGCCATATGAGCGGGCTGTAAGGCCGGCCCTTCGCCCAAGGATATGGATTTATAGGGGGATGGACGGAACATGAATGCTTTCATGCGCAAATTTCACGACTTGAAGCTCGCCCGGAAGCTTTGGCTTTCCTTTGCCTTCGTCTCCTTGCTCACCCTCATTACTTTTGCCTTACTGTCTTCCACCTTCATCCGCAACATGATCGTGGAAAGGGAGGGCGGGGTCATTCAGCAGCAGATTGACTCTTACACGGGAAGCCTGGACAATTATCTGCAAAGCATTGAGAAGTCCTCCCAGGTGCTGATCTATTCCCAGCGCATCCAGGAAAGGTTTAAGGGCAACCTGAATGAGCTGGACGGGGAAGAACGCATTAGGGCCTACAATGATGTTTACAGTCAGATCCGGGAAATGTGGGACAACGTTTACGGGCTGGAAGGCATCTATCTGGTGGACCGGTATAAGAATGTTTTTAACACCAATGTAAGCCTGTCGATGACACCGGGTTATTTGACCAGCGAAGACTTCGTCAACCAGGGATGGTATGAGCTCGCGCAAAAATCAGGAGGAGCCCCTTATTGGTCCTTCCTCAAGTGGAGGGGGGAGGAGTCGTCCGTCGTCCTGTTCAAAGCCGTCTACAACAAAAACGATCTGTCCCTGCTCGGTTACCTGGTGGTCGTCATCTCTCCCCAAATCTTCGACAAGTTCCTGTCTTCCTCCAATCTGTCGGAAGGGGCAAGCAGCGTCGCGGATGCAAACGGCTTCCTGTATTCAACGGGAGGAGCGAAAGACGGCATCACCCAGTCGCTGGATCTCCGCCAACTGACCGGACCGAAAGGATATACCATCCAAACCTATGAAGGCGACTCTTACCTTGTTGCCTATATCCAATATCCGCTTACGAACTGGGTGTTTATTCATGCCATCAAGCTGGACCTGCTGCTTAAAGATTTAACGAGGGTCAACAGCCTATGGATTCTCTTTCTTTCCCTTTCCCTTCTGCTCATGATTATCGTTTCCGGCCTCATCTCGCGAACCATTTCCATGCCCATCCGCAAAATGGTGAAGCTGATCCGCGAGGTCGAGCGCGGCAACCTGGGTGCCAAGTTTCAGGCCCATTACCAAGACGAGTTCGGTCTTCTCGGGCGTGCCTACAACCATATGCTGGACACGATCCGGGAAGGCGTCCCCCTCATGAGGGAAAAGTTCTTCCGCTCCCTGCTCGAGAGAAGCCTGACGGACGAACAGCGGAAGGATTTTGAACAGAGGCTTGGCTTCGCCCTGGAGAAAGGACCTTTTCAGGTTGCCCTGCTCTATCTGCACGGCCCGCCTGCCGAAGAAGATGCCGAAAGGGCCGAAACCCTTTTGTCCCGCTATGAAGCCCGTTGTCCGGTTCTGTCGACCTCGGTTTCGCTTAATCAGTTCTGCCTGATTTTTAACAGCCCCGAAGAGTCCGTCCTCCCCTTGCTCGATGAACTGCTGCTCGAATTGAGGGGAGCCCTGTCCCTGAATGCCTATGCCTTCGTCGGCAATGCGTATGACCATATCGATTTTATCAAAACGTCGTACGAGGAGGCCCGGACGCTGATGAAGTACGCGGTGCGGGAGCGTATGAGCGAGGAGGCCATTCTTTACCGGACCGAGGACTCCCTGCAGACCCAATACCCCGAATCCTTCGAGAACCGGCTCATTTTCTATATCGATGAAAGGGATTATGAGCAGTGTGAAGCGGTTATGAGCGAGCTGAGGGATTACGCCAAAACCAACCATCTGGCCCCCTCGATTATGACGACTTTCCTGGTAGCCATGTATCACTATCTCTACAAGCAGGCTTTGAAATACGGCAATGTGAACGAGAGGGCCGTCCGCGAAGTGTTTCACAATTTGGACAGCCGGCTTTCGGCGGAGCCCCTTGAGAAAAGCTTCCGGGATTTTCTGCTGCTGCTGCACGAGCATCTGGGGGCCGCCCCTCAGAAGAGCCAAATGCGCAGCCCGAACATCATGAAGTCGCTTGAGATGATCCACAGCGAGTATGGCCTATCCCGGCTGAGCGTCGACTACGTGGCCCGGCAGCTTGGGCTGACCGCCAACTATTTCAGCAACCTGTTTAAGAAAGAGATGGGCGTGGGGTTTGTAGAGTATGTGGGAGGAGTCCGCCTCGAAGAAGCCAAACGGAATCTGATCGAGACGAACCATAAAATAAAGGAGATAGCGGATCGGGTAGGGTTTGAGGATCCTCATTATTTTGGCATCTGGTTCAAAGACAACACCGGGCTTTCCCCGTCGCAGTACCGCAAAATGATGGTCGCCGCCCGGGCTTAGGCTTAACGGCTTAACGGCTTAACGCCCTTGCCATCTTGTCCCGGGTCTGGCTTAACCGCTTTTCCGCTCCATGCGGATGAATAGGCTCGCTCCACGTAAATCCATCGCCCTCGTAACGGGGGATCACGTGCATATGGTAATGGGTGAGGTCGTTAAACTTGCCTCCATTCTGGCAGATGGTTATGCCATCCGGGCTGAACAAGCTCTTAAGCACAAGGGAAAGCTTTTGCGAAGCTTCCATAATAGCGTGGGCCGTTTCGGATTCCATTTCTTCCACATCCAAGTAATGCTGCTTGGGGAGAATCAAAGCATGTCCTTCATTAAAAGGGGCGATATCCAGGACGCAGGCCAGGAGCTCATTCTCATACACCGTATTTACGCCGGGCTCCCTTCCGTTCGCGATCCGGCATCCCAAACATTCCATGCGGGTTCCCTCCTCCTAGAGATAATCTGTCTTGCTTATTCGACTCCTCTGTCCCGTATTCCTTGTTGTTGCTTTCAAAGCGGGATTTTTCTATAGTTAGTTTTGTAAGCGAATTCATATGAAGAGAGAAGGGCAAATATGGGCCAAGATCGATCCTACTGGATTAAAACGCTGCAGCGCATCACAGAACCCGTTCTTCAGTCGCTGGCCGAACGAAGGCTGCGTGCCGTCATGCCGGTCGAAGGCAAAACCGGGGACCGGTCGTCCTGTACCCACCTGGAAGCGCTGGGCCGTACTCTGGCCGGCATCTCCCCCTGGCTCGAGACCGGCAGCCGGACGGGGGAAGAAGGGAAGCTGAGGGAGCGGCTCGCCGGGCTCGCCCGAGAAGCGATCGATGCCGCCACGGATCCGGCTTCCCCGGACTTTATGAACTTTGACAAGGGAAGCCAGCCGCTCGTGGATGCGGCTTTCCTTGCTCACGCTTTGCTGAGGGCTCCCCAGGAGCTTTATGCGAAGCTGGCCCCGCATGTCCGCGAGAATCTGGGTGCAGCCCTGCTATCGACAAGGGTGATCCGGCCGGGCTTCAACAATTGGCTGCTGTTCAGCGCCATGATCGAAACCGCGCTGTACCGGATGGGCCATGCCTGGGACCGGATGCGGGTGGATTATGCCCTCCGCCAGCATGAACAGTGGTACGCAGGGGATGGGGCTTACGGTGATGGGCCGGCTTTTCACTGGGATTATTACAACAGCTTTGTCATTCAGCCCATGCTGGTGGACATTCTGGATGCGGTCGGAGAGGAATACGGAGAGTGGAAGGGGCTGCGCGACAAGGTCATCACCCGGGCGGTCCGGTATGCGGCCGTTCAAGAACGGCTGATCTCGCCGGAAGGGACTTATCCGCCCATCGGCCGATCGCTGGCGTACCGGTTCGGAGCGTTCCAGCACCTGTCTCTCATGGCCCTGCGGGAGCAGCTTCCCGTGGAGGTCGAGCCGGCCCAGGTCCGCTGCGCGTTAACGGCGGTGATCCGCCGGCAGATCGAGATGCCCGGGACCTTCGATGAGAACGGCTGGCTTACGATCGGCTTTGCCGGCCGGCAGCCGGAGACGGGCGAAGCCTACATATCAACGGGAAGCCTCTACCTGTGCACCACGGTCTTCCTCGCGCTCGGATTATCTCCCGATGCCCCCTTCTGGCAGGGAGAAGCGGACTGGACCGCCCGCAAAGCCTGGTCCGGCGCGCCGGTTGCGATCGACAAGGCGATACCGGGTTGAGCCGCTCCCCAGCCCCGAAACCGGAATACCTGCTATTACCTGTACAAAGGGCTGGGGTTATGGTTTATTGACAGGGAAGGACTTGTTAAGGAGGTGCCAGGATGAAGCTTATGTATGAAAATCCCGCCCGGGTATGGACCGAAGCCCTTCCAATCGGAAACGGGCGGCTTGGAGCCATGGTGTTCGGAGGGATCGAGAAGGAGCGCCTTCAGCTGAACGAGGATACGCTGTGGTCGGGAAGCCCAAAGGACGGAAACAACCCCAACGCGCGGAAGGTGCTTCCGGAGGTTCGCCGATTGATAGCGGAGGGCCGGTACGAAGAGGCTGACCGGAGGAGCCGGGAGATGATGGGGCCCTACACCCAGTCCTATATGCCGCTGGGCGATCTGTGGATCCACCAGGAAGCGGAGGGCGAAGCGGCAGGCTACCGAAGGGAACTGGATTTGGTATCGGGGACGGCGAATGCCGAATACCGGATAGGAGACGTGACCTACAGGCGTCGTTACTTCGCCTCGTACCCCGATCAAGTGATCGTGGTGCGTCTGGAGGCGACTAAGCCCGGTTCTCTTCATTTTATAGTAAAACTGGACAGCCTGCTTCCTTATGAAACGGCGGCGGAGGATGGGGAGCTCGTCATAAGGGGGACGGCCCCCGAGCATGTCGATCCTAATTATTACGACAGGGAGCAGCCTGTTGTCTATGGAGATCGGGGGACAAGCCGGGCCATGCTGTTCGAAGGAAGAGTGAGCGTCCGCCTTGAGGAGGGAAGCTTCCGGGCAGAGGAGACGGGTCTCCGCGTTAAGGGAGCGACGACGGCTACGCTCTATTTTACGGCGGCTACCAGCTTCAACGGGTATGACAAGCCCCCGGGAAGAAACCAGGAGGACTTGAGCCGGGTAAATGCGGATCGTTTGATGGCCGCGATGAGTAAGCCCTATGAGGCTCTGCTGCGGGGCCATTCGGAGGATTACCGGTCGCTGTTCGACCGGGTGGAGCTGCGGCTCGGGGGCGGGAAGGAAGCGGCCGATCTGCCGACGGATGCCCGCGTGTCGGAAGAGGGGGCGAGGGATCCCGGGCTCGTGGAGCTTCTGTTTCAGTACGGGCGGTATCTGATGATTGCCAGCTCACGGCCGGGTACGCAGCCCGCCAACCTGCAGGGAATCTGGAACCGGGAGATCCGGCCGCCGTGGAGCAGCAACTGGACGCTTAATATCAACGCGCAAATGAACTATTGGCCGGCCGAAACGTGCAACTTGGCCGAGTGCCATCAGCCGTTCCTCGACTACATAGAGAACCTGTCGCATAACGGCAGGAAAACAGCCGAGGTGAATTACGGCTGCCGGGGATGGACGGCGCATCACAACTCCGATATCTGGGGACTGACGGCTCCGGTCGGGGACTACGGACACGGCGATCCGGTCTGGGCGCTGTGGCCCATGGCGGGCGCCTGGCTGAGCCAGCACTTGTGGGAGCATTATGCGTTCGGAGGAGGGGAGGAGTACCTGCGCGAGACGGCCTATCCGGTCATGAAGGAAGCGGCGCTCTTCTGCCTGGATTGGCTTGTCGCGGATGAGCAAGGGCGGTTGACCACCTCCCCCTCCACGTCTCCGGAGCATAAATTCGTGACGGAGGACGGGCAGAAGGCTGCCGTTTCCTCGTCGGCCACGATGGATATGGCGCTGATCTGGGATCTGTTTACGAACGGGATCGAAGCGTCGGAGGTGCTGGATACGGATGAGGACTTCCGGAGGACGCTCCTGGATGCCCGGAGCCGGCTGTTTCCCTTGAAGGCCGGGAGGCACGGGCAGCTGCAGGAATGGTCCTCCGATTGGGAGGACGAGGATATTCATCACCGCCACGTCTCCCATCTGTTCGGCGTTTACCCGGGCCGGCAGCTGACCAAGGATGGAATGCCCGGATGGTACGAGGCGGCGAGACGCTCCCTCGAACGGCGCGGGGATGAGGGCACCGGGTGGAGCCTTGCCTGGAAGATCTGCTTATGGGCCCGTTTCGGGGAAGGAACCCGCGCGTGGGGACTAATCTCGAACCTCCTGCAGCTGGTTGAGGAAGGCAGGGAGGGTCATCACCGTGGAGGAGTATACCCTAACCTGTTCGACGCCCATCCTCCTTTTCAGATCGACGGGAATTTCGGCTTTACCGCCGGAGTGGCCGAAATGCTGATGCAGTCCCACACGGGGGCTATCCAGCTGCTGCCGGCCCTCCCGCCGCAATGGCGGGAGGGAGAAGTGAAAGGGCTGCGGGCGCGGGGAGGCTTTGAGGTCGGTTTGCAGTGGAAGGAAGGCTCTCTCACTCGGGCGGACCTCCGTTCCCTGAACGGGGAAAGATGCTTCGTAGAAGGGGAGCCTGACCTGCAGGCCGAAGAAGACGGAGTCCCAATCGAATGGCAAACGGAGGCGAACGGGAGACGGTTCTTTGAAACGACTGCGGGAAGAACCTACACGCTTCGGCGTGCGTAACGGCTTAGGTAAACAACGAACTGCCTATTGATAAAGATGGAGCGGGAGGGAATCTTCCGCTCCATCTTTTTTGTTGCAAATTGGGCTGCCGGGCCGGCAGACTGGCTTCAAGGAGGCGGTTAACCGATCCGCCAGCGAGTGAGCCGAAACCGCAGAAACCCTTGCCGTTTCGCGTTTTTTCCGGCTGGGGGCGGGGAATCGTTTTTGTGCATGGGATGGAGAAACGGGCCATTGAACCCGCCCGCTGCGAAAAGTAAGATGGCGGTATAACGGGAAGGGAGGCGAACCATGGAACGGAAAAACGGAATAACCGGACGCTGATTGTAAGCGGTTACGAAGTCATTCTATTGAGCAGGAGGTAAACGATGAAAAGATGGCTGGGGCTCCTGATGAGCCTCGTAATGGTTTGGTCCCTTTGGCAGCTTCCGACTCCCGCCGCCCATGCGGGATATGACAGGCTGCCGGCGTTCCCGGGAGCGGAAGGCTTCGGGTATGCGGCGGCAGGCGGTCGGGGAGGAGAGGTCTATCATGTGACGAGCTATGAGCTGACAGGTCCGGGTACCTTTCATGATGCGCTTCTGACAGCGGGGGCCACACCGAGAACCATTGTATTCGACATTTCCGGGGAGATCACCATTCCCCAGATCGTGGTGAAGAACAAGGCCAACATTACCATCGCCGGCCAAACGGCCGCAGGGGATGGGGTGACCATCCGCGGAAACAACATCCGGTTTATTAACTGCAGCGACATCGTCGTCCGCTATTTGCGTTTCCGCATGGGCCACCAGAGCTTTCAGGACGACACCATGTATTTTGAAGACTGCCAGAACGTGATGATCGACCACTCCTCCTTCTCGTGGGGAAGCGATGAAGTGTTGTCCATCAAGAGCAAGGATTATGATCATCCGAAATCCAAAAACATTTCCGTACAGTGGTCCATCATCTCCGAAGGACTGCTCACCCACTCCATGGGCGGATTGATCGAGATGAACACGATCACCATGCACCATAACCTGTATGCCCACAACAACGACCGCAACCCCAAAACCAAGGGCCAAATCGATTTCGTCAACAACATCATCTACAACTGGGGAAGCTTCCCTTATGTAGCCGGCGGAGAATCGGGAACGAAGAGCTTCGGTAACGTTGTCGGCAATACCTTCATCGCCGGCATCAACTCCGCGAATCCCGATTACGCCGTGGTACGCGGCAACGAGAATTATCAGGTGTATCTGGCCGATAACCGGATCGACAGCAACCGGAACGGCGTTCTGGACGGAACGGACACCGGGACCGGCATGATCGAGCCGGAAAGGCCGAGTATCGTGGTGACGGAGCGCTTCGAATATCCTCCGGTCCATACGCAGAAACCCGAGGAAGCCTACGAGCTTGTACTGAAGCATTCCGGCGCTTCCCTAAACCGCGATGCGGTCGATAAGCGTGTCATCGACAGCGTCATGAAGCAAACCGGAGCCATTATCGGAAACGAACAGGATGCCGGCGGGTTTCCGGTTCTAAGGAAGGGAACTGCCCCTGCCGATACGGATCGTGACGGGATGCCTGACGTATGGGAAAGGGCCCATAGGCTTAATCCAGCCGATCCGGAGGACCGGAACGGAGACCGCGATGGTGACGGCTATACCAACCTGGAAGAATATCTGAATGAGCTCGCGGCACCCGGGTTCCCCGGGAACTACCCCACCTCCCCGCCGGCTTGGACAGGCACGCCGTTCGAGCCGCCCGCCATCCCTGTGGAAGAGCCGGAACCGGTGCCGGTGCCAACCCTGGATGGGAAAACGGTGCGAAATGTGGTCATAACGGACAACAGCAGCAATGGCGCCGCCAACGCCGCCAACTGGTCGATTCAGCAAAATCTGCAAGCCGGAGACTTGGTAGCCGGGGACCGGATGACCGGAAGCAAGGTATACCGGTTCGCTTCCATCCCGGATTCCTTGAAGGGGATGGAATGGCTCCGGTCGCCCGTCGCCTCCAGGAGCGCCACCAATCCCGATGTGGTCTCGTTCTACCTGGCCGCGGATACGGACGTCTATGTCGCTCACGATGCACGCATATCGTCCAAGCCCGAATGGCTGAGCTCGGCCTACGAAGACACGGGGCTTACCATTGCGGACGATCAGCCGATCACCTTCAACCTGTTCAAGAAGCATTATCCGGCTGGAGCTCACGTCGTCATGGGGGCCAATAACGGCTCGTCCTCCATGAACTACTTCGTTATTCTGAAGCCGACCGATCCCGGAACGGCTCCCCCTGCGGCTCCCCCCGCCGGGTTAGAGGGGAAAAGGACGGAGGGGCCGGCCGTTTCCCTCGGATGGCAGCCGGCAAGCGGAGCCGGCGCTTACTTGATTTACCGCTCCACCCCGACGGATCCTTACTTCAAGGCGGTGGGAAGCTCGGCAAAGCCTGAATTTACGGACGACGGCGCGGCTTTCGGCGGAGTCTACCGGTACCGGGTGTCCGCGCTTAACGCTGGAGGGGAGTCCCCTCTGTCTGGCGGTGTGGAAGTACCGGTCTACGATGCGTCCCAGCCTGCTCCGGTCTCACCGGCCGGATTGAAGATTACGGAGGCGAAGAGCCTTTCCGTCAAAATGGCCTGGACACCCGTAGAGGGTGCCGTCAGCTATGGAATATTCCGATCGGGCGCCCCCGACGGGGCTTATGAGCCGATCGGCACCACCACGGCCGCCCATTATACCGATAAATCCGTCGACCCCGCGACAACCTATTATTATCGGGTCGCCGCCAGGTCGGCGGGAGGGGAATCGGCAAGGTCCGATTCTGTTAAGGCAGTTACCCTGCCGGCCGTCCCTGTTCCGCAAGCTCCGGAGGGACTAACGGCAGGAGAGGTGACCACCACCTCCTTTGCGATGGAATGGAAGCCGGCCGAATATGCGGAAACCTATTCGATTTACCGGAAGGCACAGGGCGACAATGACTTTTCCTTCCTTGCCAGCACCCCGGAACCCCGGTTTATCGACGATAGCGTCAGCGCCGGAAACAGCGGCTACAGCTACCGGGTGACGGCGGTTAACGAGAAGGGGGAATCTCCTCCTTCCCCTACTTTGGAGCTTTCCATGCCGCTGCCCGCCGCCCCGACCGATCTGCGCAGCGGCTTGAAAGGGGAAACGTTCGTCGGCCTTATCTGGACCGTGGATGATCCTTCTCCGCAGTACAACATTTACCGGGAGTCCGCCGGGCGGCCCGCCGAGTCCGTAGGGTACGCGAAGGTTGAGACCTTCTACGACCGGACCGTAGAGCCTGGGGTGGAGTATACCTATTGGGTTAAAGCCAAAAACGCAACCGGCGAATCACCTCCGTCCGCTTCCCTTAAAGTGACAACGCCTCTGGTAAGGAACCTCGACCATTTGGATGAAGCTCTGGAGGCTGCGTATGCGGATGGGCTTATCTTCGATAAAGGAGTCTTGAACAGCCTCCTCGCCAAGGTGAACCAGGCCCAACAGGGTAAGGAGAATTCTTCTAACGTCCTGCGTGCCCTGGAACAGGAACTGTCGGCCCTGGCCGGCAGCCAGGCGGATGCCTCCTTCGTCCGGAAGATAAGGGAGGACCTTCTCTATCTAGTAGAACAAGCGGAACTATAAGCTTGCCCGCACGTTTCCGTTTCGGGAACGAACATGATTCCTTATTCTCGAGGCTGTCCGATACCGGGCAGCCTTTTTTCCGGCATCCACGGTCTCTGTCCTCATTAACCGATGCAACAGGACATCAACCAATCCGCCAATCGGCTTGAAGAAGCATAGGGGACGGCCCGCCTTAACGAGTTATGAGAATAAGCCAAGCAAGGAAAGGGATAACCAAGGATGGCGGGCTGTCCAAACGCACCAAAATAGTCCAATCCCGGATCGGTTCATCCCCTGGAGGATTGAACGATTGAAGGAGGACGCCCGGGCAGGTACGATAGGCCTAACCGAAAAGAAGGAGGCCTGCGCCAGTGGCAGAGTTGTATACGGATTCAAAGCGCGGAATGACAGGCAGCGCGGCGGGAACCGCCAAGTCGGTACAGAACCGGTATCTCGCCAATATGCGGAAGCACTGGATGCTGTATGTCATGATCGTTCCCGGACTGTTGTATTTTCTGATTTTTAAATATGTTCCGCTTGCGGGCAGCGTCATTGCCTTTCAGAACTACCAGATCTTTAAGGGGATCACCGGAAGCTCCTGGGTGGGCTTGGATAATTTCCGCTACCTCATGACGTATCAGGATTTCTACCTGGTGCTGAGGAACACGGCGACCATCGCCCTTTACCACCTCGTCTTCGGGTTCCCCGCCCCCATCATCCTGGCGCTTTTGTTTAACGAAGTGCGGCGGATGTTTTTTAAACGGGTGGTGCAGAGCCTGTTCTATCTTCCCCACTTCTTGTCCTGGGTGGTCGTCGGGGGAATCGTTTTCGAGCTGTTGTCCAATCAAGGAATCGCGAATATGGTGCGCGGGTGGTTCGGCTTGGAGCCGGTCCTCTTCATGCAGCAGCAGCAGTATTTCCGGACCATCGTGGTGCTGTCCGCCATTTGGAAGGACGTGGGCTGGGGCACGATCATCTATTTGGCCGCCATCGCCGGAATCAACCCGAATCTGTATGAAGCGGCGGTCATGGACGGGGCGAGCCGGTGGAAGCAGACCATCCACATCACCCTGCCTACGATGTTTCCAACCATTCTCGTGCTGTTCCTGCTCAACATCGGCAACTTCCTCGAGCTTGGGTTCGACCAGATCTATAACCTGCTTACGCCGATGACGTATTCGGTCGGGGATATTATCGAAACGTATGTCTACCGGGCAGGGGTTCTTCAAGGGCAGTACAGCGTAACGACCGCGATTGGGCTGTTCCAATCGGTGATCGGGTTTATGCTGCTGTGGATCTTTAACCGGATGGCGCGAAAAACAGAACAGGGGTTGTGGTGATGAAGCAGACCAAGGGAGAAAAAACGTTCCAAGGGATAAACTACTTGTTTCTGGCGGCTGCTGCCGCCACGATGCTGCTGCCGCTTATCCATCTGCTGGCCGTCTCGCTCAGCTCGCCGGTCGCAGCCGATTCGAAGAAGGTGTTCCTGCTTCCGGTCGAATTCACATGGGCATCTTGGGTACACATTTTGCAGAACGGGGGCCTCTGGACCTCCTTCGGCATCACGGTCTACATCGCCGTAGCGGGAACGTTCCTCAGCATGCTCTTCTCGGTGCTGACCGCCTTCCCTCTGGCCCGCAAGGAGTTTCTGTTCCGGAAGCCGTTCATGCTGGGGATCATCATTACGATGATTTTCAATGCGCCGATGATTCCGTTCTTCCTGACGGTCAGGGAGCTTGGGATGATGAATTCGCTCTGGGCGCTTATCTTGCCCGGGCTGATCGGGACGTTTAACATGATTATCATCCGAACGTTCTTTATGGGGATGCCGGCGGAGCTGGATGACTCGGCCCGAATGGACGGCTGTACCGATGCGGGCATTCTGTTCCGGATTTACCTGCCCCTGTCCAAGCCGGTGCTCGCGACCGTCAGTCTGTTCTATGCGGTCGGGTATTGGAACACCTTCCAGCGGGCGGTGCTCTTCATCCGCGATCCCAACAAATGGCCCCTGCAGATGAAGCTCCGCATCTATTTGCAATCTCCGGAGGAGCTGGCGGCGGTGAACCTGGTTCTGGGCGATTATGATTTCAACACCACGACGCTTAAGGCGGCTACCATTCTGTTCGCTACCATTCCGATCATTCTGGTTTACCCGTATCTGCAAAAATATTTTGTAAAAGGCTCGATGCTTGGCTCCCTCAAGGAGTAAAGCTTTGATAAATAAAGGGAGGTATATATCATGAGAAAACGTTTGTTTGGCAAGTCGGCCGCCGTTACGGCCGCCGCATCCCTGCTGGCAGTCACCGCTCTCGCGGGCTGTTCGCAAAAAGGAGAGAACTCCTCTGCGGATGGAGGGGGAGAAGACGGCAAGCCGGTAAAGGTGAAGGTGTTCAAAAGCCATATGGGAGTCGGCAGTATTCCCGATTCGAACAATGCCCATGTGAAATATGTCGCGGAGAAAACGGGGGTGGAATACCAGCTGGTCACGACCCCTCCGGGCTCGGAGCCGACAGAAGCCCTTAACCTGATGATTGCCTCGAATGAGCTGCCGGACATTCTTCGCCCGATCGGCGGGGTCGAGCAGACGCTGATCAAGCAAGGCGGGGCTCTCCCGCTCGACGATCTGCTGCCGAAGTATGCGCCGAACGTCTGGAAGAACATCCCGAAAGAAGCTTGGGACATCGTCCGGTCGGCTTCCTCCGACGGCCACATCTACTATGTGCCGAAGGTGTTCCTGGTTCCCGAGCGGGCGCCGATGATCCGCAAGGACTGGCTGGAGAAGGTCGGGATGACCATGCCGAAGACGGCGGAGGAATACAAGGAAGTGCTGAAGGCTTTCCGGGACAAGGATCCTAACGGAAACGGCAAGAAGGACGAGCTGCCGACGTCCGGGCGGGAATTCGGCAAGTGGATGGACCATTTGTTCGGCATGTACGGGGTTGCCATGTGGGAGGGCAGTCCGGAGTGGGATCTTTATGATGGCAAAATCCAGTACGCCGGGGTCACGAAGAACATGAAGGGGGCGATCGGGTTCATCCGCGAGCTGTATGCCGAGAAGCTGCTCGACAATGAGACGTTCCTGAACAAGGGCGATGTATGGACGGCCAAGATCAACAACAACCTGGTCGGAAGCTGGTATCACCTTCCGGCTAACCTCCGCGACCGGCTGACCGCCATGCAGAAGGGGGCCCCGGAGGCTTACGTAGTCGGGATGCCGGTTCCGAAGGTGAACGGCTTCGAAGGCTTCGTCACCATGAAGAGCATGGGCGAGCCGGAATGGGTCATTCCGACTTCGGCGAAGGATAAAGCCCCTGCCGCTTTGAAGCTTCTGGATTTCTTCTACGATTCGAACAACGAGGAATTCGTCCGGTTCGGCATCGAAGGCCTTCAGCATAAAGTCGTAGACGGCAAAAAAGTGCTGCTGCCGCCCGAGGACAGCCGTCCGCTGGCGCTCGGCATGCGCAACCTGACCACCAAGGAAGACATGGATCTCCGGATCAAGGAGACGATTCCCGAGAATATGCAGAAGATGGTTCAGGACATTTTCGTGGTAAGCACGGCGGATGCCCGGCGGATTGCCGGTGACGGTCTCCCGAGCCAGGTCTATGAAGGCTTCCCCGACATTCAATCCCATAAGCTCTTCCAGGAGTATTTGACGAAGATCGCCATCGGGGAATGGCCGCTCGATAAATTCGATGAGTTCGTGGACCGCTGGAAGAAAGCCGGAGGCGACACGGTGACGAAGCGCGTCGAGGAATGGTACGCCAAAGTAAAGAAATAAGCAGGTGAAGAGCCTGCAGCAGACCGAAACGCTGCCATCGGATAGAAAGGAAGGAAATCCATGAAGAAACGATATGCCATTTGCGGGGTAAGCGGCCGGGGGCTCGGGATGTTTGCCAAGCCGATTCTGACGACCTTCTCCGCAAGCTCCGAGCTGGTTGGCCTGCTGGACCGGGATCCCGCCCGGTTCGAGCTGTTCCGGACGCGGTATCCGGAACAAGCGGGAATCGGGACCTATTCCGAGAACGAATTCGACCGGATGGTAGACGAGACCCGCCCGGATGTGATTATCGTCGCGGGCCGTGACGATACCCATGCCCGCTACATCATGGCCGCGCTCCGGCGCGACCTGGATGTCATCACCGAGAAGCCGATGGTCACCACCGGCGAGGATGCAAGACGGGTGCTAGAAGCCGAGAAGAACAGCAAGGGGAAAGTGACGGTCACCTTCAATTACCGGTACGCCCCCATTCATACGAAGATCAAGGAAATGGTGCTCGAGGGCAGGCTCGGCCGGATTACATCGGTTGACCTGAACTGGTACCTTGATACCTATCACGGCTCCAGCTACTTCAAGCGGTGGAACCGCGTCCGGGAGCTTTCCGGCGGGTTGTCGATCCACAAGTGCACACATCATTTTGATCTCGTGAATTGGTGGATCGGCCAGAAGCCGGTGGAAGTCTTCGCCTACGGGGCCTTGAACTACTATGGGGCGGAAGGGGAGGCCAACCCGCGGAAGGTGGACGGCCGTCACTGCAGCACCTGCGAGGATACGGAAGCGTGCAGCTATTATTCGCGCTGGAATACCCGCAGCCATACGATGCGCGTACAGGACGACCATCTGGGTTCCCTGAGCGAAGGAAAGAGCCGGTTTCCCTATTCCGATTACCGGCCGGATCAATGCATATTTGACTCGCAGATTGACATTGAAGATACGTATGCGGCTACGGTCCGCTACAACGAAGGGGCTCTGCTCAGCTATTCCGTCAACTTTTCCCTGCCGTACGAGGGGTACCGTTTGGCCATCAACGGGACCAAAGGCCGTTTGGAGACGCTGGAGTATCATATGCCCTCCCGCACGCCTTTTCCGACACCGGTTCAGACGATCGATTACTTCCCCTTATTCGGCTCCAAGGAAACCATTCACGTGGTTCACCGGGAAGGCGGACATGGGGGAGGGGACCCTCTGCTGCTCGAGGACTTGTTTATGGGAGAGGACGCCCGCCGACCCTACCGCCTTTTATCGGGAGCCGTTGACGGCGCTTATTCGGTTTCCACTGGCGAAGCCGTCTGGCGGTCGGTGAAGGAACACCGCGCCATAACCATCGACGAGGTGCTGGGCGGAAACCGCCCTGCTCCCGCGCTGAGCATAAGCGGCGAAGGGGGCCAGGGACGATGACGGCAGCGTTGACCCGCTATTTCGACCCGGAACAAAGCATGGCCGGCCAGACGCATGGGACCGACATCCCGCACGTCCTGACGGTCATGGCCCAACGCTACATAGGCGAGAACCCGCCCCATGCTCCGGTTTACCGGGTGTCCCGGGCAAGCGGCATCCGCAAGCTGGAGAACCATACCTACTCTTTCCCTGTGAACACCTTATTCCCGGAGATGCGTGCCGGCCAGCGGATTTATGCCTGGGCGAAGCTGTGGATCGAAGAGCCCCAGGACTTCATCTTTCTGATGAGATGCTACGGGCCTGCCCGCCTGTACCACAACGGAGAGCAGCGCTTCGGCTCTTCCCGGGAGGAAGAAGGGGAGACGGCCGCTCCGCTCAAGCTTAAGATCAAGCTCGTGCGGGGGTGGAACCACTTTGTTCTTGAGCTTGCTATGGGCGACGATGGAAGGGCCGGAGCTGAATTCGGGACCGGCAACCGCAAAAACAAGCCGTATGCGTTCCTGTCTCCCTCCGTGGAAAGAGAAGGGGAGGAAGGATGGATCTATACGGCGCCCCTGGACCGGCCGCTTCCGTTCCTTCCGTCAACGACTCAGCCAGAGGAAACGGCCGGGACGGCCTGGTACCCGGAGCGTTCCCCTTCGCAAGAAGGGGAGCTTCGGCTGGACCGGCTGTATGGCCGGCAGCCCGGTCTCCGCGCGGTTTCCTGGACGTCCGTTCCGGTCGGCTCCCAATGGAGCGAGGCCGTTACGGTAGCGGGAACCGCCTACGGTCCCGTCACCTTCGATTGGAACGGTCGGGAAGTTTTCACCGCCGAGGAAGGCCCCTTTCGCTTCGAGCTGGAGCCCGGAGCGAAGGGCGGCCACCTCGTGGCTTACAGCACCTGCGGCTCGAAAGGCTGGGGTTTTGGCTTGGCACGGGAGGACAGTGGACCATGGAAAGCGCCGGTCAAGGTTCACGGCTATAAGGGGTCGTGGCTTCATCTCGGTCCGTTTGCGGAAGGGGAGGACCTTTCCGGGGAAGCCTACCGGGATATGAGCACCTTGGCTGACGGAGCAGCCGGGAAGGCTTATTGGACGACGGACGAGCCCGGTGCTTTCCTCCGGCCTTTTCTGGAGAACGAGCTTTTCGGGCGCTGGAATTATCCGCTCGGCGTTACCCTGTTCGGGCTGCTGGAAACCAGCCGCCTGCTGAAGCGGCCGGATCTGGCCGATTACGTGACGCGCCACGTGGAGTTCGCCACCTCCGCCTATGCCTATTCCCTGTGGGACCGGGAACGCTTCGGGGCGGCGGGGCTGAACAACCAGCTGTCGCATATCGACAGTCTGGACGACTGCGGCTCCTTCGGGGCTCTGGCCATTCTCGCGGACCGGGTGCGGCCGCTTAAAGGGATGCGGGCCTGCGCGGACGATATCTCCCGCTACATCATGGACGTCCAGGACCGGATGGAGGACGGGGCGCTTTACCGCCGGATCGGCGTTTCCCCCAGCATGCACAATACGATGTGGTGCGACGATATGTACATGAGCGTGCCCTTCCTCTGCCGGTACGCCGAGCTGTCGGGCGACTCGCGGTACGTGGACGAAGCGGCCCGTCAGCTTCTGCTCTATAAGAAGTATTTGTTCATGGAGGACCGGCAGATCATGTCCCACGTGTATGATGTGGCGGCCGGAAAGCCCTCACGGACGGCTTGGGGCCGGGGGAACGGCTGGGTGTTCTTCTCGCTTGCGGTTCTGCTGTCCGTGCTGCCGGAGGACCATGAGCAGTACGGTCCGATCCTCGGCTTCTACCGGGAGCTGGCCGGGGGCTACGCCCGGCTTCAGGGCTCCTGCGGCTTGTGGCATCAGGTGCTGACGGACCCCGAATCCTATGAGGAGGCGTCCTGCACCTCGATGTTCATCTACGGCTTTGCCCTGGGCGTGCGCAGAGGATGGCTGGACGAGCCGACACTCTATGCCCGGGCGGTGCTGGACGGCTGGCAGGGGCTGTGCACCCGGGCCATCGACAAGCACGGCAATTTATACGGCGTATGCAAAGGATCGAGCTGGTCGCACTCCCATGCTTATTACAAGCATGAGCTCGGCTGGAATCTCAATGATACGCACGGGATCGGCATTGTCATGCTGGCCGGAATCGAGGCTCAGGCCATGCTTAACAGCCTCGGAGAAGAAGCTTAGGACGAGGAAGGGAACAGGGAAGAGGTGGAGAAGACGTGTCACGTTGGCCCAATCGCGTTATAATACTAGAATCTCCTAATAAGGTGGGACTCTCAACGTGACGCCATCCATCCGTAAATGGCTGAGGTACAACTTAGCGAATACCCAGACCCGGCTTGTTCTTGTTCTGACCGTTTCGGTGTTTCTTATTATTCTGGCGGTCAGCCTGACCTCCTACTATACTTCGAAATCCGTGCTCCAGGAAGAATTAAGCGAGCCGCAGCGCCAAATGCTTCAACTTAACATGAACGTAATCGACGAATCGATCAAGGAAAGCGACCAGGTCGCCATTCAAGTGGCCTTGAACCAGAATATTTACACCTTTCTGACGAGCGAGGCCCAAACGTCATACGCGAACATCTCGCAGCTGTACCAGTTCCTCTCCACCCTGATCAGCAATTCCACCTCCATCAAAAGCATCTATGTGTACGACAGGACGAGAGGGAGCTTCGTTTCCATTCCGCAAGGCTACAGCTCCAGCAGGCTTACTTTCGTGGATTCGGAATGGGTCGGAGTGGCGGACGAATTCGGGGACAAAATGACCGTCATCAAGAAGCGCGAGGTCCCGGAAGGGGCGGGCGGCAAAGGCTCGGGGGTCACCCTGTTCCGCAAAATCATGATTCAGGGCCAGTTCAAGGGAATCGTTGCCGTTAATCTCAACGACGACAAGCTGTTTGCCAAGCTCAGTCCCCCCGTGTTAAACAACCTGAACCGCATGCGGTATATCATCGATGAAGAGGACCAGGTGCTGTATTCCGTTTCCAACTATGATTTCGATGAATCGGCCATCCGCCAGGCGCTGAAGGAACTCCGGGAGGACGGAAGCGGGGACATTACGCACCAGAACCGGAAGCTGCTCGTCAACCAGCTCGTTTCCCCGGTGACGGGCTGGAAATACGTGTCGATCGTGGTACAGGACAGCCTGCTCGCCAAGTCCAAAACGGTACGCAACGCCGTTCTGATCGTGTCGTTGGCTGCGCTTGCGCTCGGAGGCATGACGATCTATTACATCAATGCCGCTTCCTTCCGGCCGGTCCGCCGGCTCAAGCAGCTGTTCAGCGACTACAGCCGCAAATCCGCGGAGCCGGAAGGAATCGACCTGGAGAAGCTCGCCGGCGAGCTTCTGAGCAATCATGCCCATTTGTCGCAGCTGGTCCGGGAAACGCTTTCGGAAGCGTCCTCCAAGCTGCTTTATGACATGTATACGGGCAATATCACGGGCAAGCGGGAGATGGAGGAGAAGTGGAGCCGGTATTTCGCGGACTGGACCCCCGAGCCCGTGACGGCCGCCATTCTGTCGATCGACCGGTACGGGGAGTGGGCGCGGACTTATTCCGGCGCGGATCAATCCCTGCTTAAGTTCGCCGCCGCCAACATTGTGGGCGAACTGTTCGAGCAGAATGGGCGGGTCCTCTGCGCCGATATCGGCAAGGACAAGCTGGCCGTCCTGCTCCAGCCGCGTGAAGCGGGAATGGAGCCCGGGCGCAAGCTCGAGGAAGCGATTCAGGTGATTTTCCGTCTCCTCAAGTTCAAGGTTTCCATCGGCATCAGCACGCCCCAGGCGGAAATCGCCCGGCTTCCCCAAGCGCTGCTCGAAGCGAAGAATGCGCTCACGTACCGGCTGTATGAAGGCTACGGCAAGCTGCTTCCCTTCGGACAGGTGTCGGGCCATGAGGTCCGGGAGCCGGTAGGGGACGGAGGCCTGGTGGAGGAGCTGACGCGAAGGATTGAGTCGGGGGACGAAGCCGGGGCGCTGGAAACGGCGGGCCGGATCATAGAAGAGGTGCGCAGCCAGTACGGGTACCCGACGGCGGCCCTGTCTTATCTGCGCACCGCTCTTGAGAGCGTGGAGCAGCTCCGGCAGGCAGAGGAGGATTCCGCTGCGGACTACCCGAGCGAGAGGCTGGACACGCTCGATTTGGACGACATCCGGGAGGAGCTTGTTCACCGGGTCAAGCCTCTTGTCCAGCGCTATCACCGCCTCGTCCAGAGCAAGGATTTTCTGACCTGCCAGCGCATGATCGAATACATGAAGCAGCATCTCGGCGAACCGATCGGCATTCCGGAAATTGCCGACGAGGCGGGCATCAGCGGATCGCTTGCCAGCCAGCTGTTCAAGCAGGAGACGGGGGAAACGATCTATAACTACCTGACCCGTCTGCGCATGGAGAAAGCGGCGGAGCTTCTGCTTAAGACCGAGTCCAAAATATCGGACATCGCCCTGATGGTCGGGTACCAGCATGAAAACAGCTTTATCCGAAGCTTCCGCAAATTCAAGGACATTACCCCGGGGAAATACCGGGACATGATGAGGACCCGCATGGATGCGATGCTCGAATAAGAGCCGGAAGAAACCCGGCGGAACGACTAGGAGGAACCATGGACAGACGACGAATTGTAACGCGGCATAACCCCGAGCTTACCAAATGGGACCCTTTGTCTCCCTTCTCGACAGGTAACGGGGAATTTGCCTTCAGTGCCGACATTACCGGCCTGCAGTCGTTTCCGGAGCAGTACGACGTCCCGCTCGGCACCCAGTCCAATTGGGGCTGGCATTACACGGGCGGAAGGGACCGGTATGAGTACCACGACGCCGAGTTCCAGCCGTTTGAAACACATGGCCGGCTCGTGGGGTATCCCATGAAGCCGGGGGAGAAGGCGGAAGCCTATCACTGGCTGCGGATGAATCCCCACCGGCTTCAGCTCGGGCGGCTTTCGTTTCGCTTTCTAAGGGAATCGGGAGAGGCAGCCGAGGCAGCCGATGTAGCCTCCATCCGCCAGCAGCTGGATCTATGGTCGGGTGTCCTGACCAGTGAATACACGGTCGAAGGAGTTCCCGTCCAGGTGATAACGGCGTGCCATCCCTCTCTTGATGCGATAGGCGTCCGGGTGAAATCGAAGCTGATCGGCACGGGAAGGCTGCAGGTGTTTATCCGGTTTCCCGCTCCGGATATGACGAACACGGGTTGGGCCAAATCGGTGTTTCCCGATTGGGGGAACGACGACCGCCACGAAACTAATCTTCTGGAAGACGGCGGTCAGGAAGCGCTTCTGGAGCGGACCATGGACGAGGACCGCTATGAGGTGCGCTGGAGCTGGAGCTCCGGCAGGCTCGAGCGCACGGGTCCCCACGAGTTTACCCTTTTCCACATGTCAGAGCAGGGGGAAACGTTGGAATTTTGCGTCGGGTTCGCCCCCCAATCCCCGCGGACCGCACCGGTGGATGAGGTGATAGCCGCCAGCGCCGCCCATTGGGAAGCGTTCTGGCAGAACGGGGCGGCCGTCGATTTCTCAGGCAGCCCGGATCCGAGAGCCTATGAGCTCGAACGCCGGGTCGTGCTCTCCCAATTTCTATGCGCGATGCACAGCGGAGGCTCCCTTCCGCCACAGGAAACCGGCCTGATGTACAACAGCTGGTTCGGCAAAAGCCACCTGGAAATGCACTGGTGGCACGCCGCTCACTTCCCGCTCTGGGGAAGGAAGGAGCTTCTGCTGAAGAGCATGGACTGGTATACCCGCATCCTGCCCGTGGCCCGGGAGCTTGCGGCGGAGCAGGGCTATGAGGGCGCCCGCTGGCCCAAAATGGTCGATTTCGAAGGCAAGCACTGCCCGTCTCCCGTCGCCCCGGGCTTGATCTGGCAGCAGCCGCATCCGATCGCCCTCGCCGAGCTGTGCTACAAAGCGAATCCGACCCGGGAGTTACTGGAACGCTTTCGCGAGATCGTGTATGCCTCGGCGGACTTTATGGTCTCTTATGCCCATTGGGATGAAGAAAAGAAGGTGTATGATCTGGGGCCGCCGCTCATTCCCGCCCAGGAATGCCACCCGCTCGCCGGCAGCAAAAACCCTCCCTATGAGCTCGAATATTGGAAATACGGGCTGGAGACCGCCATCCGCTGGGCGGAGCGGCTTCAAGAAGAGCCTCCTTCCTCCTGGGGGGAAGTGGCCGGCGCTATGGCGGAGCCTCCTCATGCCGATGGAGTCTACCTTGCTCACGAGTGGTGCCCGGATACGTTTACCGCCAAAAACCATGACCATCCCTCCATGGTCGGAGCGCTGGGAATTTTGCCTGGGACACTCATTGACCGGGAGATCATGCGGAATACGCTTCTAAAAGTAAAAGACGTCTGGAAGTGGGGCTCCGCCTGGGGCTGGGATTTTCCGATGTGCGCCATGACGGCGGCCCGCCTGGGCGAGCCAGATCTGGCCGTGGATTTCCTCTTGATGGACGCCGCCAAAAATACTTATTTGACCAATGGTCACAATTACCAACGCCCGGGGTTATCGGCTTATTTGCCCGGCAACGGCGGACTGCTGACGGCCATCGCCATGATGGCGGCCGGATGGGAAGGCGGTCCGCAAACAGAGAATCCCGGCTTTCCGCATGACGGAAGCTGGTCGGTGAAGTCGGAGGGGCTGAAGCCTTGGCTGTAGATGCAGCCGGGAGCTGATCGCCGCACAGCCGATAGCCCGGCTTATCACGGAAGGAGCGTTACGCATGGCCAAAGGAACCCGCTGGCCCTCGGAGCGGAAATCGGCAATTGACCGGTTTACCGGCCTGGAGGTAGTCCAGCTGACGGATTATAAAGCGCACAGCCATCATTTGTATTTTACCGAAAGCGGCTGGTACGACGGGGAGCGCCGGCTGCTGTTCGTATCGGACCGGGGAAACAGCACGAACCTGTACAGCCTGGAAGTGGAAAGCGGGGAAATCACGCAGCTCACCGAGTTTGAGAACAACGACCAGCTGGACGCCTGCCTGCTCCCGGACGGCAGCGCCGCCATAGTCAAGCTCGGGCGGAGGCTTCTCCGTCTCGACCTGGGGAGCTTGGCGGAGACGTTCCTTTACGAAGCCCCCGAGGGGTACCACCTCGGCAACATCAGCGGGGGAGCGGACGGGGAGACCGTCTGGACCTGCGTTCAGGAGGACTTGTCCCACCGCATCCGTCTCGATCTCGGGAACGGATATGTCGGGCACCGGGAGCTTATGGAGGCGGCGCCTCACAGCATGATCGTGCGCGTCGATGCCGCTTCCGGCGGTGCCGCTAAGGTTTATGAAGCGAACAAGTTCATTACCCATATCAACTCTTCCCCAAAGCTGCCCTGGCTGCTTACGTTCTGCCATGAAGGCCCTTGGCATTTGGTGGATCACCGGATATGGGGACTCGATGCGCGAACCGGAGAGGCCTGGAGGATCCGCGAGCGGCTGGAGCCCGGAGAGAAGGTGGGCCATGAGTTCTTCTTCCCGGACGGGGAGACCATCGGTTACCACGGCTTCCGCGCCGATGGGACCAACTTCTTCGGAAGCATCCGGCACGACAATACGGGGATGGAAGAAAAGGAATTCGGCTTCGACACGTGGCACGGGTATGCGGACGGACTGGGCCAGGCCATCGTGGACGGCAAAGGCGCCGTGAAGACGCTCAGCCTGTGGCGCAAGAACGACGACGGCGTCTACGAAGGGCCGCGCATGCTGTGCGAGCTCCGCTGCAGCTTTCATTCGCAGAAGGTGCACGCCCATCCGCGCTTTGATGCGTCCGGCGGGCGGGTGCTTTTTACAAGCGATAAGAACGGGTACGGCAACTTGTATCTCGTGAAGGTTCCGGAGGATTTCACTTCGCTGCCTCTCTTCACCCCTTAATCCATCAATCGAAAGGAGCATCAGACCATGGAAACGGCAAGGCAGCTGACCGCTCAAGCCCCCCTGTCCGTCAAAGTAGGAGAAGCCATCCTGGCCGGAAGCCGGGACAGCTACCATCCGAAGATAGCGAACCAGTGGGGATACGTGGCGGGCATGGCCCTAACGGCGTTGGGCCGGCTGGGGGATTGGACGGGAGAAACCAGGTACACGGAATTCCTCAAGCGGCATATGGATGTGTTCATTCAAGAGGACGGCTCGATCTCAGGCTATACGCTGGAGGATTATAACCTCGACCATATCAACAAAGGCAAAAACCTGTTCCGCCTCTGGCGCGAAACCGGCGAGGAGAAATACGGGAAGGCGGCCCGGCACTTGATCACCCAGCTGACGGGACAGCCCCGTACCGAGGAGGGCGGTTACTGGCACAAGAAGATATACCCGTTCCAGATGTGGCTCGACGGGTTGTACATGTCTTCGCCTTTTATGGCGGAATACGCCCTCACGTTCCAGGAGGACAAGTGGTTCGATGAGGCGGCTCATCAGCTTCTGCTGGTGGAACGCCGGACCCGCAACCCTCAGACGGGCCTGCTTCATCATGCGTGGGACGAAAGCCGGGAGCAGCGCTGGTGCGAGGGGGAGACCGGTCGTTCGAGGCATGTGTGGGGACGGGCGATGGGCTGGTATGCGATGGCGCTTGTGGATGCGCTGGAGCATTTTCCCTCCGATCACCCGAAGCGGGGGCAGCTCATGGGCATTTTCGAGCGTATGGCTAATGCGATGGTCCGCGTTCAGGATCAGGAGAGCGGCGTCTGGTATCAGGTGATGGACCAGAACGGACGGGAAGGGAATTACCTGGAAGCCTCCGGCTCCTGCATGATGACCTATGCGCTTGCCAAGGGGATCCGTCTACGCTATTTGGCGGAAATCGGAGAAAGTGTCGTCCGCCGGGCTTACGAAGGCATCCTTAAGCATTTCGTGACGGAGGATGAGCAGGGCGTTCACCTGCATGGAATCTGCCACGGGGCGGGCCTCGGAGGACGCAAATACCGGGACGGCTCCTATGAGTATTACTTGAGCGAAGCGGTGGTCAGCGACGTGCTGATGGGAGTGGCTCCTCTCCTCCTGGCCAGCATCGAGATGGAGAGGCTTGCAGAAGCAGGGGAGAAAATTAAGAGCACTTGAAGGAGACCACCGCTATGAAACCGCACAGAGAAGGACGTTGGGAGGACAAGGTGACCTTGAGGTATCCCGCCTCCTGGTGGCGGAACCTGTGGCGGGAGGCCCTGCCCGCCGGCAACGGCGTCCTCGGAGCCTCCGTTTTCGGCGGGGTGCAGGACGAAACGGTGCTGCTGAACCATGCCGGCCTGTGGCATTGGGGACAGCGGGACGAGCTGCCGGACGTCAGCTTTACGCTGAAGGAGACCCGCCGGCTGATGGACGAGAAGCGGTACCTCGAAGCCAGCTGGCAGCTTGCCGATGCACTGAAGGAGAGAGGCTACGGGACGAAGCTCGCCTCCCGTTTTCCGCTTGCCGCCATCCGGCTGACCATGCCGGGCGAGCAGGCCTTCCGAAGCTACCGGCGGGAGCTCGATATGGACAGCGGGCAGATTACCGTGGCCTGGAAGGACGGAGAGCACCGGTATTCGCGCGTGCTCTTCGTTTCCCGGGCCGACGACTGCCTCGTCTACCGCATCGGCGAAGCCGGAGGGAAGGGAGTCTCCGGCGAAATCGGCCTGGAGCTTCATCCGAGTGACCGCTGGGCGGATACTCCGGAATTCCGGGAGCTGGAGAGCACGGTCGAGACCGGGGCGGAAGGCCCCTACGCCTGGTATGCGGCGGCCAACGACGACGGCACCGATTTCGGAGCGGTTATGCTCCTTCTCCCGGAAGGCGGCTCCTGCACGCCCGCCGCCGGACGGCTCCGCTTCGAAAGGGCGGACCGGGTGCTCGTGCTCGTGAAAGTTTTTGCCGCCGGGAGCCGGGAGGCGGATTGGAAAAGGCTGAAGGAAGAACTCGCCGGCCTGATCCGGCCGACGGGGTCCGCCGAGGGAGGAGAAGCCTTTCAAGAGGAAAGCGCTGGCGGACACTTCTCTTCCCTCTATGAGCACCTGCTGGAGCGTCACACAGCGCAGCATCGGCCGCTGTACCGGTCGGCTTCGCTCGAGCTCGGAGGGGAAGAGGAGGAGCGGACCAGTGAGCAGTGGCTGGCCGACGCTTACGAGGGGGAAGCCCCTCCCGCTTTCATCCGCAAGCTGTGGGCTTACGGCCGGTATTTGTTCCTGAGCGGAACCTCTACGGCGGAGGAGGCCGGACCCTTCGGGCTTTACGGCTTGTGGGGCGGGGATTACCGGCTGGTCTGGAGCCATCATATGGCGAACGAGAACATCCAGATGATGTACTGGCACGCCCACCAAGGCGGCCTGAGTGAGCTGGTTCTTCCTCTCTTCCGCTACTATGAATCACTAATGGACGATTTCCGCGGAAATGCCCGGAAGCTGTACGGCTGCGGGGGAATCTATATTCCTGCCGGAACGACGGCGGGCGTCGGGGTGCCGAACCAGATTGTCCCCGTTATTCTCAACTGGACGGGGGCCGCGGGCTGGCTGGCCCGGCATTTCGAGGAATACGCCCGCTTTACGGAGGAAGAAGGCTTTCGGGAGGAGAGGGCTTTTCCGTTCATGCGGGAGGTGCTCGCCTTCTATAAGGATTTCCTGGTGCAGGAGGAGAACGGGCAGTACAAGCTGTATCCTTCCGTCTCCCCGGAAAATACGCCGCTGAATCATATGCCCGCAGACGGAAAGCCATTAGCCCATCCTATGCCGACGACCATCAATGCCACGATGGATGTGGCGATCGTGAAGGAGCTTCTCCGCAATCTCATCCGGGCGGGGAGGGCCTCGGGCTGCAGGGAGGAGGAGCTGGCCGAGTGGAGGGCGATGCTGGAGCGTCTGCCGGCTTACCGGATCAATGACGAAGGGGCCGCCGCCGAGTGGATCCATCCGGATTTTGAAGACCGGTACGCCCATCGCCATCTGTCCCACCTGTACCCGGTCTTTCCGGGAGATGAAATCTCCCGGGAAAGTGATCCCGAAGCGTTCCAGTCTTTTGCCAAGGCGGTGGACAAGCGGGAGCTCGGGGCGCAGACCGGCTGGTCGCTTGCCCATATGGCCGCCATTTATGCCCGGCTGGGCGACGGAGACCGCTCCTTGGAATGCTTGGACGTGCTCGCCCGGACGTGCCTGCTGCCGAACCTGTTTACCCTGCACAACGACTGGAGGGGGATGGGGGCTTCGCTCCCCATGCCCACTGCTCCGGTTCAGCTGGACGCGAGCCTGGGCTGGGTAAACGCCGTTCAGGAGATGCTGCTGCAGGTTCAGCCGGGCATGATCAAGCTGCTTCCCGCCCTTCCCGATAGATTGGCCAAGGGGAAGCTGGCCGATTGGCGCTTCTATACCGGCCGGCTCAGCCTGGAATGGGACACCGCAGCCGGTATTTTCCTGGCCGAGCTGACCGCCGAGCGGGACACGGAAACGACCGTCAAGCTTCCCGGCGGGTTTCCTCCCTTCACGTGGAGCGGGGAAGGAATAGAGCCCTCCCCGCTGGGCGGGTCCTTTTATGTCGTTAAGATGAAACGGGGAGAGAAGGTGCAGGTTCAAGCCTGCCAAGGATCCTTCTCTACCTGATGGTTATCCGAAGAGGCTGCCGCCCGGCAGCCTCTTTTTGATGAGTAAGCTGTGACATGGATTCCTTCCAGCCCTCCTTGATGGGGAAGCTGACGTTGATTCCTCCTCACCTGTGTAGGATGAGGCTAGAAATTATTTTCTTTTCTTCCAAAAAGGGATAGATAGTCGTGGCTGGCCAAGCTATAATTAGGTACAGGAATGGTACCGCTATCTATTTTGAGGAGGAGATGGGTTGAAGACGTCAAGAAGGAGCAGGGGATTTGTCCAAACCGTAGCAGTGGCACTAATCGTTATGTTATTAGGGAGCTTGGCGGTGAGCGGCATGCCGGCCGCTTCAGCCGAAGACACAACGGGTCCGACAGAAACGAACAATTTTTTTCAAACGATGCTGTTCAACGATCTTAAGGTAGCCGAAAATTCAACCGCTTACAAATTTTTTCCTTCTAACAACACGGTGCAATTGGAAGCCAATGAACCCGGACATTTTATCGCTTTTGAATTCCCGGTCGACCATGAGGGCGTCTACGATCTTCACATTCTCCCTTGGAGAGCGACCTCCTATGCGAAATATAAGGTAAGCATCGACGGCCAGCTGGCGAAAGAGGTGGATTTCTACGGAACTTCCAAGGAAATGGAATACCTCACCGCCATGAAGCTGGAAAAAGGGACCCATATCATCAAGTTCGAATACAGCGGGAAATCTCCCGGCTCCACGAACTACAAAATGGGCGTAACCGATTTATACCTCGTCAGTCACCATTCCTTCAACTTCAAAGATCTGAAAGAAACAGGACGTTCGGCAGGGCTGGAGACGGCTGTCCAAGGGGAAGGGGTGCTTATTCAAAGCACGGAGCCAGGCCCGTTCATCGAGTTCGAGCTTCCGGTAAGCTCCCCCCGTCTGTATAGCATCCGCCTGGAAGGCATCCCCTCATCAAGCGGAGGGCAGGTGAATGTGCAGCTGGACGGGCAATCGGTCGGTACCATGGATTATTATGGGGCAGGGGACAAGGCGTTAGCCGCTCTTACCGTTTCCCGTCCGCTCGAAGCCGGTCTTCACAAGCTCAGGCTGGAGGTGACCGGGAAGAGCGCGGATTCGAAAGGCTATGAAGTCCGCCCGGAGCACCTTATCCTGATCTTGGGCAGGCTGGATGCGGAGAAGACACGCCGCGCACTTGAATCGAAGATAGCCGATCTCAAGAACCTGCTTCAAGCGGCAAACAGCCAAATTCCGGGCGGCTCGGCGCCGGAAGATCAGACACTGCGGGCTCAAGCCCAGGAGCTGGGCCTCCGTTTGAGCGATCTCGAAGCCAAAAGCCTGCAGCCGGACCTCACTCAAACGGCGGTTTCCGCCTTGCTTAGTGAAGCCGATAAGCAGACTTATCCCCTTAAACGTCTGGTGAACTTCGCCGATGCCCGCGCGGCCCGTCCGGCCGCCAAGCTTGGCCTGTTAACCGCTGACTCCATGTCCCTGGTTTATCCAAGGGAATTGCCCTGCCAGTGTTCGGCCGCCGAGCCGGGGATTTCCATGGCGAAGGGCGAGTATGAAAACCTGCAGCCGGTCGTGATGGCTTACGGAGCGGCCTTAAAAGGTGTAAACGCTCGGGTGACCAGCATCGTAGGGCCGGACGGAAAGGAAGCTTTGGGCTCTTTGATGAAGGCGTCGATTGCTCCTCTCGGATCGGTGAACATCAGAAAGTCTCGTCATTACACACTGCCTGCTACGGAAGACCGGCCGGTCGCCTATGAGGGATGGATTCCCGATCCGATCCGTTCCGATCTCAGCAGCGTCGACGTTCCGGCAGGCGATATGCAGCCCTTCTGGCTGGAGCTTTACGCGGATGGAAAGGCAACGCCGGGAAGCTACCGGGTGAAGGTCGTCGTATCCGCCGAAGGCGGGATTACCGAGCAAATGGAGGTTCGTGCGGAGGTTTGGCCGTTCGCCCTTCCGGACCGCCCGGAGCTGCCCACTTCCATTACCATGAATGCGGAAATTTTGAATATGGTCTACTCCCTTGCCGGGAAAGAGGAATTCGACCAAATGCATCAGAAGTACATCGATTTCCTGGAAACCTTCAAAATTGAACCGGACCTTATCTACCGCAAGGCTCCTCCGACCGTGGAAGAGCTGCTGAAAATTAAGGACAAATGGGGACTTCGCCAGTTTGCGGCCTATTACCTGTACGTCGGCTGGCTGAACCTGGATCTGAAGAAGCGGGAAACATGGCAGCCTGAAATTGACCGGGTTCTTCAAGAGCTTGGGGCGGCTATGGAGCAGTACGAAAAAGCCGGACTGGCCGACCAGGCTTATCTGTACGGGTTTGACGAGGCCAGTGCCGATCAGCTCCCCTTGGCCAAGGAAATGTTTACCCAGATCAAGCAGAAGTTTCCGAATCTTCCCATCATGACGACTTACCTGGATAAATCCCTTGGCGTAACGTCCGGGTTGGCCGGTCTTGTGGACATTTGGGTTCCCGGCGTGCAGGCCTTTGACCCGGCCGCCCGGGATCAGGCGCAAGCCCGGGGGGATCTGGTGTACTGGTACTCCGCCATCGGGGTCAAGCATCCGCTCCCCAACTGGTTCAACGGATATGCGCCGAGCGATACGCGTGTCCTCATGGGACCGCTGTCCCATAAGATGAAGGTGGATGGCTTCCTGTATTACAACATCACCCGGTGGCTCAATCGCGGCCCGATGAACGACAGTATCCTAAGCACCTGGGATCCGCGTACGATCAGCGACGCGAACGGGGACGGCTCCTTGTTCTATCCGGGCCAAGAAGGTCCGCTGGCTTCGCAGCGGATTCAGAATTTCCGGGATGGCATGGAGGATTACAACCTGCTGAACATGCTGCGCCGTTCCATCGAATCGGCGGCCGGCAAGGAGGAAAGCCTCCTGGCGGAAGCCCGCACGCTGTTGAAGGCGGATGCCGTAGCGGCAGACGAGAGAACATTTACCGATAATCCCGTGCTCTACCGGCAGTGGCGGGAAGAGGTCGCCCGCATGATCGTCAAGTTGGATTCGCAGACTCCCGTATGGCCGGAAGGAAGCAAGCTGACCGTGGGGAATGCGACGTACTCCACCATGGACCTGCAATGGCCCGCGGCCTCCGACAACCTTGGGGTGGAAGCCTACCGGATCTCCATCAATGGAACCGAGCTTCCGGAAGTCATTCGGGAGAGGGGAAGCGAGACTTACACGTACACGGTGACGGGGCTGGAGGACAGCGCCTCTTACGACTTCTCCATTCGGGCGGTCGACTTCGCCGGTAACGTGAGCGAGCCGCTATCCGGATCCGGAACGACTCCGACGAACGCCGCCTTGGTGCAGGCCCGCCTGGAGGGCTACATCGCTTCCGGTGCCGTCCGGCAGCCGTTGGCCAGCCAGCTGACCAATCAGCTTCAGCAAGCGGCCCATCATCAGGAGCAGGGAAGAATAGACCAGGCTCTTCATAGCCTGGATGTATTCCTGGAGCACATGAACAACGAGCCTCATGCCGATAAAATTACTGCTCCAGCCAAGGACAGGCTGACTGCCAGCATCGGAACCTTGAAGCGCCAGTGGCAGGAAGCCAAGTAAGGAAGGCCTAACCTTCGTAATCCTACAGAATCCCGACTGCCGATATCTGACCAAGGTTGAACGAAACCCGTATGGGAACGAAGACGGGATTCACAGGAAGGGCCAGCCATTCAAGTGATGCTCAAGGAATTGTCATAACGATACAAAAAAAGACTGTCGGAGTCCGACAGTCTTTTTTTGTACGCTCCCGATGCCTTATTCCATTTACGTCCCCGAAACCGTGATGTTGTTCTTCTCGAACCCATACACCGAGTTCTTTTTCTCATAGAACCGTGTGGCATGGGCCATGATCCCTTCCCTCGTATAGAACGGATCCTCCTTCCGCAGAGGCAGGGTAACCTTCTCGCCCGTGCTGGCCGACTTGTAGATGGCCGTAATCAGCTCGAGCGTCCGACGGCCGCTTTCCCCGTCAATGAAGACGTCCGCCTTCGTCTCGATGGCACGCAGCAGGTTGTCGATCTGCCCCACATGGCCTTCGTGGGTCAAGGGAGGAAGGGCGTCATAAGCTTCCTGAAGCTTCCTTTCGAGCTCGGGATGAGGAGAGGGAAAGCCGTTCGGGTTGGACAGGGAAGCCTTTACCCGCCACGGAGCGGATATGCGCGCAGCCGTTCCTTGAAATACAATCTGCTGCTCCTCGCCGTGATGGACGACCGAACTGGTAATCTGGCCGAGGGAGCCGTCTCCGTATCGCAGCATGGCGATGGAGAGGTCCTCCACCTCCGCATTGTCATGCGCGGTATTGCCCATAATGGCCTGCACCTCGACCGGCAGGCCGAGCATCCATTGGAGAGCGTCGATATGATGCACCGCATGATTAATCGTGCAGCCTCCGCTTTCCTTCTCCCAGGTCCCGCGCCACCACAGATCGTAATAGGAATACCCCCGCCACCAGAAGGAGTCCACCTGCGCGTGCAGGATTCGTCCGGCCAATCCCGAGTCTACCATCTGCTTCAGCTTCATAAGGGGGTTCGTATACCGGTTCTGGGCTACGACCGAGCACAGCTTGTTCTCCTGCGCCGCCACCTCGAGAAGCTCATCGCACTCCTGAAGAGAGGCGGCCATCGGCTTCTCGATCAGAACATGGGCGCCGAAGCGCATGAAATCTTTGGCCAAGGGAGCATGGGTAAAAGGAGGCGTGCAGATCGAAGCCAGGTCGATTCCCTCATTCGCCAGCTCCCGGTAATCGGTCACGGCTTTGGCCTTCAGTCCGTATCGTTCGACCAGCTCCTGGGCCTTGCCCGGCATGATGTCGGCAACCCCGACAATGGTACATCTCTCCGGAAAGGCCAGATAAGCGTTGATATGGGCGGCTGTAATAGCCCCCGCGCCAATAATAGCTACTCTAATCATGGGAAGGTCATCCTTTCGTTTGCTTTCTTCATCCTAAACGAAGGCCGGTTCGATTTATGAAGAAATCTTGCGAAAAAATGTTCGAATCTTGCTATAATGAACAAAAAGGGACGAGGGGAGGCTAACATGAAAACCATAGGGAGCGGTCCGTTGGAATTCGAATACCGCCGCACCTCGCGTCATGAGTTCAAGGAGGTGTTTCACTCCCATCGGGAGGCGGAGTTTACCTATGTGCACGAAGGCACGGGCCAGCTTATTCTGGAAGGAAAAACGTACGAGATCCAGGCGGATACGCTGCTCGTCTTCCGGCCCTTTCAGCTGCACCGGATTCAGGTGGACGTGGGGCCGGGCCGGCCATTTATCCGGACTCCGGTCATTTTTGCTCCCGGCCTGCTGAAGCCTTACCTTGCCGTCTTTCCCCTGCTGAAGACCGCGTTTCAGAAAATAACCGAGACGGGTTACCGGAGCGACCCCGTTTACCGATTAAAGCCGGGGAATCCTCTCCCGGAGCTCCTCTCCCGTTTTTCGCAATCCGGGGAGCCTTCCTCCGGTGAAATGAACGAAAGCCACATTCTCTTTCTGTTGAATTTCCTGAAGGAAGTGACCCGAATGCCGGGGATTCCGAGCCCCGAGATCCGGATCCATTCGGACCACCATGACCGTGCGGAGGAAGCGATGAAATGGGTGGAGGCTCACCACCAGGAGCCGGTCCGGCTGGAGCGGATGGCCAAGGCGCTGCACATGTCGCCCTACCACCTTTCCCATTTCTTCAAGAGGGCGACGGGCACGACGGTCATGGCCTATCTGCAGGCCACCCGGATCAAGCATGCGTGTATGCTGCTGATGCAGACGGCGCTTTCCATTCCGGAGATCGGGGCCCGGGTCGGCCTGCCCAACTCATCCCACTTCTGCAAGGTGTTCAAGAACGAGATGAGCATCAGCCCCCATCAATACCGGTTGAAATTTCAGAATCGATAGCCCCCTAGCCAAAGCGGGGGAGAAAGGCGGTTCCTTATGATCACGGTTGCACAGGATGGAACAGGCGATTATACAAGCATTCAGGAGGCCGTCGACCGGCTGCCGGAGCACGCCTCCCGGCCGCGCCTATTGTATATCCGCAATGGCCTATACCGGGAGAAGCTGTACATCGACAAGCCTTATGTCACCCTGATAGGGGAAAGCGCCGGAGGAACGGTTATCGAGTATAGCGATTATGCGCTTAAGAACTATCCGGACGGAACCCCTTATCATACTTTTAATTCGTACTCGGTCTTCCTGGGCGGAGACGATTTTACCGCAGAGAACCTGACCTTCGCCAACACGGCGGGGAGCGGAAAGGAAGTGGGGCAGGCGGTTGCCGCTTATGTGGACGGAGATCGGGCCGTTTCCCGCCGCTGCCGGTTCACCGGCCGCCAAGACACCCTGTTCACGGGTCCGCTTCCCGAGCAGCCCATGGACCGCTCCCGTTTTGGCGGGCCCGGGGATACTCTGCCGAGGTGTCATGTCCGCCACTTGTACGAGGAATGCTATATCGAAGGCGACGTCGATTTTATCTTCGGGTCGGCGACGGCGCTGTTCCTGAGGTGCGAAATCCATTCGACGGGCAGCGGCTGGATCACCGCGGCTTCCACACCGGAAGGGGTGGAATTCGGGTATGTGTTCCTGGACTGCCGCCTCACAGGCAGTGCCCCGGCTCCATCCGTTTACCTGGGGAGGCCGTGGAGAAACCATGCCCAAACGGTTTTCCTCCGCTGCTGGATGGGGCCCCACATCCGGCCGGAGGGCTGGGACAACTGGAACAAGCCGGAGAGCGAAGGGACCGTCCGGTACGCGGAAGCCGGTTGTACAGGACCGGGGGCGAAGCCGGAATCCAGGGTGGCTTGGTCCAGACAGCTGACGGAGGAAGAAGCCCAGGCTTTTACGGTACAGGGGATCTTGCAGGGGGAGGATAGCTGGGATCCCTTTTCAGCGGAGGCACAATAAGAGAACATTTTTGTAGGGAAAGGCCGTCTTGTCCGGAGACGGTCTTTTTCTTGTTGCCATAGAGAAGAGAAAAAATAATTAATACGACATATTGAAATATAAAAGACGTATTATTATAATGAAATCATCCTAAATAAGGTTGTTATTAACCGAAGGAGGCTTATTATGTATAATCCTAATCGCGTGACTCAAGAGGAACAGACGGGAATGGAGCTCGGAACAGTCATCTGTAAAAACTGCCTGGATGTCTTGTTTACTTTGCCTACGGATGGAGTAAAACGGTTCTACGGGATATGCAGCCGTGAGAATTGTGCCAAAGAATCGGCGGGAATGGAGGGGGAGGAGGAATGACCTTGAAGCTGGTTTATGATTTTGGAGAAGGAAACGCAGCCATGAAGTCTCTTCTCGGAGGCAAAGGGGCCAATCTGGCGGAGATGAACCGAAACGGGCTGCCGGTCCCCCCCGGCTTTACCGTCACAACAAGCGGCTGCCATGCTTTTTTCGAGGCGGGCCGGCGGCTGCCTTACGCTGTAGAGCAGCAAATCCAGAGTGCCTTGGAGCGGTTGGAGAAGGAGAGAAACCAGAGGTTCGGAGACCCGGATAACCCGCTTCTGGTCTCGGTTCGCTCGGGGGCCGTCACCTCCATGCCCGGCATGATGGATACGATTCTTAATCTTGGCCTTAACGATAAAACGGCGGAGGGGTTAGCCTCCTTAACCGGCAGTGAGCGTTTTGCCTACGACTGCTACCGAAGGCTGATTCAAATGTTCGGACAAGTGGTGTTTGGAATGGAATCGATCCACTTCGAAACCATGCTACGGCGGCTGAAGAAGCAGGAAGGGGTGGAGAGCGATCAAGATCTGAACGGCGACGCGTGGCGCCGGCTCGTGAGGGAATACAAGGAGGGGCTGCTCCGGCATACCGGCCGAGCGTTTCCCGAGAGCGTATACGAGCAGCTTAAGCTGGCCGTCGAAGCGGTCTTCCAATCCTGGAACAACCGGCGGGCTCAAGTCTACCGCAAAATTAACGGCATCCCCGACGATCAGGGCACAGCGGTTACCATTCAGGCGATGGTGTTCGGCAACCGGGGGAACGATGGGGGAACCGGTGTGGTGTTTACCCGTCATCCATCCACCGGGGAGAAGGTTCTTTTCGGGGAGTATCTCCTTAATGCCCAAGGCGAGGATGTCGTGGCCGGGGTCCGTACACCCGAGCCGGTTTCCCTCCTCAAGAGCCGGATGCCGGAGATTTACCGGGAGCTGGAACAAGCAGCCCGGCAGCTGGAACGAACGGGCCGGGATATGCAGGATATCGAGTTTACGATCGAAAAGGGAAAGCTGTATCTCCTTCAGACCCGAAACGGCAAAAGAACGGCGCAGGCCGCCCTGAAGCTGGCGGTCGACCTCGTGGAGGAAGGGCTGATCACCCGGGAGGAGGCGGTTCAGCGCATCGAGGTCTCGCATCTGGAGCAGCTTCTGCACAGGGGCATCGACGAGGCGGCGGTTCCCGAGGTTTGGGTAAAGGGGCTTCCCGCTTCCCCGGGTGCGGCGGTCGGAAGAATCGCCTTCGAGGCCGATACCGCCGAGGCATGGCGCCGGGAAGGCAAGCCGTCGGTTCTCGTGCGCCCCGAAACCACCCCGGAGGATATCCATGGGGTGGTGGCGGCCGAGGGGGTGCTGACGACCCGGGGCGGGATGACCAGCCATGCGGCCGTCGTGGCAAGAGGGATGGGCAAGCCGTGCGTCTGTGGATGCGAGGCGATGGCCGTCGACCTGGAGCGGGGGGAGCTGAAGGCCGGCGGCAAGGTGCTCCGCGAAGGAGACTGGATCACACTGGACGGCGCGAGCGGCAGGGTCTTCCCGGGGCGCATCCCGCTTAAGGAAGCATCCGCTACCAGGGAACTGCTTACCCTTCTGCAGTGGGCGGACGACATTCGCCGGCTCCGCGTGTTCGCCAACGCGGACAATCCCGAAGACGCCGAAACGGCCCGCCGGTTCGGAGCCGAGGGAATCGGCCTGTGCCGGACGGAGCACATGTTCTTCACTCCGGCCAGGCTTGAGGTCATGCGCAGCATGATCCTGGCGGAATCCGAAGAGGAACGGCGGGCGGCACTAGACCAGCTTCTTCCCATGCAGCAGCATGATTTCGAAGGAATCTTTCGCGCGATGGACGGGCTGCCGGTGACGATTCGCCTTCTTGATCCGCCTCTCCATGAATTTCTTCCCCAAAGGGAAGAGCTCGAGCGGCGGCTGGACGAGTCCGGTTCCCCGGAGGAGCGGGAAAGACTTAAGCGCATGATCCGCAAGGCGGAGTCCTTACACGAAGTGAATCCGATGCTCGGGCACCGGGGCTGCCGGCTCGGGATCGTGCATCCCGAAATTTATGACATGCAGGTGGAGGCCATCTTCAAGGCGGCGGCACGGTGTATCGAGGAAGGTATCAAGGTCCAGCCGGACATTATGATTCCGCTGGTCGGCGACGTAAGCGAATTGAAGGTTTTGCGGGGGCTGGTGGAGCAGGCTGCCGAACAGGTTCTAAGTCCCGACATGAGGGCGCATTGCCCTTACCGGGTGGGAACCATGATTGAAGTCCCCCGTGCCGCTCTGACGGCGGGCTCTATCGCCGAGCATGCGGATTTCTTCTCCTTCGGCACGAACGACCTGACCCAGATGACCTTCGGCTACAGCCGGGACGACGCGGAAGGAAAGTTCCTGTCCCATTACCTGGACAAGAAGATGCTGGCCCGCAATCCTTTTGAGGTGCTGGATTCGGAAGGGGTCGGCCAGCTGATCGAGCTCGCCGTGGAGAGAGGGCGAGCCCGCAAGTCCTCGCTCAAAACCGGCATCTGCGGAGAACACGGAGGCAATAAGGAATCGATCGGCTTCTGCCACCGGACCGGGCTGGATTATGTCAGCTGTTCCCCGTACCGGGTTCCGATGGCCCGGATTGCCGCCGCCCAAGCGGCCATCGAGGAGGCAGCGGCACTTACCTTCAAGTAAGTAAGTCACCTGTTTTTCCGTTCTTCCGGCCGGGAGGGATGTCCACTATAATGAGAAGCGGGCATCCCAATATCGGAAGGAGGCAATGAAACTCATGACCTATTCAGCCGATTCATCCCGCTACACCAGCATGACTTATAACCGGTGCGGCCGCTCCGGACTTAAGCTTCCCGCGATTTCCCTTGGCCTTTGGCATAATTTTGGCGGAGTGGACACCGAAGAGAATGGACGGGCGATGGTCCGCCGGGCATTCGACCTGGGGATCACCCACTTCGATCTGGCGAACAATTACGGGCCGCCTCCCGGCAGCGCGGAGGAAATGTTCGGCCGCATGCTGAAGACGGACCTGCATCCCTACCGGGACGAGCTGATCATCTCCACGAAAGCGGGTTATCGCATGTGGCCCGGACCTTATGGGGAGTGGGGATCGAAGAAATACTTGACGGCCAGCCTGGACCAGAGCTTGAAGAGGATGGGACTGGAATACGTCGATATTTTCTATTCCCACCGGTTTGACCCGGAAACCCCGCTTGAAGAAACGATGATGGCCCTTGATCAAGCCGTCCGGCAGGGAAAGGCGCTTTATGCGGGCATTTCCAGCTATCCGCCCGAGCAGACGGAGAAAGCTGCCCGTATCCTCAAGGAGCTGGGTACTCCTCTGCTTATTCACCAGCCGAGCTATTCCATGCTTAACCGCTGGATCGAGGATGGCCTGCAGGAGGTGCTGGACGAGTACGGAGCCGGAAGCATTGCTTTTTGCCCGCTTGCCCAGGGCCTGCTCACCACCAAGTATTTGACCGGCATTCCGGAGGGCTCCCGTGCCAGCCGGGCGTCCGGAGCCTTGAAAGAGAAGGATGTAACCGAAGAGAAGCTGGCCAAAATCATGGAGCTGAACGAGCTTGCCGCCGAGCGGGGCCAGTCTCTCGCCCAGATGGCCCTTGCCTGGGTGCTGCGGGGAGGCCGGGTGACTTCGGCGCTGATCGGAGCAAGCCGGGTTTCGCAAATTGAGGAGAACGTGGCCGCCCTGAATAATCTTACCTTCGGGGAGGAAGAGCTGAAGCGAATCGACGCTATTCTTCAGTAAGCCGCAACAAAACGAAACGCCAAAGGAGCCTGCGGGCTCCTTTTTGCGTTAACCCCGAACTAGATGACATTGGATAACGGGCTGCCGCCTCGTGCCTCACAGCCTGGATAGTTGGCGCGGGTCGGCAGCTCCGGATGACTCCACGTTCTGAGCATCCTGCAGCCCTCGTTCCCGTTCCGCATAGGCGGTAGGCGATAGGCCGGTGAATTTATGGAACATTTTATAGAAGGAAGAGGTGTCGTAGTAGCCCAAATGCTCCGCTATATAGGTCACGGATAAAGGGGTGCTGCGCAGCAGGTCCATGGCCGAGGCCATCCGTAACCGGTGTTGATAGGCAAGGGGGGATTGGCCGACCGCCTGCTTGAACAGGGTCAACGTATAATTAGGGGAGCGGCCGATTAGGGAGGCGAGCTCTTCGAGACGGACGGTCTTCCGGTAATGGGCCAGAAGATGCTTCTCGATCTTGTCCACCCGCGCTTCCTTGCTCAAAGGGAGCCGGGGAGCGGTCCAGTCCCGGCAGGCGGTTCCGAGCAGCTCCAGAAGAATTCCAGCCTGGATGACGGAATAGAATTCCTTGCTTTCCTGGGTATGCCGGTACAGGGATTCCATCCGGTCTTTGTAATAGCTGAAGCGGCGGGTGGGAATGCCAACCGGTTCGTTAACCTGAAGCAAAGGGAGAAAAAGGTCCGGCGAATAGGTAAAGAGCACCGTATATTTCTGATGGGTGCCCTCTTCGGTGTTGCGGGCTTCCCTAATTGTTCCCGCCGGGATATAAACGAGATCGCCCTGCCGGGCCATCCGTGAGCCGGTCGGCCAACGGTACTGAACCTTCCCTTCCGTTACAAGAATTAAAACATTAGATTGTACCTGTTTCATCCGATTGTGCCAATGGGGAATATGATCGTCGAAATTGACACTTTTCACGGTAAGCAAGGCCAGGACTCCTCCTAAATTGGAATGTGTGATTCTACCTAAGATCGTAACTTTGTACATGGTCTTTGTAAACCCGTTCCTTCTATAATGGATGGGAGGTGAAGCTCTATGCAGGCTGGACAAAGGCCCAATATCCTGTTCATCATGTCGGACGACCACGCTTCCCACGCGATAAGCGCATATGGAAGCCGCATTAACCAGACCCCCAACATCGACCGCATTGCAGAAGGGGGAATCCGCTTCGACAACTGCTTCTGCACGAATTCCATCTGTTCTCCGAGCCGTGCGGCCATTCTGACGGGAAAGTATAATCATCTGAATGGCGTCAAATCCATATGTGATTCGCTCGACGGCCGGCAGATGACCTTTCCGAAGCTTCTGCAGGAAGCCGGGTACCAGACCGCGATGGTCGGCAAGTGGCATCTGGGGCACGGCGGAAACGCGGACCCGACCGGATTCGACTATTGGACCGTCGTACCGGATCAAGGCCGCTATCATGATCCCATTTTTATCGAGATGGGGGTGGAGAAGACCTTTCCCGGCTATGTGACGGACCTGACAGCGGATTTCTGTCTGGACTGGCTGGACCGGCGGGATAAGGACCGCCCCTTTATGCTCATGTGCCACCACAAGGCGCCTCATCGCCCTTGGGAGCCGCCGGCTAAATATGCCTCCCTGTATGAGGGAATGGACATCCCGGAGCCGGAAACGTTCGATGATGATTATTCCCATCGTGCCCAGGCGGCCTCGGAAGCCGCGATGCGGGTGGACCGGGACCTGGTGGATGAGGTGGATCTGAAGGGCTCCCCGCCCGCCGGTCTCTCGAAGCAGGAAGAGAAGAAATGGAGATACCAGAGGTACATCAAGGATTACTTGCGATGCGTCGCTTCGATTGACGAGAACGTGGGAAGGCTGCTTGATTATTTGGACCGGGAAGGGCTGGCCGAGGATACCCTTGTCGTCTATACCTCGGATCAGGGCTTCTTTCTGGGGGACCACGGCTGGTACGACAAGCGGTTCATGTACGAGGAATCGCTCCGGATGCCGTTTCTCGTCCGGTATCCCCGGGCCGTCGAGCCGGGGACGGAAACCGAAGCCATGGCGCTTAACATTGATTTTCCGGCTACTTTTCTCGATTATGCGGGACTCACCATCCCGGAGGAGATGCAGGGATACAGCCTGCGGCCGATCCTGGAGGGAAGCCTCCCTTCCGACTGGAGAACCTCGATGTACTACCGGTACTGGATGCATCTGGACGAGAATCACCTCGTGTATTCCCATTACGGCCTCCGGACGCAGCGCTACAAGCTGATCTATTATTATGCGGAAGCGCTTGGCACCTCGGGTTCCCTGGAGGAGAAAAGACCTCCGGAATGGGAGCTGTTTGATCTGGAGAGCGACCCTTATGAGATGAGGAATGTATATGGGGAGCCGGCTTATGCACATGTGGTTCCAGTCTTGAAACAGGAGCTAAGGAAGCTGCAGCTGGCCGTTCTGGACGAGCCCGTGGAGGAAGTCGGTTAGAAGCGGGAGAGCCGCAAAGTTTCGGATTCCGTCCTGTTTTCCGCTTTCCTTCCGTTCTAAGAGCGGGTAAGCTATAAACAAGCTGCTTATGACGAAAGGAATGCCTGATGGATACGATCACCCATACTTTATTCGGTCTTACCTTATACGGCACCGTTGACAAATCGGCCATGACGAAGCGGGAGAAGAGGGCCCTGCTCTTCACGGCTGTAGCCGGCTCGCAGATTCCCGATATCGACGTCATTTCCGCCTGGTGGGACACGGGGGGACGCTACCAGATGTGGCATCGGGGGATTACGCACTCCGTGTTCCTCGTGCCCGTGTGGGCGGCCCTACTTACCGCCGCCGTCCGGCTCGTCGGGAAGGTCAGCGGGTGGCGCTGGTTCGGACTCGCGGCCCTTGCCGTCTGGATTCACGACACGAGCGATCTGTTTAATGCCTGGGGCACGGGCTACTTGGAGCCCTTCTCCTCCATGAGGATTACTTTTGGGACCATCCCGATCGTAGATCCCGTTTATTGGCTGTTGATGGGAGCGGGGGCTCTTTACGCCAACGGAAAGCTTCGTTTCCGCAAGCGGTCCGGCCAGCCGCCTGACCGGTCCCCTGCGAAGCCCCGGGTGTACCGTGCGGTTTGGCTGCTGATCGCCCTCTATACCGCCTTGCAATCGCTGCAGGGGGCTGCTCTTTACCAGAAGGTGAAGGGGAACTATGAGCAAACGGCGTTGTCGGCGGATTTTGTACCCGGGGTGTTTACGGTCATCGGCAAAAAGGGCGGCGTGGTGGAGCTGGCCAAAGGAAGCCTGTGGGGGGGCCTGAAGCCGGCAGCCCGGCTGCAGAGTGCGGAGGACGCGGATTTGGACCGCCTCTTCGAAGGCAATCCTAAGGCAAGAACGCTTTACGAATGGTCTCCATTCGTTGTCATCGTAGACAACGGCAAAGAGCTGGGGGTCTACGACCCCCGGTTTTACCGCAACGTCCAATCGTTCCTGTTTGAATCCATAGCGAAATAAACGAAGCAGGCGGCCTCATTTAGGGGTCGCCTGCTTCGTTTGGTTATGCACCGGATCTTCCTTGCCTTCACGTGTTCTTCACCATAGGAAGCAACCAGCTCTCCTCAAGCGTCCGCCGCACAGCGGAAGCCGATGTTGCTTGAGGCGCTGTCGGGGGTGTTGGAGCTTCGGGCACCGACCCGATACCGGTTGCAGTAGGATTTGTGGCAGAGGAACGAACCTCCCCGCATCACCCTTTTGTCTCCCCGGTCGGGTCCTTTCGGATCGCGTCGGGGACCTTTTCGGTGCCAGTCGGGGCTGAACCAGTCCGAGCACCATTCCCATACGTTGCCGGACATGTTATAGAGCCCGTAGCCATTGGGTGGAAAGGATTGAGCGGGGGCCGTACCGAGATAGCCGTCGGACAGATTATTCTTCTCCGGGAATTTGCCCTGCCAGATGTTGCACCGGTGCTGGCCGTCCGGCTTCAGCAGATCGCCCCAAGGGTATCTTTTCTGCACCAGACCGCCCCTTGCGGCATATTCCCATTCGGCTTCGGTCGGAAGCCGTTTTCCCGCCCACCTGCAGTAGGCGTTGGCGTCGGTCCACGAGACGTGGGTGACCGGATGCTCCATCAGGCCGGCCAAATCGGAGCTTGGACCAAAGGGATGCTGCCAGTCCGCTCCTTCCACCGCCCACCACCACGGCGTTTGCTGGGCGGCGCTGGACACTCCCGGCTTATCCGCTTCCGCTACGAGCAGATGAAAGACGAAGGACCAGCCGAACGTTTCCGATTCCGTCTTGTAGCCGGTTTCCTTGACGAACGTCTGAAACTGTTCATTGGTTACGGTGCAGGGATCGATGCGGAACGGCCGCAGGGTTACTTCCCTTACCGGGCCTTCCCCGTCAGCCGGAAAGCCTTCTTGATCGTCCGTGCCCATTAGAAAGGGGCCGCCGGGCAAGAGAAGCATGCCGTCCAGCGAAGGAACGGTACCCCCCGAGGGAGTCAAGGGCGATTCTGCCGAGGGACCGCCGGAGCCCCGGCTGACTCCGCAGCAGGAAGAGGAAGAGGAAGAGGGAGTCGATGTCATCTACATCCGACCTTCTTTCTTGGTATAATGCTTTTTTCGATCATACGGCTATTATACCGTACCGCCTCTCCGTTGAATATCGGGCAGATTTATCGTGAACATGCGGCACTAGAACATTTTGTAAGCGGCCCAAAAGTGTTAACCCCCTGTAAAAACGGGTATATCCCTTATAACAAGCACATTCGACCTAGGGGGGATCCGCCATGCAGTGGCAGGGAAGAAGAGGAAGCAGCAATGTGGAGGACCGCAGAGGCATGGGAGGCAAAACGGTCATCGGGGGAGGAATCGGCGGCATTATCATTCTGCTGCTCTATACCCTGCTGGGCGGGAATCCGGGAGATATGATCAACGGTACGACGGAATCCGGCTCTTCGCAGCCTTATCAGGAAACGGCGCAGGAAAAGGAGCTGTCGCAATTCGTTTCGGTGGTACTGGCCGACACGGAGGATGTCTGGACGGAGGTGCTCAAGCAAAAGGGCATCACCTACAAGAATCCTACGCTTGTCCTCTATAACGGAAGCGTACAATCCGCATGCGGACAGGCCGGCTCAGCTGTCGGGCCGTTTTATTGCCCCGGGGACCAAAAGCTGTATATCGATCTGAGTTTCTATGACGAGCTGCAAAACAAATTTCAGGCGCCCGGCGATTTCGCCATGGCCTATGTTATCGCTCATGAGGTGGGCCATCACGTGCAGACGCTGCTTGGCGTAACGGATAAAATCATGCCCCTTCAGAAGAAAATGAGCGAAGAGGAGTTCAACCGCTACCTGGTCCGCTTCGAGCTTCAGGCCGACTATTTCGCCGGCGTCTGGGCCAATCATGCGCAAGGCAAAAATCTTCTGGAAAAGGGAGACCTGGAGGAAGCACTGAAAGCGGCCAGCGCGGTCGGAGACGACAGCATCCAGCAGAAAAGCCAGGGCTATGTCGTGCCGGAAAGCTTCACCCACGGTACCTCCGAGCAGCGGATGGCCTGGCTGTACAAAGGCTTTCAGAATGGAACCGTCGATGGAGGGGACACCTTCAGCATGAAGGATCCTGCCGCTCCTTAAGAAGAGGCTTACAAAAATAATCAAACCTTTCCATCAGCCGGTTGGCGGGTGGAAAGGTTTTTTTATGGATGGCTTTAGGCACAGAGAAAAACGCTTCCGCCGCGCTCATGCGGCTATAGGGGATAAAACCTTCCCCTCAAAGCGGGAAACATAGGAGGGATCGGCGAGCTTCGCTTGAACGTGATCCTTCCAATGGCCGGCGTCCAGCAAGCCCTGCCAGTCTTTCCCGTACCAATGCTCCAGCTCGGCACGTTCGATTCGATAGGCCGGGGAATTCTCCAGCTGGAATTCAAGCACCTTTAGATTATCAATAAGGGCGAAGGCTGCCGTTGCGTTATAAAGCAGAGCCCGGGCGGTCTGTTCTTTTACCAGGGAGCCTGCTGAGACGCGATAACTTACCTCTGCCGTGAAGGTGTCGGGCTTCAGCTCGAAGGTGGGCGATGCCTGCTGGAGCGGAAGGGCTTGAAACAGGTTGATCAGATTGCTGGCATCTCCCATATACCGGCTCCGGTACGGAAGTATGCTTTCTATATCGTGGGTCAAAGGATCGGCTTGGTAAGCGGCTTTCTTCTGCTCCTCCTGTAGATCATTTACCAGATATTCCATAAGCATAACGAAAAAGGAACAGACGAGCTAACCGGGGGACCGGTGCCATCTGTTCCTGATTGTAGGTTTTTCGGGTACGTTGCCCGCCGAACCCGGCCTATTTTTGACAGGCTAGGTTTCTTCCTGAATCTCCTGCACCTTTTCCGCAAAGAACAGCCGGTAGATGCGGATGGTCACGATTTTGGCCACCATGTAGAGCGGGATGGCGAGAAACATGCCGATAATCCCTCCGAAATCCCCGGCTACCAACAGCAGGAAGATCGTGGTGAGCGGATGAATTTCCAGCTTTTTTCCGAAAATGAGAGGAGCAAGCAGATGGTCCTGGATTTGCTGGGCGATCAGCAGAACCAGCAGCACCCACAGCACCATATGCGGGGAATCGATCCATGCCACAATGAGCGGCGGGATGGCGCCGATTACAACCCCCACGTACGGAATGAAGGTGAACACGGAAGCCAGAATGGCCAGCAGAAGGGAGTAGGGCAGGCCGACCAGCAGAAACCCGACAAAGGTGATGATCGCGAGGAACAGGGTGCTCAGCATCCGGCCGGCGATATACCCGCTCAGGGCGGTATCGATCTCTTCCATCATGTCTCCCGCTTCCCCGCGGAACCGGACCGGCAGCACGAGAAGAATTTTCTCGGTCAGCTTCTCGCCTTCCTTCAGCATGTAATAAAGGATGAGCGGGCAGGTTCCGATGATGATGAAGAAGCCGGTCACGAAGGAGAAAAGCCGGTTGGAATAGTCGGTAACCCAGGAGACCGCGCGGGATAGGTAGGCGGAGATCCGTCCCGTCAAACCGCCGCTGTCGGGGAACAGCTCGGACATGAAGCTGTCCTTTCCCCACTGCGAGAGCTGGCTTTTGATTCCTTTTATCAACTCCGGACCATTCGCGACGAAATCCAGCACCTGTTGGCGCAGGGTCGGCCAGACGACCATGGACAGGATGGCCAGGACGACGGCAATGGCAAAATAGATGAGCAGAACGGACACCGTCCGGTTCATGTTCCGGTTGTCCATGTAACGGATAACCGGGCGGAGGAGGTAATAAAAGAACCCCGAGATGACAAACGGGGCGATCACGAGACCGATGATTACTCCGATCGGGTGAAAGACGAAAGCGATAAGGTGCAGCAAATAGACTATGAGCATAACGGCTATAATGCGCAGACAAATTCTCAAGAAACGGTCTGTAACCATTAAATCCCTCCTGGACGGCAGCGGTAAAGAGCGCAGCACTACTCTTTTCTTACCCAATTCAGGAGGGATTGAAGGCTAACGCTCCATAAACTTCACACAAACCGGCTTGGAGAGGCGGAGTTCCTTCCCGTTTGGCGTCAGCCTTCCGGTTTCGGCATCCCGCCGGAAGATGACGATGTTGTCTCCATCCCGGTTAGCGGCGAGCAGGAAGCGGCCGTCCGGAGTCAGCGCGAAGTTGCGGGGATGCCCTCCGCCGGTAGGCGTGTGCTCCACCGGACGGAGCTTCCCGGTTTCTTCGTCCACGGCGAATACCGCCAGGCTGTCGTGCCCGCGGTTAGAGCCGTACAGGAAGCGGCCGTCCGGGGAAAGATGAATGTCCGCCGTCGCGTTTTCCCCGTCATAGGAAGCGGGCAGGGTGGAGACCGTCTCGATTTCCGTCAGCGTTCCGTTCTCCTCGTCCCAGGAAAAGACCGTAATGGTCGAATTCAGCTCGTTGATGACGTAACCGTTAGGCCGGGACGGGTGAAAGGCAAAATGACGCGGACCGGCACCGGCCGCCGTTGCCGTCTCGCTGGCCTTCGTGAGCGTTGGACCTTCCGGATCAATGCGGTATACGATGACCTTGTCCAGGCCGAGGTCGCAGACGACCGCAAATCGGTTGGAGCGGTCCGGGAGAAGCGAGTGAACGCGGGCTTGGCTCTGCACCGGCAGAACGCTCGAGCCGGAATGGGCGATGGATTGCCGAAGCGGGCCTACCCGGCCGCCCTCTTCGAGAGCCGACACCCCGATCAATCCGCCGTGATAGCTCGATGTAAAGAGGGCTTGTCCCGTCTTGTCGATAGAGATATGGCACGTCGGAGCGGCCACCGTAGGCTGCCGGTTGAGAAGACGGAGCGAGCCCGATTCGGGATCCAGGCGGTAAGCCGCCGCTTCTCCGATGCGCTCTCCCGACTCCAGCCGGCTTTCCCCGATGGCATAAAGCGTGTGGAGTTCGGGAGCAAGGGCAAGGAAGGTCGGATTAAGCAAGCCGGTAACTTGATCCGTTAGTTCAAGCTCGCCTTTGTCCGGATCGAACAAGCAGGCATAGACGCCGGGAGCGGAGGCTTCGGCATAGGACCCGATGTAAGCCAATAGTTTGGTCATGGGGCAGCTTCCTTTCTGGTTTCGATAATGGTTGTTTCTATTATAGTAGGATGGGCCGTGAAAGACCAATTAACGGAGGGCTCTTCCTTCGGAGGCCGCGGCGAACGTTCCGCCGCCCCTGGCCCGATAAGCGGCCGGGGAAAGGCCGAAATGGGAGCGGAAGACCCGGTGAAAATACGAATAGCTGGCGAAGCCGCACGTCTCCGCTATTTTCTCCAAGGTCATCGTGCTGTATTTCATCCGCTCGACCGCCGCGTGAAGACGGATTTCGATGGCGTATTGAATCATCGTCTTCCCGTATAAGGCCTTGAACAAATGGACGGCCCGGGAGACGCTGATGCCGGCATAGTGAGCGGCCTGCTCCACCTTGAAGGAGGAGGTGGCGTTCTCCTCGATGAACCTCTTCAGCCTGCGGATGACGAAGGAAGCTCCGTCGGCCTCCAGCGTTTCCGAAACCGCCCGGTCAAGGAAAAGACATAGAGCCCGCAGCAAACAATCCGCCAGCTCCGTGTTCTCTTCGCCGCTGCGGTTTTTTTCCTGCACAAGGCTTCTCCAGAGGCCGAGAAGCTGATCATCCGGGACGATTCGTGTGACGGGAGGGCGCTCTGAACGGCTCCACCACTCCTCGATCCAGGGTCCTTCGCAGAGCAGGTAGTAATCTCCGCTCGCCACCCGGCCGTCTTCCTCTTCCACCACGAGATCGTAGTCGTCGCCCGGCTGAAGGAGAACGAGATCCCCGGCCTGAAGAGGATATTCCTTATCGCGGCATCTTACTTTGCTTCGGCCTTCCGTCTGCAGACGGAAAAGATAGCTTTTTAACCCGTTTTTGTGGCTATTTCCAAAGGGTTGGGAATGATAGGAATAGCCGCAGATCAACAAGGCGGTATTCAAGGAACAATTGCCTCCATTGCTTAAGATTTTGACCAAATAGTTCAGGTTTGTGGGAGATCGGTTATTTCATCTTAGCCTATTTTCGGTTACCATGGAACCAAATCCGGCATTTCCACTTGCCCAAAAGGAGATATCATACATGAACCCCATTAGAGTAGCGGTTATTGGATGCGGGGCCATCGCCCAGCGCCGTCACATTCCGGAATATGCTTCCAATCCTCATGTTGAGCTGGTCGCTTACGCCGACCCGGTGCTTTCCCGTGCCGAGGAAATGGCCGAGACCTACGGCGGAAAAGCATACAGCAGCGTGGACGAGCTTCTCGCGAACGAGAAGGTGGATGCGGTGAGCGTCTGTACGCCGAATTATTTGCACGCTCCCGTGGCCATCGCCGCGGCGGATGCCAAAGCCCACGTGCTGGTCGAGAAGCCGATGGCTTCCACGGCGGAGGAAGCGGAGCAGATGATCGAGGCGGCCCGCCGGAACGGAGTCTACCTGATGGTCGGCCATAACCAGCGCCTGATGCCTCCTCACGTGAAGGCGAAGGAAATCATCGATTCCGGGCGCCTGGGGAAGGTGCTGACATTCCGTACTTCGTTCGGCCATCCGGGGCCGGAGGGCTGGAGCGTGGACGGACGGGAAAGCTGGTTCTTCCGCAAGGAGGAAGCGGCCATGGGCGCGATGGGAGACCTCGGCGTCCACAAGTCCGATTTCATCCGTCATCTGCTGAGCGATGAAGTGGCGGAGGTGGGCAGCTTCATCGGCACCATCGACAAGAAGGGGACGGATGTCGACGATAATGCCGTTTGCGTTCTCCGTATGAAAGGCGGAGCCATTGGAACTCTGACGGCGAGCTGGACCCAGTACAAAGGCGGGGACAACAGCACGGTGCTCTGGTGCCAGAACGGGGTGGTGAAGATCGGAACGGAATCGGGAGATGAGGTGACGGTTGAACTGACGGACGGCTCCAAGGAGATCTACAAGGTAGGGGCTATGGCCACTAACGAGAAGCAGGTTCCAAGCGGCGTCATCGACAGCTTCGTGGAGTGCATCCGCACGAACACGGCCCCGTCCATTTCCGGCGAGGAGGGCCTTCGTTCGCTCAAAGTGATTCTGGCCGCCTTCGAATCGGAAGCCACCGGGCGGATGATTTCCCTCGATTAACAGAATAGCGTGAGAACAACAAGAACAGGCCGGGAGTTCCCGGCCTGTTTCTTATTGGACGTTCGGCCTAACGAGTCTTGAACCCGATTTAGATGGTTCTATAAGCCGAAGGGGAGGAAGTCTTCCATAAGAAGGAAGGCTCCCGCAGGGGCGGGAACGCCGTTAGGGCTTGATAGCGTTTACAGGTAAAGAGTATAATCACAGTACTACGGGTAAGCGGTCGACTTGTTAGGTTAACCGCTTAACCTCCTTACATCCTGGGAAGAGAGGCATAACCATGAAGAAAACCTGGTACAACCGGCTTCTGTTGTCCTATATGCCCGTTCTTTTCCTGACCATCGGCATCCTTATCTTTGTTTCGATTTCCATCATGAGCGAGATTTCCATCAAGGAAACGGAAAAAGCGAACGGAATCAATACGAAGTATGTGATCGATTCCATGCACACCTCCCTGAAGGGGGTAGAGCGGATCGTTCTGGAGGAAATCGGCAACAATACGGCGTTTTATCAATTTTTTGAGAACAAGGATACGGACAATCCCGGCATGCTGAACTACGAAACCTCCCGTGCGATGCTCGGCATCATGAGTGACAATCCGCTTATCCAGTCCATCTACCTGTACCGGGCCAAGGACCAGACGGTGCTGACCAAGAATATGATCGAGAAGCTCGATAATTTCCAGGACAAAGCTTTCGTAAAGGCGGCGTACGGCCAGCCTGACGTCAACCGGTGGTCGGCGCCCCGGCTATACTCGGATTTAAGCCTGCAGCCTCCGGAGAGGGTCATCTCTATGACGAAGAGGGCCCTGCTTCCCTTCGGGGATCACGGCATCGTCGTGGTCAATGTCCGGGTAGCGGATCTTGTCCGGATAGCCGACGAAACCGTCAATTCGAAGCTTTCCTTCCTGGATATTTGGGGTAACGGCCAGGAACGGATCTATCCGCTTGAACAAGCCGGAAAGGCAGGGCCGGTTTCGGCCGGAGCCCAAGGCAAGGAAATCAACCGGATCCATTCGGATTATATCGGTTGGGATTTTGTAAGCGGGATCAAGGGAGGCAACTGGTTCGGCTGGGTTCCCGTCATTTCCCACTTGTGGATTGTGGTCGGGGCGGTCACCATTCTGCTCAGCATCGGCTATTTCTTCTATATCACCCGCCGCAATTACAAGCCGATCGAGACGATCATGCAGCAGATTCAAGCGTACCAGAACCGCAGCGCCGTGAAGGGAAGCGATGAGCTGTCCTACATTGAGAAGGTTCTAGGGACCCTCATTGACGAGACGACCGCCTATGAGAAGCAATACAAGGAGGATTTGGTCGTCCGACGCCGACAGTTCTTCCAAGAGCTGGTGGAAGGCGGGCATGTCATAACGAGAGAGGAATGGCTGGCCATGATGGGGCGTTTCCAGATGAGAAGCGATTCCCGGGATATGGCGGCGGCCGTCATCGAGATCGACGGGTATTCCGAGTTTCTGGAGACGTACAGCCGGCGGGATCAGCAGCTGCTGAAATTTGCCTTAACCAATGTTCTTAATGAGCTGATCGGAGGAAAGCACCGGACCGCCTGGCCCGAATGGGTGGGGGAGAAACGGCTCGCGGTGCTGATCATGACTCACACGGGGGAAGAGGGGGACGTGTCCCTTCTAAGCGCAGAACTGGACCGGTTCCGAACGTGGCTCGCGGTCAATCTTAAGCTTTCGGTGACGATCGGCCTCGGGGGGCCGGCAGAGGACTATCCTTCGGCTTCGCAGTCGTACCGGGAAGCTTTGGAAGCCCTCCGTTTCAAAATGTCTCTTGGAGGCGGACAGGTCATCCTATATGAAGAGCTTGCCGCCGAGAAACCGGGAGAAACGCATCCTTATATCGGAATCATGGACGCTCTGGAGAAGGATTTCCGGGTAGCCGATTCCTCTTGGGAAAGCCAGGTGGACCGCTTGGCCCACCAGCTCTCCCAGGATCTGCTGCGGACGGAGGACGTGGAGCTTCTGCTTAGTTATTTAACCCGCCTGCTTAAACGGCTGGTGGACGGCCTTCCGGAGGAATCCGCCCGATACGGGCGTGAAACGGTACTGCCCGCTATGAAGAACGGTTTGACGAAAGCGGAAACGATAAGCGAGATTCTTCCCGTTCTAATCCGTTCCCTCAAGCAGCTTCATCGGCAATACCTGGAGGCCCGGGAATCGAAGTCCAACCATCAGCTCATGTCGGATATCCGCACTTATATCGAGGAAAACTATGAGAATCCCGATCTGTCCCTTAACCTAATCAGTGACACCTTCTCGGTAAACGGCAAATATTTCAGTCAGCTCTTCAAAGAAGAATTCGGCATGAAGTTCGTCGATTTCCTCGTGAATTTGCGGATGGAGCAGGCCAAACGCCTTTTGCTGGAGACAGATCTGTCCCTTCAGGAAATATCGGGCAAAGTGGGGTACACCCACCCGATCTCCTTCGGGCGGACATTCAAGAAAATGGTGGGGGTCACCCCCGGGGATTTCCGCAAGTACATGCCGGCTTCATCCGACAGCTGATTTGTCTGCCCGGCCTGTTCTCCTTCTGGACGCCCCCGGGCCAAGTGCCTCCATGCCGAGTGCCACCATGCCGTCCTAAAGGACGGCATTTTGGTTTGGCAATGGGCGGCTGGCGGCCTGAACCCTTGTGGGAAGCGGGTTTGTTAAGGAAAACGGAGAAAAGTTAGTCCTCTGAAAATAGTTGGTGCCGCCTCCGCACCGGCATTCTGACAAAAGGTTAGCCGGACGGAATCATGCAGATTGACCCGGGCTTCCGTAACCGGGTATAACGGACCTATCCCGCCTGCCCTTACGGCAGCGGAGTCGAAATGAATAGAAGGAGTGGGTTTCTTTGAATAAGAAAACGCTTTACCAAAAAACGGTTCCTCTTTTAAGCGGCTTAACGGCCATCGGCCTGCTGGCAGGCTGTTCTGCTAAAAGCGGAGGAGACGCTTCCGCTTCTACCCCGACTGGGAGTCCGGCGGCCGGATCTTCCAAAGCGGTTACTTTAAAGGTCGAGGTCTTCGACCGGGGCAACTCTCCTGCCGGAATGACGGTAACCAATAACGGTCAAACGAAATACATTCAAGAAGCCTTCGGAAAGCCGAACAACATCAACGTGGAATTCGTTCCGGTGCCTCGTGCCCAGGAAGTGGAGAAGCTGAACGTGCTCATGGCGAGTGGAGACGCTCCGGATATTGTCTTCACTTACGATCAGAACCTCGTTTATAAATATGTGCAGCAGGGCGGACTCACCGACCTGGGCAAGCTGGTGGACCAATACGGCTCCAACATCAAAAGCTACGTAGGAGCGGACACGCTGAAGCTGGCCCAATTCGAAGGCAAGCAGTACGCCGTTCCGGCCAAGCGCATGTATTTGGGGAAATACTCCTCCATGATCCGCCAGGATCTGCTGGACAAAGCCGGACTTCCCGCTCCTAAGACGACCGATGAAGTCTACAACACATTGAAAGCGTTTAAAGAGAAGAATCTGGCATCCATTCCGCTTGGATTCTCTCTCGCTGCCGCCTCTTACGAGCCGATCATCTGGTCCTTCCTGAAGAAGACCTCGGAAGAGGAGAGATATACCCTCATGCAGCAGCTCGGATCAGGCGAGTTTCCCTTGCTCATGCCGGGTCACAAGGACGGCGTGAAATTCCTTAACAAGCTGTTTAACGAAGGCTTGATGAGCCCGGATTTCGCGCTCGACAAAGACAAGAAGAAATTGCAGCAGGATGTCATGACCGGGAAAGTGGGCATGTACGCGGAAGATGCCGCCACAAGCTACGGGTCGACTCCGGATATTATCAAGGTGCTGGGGTCTAACGTGGCCGGCGCCAAGCTGCTCCCGCTCGATCCCTATACGAACGAGGAAGGCAAGCACACCAAGCCGGGCTATAATCCGGTCGGCATGTATGTCATGATTCCGAAATCGAGCAAAAACGCCGAAGCGGCCATTAAATACTTGGATTGGATGGCCCAAAAGGATGTTCTTAACCGGCTTACCAATGGCGTGGAGGGTACGAACTATACGCTGGAGGATGGCCTTCCGGTTGTAAAGGACGATCAGGCAACGAAGGACCTGCTGTACAATTCCGGGGATTACCGGTTGATGTCCAACAGCGGAATCGATTTCGGATCGCTGGACAAGAATGTGAAGTCCATGACCTTGGGCTTCCCTAAGAACCAGCGCGAGGATGCGGCCAAAGCCTACGCCAACGGACTTACCGACGGAATGGCACCGGTCCGGTTTGACCGCCCTCTGGAATCCGAAGCCAAATACGGCAAGGCGTTGATCGACAAATACCAGGAGCTGCTCGTGAAATCCATCATGGCGAAGCCGGCCGATTTCGATAAGGTTTACGATGCCGGCATTAAGGACTTCATGTCGAGCGGCGGAGAAGAGATCCAGAAGGAACGCAAGGAAGCATACGCCCGCATTAAAAAATAAAGAGTCCGTGTGTGCTAACGCTTCATGCCCGGGTTATTCCCGGGCATGAAGGCTTCACACCCAAACGGGGAGGCAGGAGTGAATGAGAAACATCAACGTCTATCTGCACCGTTACTGGCAGCTCTACGCCATGCTGGTTCTGCCTGTAGCTTATTTCGTTGTCTTCCGTTACGGTCCTATGTACGGGGTAACGATCGCTTTTAAAGATTTCAACCTGTTCCAGGGAGTGAGCCAAAGTCCTTGGGTAGGCTTCGACGTTTTCAAGCAGATTTTTAAGATGGATGCTTTCTATCTGGCTTTACGAAACACGTTTATGCTGAATTTTCTTGATCTGGTCTTTTCTTTTCCGGCGCCTATCCTGCTTGCTCTAATGCTTAACGAGATTCGTTCGGTTCTCTACAAGAAGATATCCCAAACCATCCTTTATCTCCCTCACTTCATCTCTTGGGTCATCATCGGGGGGATCGTCTACCAGGCGTTCAGCACCAGCTCGGGCATCGTCAACACCTTGCTCGGCAAGATCGGAGTCGCACCCATTCCTTTCCTGTCGGATAAATATTACTGGATCTTCACCTACCTCGGAACCGGGGTTTGGCAGAGTGCCGGGTGGGGAACGATCATCTATCTCGCGGCGTTGACCGCTATCAACAAAGAACTGTATGAGGCGGCGGAGGTAGACGGAGCGGGGCGGTTCAAAAAAATGTGGCACATCACGCTGCCCGGCATCAAATCCACCATTGTGGTGCTGCTCGTGCTTAAGCTCGGCGAGATGGTCCAGATCGGCTTTGAGCGTCCTTTCGTTATCGGGAATGTGACCGTCAAGGAATTCTCCGAGGTTCTGAGCACCTTCGTCTACAAAGTGGGGCTCCAGACCGGGGAATATTCCGTTGCAACGGCCGTCGGTTTCTTCCAGGCGGTTGTGGGACTGGTCTTCATTCTGACCGCCAATTACATTGCCAAGAAAACAACGGATGAAGGCATCCTTTAACTTGCCTGGGAAGGAGTTTGCTTATGAACGCAGCCAGCCGGGGTAACCGTTTGTTCGACGTCGTGCTTTACGTGCTGTTATTTATCAGTCTTGTGGCGTGTCTTGCGCCGTTTCTGCATATCGTTTCCATTTCCATGAGCTCGAATAAGCCGATCCTGTCCGGCCAGGTCACCATTTTTCCGATGGAGCTTAATTTCAGCGCCTACAGCCGGGTGCTGGCGGATCCGACCATGCTCCGGTCGTTGTGGTTCTCGGCTTACCTGACGGTCATCTTCACCGTCTTCTGTATGGTCATGACCATCTTAGCCGCCTATCCGCTTACCAAAAAAGAGCTGAAGGGCCGCCGGTTCGTGATGTACCTGATCGTCTTCACCATGTTCTTCAGCGGGGGAATTATTCCCGAATACATCCTCATCAAGCAGCTTCATCTGCTGAATTCCATGTGGTCGCTGGTGCTGCCGCTGCTCGTTAACCCGTTCTATATGATCATCATGATGACCTTCTTCCAGAATATTCCCAAAAGCCTGGAGGAATCGGCGGAGCTTGACGGCAGCTCGCATTTCGGAACGCTCGTGCGCATTATTCTGCCTCTGTCCATGCCGGTCATCGCCACCCTCAGCCTGTTCTACGCGGTCAACCGCTGGAACGGCTTTATGGATACGCTCTTTTATATTACCGATCCGAATCTTTATCCGCTTCAGCTGAAGCTCTATCAGATGGTAATGAACAGTATGATGACGGACCAGATGCAGATGGAGGGAGCCCAGATCATCCAGGTGCTTCCGGAAAGCCTTAAGGCGGCGAGCATCGTTTTCGCTACCCTGCCGATCCTGATCGTTTACCCGTGGCTGCAAAGGTATTTCGTTTCGGGCATCATGCTGGGCTCGGTCAAAGGATGAGATAGAGAGGAGAGAAACCATGTTGAACAAAGGAACCTATTCCTTTTCCACCTGCTGGAACATACGCAGGCATACGGCCGGACGGGGCATGGTGGAGGAAATCAAAGAATTGGGCTTTCAATATGTGGAGCTGAACTACAACGTAACCGACGAGCTGCTCGCCACCATAGAGCCGATGATCGAGAAGGGGGAAATCGGCGTTTCGAGCGTGCACAATGTCTTTCCTCATGTCCCCGATAAAGACTACGATACCGACTCCGTCATGCTTGGCTTCGATGACGAGGACAAACGAAAGAGGGCCGTGGAGCTGTTGATCCGTTCGATGGAGTATGCGGACCGGTACGGGGCCAAAGCGGTGGTGGTCCACCCCGGAGAGGTTCCGTTCGATACGAATATCGATGCGGAGCTTAAACAGATCTACCGGGAGAAAGGCAAGGAATCGGCGGAATACCGCAGCCTGTGGGATGCCATGCTGGAACGGAGGGAAAGGCTGAGTCCCCATTACCGGCGTCGGATCGAGGAAAGCCTTCACACGGCGGCGGAATATGCCGCTAAGCGGAACTGGAAGGTCGTGCTGGGGATCGAAACGCGTTCCCGCTGCTACCAGATGCCGACCTTGATGGAGGCGAAGGCCATCTGCGACAGCCTATCCGGTTCGGGGGTCGGCCTGTGGTTCGACATCGGTCATGCCATGATGATGGAACGGATGGGGCTTTATGACAACCCGTCGGAGATCGAGCTCGTCAAGCCTTACGTCTACGGGGTCCACATCCATGAAACGCTGGAGCTTTCGGACCATTGGTGCCCTTACGTGCACAGCGGGACAGACCGCTGCTTCGATCTGTTCCTTCCCATCATCGACCAGGCCGAGGTTAAGGTCTATGAGCTGAAGGCCGTCTGCGCTCCGGAGGAAATCCACGAGAGCCATGCCCTGCTGATCAAAAAGCTGGAGACCATGCCTAAGGAGGAAGCGGAATGACGGTCTATCTGGAGGAACAAGAAACGGCGAGATACCGGTTCGCGGAAGAGGACCGGCTTCTTCTTGCCATGCTCGCGGACCGCTATATAGGCGCCAATCCTCCGGCTCCCTTTCTCTGGCGAACGGTTTTTCGTTCGGGTTTCGCTCAGACGGAGGACGGCCTTTATGAAATGGATTTGGGTCAGCGCTTCCCGGATTCCCGTTCCGGTCAGTGGGCTTATGCCTTGGGACTCGTGTGGAGCGACGGGGAACGGAATCTGGATCTGGCGGTGGAATGCCTGGGGCCCGTGCGTCTGTTCCATAACGGCCAACTCGTCTTTCGCTCCTCGGTGGGGGATGAGCTCATACCGCAAGCGCGAAGCCGCATCTCCGTCACGTTTACCAAAGGGTGGAATTCGCTCTTCGTCAAAATGCAGGCGACGGCCGCCGGCTTCGGCTGCCGTCTGGGGGCGGACGAAGCCAAGGTAAGAATTCTTAATATTCTGTCCCCCTTCCGGGAACGGTCGGGACAAGCGGGCTGGGTTTATTCGGCTCCGATGGACGAGGACCGGTACGCGGAGGGTGCGCTTCCGGACGGCCTGGCGACGGAGCAGGAAACGGGCCTGGCCTGGCTGCCGCAGACCGCCTGGGCCGGCGGACGGGAGAGCCAGCCGCCCCTTGAGCGGCTGTTCGGCGTGCGTCCCGGGGCTAAGGCCTATGCCTGGTCCCGCCTGGAGGTGGACCGCGTGCCGGGGGCACGAGCCGTCCCTGTGCGGATAGCTGGGGAATCATCGGGACCAGCAGCGGTATGGATCGGCGGCCGCAAGCTGGTGGACCGGCCGGACGGCGGCCGCTTCGAGCAAGAAATAGAGCTCCCCTTCGGCTCCCATGAGGTGATGGCCGAAATCCACTGCGGAACCGGCGGGTGGAGCTTCCGCCTAGAAGCCGCGTGTGCGGGCTCGCCTATGACATGGAAGGCACCCCGGCGGGTGCAGGGTACCGATGAGGCTTGGTTCTACCTCGGGCCCTTGGACGAGGACTTGGTCCTGCAGCCGGAGGAGCTTGCTTCCCTCCACGCCTTGGCTCCTCTGCCTTCCGAAAGCGGGACCGAAGGAGGGCAGACAGGGTGGCGGCTCGATCTTCCCGACGGCTGGCTTCGCCCCTATTACGAGAACGCCATGCTGAGCAACAAATGGACGGCGGGAAATATGACGAACTACGCCCGCTGGGACTATCCGCTTGGCGTTACCATTTACGGTCTTCTGCAGACGGGCCGTCTTCTCGGGCGGCCGGATATGACCGCCTATGCCGAGGGACATGTGAAGGCGTGCACGGATCTGTTTGCCTACTCGCTATGGGACAAAGAGAGGTATGGGTTTCCTTCCATCAACCAGCAGCTGGTTAACATGAAAATGCTCGACAACTGCGGCTCCTTCGGGTCAGCGATGCTGGAGGCCGCCAAGGAACAACCCGGCCGCCTGAATGCGTATGTGCCTGAAATTGCCGAGCGGATCGCCGATTTCATTCTCAACCGGCTTGAGCGCAAGGAGGACGGGGTTTTCTTTCGCCTGGGAGAGGGGGAGTATTTCGCCGATACGATCTGGGCGGACGACCTGTACATGAGCACCCCGTTCCTGTGCCGTTATGCCGCCCTTACGGGACAGCCCGGGGCGCTGGACGAAGCGGCCCGCCAATTCCGTCTGTTCCGGTCTTATCTATACATTCCGGAGCACAGGGTGATGTCCCATGTTTACGATTTCAAATACGGCCGCGCCACCGGCATACCTTGGGGCCGGGGGAACGGCTGGACGATCTTCTCGCTCTCGGAGGTTCTGGAGAACCTGCCGGACGGTCATGCGGACCGGCCGTTTCTCCTCGGCTTCTTTCAGGAGCTGTGCGAAGGCTATCTGGCCTTGCAGGGGGAGAGCGGCTTATGGAGGCAGGTCCTGACGGACTCGGATGCGTACGAGGAAGCGTCCTGTACGGCGATGTTCGCCTATGCCTTCGCCCGCGGTGTGCGGTACGGCTGGTTTCCCGAGCCGGATGCCTTCGCCCGCGCAGCGGTCAAAGCCTGGGAAGGCCTGACCGGACGGGTGATCGACCGGCAGGGAAATGTGTACGGGGTATGCAGCGGCTCCCGCTACTCCTTTACCCCGGATTATTACAAGGAAGACCTCAGGACGGTAACGAACGACACGCATGGAATCGGAATTATGCTGCTTGCCGGCGCGGAAGTGATCCGTCTCCAGGAGCAGCTGGCGGCGGGGGCTACCCCCGAGTCGGAACGAGTGGCACGGCCAGAGGAAGGAGCGAAGAGGTAAGATGGACGAAATCTATCGTAATTTGGTCAGGCTGAATGAAGAATGGGCGGAAGCGGGATTGGCGAGGCAGGTCCGGGACCCGGAATCGAAGTATGACGGCGGCATTATTCACGCAGAGACGGGCGTGCCTTCCCCCAACCATCTGAATACTCCGGCCGTGATGGCTTCTTGGGCGGGGGCTTTCTGCAATCCCGATTCCCGCCGGTATCGCGATCCCCTTCTGCTGGATGCGTTTGAGGCAGCGGCCGGCTTCATGGTGAACCGCCAGCATGCGGATGGCACCGTCTCGCTCGGCTCAACGAACTACAACTCCCCTCCGGATACCGCGTTCGTCGTGGGGGGGTTGTCCCAGGTTTACCGCCTGCTTGGAACGGATGGCTGGCGGGAGGCGGAGGCGGCCGCACAGAAAGTTAAGCTCTTTCTGGAAAGAACGATTCCCGCTCTGCTGACCGGGGGGGCCCACACCCCTAACCACCGTTGGGTGATAACGGCGGCCCTTGCCCAGCTGTATGAAATTTTCTCCCTTCCCGAGCTTCTCGACCGGGCAAGAGAGTGGCTCGCGGAAGGGCTCGATATAACCGAGGACGGCGAGTGGACGGAGAGAAGCAACGGAATCTACAATGCCGTCAGCAACATTTCGCTCTATCATACGGCTCGTGTGATGAATCGTCCCGAACTGCTGGACTATGTCCGCCGCAACCTTCGGATGATGATATATCTCGTCCATCCGGATGGCGACGTCGTGACCGATTATTCGGGCCGGCAGGATTTGGGCCAAACCTTCGACTTATCCAACTATTTTCTCGTCTGCCGGCTGATGGCGGCCCACGACCGCGATCCGCTGATGGCGTCCCTGTCCGATAAGGCGGCTTCTTATCTTTCCTCCTACCGCGAGGGGGTTAACAACCACCCGATGGTCGGCTTGCTCTTGTTTCCTTCGGGCTTGGACGGAATGGGCCGAGAGCCCTTACCGGACACCTACCGGAAGGCTTTCAACTTGGGCCACCCGGTCCGTGAGCATCTGCGTCTCTTGGAGGAAACAGGACACCACGGGAAAATCCAGCACAGCTCCATGCATTACGCCTTCGGCTTTCCCGTCGTCCGGATCCGCGAGAAAGACACCAGCATTACCATGATGGCGCAGGCCCCTTCCTTCTTCGCGCTTCGCCATGGACAGGCACGTCTTCTGGGCGTCAAGCTGTCGTCGTCCTTCCCTCCCGGCGTCGTCCCCTTGGAGGAGCTTCGGGTGGAAGAAGACCGGTATACGTTCCGCACGGTGATGGAAAAAGGCTACAGCGGGCCGATTCCGGCGGAGATTCTCGCAGGACTTCCCGCAAGGGAAGGCGCGAGCCCCTGGTACCTGCTGCCGCATCAGCACCGTCCGGTGACCCATCTGCAGAAGCATGCGCTCGGGGTGGAAGCGGTACCGGTCACGGGCGGCTGGCAGCTTCGCGTCTTCTCGGATGAGCGGGAGGATGTGTTTACCCAGCTCACCCTTGTCCTGGGCCAGGAGGGAACCGTCGAAGGGGACGGGGTAGAGGAGTTTGCGGCGAACCGGTATTTCCTGAAAAAAGGGTCGGTGACCTATGCGGCCGGACCGGATCGGCTCGAAATCAGCGGAGGCGTCTTCGACCACCGGCTGGGCGAGCTGCGTAACGATGCATGGCCGCCCGGCTGCAAGTATCTGCATTTCAATCTGCTGACCCCGTTTGATCATACGATAGAGCTTCGTCTGCTATAAGCGTCCATCCCCCGGCCGATCGGCCGGGGGTTTTTTTTATGGCAAGGGAAGGCGAATGAAGGCAAGTAAGGCAGGGGAAGCAAGGGAAGGGAATGCCCCCGAGAAGCAAGCGGCAGCCGCTTTGGCCGGGAGAGCTTCGCCCTGGCTTACGTCGGATGGCGGAAAGGTTCCTCCCCTGGACCCGCTCCAAAAAGAGGTCTATGGTCCGGTGACAAAAGCTTATCCCGGATAGCGGCTCCCAGGCTGGAACAGCTGTTTTTACTCCGAATGCCGAGCCGGATTTCCAATGGAATCCTTACTTTACCGTACCTGGAAATAGGGGAGCTGGAATATTTTGAATTTTCATCTATACCGCGTCCCGTTTTTTTGTTACAATTTGTCGAGAATGCTCAGATTCGGATAAGGCATCTCCTATAAAATAATCCGGTTGTACTATGCGACGAAGTGGGGATGGAATTGACCAGAATTGTGGTAACGGGATATGGGATAAAAGCTCCAGGAGTAGATACTAAGGACCAGTTTAAAGAAGTACTGGAGAAGGGGATTTGTACCCAGCAGCTGGTCCGCGGAATCGGGCCTCACGATTCCGATCTGGTGCTCGGCGTCGTTGACTCCGAGCTTGACCGTATAGGGGAGAAGAATTACCGGAAGTATCCCCGGGTCGCCAAGCTGGCCATGGCGGCTGCGGATTCCGCCTGCACCATGTCCCGGCTTCCCTCGATCGACCCGGCAAGAATCGCCGTTGTTATGGGGACGTCGATCGGAGGCCTGCTTGAAATTGAACGCTATGCCGTACTCAGCAACAACCGGCAGTACCGCAAATTCCCTTTATCGGGAGCCGGTGCCGGCAATCCCCAGAGTCTCTCCACGGCGGTAGCCTATCATATCGGAGCCAAAGGGCTGGTGCTCACGCTCGCCACCGGCTGCACGGCCGGCATGGATGCCATGCTCATGGCCAAAATGCTTCTCGAGACGAACCAGGCCGACATCTGCATCGCCGGCGGGTCGGACGCTCCGCTGACCACGGGCTGCATCTACAGCTTCTCCAAGCTGGGCGCTCTTTCCCGGGAGAAGGACGTGGCCGAAGCGGGCAATCCCTTCTCGAAGGAGACGGAAGGCTTTGTGATGGCGGAAGGGGCCGGGGTGCTGGTGCTGGAGCGGGAGCACGACGCCCGTGGCCGCGGGGCGGATATTTATGGGGTTATCGAGAATATGGCCTCCAAGAACGACGGGGAATCCATCTTTGATTCCGACCGGACGGGCCGGACGATGACCGAGGTGGTCCAGGCCGCAGTCGGCGATAAACATCCCACTTACATCAATAGCCAGGCGCTCGGTCTCCACGTGAACGATTATTCCGATTACACGGCCTACATGCGGACGTTCGGGGAAAGCATTCCCATCACGTCCATTAAAGGCTCCATCGGACATGCCTTCGGGGCAAGCGGGAACCTTCAAACGATTGCCGCGCTCTTGTCCATGGAATATAATTTTATTGCACCGACGATCAAATCGACGGGAAAGGGCTTTGAAGAGCTTCCCATCGCCTTCGAGCCGCATTATACGCCGGTGGACCGGGTAGCGGTTACCGCGCATGGTTACGGCGGAAACAACACTTGTCTGCTTCTCGCCAAATATTAATCGTTATTTCTAGACATCCCTCACAGGACTTATTGCCACATATCGGGTTTCATCGGAAAGGGGGAGTTCCTTGTTCTATCTTATGCTTGTATTTTCCATCGTTCCGCTTGGCCTGGGACTTGCCATCAAAACTTTGTTCGGCAATACCCGCCTTTCCAAAAGTCTCTTCGTCTTCATGGTCTGCATAAGCGTTTGGCAGATGGATGTCGCCATTCTGTTTGCGAACCGGTACGTTTCGACTGCCACGATCGACTTCCTGTTCCGGTTGTTCCGGTTCGGTACGATCATGCTTCCGGCGGCTCTTCTGTATGTAACCTATGTCATCTACCAGGAGCATGTCGACCGGCGGAAGCTCAGTGCCGGCTGGCAGCTGCTCATTAACCGCGGCATGCTGCAGACCTTCGGGCTGTGGTGTCTGACGGTTTATGCGGCGGGATGGACCTCGGGCAGCATCCGCAGCTTCATCGTCGTGCAGTCGGACAAAACCGCCGGCTTCCTCTTTCCCGTTTATGGAGACTGGAGCTGGCTGTTCAAGGCTCACATTCTGTTCTTCTTTCTGGCCATCGGCGTCTGCCTTCATCTTTCCCGGAAGGTGACGAGCGGGCCGACCCGGTCCTTCCTGACGCTGTTCGGCGTGACCTCCATCATCGCCTACACCGTGGGGATGGTCAACATGTCTCCGAACAGCGGGCTGTACCCGAGCAGCATTGCGGTGCTGATCTTCGCCATCGCCGTGTTCACCGCCTTCTGCGTCATGCATTCCCGTGTGGTTCGCGAAATGAACCATGCTTTGTTCGAGCAGAAGGAATTTCTTACCCGTGTCATTGATTCGAACCCTAATCTGATTTATGCCCGCAACGGAGAGGGCCGACTGACGCTTGCCAACCTCTCCCTGGCCCGCATGCTGGGGCGGCGGAAGGAAGAGATTATCGGCCGTACGCCGGAGGAGCTGTGGGGAAGCCCGGCGCTTGCGGGTCAAGAGGCGATCGACCAGCCGGATAACGGCGCCGGCCAGCCGAACCGGGAAGAACGGGTTACCGATGCCGAAGGCAAGGAAAGGTGGCTCCAAACCGCCTGCGTGCCCATCGACATTTCCAACACGAAGCAATGGCTCTTCGTTTCGAACGACATTACCGAGCGCAAAGAGTTCGAGAAGAACATCACTCATCTCGCTTACCATGATACCTTGACCGGCCTGCCCAACCGGTTCTCGTTTCATACCGACCTGGTCGGCCTGCTCTCCCCGCCATCCCGTACGGTGGCGCTGCTGTTTCTGGATCTTGACCGCTTCAAAATAATAAATGATACGCTGGGGCATTCCATCGGCGATCTTTTTCTTACCGCTGTTGCCGATAGGCTGGTCTTCTTAATGGAAGACCGCGGCCGCGTTTACCGGATAGGTGGGGACGAGTTCATGGTGACTCTGCAGGACGGCGGGGAGGAAAAGGCCGTTTCGGAAGCCAAGCGGATCCTTGACAGTTTCCAGCGGCCCTTTTATGTTAACGAGCATGAACTGTTTACCACGACAAGCATCGGCATCAGCGTGTCATCCGACGATGGGGGAGATCTCGAGTCGCTTATGATGCATGCCGATATGGCCATGCACCGCGCGAAGGCGGAGGGCAAAAACATTTACCGCGTCTATAACCAGGCGTGGGACAGCCGCAGCGAGCGCAAGATGCTTCTGGAGAAAGAGCTTCACAAGGCTTTGCTGAAAGAAGAATTTATTCTCCACTACCAGCCGCAGATCGATTTGGCTACCGGCGAGATGGTCGGTGCGGAAGCGTTGATTCGGTGGAGCCATCCCCGGATGGGGCTAATCTCCCCGGGGGAATTCATTCCTCTCGCCGAGGAAACCGGACTTATCGTTCCAATCGGAGAGTGGGTCATCAAAGAAGCTTGCCTGCAGGCGCGAAAGTGGAGGGAAGCGGGGCTTCCGCCGATCGGGATTGCCGTCAACATCTCTCCCCGCCAATTTAACAAGCCGGACCTAGTGGAAACGATCCTCGGCATCATCGAACAAACGAATGCGGACCCCCGATACCTGGAGCTTGAAATTACCGAGAGTGTCGCCATGTTCGATACGGAGCAGGTCATGGAAAAGCTGGATAAGCTAAAGAGCCGGGGCATCCCGATTGCGATGGATGACTTCGGAACCGGCTATTCTTCCTTAAGCTACTTGAAGAAGCTCCCGATCGACAAACTGAAGATCGACCGTTCCTTCCTGGTTGAGGTGACGCCTGAGAACGCCAACGACAATGCGTCCATCGTAGCAGCCATTATTTCCCTCGCGCGGAATTTGAACCTTCGGGTCATTGCCGAAGGCGTCGAGAACGCCGAGCAGCTGGAGTTCTTGAAGGCTCACCGCTGTGACGAGGGCCAAGGCTATTACTTCCAGCGTCCGGTTCCAAGCGAGGAGCTGGAGAAGCTGCTTCAGAAGAGAGCGGCCGGATAACCGGTAAGGAAGCAGATGAGCTGGAAACTCATCCCCTTGACAGGGAAAAAAAGATGGGATAAGGTTTAGAAGAAACGCATAGCCTTTGATAGCTTACCAAACAAATAAATAACCGTCATACCTGGAGGAGCCTGCCAACAAGGGCTCCTCTTGTTTATTTTTGGCCTGTCCTGCCTGGGCAGGCTGAGCGCAAAGGAGCCCTGAACAAACAGGGCTCCTTTTTTATTGGCGAGTTCGAGAGGAGGGAAACGAGTGGGAGAATGGGGAAAGGCAGCCGTCCTTTGGATCGTATTGCTGGTCTGGGTAGGCCTGCTGCTGGAAGGGATTGTCTATGCGGAAAGCCGGGAGGACCTTTCGGTCAAACACGCCTTGCTGGCGGGGATCGGGCTTGCCGCGGCAGGAAGCTCGATTGCGTTCGGCTGGCTGCTCTCCAGAAATCGAAAGAAACGGTAAGAGAACAAGAGAAGCTTTACAAAGAGAAAGGGATGGGAGAGGAACCATGGAACAACAAGCCGTTTGGGCGGTTGCTTTATTCTTGATTGTTTATGCTTTAATCGTATCGGAGAAAATTCACCGGACCGTGGTGGCCATGATCGGCGGCCTGCTAATGATTGGGCTTGGGATCGTGGACCAGGAAACGGCTATTCATCATATAGATTTCAATACACTCGGTCTTCTGGTCGGGATGATGATTATTGTCAGCATTACCGCGGATACGGGCGTTTTTAAATACGTGGCGGTTTGGGCGGCCAAGCAGGCGAAGGGGGAACCGATGCACATTCTGCTGGCTCTTGTGCTCATCACCGCCTTCGGCTCGGCCTTTCTGGATAACGTGACCACTATTCTTCTGATGGTTCCCGTCACGATGAGCATCACCCGGCAGCTGGGGGTAAGCCCGATCCCCTATCTGATCACGCAGATTCTGGCCTCCAACATTGGAGGGACGGCTACGCTGATCGGGGATCCCCCCAACATCATGATCGGGAGTGCGGTCAAAGAACTTACGTTTGTCGCTTTTCTCAACAACCTGACTCCGATAGCCCTGTTGATTCTGGCAGCGCATCTGCCTATTTTTCTATGGATTTTCCGCAAGAAGCTCGTGACCACCCCGGAGCGAAAACAGGCCGTTCTCCAGATGGACGAAAAAGAGGAACTGAGGAATCGGACCTTGCTTATCAAATGCCTAACGGTTCTCGGATTTACCATTGTCGGTTTTTTCCTTCACCAGCTGCTTCATCTGGAAAGCGCTACGGTTGCTTTGGCCGGGGCGGCCGTTCTCCTGCTCCTAACAGGCGAGGAGGCCATGGAGCGGGCCTTCGCGAAGGTGGAGTGGCTTACGATCTTCTTCTTTGTCGGTCTTTTCGTCCTGGTGGGCGGGTTAATGGAGACCGGGGTTATTTCGAGCCTGGCGCAAAAGGCCATTGCCCTTACAGGCGGGGACCCGACGGCCACCTCCATGCTTATCTTGTGGATCAGTGCATTCGCTTCCGCGTTTCTCGATAATATTCCCTTTGTGGCGACCATGATCCCGATGATTCAAGAGATGGGGAATATGGGGGTGGAGAACCTGGAACCGCTCTGGTGGAGTCTGGCCCTAGGGGCTTGCCTCGGCGGAAACGGAACGCTGATTGGAGCAAGCGCCAACCTGATCGCAGCCGGACTCGCGGCGAAGGAGGATCACCCGATCCGCTTCCTGACGTTCATGAAATACGGCTTTCCGCTCATGCTGCTTTCGACCGCGATGGCAAGCGCCTATATTTACCTCCGGTACTTGATCTAAAGCCGGTGCCCTAACCGGTAACCTTCTTGGCAAGAGAGCCTGCTGCGCATTGTGGTCACAAGGGATGCAAGCGGGTGAACGCATCTTCCCGGTCGTTAACCTTGCCTGCCCAAAAGAGGCGTCCCTTGACGGGACGCCTCTTTGTTCATGATATAGACGATTTACTCCTCCTGCGGGACCGGAAGGCCCAGGCCTTCGGCAACCCGCCGTCCGTATTCCGGATCGGCCTTGTAGAAATGGCCGATCTGCCGGGCCAGAATGTCTTCCCGCGGAACCGGCTTCATAGCCGTCACAATGGTGGAGACGAGCCGGCTCCGTTCTTCCTCACTCATCAGGCGGTACAAATCTCCCGCCTGCGTGTAATGATCATCCCGGTCGTAAGCGGTGCTGTCGGCTGTGCCTGAGACCGGGTGAGGGGACGGCCGGTCGGCCGGTGATTCCTTCGGTCCGCCCAGGCTGTTGGGCTCGTAGTAGACCGACCCTCCTCCGTTGGAATCGAAGCGCATCTGGCCGTCCCGCTGGTAGTGGTTCACTTCGCTTAGGGGGCGGTTAATCGGCAGCGCCTGGTGATTCGCCCCGACCCGGTAGCGGTGGGCATCCGCGTAGGCGAACAGCCGGCCCTGGAGCATTTTATCCGGGGATACTTCAATGCCCGGAACCAGGGTGCCCGGCGAGAAGGTAGCCTGTTCCACTTCCGTGAAATAATTGGAGGGGTTGCGGTCCAGCACCATCCGGCCCACCTCCATCAGGGGATAATCCTTCTGGGACCAAACCTTCGTCACATCGAACGGATCGAACCGGTACGTCTCGGCGTCTTCCAGGGGCATAACCTGCACATAGAGCGTCCAGGCCGGGAAGTCCCCTTCCTCGATGGAGTTAAACAGATCCTCCGTGTGGTAATCCGGGTTCTCGCCAGCCAATTGTGCCGCGACATCGGAGGTGAGGTTCTTTACGCCCTGCTCGGTTTTGAAGTGGTATTTCACCCACACTCCCTTGCCTTCCGCGTTAACCCACTTGAAGGTGTGGCTGCCGAAGCCGTGCATATGCCGGAAGGTAGCCGGGATGCCGCGGTCGGACATCAGGATGGTGACCTGGTGCAGCGATTCCGGCGACAGGGACCAGAAATCCCAAACCGCGGTCGGGTTCTTCAAATGGGTTTGGGGATGGCGCTTCTGCGTATGGATGAAATCCGGGAACTTGATCGCATCGCGGATGAAGAAGACCGGCGTGTTGTTGCCGACGAGGTCGTAATTCCCCTCTTCGGTATAAAACTTCACCGCGAACCCGCGGGGATCGCGGACCGTATCAGCCGAGCCGTTCTCACCCGCTACGGTGGAGAAGCGGACGAAGAGCGGGGTGCGCTTTCCGACCTCTGACAGGAAAGCGGCTTTCGTATAAGGGGAAACGTCCCGGGTAACCTCGAAATAGCCGTGAGCCCCGGCTCCCTTGGCGTGTACGACCCGTTCCGGAACCCGTTCCCGGTTGAAATGAGCCAGTTTATCGAGCAGATGAACATCCTGGATCAGAGTAGGGCCCCGGGAACCCGCGGTTATCGAATTCTGGTTGTCGCCGACGGGCGCTCCCCAGCTTGTTGTCAATTTGGAAGGAGGGTTAGTCATTTTCATCACCTCATGTAAGAGTTATAGGAACAGCATATCAGCCGTCCGGCCCTTTATCATGAAGGTTGGATGAAAGTTCAGCTTCCTGCAAAAAAAGGACGCCTCAACTCCGTTCGGTTACCGGTTCAGCGAACGGGCTGTCCCGCGAGCTCCCGTACATAACGGATCGTCTCGTCCAATGTATCGTTACTGACCGCCTCAAGCGAAACGTCGACGAAAGGCTTGGCCTGCTGCAGCTTCTCCAGGAAAGAAGCGGTGCGGAAGCCCCCTTGTCCCGAGCGGACCTCCCGGAGCTTGCCCTCGTTCAAGGTGACGTCTTTCAGATGGGAGAGAACGATTCTCGGGCCGAATAAGCGGAAGGCCTCCTCGAGAAATTCCTCCTGATCCTCATACTGGCGGGGAGTGAGCAGGTTGCACGGATCGAAGACGACGCCCAGGGTGCTCGACGGAACCTCCTCCATAATCCTCACCATGTTCCGGGCACTGGACAAGGTATGGCTGCTGACCGGCTCCAGGCCAATCGTAACGCCCCACCGCTCGGCTTCCTCCGCCAGTTCCTCCACCGTTTGGCGCAGGACGTTCCAGCCGATTTCCACATATCTTTCCGGATCCTGCTCCCGGTACGTCTCCAGGCTTCCGGTTTCCGTAGCCACGATGGAGGTGCCGAAGTCCCGGGCATACCGAAGATGCTCCTTGAAGCGGGCGATCTCCTGCCGGCGGATGTCCGGATCCGGATGGACGGGATTGATATAGCAGCCGAGGACCCCAATACGCAAACCGCAGCGGTCAAATTGCTCCGCTATGTAACTGGCCAGGCCCGGGCTAAGCTTTCCGGTTCCGGTGTCGATATCGCCGATAGCTTTCGTCAGGGCAAGCTGCACAAAATCAATGCCCCGGTTCTGAAGCTTGGCCGTCAATTCTTTCAGGGGAAGATTTCCGGCTGTGTGAGCCAAGGTACCGAATCCCATTTCAGAAACACTCCTTCGGATAATGGTAAAGTAAAGGGCTTACATTGTTATCGTACCATGCGCGGACGGGCCAGCCAACAAAAGGAAGGGAACCAGCCGGCCGGTTTGCTAGTGGGAATGCTTGCCTGTCTTTCATATGTGCTCGTTTTGAGGGAGACAAGCTCTTCCCAGGATCGTTCCGGCTGACAGGCTCCAAAGCAGCCGCTTTAGGTTCCCGTCCATACTCTTCATATTAAGAATTGATAAAGAACGCATTGACAAAAAAGGTAGCCTAAACTACTCTTAATCTAACGAAAACAAACAAAATCGAGTAAAAATAAACAATTGGAGAGTTGACTATGCTGGCTGCCGAAAGAAAAATGCGGATAGTGGAATACGTTAAGCAGAAGCGTGTCGCTACCGTTGCCGCATTGGCCAAGGAGTTTCAAGTCCATGAAGCGACCATCCGCCGGGATTTGGCGGAGATCGAGTTCGAAGGGCTGCTCCGGCGGACCCACGGAGGAGTGGTTATTGACCGCGGGGCCAATATGGAAGCTTCTTTTCCGGAACGGGCCCAGGAGCAGGTCGAGCAGAAGGAGAGAATAGGCAAAGCCGCCGCCGATCTGGTGGAGGACGGGGATCATATCATTCTCGATTCCGGTACCACGACCATGCATATTGCGAGGCAGCTCCAGAACCGTACGAACATTACCGTCGTTACGAATGATATCAACGTGGCGGCGGAGCTGAGGGATACCCCGGGAGTCAATGTGATCGTTACCGGAGGGCTGCTGTATCACTCCTCCTATATGCTGAACGGAATGTTCACCGACCAGGTCCTGGGCACGCTTCATGTGCAGAAGGCGTTTATCGGAACACCGGCCATCCACGCCAAATACGGACTGACTCACCCCGAAGCCCAGCTCGTCCCGACCAAGCAGGGGATGATCCGGGCCGCCCAGGAAATTATTGTGGTTGCCGATGACACCAAGATAGGAAAGGTTTCCCTTCATACGGTTGCTCCTGCCAGTTCCATCCACCGGTTCCTGACCGGGAAGGAAGCCTCCGAAATCCAGATCAAGGAATTCCGGGAATCGGGCATCGACATTATTCAGGTATAAGCCAAAATTCTAAAGATGGGACTGGAGGGAATATAGTGTTGGATATTATGGAAGCCGTCCGGCAAGCGGCGGCAGCCCGGGGAAGGAGCCTGGAGGGGATTCCCTTCCCGGAGGTCATCCGGCTCGAACCCGGGGCGGTTAAAGAAACCGCCGGCTACCTGGCAGAAACCGGCCTCCGTTCCATTGTGGTAGTCTCGGATGCGGTGATTGGCAAGGCCGTTCGATATGAGCTGACGAAGGATCTGATCGCCAATGGAAGCAGAGCCTCCCTGGTCGAGGTCCTCCCGAATGCCGTCGGGGACGTGGTGGCCGATGAGGCTTCTATCGTTCAAGTGCTGCTCGAGATCCAGAAGCTGCGGGCGGATGCGGTAGTGGCCCTTGGAGCCGGAACGATTCACGACATTGTCCGGTACGCCGCCTTCTCGTCCGGCCTCCCGTTCGTGTCGGTTCCGACCGCTCCGTCCGTGGACGGGTTCACCTCCAGAGGAGCGCCCATTCTTATTCGCGGGCACAAGCATACAGTGCCCGCCATCGGCCCTTCCGCGATCTTCGCCGATACCCATATTCTAAAGGAAGCCCCGGCGGCGATGGTAGCGGCGGGCTTTGGGGATATGCTGGGCAAATACACTTCTCTTTTCGACTGGACGTTCGAGCATATGGTCACTGGCGCTCCGTATGATGAGCTGTCGGCGGACATGACGATGCAGGCGCTAGCCTCCTGCATCGATCAGGTAGAGGCCATCGGCAGCCGGACCGAGGAAGGCGTATCCGTGCTCATGCAGGCCCTCATCCAATCGGGCCTGGCCATGCTGATCTTCGGCCAGTCGCACCCGGCTTCCGGCGCGGAGCACCATTTGTCCCATTATTGGGAAATGGAGTTTCTCCGCACGGGGCGGAGACAGCTGCTTCACGGCGCCAAGGTGGGCGCCGCCTGCGCGGTTATCGCCCGGCTCTACCGGGAGCTTGCCGACAGCGGCCTTCCCTACGGTTCCGAGGGGGCGCTGCCGGAGGAGCTGCGGCACGCGGCCCGGCAGGCGGAAGGACGCTGGCCGGAAATCCGCCAGCTGATCGGGGCTCTGCCGGAACCGGAGCGGATCCAGGCTTGGCTTACGGCCGCACAGGGGCCCGCCACGACGGAGGAGCTCGGCATCGGGCCGGAGCTCGTCGCGAGAGCCCTGCGGGAAGCCGATGAGGTGCGCCCCAGCCGGTTGACCCTGCTGCGCCTCTACAACTCGCTCCTCCGGCATCAGCCGCTGTCTTCGTAACCGCATAAAAACAGTAAGACGAATCCGGTACGGGTTGTACCGGGCGAATAACCGGATGGGAATACGACGCCGCGCGGGTATTTCGGTTTGAATTCCTTGACACCTAAGGGACGCCGTACTATACTGCATACGATAAAGAAAAAGAATCGGTTTGGCGGAGCCTAAGAGAGAGCCCTTACCCGTGTTCGTCTTTCCCCTTAAAGGGAGGAGTGCGTATACTGAGGTGAAGGGCTCTTTAGGTTTTTCCGCCGATTGCCGACGGGAGGAAAACTGGGTCATGAGAGGGTATATTTTTGATTTGGACGGCACCGTCTATCTGGGAGAACGGCTTATCGAGGGAGCCGCTGAAGCGATCCGCACACTGCGGGAGCGGGGGGATAAGGTGGTATTCCTATCCAACAAACCGATTGCCACCCGGCAATCCTACGCTCATAAATTAACGAAAATGGGGATTCCGACCGAGCTCGGCGACATTTTGAACTCGTCGCTCATTCTGGCCCGTTACCTTAAGAAGATCGTCAAGCCCGGCGAAACGGTCTACGTAATCGGAGAAGAGCCGATCTGCAGCGAGCTGAGGGAGCATGGCATTACGCCGCGGCAGGACGAAGAGGACATTCGGCCTCAATACGTCGTCCTTTCCTGGGACCGCCAATTTACGTACGACAAGCTGAACCGGCTGTACCAGGCGGCCGTCAACGGAGCGGTCATCATCGCTTCCAATCCCGATTACACCTGTCCGCTCGAGAACGGTCAAATCCCGGATACCGGAACGTTCATCGCGGCGCTCGAATCGGCGACCGGCCGGCCGATCGATGCGGTTGTCGGCAAGCCGTCCCCGATCTCGGCGGCGGCCGCTGTGGAGCACCTTGGCCTTGCTTACGAGGATTGCTTTATGATCGGCGACCGGCTGGAGACGGATATCAAGATGGCGCACGACACGGGCATGAAGTCGGTCCTGGTCCTTACGGGAGTCGGAACGAGAGAGGCGGCCGCAGCCTGCGCCTATCCTCCGGATCACATTATACCAAGCATCAAAGAGGTCGTTCATCTCTAAACGCTGCGTGGTATAATGAAGCCAGCAACGTATGGAGGTTAGCCGCATGTACCCAATTGTCGATCTAGTTGAACATCAAGTGATTTGCGCCGTTCAGAAGCCCGAGGACCTGGAAGCAGCCCTGAAGGCGGAGGCGAATATCGTCTTTCTTCTCACGGGTTCGATCTTTAATGTCAAGGAGCTGGTCCAGAAGGTTCTCGCGGCCGGCAAAGAGGTCTTCCTTCATATGGAATTTATTGAAGGGATTGCTGCAGACCGAAGCGGAGTGGCTTATGTCGCCCGCCATGTTTGCCCGACAGGAATCATTTCCACGAGAAGCAACCTGATTAGGTTCGCGAAGGACATGGACCTTATGGCCATTCAGCGCATCTTCCTGATCGACCGGAATGCCGTAACGAAAGGAATCAAAGCGGTGGAGCAAAGCCTCCCCGATGCCATCGAAGTTATGCCGGGCATCATGCCCCGGATTATCCGGGAAATGACCAACCTGACCCCGCTTCCCATCATTGCGGGCGGGCTGGTCGGCACCCGGCAGGAGATCGACGAAGCGCTTGAGGCTGGAGCTTTGGCCGTGTCCGTCGGATCTCACGACTTGTGGGAAACTAAGTAAGGAAGCCGGCCGCGGGCCTCTCGGGAGAGGAAAGTCCCGAGGGGCCGGGCCACAGCCCACAAGCATAATCGTTTCAAAGCAGGCGGAGACCATGGAGAGCCGGCTTGGAAACAGAGGGATATCCCGTAGGGAGGACTCTGTTTCGAGCCGGCTTTTTCTTATTTCTACAAAGAAAGAAGGGGTTTGGATGAGTGCAGCATTTTCGGCGGAAAGCCGGGCGGGCAAGCTGGAAGAGATGGCAGGAGAGCCTCTCGATCTGCTTGTCATCGGAGGGGGAATCACCGGGGCGGGTATCGCATTGGATGCGGCCGAACGGGGACTCCGCATTGGCCTTATTGAGAAGAAGGACTTCGGATCGGGCACCAGCAGCCGTTCCACCAAGCTGGTCCATGGCGGTCTGCGCTACTTGAAGCAGGGAGAGGTTAAGCTGGTGCAGGAGGTGGGCCGGGAGCGGACGATTCTCTACAAGAATGCCCCCCATCTCGTGATCCCGGCTCCCATGCTGCTTCCGATCTATAAAGGAGGCACGTACGGTTATTTCATGTCCTCCATCGGCTTATACATTTATGACTGGCTCGCCGGAGTGGCACGCAAGGAACGGCGGAAGATGCTAAACCGCACAGAGACGATGAAAAGCGAGCCTCTTCTCAAATCGGACGGATTGAAAGGCGGAGGCTTATACTTCGAGTACCGGACCGACGATGCCCGGTTGACGCTGGAAATTATGAAAACGGCTTCGGCCCGCGGGGCGCTGGCCGTCAACCATACGGAAGCGGTGCGTTTCTTGTACAAGGACCGCAGGGTGGTCGGTGTCGAGGTCAAGGACCGGGTGAGCGGAGAGAGCTATGAGCTCTATGCCAAGCATATAGTTAATGCAGCGGGACCTTGGGTGGACGATGTCCGCCGGCTCGACGGCTCCATGCAGGGCAAGCGGCTGTTCCTCACGAAGGGGGTGCACCTGGTTATCGATTACGATAAGCTTCCCGTTAAGCAGGCGGCCTATTTCGATACGCCGGACGGACGGATGGTCTTCGTCATTCCCCGGGGCTCCAGCACGTATGTGGGGACAACGGACACCGCCTATGACAAAACAATCGAAACCCCAAGAACAACGGAGGAGGACCGGGATTATCTCCTGCGTGCCATTAACTCCATGTTCCCTTCCGTCAAGCTGACGGTCGGGGATGTCCGCTCCCATTGGGCCGGTCTTCGTCCTCTTATTTACGAAGAAGGCAAGGGGCCGTCGGAGCTCTCCCGCAAGGATGAGATTTTCCATTCGCCCACCGGTCTCATCACCATTGCCGGAGGCAAGCTGACCGGCTTCCGCAAAATGGCGGAGAAAGTGGTCGACCTGGTAGGCGAACGGATCTACGCCGCCGATGGCCGGAAGCTGCCTGGCTGCAGCACCGATCAAATCGTCATAAGCGGGGGAGAGAACAAAGGAAGAGGCTCCTTTGCCGACTGGAAGAAGGAAATGCACGCGGCCGGTGTCCGCCTGGGCGTCAGCAGCGAGGCGATGCAGGAATGGGTCGATACGTACGGTACCGGAGCGATGGGGATTGTCGAGCGCTTTAAGACATCCGCGAAGAAGGACCTCCCTCTGGAGACGAGAGAGCTGAGCGCCCTTGTATCGTATGCCATTGAAGAAGAAATGACGGTAAGCGCGGCCGATTTTGTCCGCTTGAGGACGGGATGGTCGTATTTCAAGCTTCCGAAAGCCGAAAGGCTGAGCGGGGAGGTTCTCTCCCTGATGAAAGAGAAATTGGGCTGGGACGAAGCTCAAGCGGAAGAACAGGCGAAGGAGCTTGACCGGATGTTCCGCAGCATCCACGAGCTGCCGCCCAATGATAAGCAGCTGGAACCCCATGTAAGCCCGGCCGCTCCGGCGCCTGGAACAAAATCACCGGCTTCAAAGCCGACGCCGGTATCGGCAGAAAGGGCGTGACACGATGTCCGGTGTTTGGTATATTTCGGATTGGCATTTAACGATCCGCCTACTCTTGGCCGCCCTCTGCGGAGGGTTGATCGGACTGGAACGGGAGTGGAATCATCATGCGGCCGGATTCCGCACCCATATTCTCGTATGCATCGGCTCGGCCGCCATCATGCTTCTGTCCATTTACGGGTTCTCCCAATTCGTCACGGAAGAGAATGTGCGGATGGATCCGGCCCGTCTCGCCGCCCAGGTGATCAGCGGCATCGGCTTCCTGGGAGCCGGGGCCATTATGAGGACGGGCGCAACCGTATCGGGTCTGACCACCGCCGCTTCGATCTGGGTAGTGGCCGCGATCGGTCTCTGCGTGGGAGCTGGTTTCTATTATTGCGCGGGACTCGCGACCCTACTGGTGCTGGTCAGCCTGTTTCTCCTTAACAAGTGGGAGAAGGTGCTGATGCGGGACCGGCGTCACCAGGAGGTCACCATCAAAATTTTTGACCGGCCGGGTAGCCTCGGACGCATTGCCACGGAATTCGGGCTGCAGGGCATTCAGATCGCGAACGTAAACATGACCCCCGAAGAAAAGCCTGTCTTGGGGGAGAAGGGGGAGCCGGTGATGGAGCTGCGCTTCCGCCTGAAATTTGCAAGTGGAGACCGGATGGTCAAAGCCTTGGAAGGCATCTCCAAAACGGGAGATGTGCTGTCCATCGAATCCAAGTGGAGCAGCAGCCAGACCGTGTCCCGGATGTCCAGTCCATCCGCTTAGCATTTGTGCTTGACAACCAAAATCATCCATGACATACTTGTTCACGAATTAATGCTTTACCATTCATCAGCCAATAAGCCGTGAACCGGGTGGAGACGATGAGAAAACCTAGGAACAAGGCAAAACGGCGCCGTCCGGCGTCGAATTGCTTACAGGTTCCCGGCTTTCTTTCGTCTCCTTTTTGCTGCCGCTGGCGGATCGTTAGCCGACAGCAAAGGAAGACAAATGGACATAGGAGAGAGGGAAAAGACATGGCAACGAACGAAACCAAACCGCTGGTCATTGCCCATCGCGGGGCCGCAGGGGAGGCACCCGAGAATACACTGGCGGCATTTAAGCTCGGCTTGGAGCAGGGCTGCGACGCCTTTGAGCTGGATGTGCATCTGTCCAAGGACGGACAAATCATCGTCATTCACGACGGCACGATCAACCGGACCACGAACGGAACGGGCGCCGTGGCCGACATGACCTTGGAGGAGCTTCGCCGTTATGACGCCGGCTCGTGGTTCTCGGAGGCTTATGCCGGAGAGAAGCTGCCCACGCTCGAGGAAGTATTCGACCTCGCGCCAAGCGGCCTGATGATCAATGTGGAGATCAAGGGAGGCATCGGCGCCGGCATGGAAGAAGCGCTCGTTGACCTCATGCGCCGTAAGAACCGGGTAGATACGGTCGTGGTGTCCTCCTTCGATTTCATCACGCTCGCCACCCTTAAGAAGCTGGAGCCATCGGTTCGGGTCGGCCTGCTGTACGACAACCGTCTGGAGCACCACTGGAAGCTTCCGGAGGCCGCCGGGGTAGAGTCCTTCTCTTTACACGTAGCCATGAGAAGGCTGGAGGCCGCCCACTCGGCCGACGCCCAAGCCCACGGCTATGCCGTCTACCCTTGGACGCTGAATGACGAAACGATAATGCGGAAGGCCATTTCCTTCGGTGTGGACGGCATCATCACCGATTACCCGGGCCGCCTGCGCGCCATTCTGGAAGAGAACTAGGTCTTTCCCCCACAAAAGCCTTCTTTATCCGCGTCTCGGACTAAAGAAGGCTTTTGTTTTTCGGGCGATGGAACGCACCATCCTTATCACCCTCCCCGTGCGGAACGCCGCGTGCTATAATGCAGGAAAAGGCCGCTGGCGGGCTTCCGGGTCAGCGGGCCTTAGGACCGAAGGAGGATGACGACATGCTTGATTACCGGGACGAGGGCTTGGCGATCTTCCAAAGCGCCCTTTACCAGACCACCTCAACGGTGGTTTGGACCCGAGAGCTTGTGCTGGTGACTGATCCGTGCTGGCTGCCGGGGGAGGTTCAGGAGATCCGGTCCTTTGTGGACTCCGTGCGCGGGGACAGGCCATGCTACTTGCTGTTTACCCATGGGGATTTCGACCACATTCTCGGGTGGAAGGCTTTTCCGGAGGCCCGGACTATCGGATCCAGGGGGCTTCATCATCATCCGGAGAAGGAAAAGCAGCTGTTGCTCATTCGGGAGTTTGATGCGGCTCATTATGTAGACAGGGGGTATCCCGTGGACTTTCCGGTGCTCGACCATGTAATGGAAGAAGACGGGCAGAAGCTGGTACTGGGGGAAACGGTGCTCACGTTCTATCTGGCGCCGGGCCATACGGAAGACGGCTTGTTCACGGTAGTGGAGCCTCTTGGGCTGCTGCTGGCGGGAGATTATTTGTCCGATTTTGAACGGCCCTTCGTGTCGCACAGTGCATCGGCCTATGAGGAAACACTGGAGAAGGCTCTGGCTCTATTGAATCGTCACGCCATTCGGCATTTGGTGCCGGGACACGGCCGGCATACGGCAGACCGGACGGAAATGAGGCGAAGGCTGACCCTTGCCCAGGATTACCTGGCTAGGCTTAAGCGGGCCGTGCTGGAAGGAGACGAGGGGGAGATGGAGCGGATGAAGGGGGAACATGCTTATCCATCGGCTTTTACGGAGGAGTGCCACCGGGAGAATATCAGAATCATCCGGGCCGAGCTTGGCCTCGAAGAGAAGTGAAAGGCGGGGAATTCCCCGCCGTCCTGCGTACAGCCTCAGTCACCGACGACAAAGTATCCTCTGCCGAGAATTTCCACTTGGGCTTTGTTTGGTTTAGGCTCTTCCATGTCCGCTTTTTCCGCCTGGACTTCGTTCGACTTTTGCTCTTCGTTTTGCTTGTCAAGCGATTGCATGAAAGCGTAGGCCGACTTCTGGTCCATCTCGTCCAAGTTGTTAAGCAGACCGAACAGTTTCTCTTTGCATAGCATCGCGGATCCCTCCTAAAGTTAAAATGAACGGCGTATTTTACCTTTTGTGGGAACGATGGAAATAGAAATCAAAAAAACACAAGGCTAGACCTTGTGCTGCTTGTCATCTATCCTTCCCACCACGCTTACGAGGTTAGCTGTCGGATTAGGACGGTGAGATCGTCCTTCGGCATACCTGCCGATTCACCCCATGAAAATGTGGTTCCCCCGCTTTTCTTTCAAATGAAAGAAAACTCAGCGATATTCAGTTAGTTAGATTCTAGCTTCTAAAACGGAGAAAGTAAACCCCTTCGATGAAAAATAGGTAAAAAGGTACAGAAATCGACAGCAGGCGTAGGTCAGCTTCCCAAAACGGGCAAGACGAAGTAAACTACAAATATTCCGATAAAAAAGGTGGTTATTATGCCGAATTCCATTCCTCGTCCGCTGGTGCGCGTCAATCAATGGGTGATCGTCCTATCCGTTCTTCTGACCTGGGCAACGGGCTTCTACTGGATTCTTGCCCTTCCTTTCGTTTCCGGTCTGCTCGGGGTGGCGGCCGATTTCAATCCGGTGATGCGGGCAGCCAAGCTCTTCCTCCGCCGGCCGATGGCCGACTATATACCGGAGGACAAAAGCCAGCAGAAGTTTAATCAGCTTCTCGCCGTGCTGTTTCTAGCCGGCGCACTGGTCAGCTATTTGATGGGCTGGCAGACCGCTGCTTATGTCTTCTCCGCTATGGTAGCCTTGGCCGCCTTCATCGCCATTCTAGGCTTCTGCATCGGATGCTTCCTGCTCTTTCAATGGTCCCAGTTCCAGCATAGAAGACGGCGTCCTTCCTGAGCCGGCTGCCCAGAAGGGTCGCTGTCCGTCTCCATTTCGTGGTATAGTCGAAGATGCCGGTTTACGAGCAATAGCGGATGGAGGAGGGAGCAGGCATGACCGTCAAGCTGCGGGGACATCATCTGCTGTGTCTCCTGGGCTACCGGGGAATGGGCTATTCCGCGGAATTTTGCGCCAACATGACTTCGATCTATGAGAGGCTGCGTCAGCAGCCGGAGCAGTCCGTCGAACTGGTGGAAGGACCGGACGAGATTTGCCGGGCTTATCCGGAGGATAAGACGAACCACTGCAGGGGAACGGTAGGGAACCGGGACCGCGAGGTCCTGCAGCGGCTTGGACTTGCGCCGGGTTGGCGGGGAAGCTGGGGGGAAATCACCGTCCTTCTGAAAGAGCGGATTCATCCGGATGACGTAGGCGTCATTTGCGAAGGCTGTCCATGGGAGCCATACGGAGTATGCCGGGATGGCGTCCGTCTCGTTAGAGAGGACCTACCTTTGCCGGCGGTAGAGAGATAGAGGACAAGAAATCATACAAAGGTGGAATGGCGTTGGAAATCAAGTACTGCCTCTCTTGCGGCACCGGGTTGGCCGAGAGGGATTTTGACGGAACGGTAAGAATGGCCTGCCCGGCCTGTTCATTTGTTCATTGGGGCCATTACAGCGTCGGGGTGGGAGCTCTTCTGAAGCGGGATGGGAAAATTCTGCTCGTGCGCCGCGCCCAGGAGCCCGGAAAGGGCCGCTGGACCAACCCTGGGGGATACATAGAGCAGCACGAGCCCATTCACGAAACGATTGTCCGTGAGGTGCTGGAGGAAACGGGGGTTAGGGCAGCGGTTCGTTCCATTATTGCCCTTCGCGACCAGCCGAGAGCCGTTCATAACGTCTATATCGCCTTCGAGATGGAGGACTTGGGCGGGGAGCCGGTGCCGGACGGAATCGAGGTGGATGCGGCCGGCTTCTACAGCGTGGAGGAGATAGCGGATATGAACGTCGCGGGCTTCACGTTATGGCTCATCGAAGCGATGGAAAAGGCCCGTCATGAAGGATTGGCCGTTGATGTCCGGGATGATGCTTCCCTGCAGGGAAATATTTTGTTTCGTGCGTAGAAAGGGGCTGCCGTTTCTATACGGCGGAACCGTGTGAACAGGTTCGAACGAGGGTTCGGGCTTGTTTTTTTTGTGAAAAGAATCGAAGACAAGGAACCCGAGGGACCCTCCTGACATAGTGTGTGGTATCTCGCCGGATGGGCAAATGCCTGACGGCCACATTCCAAAGTCAAACGGAGGGTATTTCTTATGACAGATTTTCAAAATGAGCTTCTTAACCTGCCGGTTTCGGATTATCGGACCGGGGAAGTGACGCCCTGGGACGCCCAGGCTCAGCAAGCGGCCGATCCAGCCCGCCTTTGTGTAGGCTTAGGCTTAGGAGGCTTAGGCTTCGGATTCTTCCGCTGTGGTCTGTTCTGCGGCGGGTTCTTCCGCTGTGCGGGCTGCGCGGGTTGCGCCGGATGTGCGGGGTGCGCAGGCTGCGCCGGGTGCGCAGGCTGTGCTGGTTGCGGCGGGTTCCGCTGTGCCGGATGTGCCGGCTGCGGCGGGTTCCGCTGTGGCGGCTGTGCTGGCTGCGCCCGCTGCTTCCACTAATCCCGCCGCTCTGGCTGTCTTGCCCTGATTAAGAGCAAAAGGCCTGAGGCCGCAGGCGGAATACGGCAAGCCCTCGCTAATGGCGGGGGCTTTTGCCATTTTTCCGATGGGAAAGGAAGCGGGCGGGGACGCAAGCGTCGAAGGATATGGAATGACGGACAGACGTCTCGACATAAACTGGCAAAGACAGCTGGGTGCCGGGCGCGAATCCCGGCCGCAAGGAGGGGTGGCCAATGGAACAATGGGGTCCTTCGGCAAGGCCGAAGGTGAACCGGGATACTTATTATACGGCGGAAACACCGGGCAGGGTGTATTTCCGCAACAACCAGGGAACGTTCCGAATGGAAGGAGAAATGATCGACCGCTGGGTTGAGAAGCTTCTGCCCATGTTCAACGGGGAGCATTCGCTGGAGACGCTAACGAAGGGGCTTCCTCCTCTTTACCGGGATCGGGTTATCGAGCTGGCCGAGCGCCTCGCGAGGAACGGCTTTCTGAAGGACGCCGGCGGGGACCGGCCACACGGTCTTACAGAGGAAACGCTTCAGTCCTACGCGGATCAAATTGAATATTTGGATTCGCTGGGAGGTTCCGGAGCGGCACGCTTCGAAGCGTATCGCACGACCAAAGTATTGGCCTGTGGAAAAGGCGGCTGTTTGGTCAGTGTCGTGACCTCCCTGCTGGAGTCGGGTGCGGCGAGAGTGGAGGTGCTTCTCCGGGGAGAGGATGGCCCAACGCTTGACCGTATCCGGGAAATCGTTTCAGAAGCCCAGCGGAAGGATCCGGATATCCGAATCGAAACCGGTACTTTGCAAGTGCTGGACGAAGAAGGGCTAAGACAGGCCGTATCAACCGCGGATATGGTTCTGTACCTGGCGGAGGCGGAAGACCGGGAGGAGCTTCACCGCGTTAACCGGCTCTGCCGGGAGGAGAACAAGGTCTTCCTTCCGGGTCTCTGCACCCCCGAAGCGGGGATAGCGGGTCCGGTTGTAGGGAAGGGAAGCGCTGACTGGGAATCCGCTTGGAGGCGGCTGCGTCCGCCGCACCCCGTGGCGAAGCAGAAGCCTTCGGCTGCCGCCGCTGCCATGCTGGCCAATCTGATCGTGTTCGAAGGGCTCAAAACCGCCGCGGGGATCCTGGAGGAAGAACGGAAAAACACGCTCTATCTCCTCGATCCGTTTACCCTGGAAGGGGGCTGGCAAGTCATTCTCCCCCATCCGCTGGCTGACAAGTTGGGGGACATCCAACCGGAGGCTGTCGAGCATGTTCTGGCGAAAGAGCCTGCTGAAGCGGACCGGGGCCGGACGCTCGGTTTTCTCGGGAGCCTGGCCTCCCCTCACACGGGAATTCTCCCCTTGTGGGAGGAGCGGGACGCGAGGCAGCTGCCCCTCGCGCAGTGCTTCGTCCAAGCGGCGGACCCGCTGGAAGTGGGGGCGGAAGCTCTGCTTCCTTTAAGGTTGTGCTGCGCCTTCACTCATGAGGAAGCCCGGATGGAAGCGGGCTTGACCGGAGTGGAGGACTACGCCGCCCGGCTTGCCGGTAAGCTGGGCGCCGATCGCACCGGCCCCAGCTTCCTCGGCGTAGGGGCGGGAGAGACGGCCGCCGACGCGGTGCTTCGGGGGCTGCGGAAATGCCTGGAGAAGGAATGGCTCGCCCGCCGGGAAAAAATGCGGCAGGACGTTCATCTCCTGGAGGAGGACGACGTTCGGGACGAAGAATGTCTCTATGCCTTCAAGGCCCTGTCGGCCTACGAAAGAGGGCCCGTCATGGCCGTCGGCCAGCCCTTATGGGGCTTTCCGGTTGCCTGGGTAGAGGCTAAGGGAGTGTGGTACGGGGCGCTCGATTATGAGCCCGTATCCGCCCTGCGCCGGGCCCTCAGGCGCGCGCTTCAGAACAGCGGAACTAGGGAGGAAGCGGAGGCCGTTCGCGAGCGCGGGCTGACGCCGGCCGCCGTAAGGATGGCGGATCGTCCGCCGCAGCACCGCGGCGTCCTGCCCGGGCCGGGTCGGCTCTCCGCGCCGGATATCCTGCGGGAAGCCCTGCAAAAGCTGCAGAATAACGGTATCCAAGCCGTTCTATGGGATTTGGCTGTGGAGTCTTTCTGGCGGGATGCGCTGGGGCTTTACGGCATTCAGCTGAAGGAGGTGAAGGCACGATGAGCCGACGGATTCTCGTTATCGGCTCCGGACGGCTGGCGGAACAGGTCTCCCGGAAGCTTTCGTCCCTCTGCCAGGTGACTCGGATGAACGAGGGGCTGCCCGCCGATCTGGCGCCTGAATACGACCTCGGTCTCGTCGCGCTCGATGCCTGGGACCCACCTGTTATCCGTGCTGCTGAACAGGCATTGGGCAAGGCGGGATTCCCCTGGCTTCCGCTATACGTCAGCTTTGGGGAAGGCATTGTGGGACCGCTGGTGCGCTCCGGGGTCTCCGGCTGCTCCCGCTGTGCCGATTACCGGCTTTACATGGCGGGGCGCGACAGGCGGGAAATGGCGGAGCTGCGGAGCAAAATGGCGGAAGAGGAGCCCCGGCCCGATCCGTGGGCCTCAGCCTCCGCACTGAGCCAGCTGTCCATGCTGGCCGCTCAGGAGGCCGAGGACTTCTTCTCGGCTCCCGGCCAATTGCGCGCCAGGGTAACCATCCTGAACCTGGGGACTTGGAAACTATCCCGGCACGTTCTGCTGCCGGATGCCGCCTGTCCGGCATGCGGGGACCTTCCTCCGGACACGGAGGAACGGGCCGTGATCCGGCTGGCCCCGAACCCCAAGCCGGGAGGGAAAGGCTACCGGTATCGGTCCCTAGATGATCTCCGGAAGCCCTTGACGGAAGATTACCTCGACCACCGGACCGGTCTGTTTAATCTGCAGGTGCGCGATTTTACATCGCCCTTTGCCGATGTGACCGTCAACCTGCCGCTTTATGAAGGAGATGAGTTGACGGCCGGCCGTACCCACAGCTATGCCGACAGCGGAGCGACCGCCCTATTGGAAGGGCTTGAACGGTTTTGCGGAGTGGCCCCGCGGGGGAAACGAACGACTGTCCGGGGCAGCTACCGAAGCCTTAGTGCGCACGCCCTTGATCCCGCAGCGGTCGGGGTCCATGCCCGAGAACGCTACGAGGAACCGGGCTTTCCTTTTCAACGGCATGATCCGGACCGGCCGCTCGAATGGGTCTGGGGGTATTCTCTGCTTCAGGAGAAGCCGATTCTCGTTCCCGAGCGGCTTGCCTACTACAGCCTTGGTTGCGGAGAAGGCTATGTCTATGAAACCTCCAATGGCTGTGCGTTGGGAGGCAGCCTGGAGGAAGCCATTTTTTACGGCATGCTGGAGGTGGTGGAACGGGATGCCTTTCTGCTTGCCTGGTATGCCCGGCTGCGGCTCCCCCGGATTGACCCTTATTCGTCAAATGACCCTGAGCTGACGGTCATGATTGAGAAGATGAAAGCGGCGGCCGGCTACGAGCTGCATCTGTTTAACGCGACGCTCGAGCATGGCATTCCGAGTCTATGGGCGATCGCGAGGAATACGAAGGAAGAAGGGGTGCGGCTGATCTGCGCGGCCGGTGCCCATCCCGATCCGGTACGGGCCGCCAAGGGGCTGCTCCACGAGCTGGCGGCCATGATGCTGACCTTGGATGAGAAAGCGGAAAGCAGACGGGAGAAGATCCTCGAGATGCTGGCGGATCCCGAGCAGGTAAGGACCATGGAAGACCATTCGATGCTGTACAGCCATCCGGATGCGGAGAACCGGCTTGATTTCCTGCTTAAAAACAACGGGCCTGCCCTTAGCTTCCAGGAGGCGTTCCCCGAGGGCAGCCGGCATTCCGACTTGACGGACGACTTGAAGGAGCTGCTGGAAGCTTTCCGCCGATGCGGAATGGATGTGGTGGTGGTGAACCAGACTTCCCCGGAGATCGCGCGAAACGGTCTGCACTGTGTAAAGGTTCTCATCCCGGGCATGCTGCCGATGACCTTCGGCTATCATCTGACCCGGCTCACGGGGCTCGACCGGGTGCTTCGGGTTCCGGCCCTACTGGGGTATGCGGAGGCGCCCCTCAAGCCGGAAGAATTGAATCCGCATCCGCATCCTTTCCCATGAGCCGATGGAAGGAGGAAAGGGATGAACCTGGACACCTTTGTGCACAATCTTCACTTCGAACCGGATCTCTGCCGGCCGCCCGGGAAAGAAGTGGACTGGGAAGACGCCCCGTTAAAGTATAAGCTGTATCCGGGTCTTCCCGCCTTCCCGCTTCCCTATCCTTCTCGGCGAACCCGGGCGGGGGAGGTCCTAAGGGCGCCCTCGCCCTCGCTTGAGGGTCTCGGGACCCTTCTATGGTACGGCTATGGAGTTTCAAGGTTCGGTCAGTCTGTTTGGGAAGGGGCTTCCCCCGGAGAGAGAGACGAGGGAATGTGGTCCATCCGCCGGTTTGTCCCTTCCGGAGGCGGGCTCTATCCTTGTGAGCTGTATGCCTATTTAAAGCTGGAAGAGATACCTCATGGGGTCTATCACTATGACGCCGCCCATCACCGCCTGGTTCTTCTGAGAGAAGGGGATTTCGACGATTACGTGGGCAGAGCGCTGGGGGACCGGAGTCCGCTGCCCGGGTTTTTCGGGACGCTGTTCGTTTCGGTGGTCTTTCGGAAAAATTATTTCAAATATTATGACTTTGCCTACCGGCTGCAGGGGCTGGACGCGGGAGCGCTGCTCGGTCAGCTGCTGACAGGCGCGGAACGCCTGGGATTCGCCGCAGAGCTTCGTTACCGTTATCTCGACCGGGCGGTCCACCATCTTATCGGGATAAAGGAGGAGGAAGAGAGCGTCTATGCCGTCTTGCCGTTATCGGCTCATCCTGCCCCGCCTTCCAGGGAAAGGGAAGGGGAGAGCCGCGGGGAAACGGCCACCGGACTGTGCCGGGAGCTTCCCCCCCTGAATCATGTCACTTATAATCGCTGCCGCAAGGAACTCGGCTACCCGGAACTGACCCGAATGAATGAAGCCTCCCGGATGGAAACCTTCGTTCCTCTGGATCGAATGGGAGAGGCTTCGGATTTACCCGAAGGGGAGCTTGTTGAGCTTCCGACGGCGCGGCGGGCTTCCTTTGATTGGGAGGAGGCCTGCCGTCACCGGCATTCTCCGGGCATGGGCTTCACCTTGAGGCGAAGGCTTAAGGCAACCGAGCTGGCGCTTCTGCTTAGGGAGGCCTGCCAGGGGTTCACGCGGGAGGGTGACCGGGGAACGGAGGGACGATCCCATCAAACAGAGCGCCCCCCTGTCGATCTGTACGGCTGTATGTACGGGGTGGAAGGCATTCCGGACGGGGCCTACCGCTATGATACCCGGCTGCACGTTCTGGTCCGGATACGTTCCGGAGACCAGCGTGCCGAGCTTCAGAGGGGGATGGCCCTTGACAACGTTAACCTGTGCCAGGTACCGCTTGTCTTCCATCCGTCAGGTGACCTCCGGCACAGCTTAAGCCGGTACGGTTACCGGGGATACCGCATTCAGCAGATGGAGGCCGGCATTCTGCTGCAGCGGCTGCTCCTGTCGGCCTCCGCCTCGGGAATGAACGGACATCCACTGCTGGGGTACGATTCGGCCCAGGCCGACCGGTTGTACGCTTTGCCAGGAAGGGGCCAAACGAGCCTGATCCAGGTACCGGTCGGTTTCAGCCGGCCGCGGGCTCAGCTGGAAGGTAGCCTTCATCCCTAAGGCGGCAATAGGGGGGCTAGGCAAGGCAAGGAAAAGCAGCAGATGGGACAAAGGAAGACAGGAGGAGCGGAAGGATGGCGGAAACCTCGTTCCGAGAGTCCGCCGCGGCGGTTCAATCCTCCCCGCCCTCCTCCCTGAACAGCCCGCGGATGGTCACCTCCCGGAGCTCCAGCCCGCCGTACGGCTCCATGACGGAACGAACGAAGTTCAATAGCGGCTCTTTGTCGCGGTTTTCGTAGAAGGCGGACAGAGCCGAAGTCAGGGCGGCCGCGGCTTCCGGATTTCCATGCTCCAGGCTGCGGTACTGCCATTTGCCGTCCCCCGACCAATGCCCGCCCCCCCGTAAGAGCAGACCGCTGACAAGGGCTGTCAGCTGGTGGACGATGAACAGCTCCTCCTCGCGGCAGCGGCCGCTCTGAAGGTCGGTAAGGAAGTCATGAATTTCATAGCGGATCAGGGCGATTTCCTCCTCCGCATAAGGCATGGGCCCGCAGGCAAGGTCCTCCGCGCATTCCCGGATAAGGCTTCCGGCAGTCCCGTCATCCCGAAGGACCCAGCCTTCGGCGCATATTCTCTGCAGAATGGGATTGCCTGTTTCAATTCCCCTTCTCAGCGCTGCCGGAAGGTCGGTTCCTTTTAGAACGAGCGCATCGACAGGGAAGTCCTCCCACTGCCTATAAACGATATGTGAGGTCTCTTGGGTATCGTCGATAATGACCAGATCCAGATCGGATGAAGCGGAGGCCCGGCCGCTGGCGGTGCTGCCGCCTAGGATAACAATGCGGCTGTCCGGATAAAAGTGCTGAACGAACCGTCCGGCTGCGGCAAGGGAACGGCAGCGTACTTTTTCGGTTGTCGTCTTCATGGAATAGTCTCCTTTTCATAGGAAACAAAGAGAACCGGCTAAGGAAAAGCCGGTTCTCTTTGTTGTTAGATTAGCCGGTTACAGCACCCAAGCGCTGCTCACGATGACGAGCAGGATAAAAAGGACAAGGATAACTCCCACACTGGTGAATCCACCGTAACGTGCGTAGCTCATGGTTTTACCCCCTCGTGTTTTGATAAGGTAAGATATGTGCGCCTGTCTGTTTTGGTATGGGCGGAAGAAGACCGGCGTTACCATACGCGGATTAATCGTTCATCAAGATGAAAGAATTAAGAACTGATCTAATAAATAGATGGAATTGAGCGTTTTCTCCTATTGGACGGCTGCCGGTCAGCCGAGGTACCCTTAAGAGAGAAGCGTCGGAACCGCCTGCATAATTGGCGGGCAAAAGGAAAAGACTGTTAATTGGTTAAGATTCAGGGGAGACCTTCGGTATCTTCCAGTTAGAATAGTCCCCCGAAAGGGTAAGGGATTATCAGGTATGTGTATAGCAGGTTCTTTGGTGAGTTCACCGGGCCGATGAGATTCCGACTCTTCTCCTGTAGAGAATAGCAAGGGAAGGTAGTAAAGCAGTAAAGTTCGAACGGAGGTATGCTTGAATGGCAGCAGACGAGATAGCGGCCCGCCTTTTCTGGGCCAGGTATCAAGGACCCAATCTGGGCTATATCCAGGAAATGTATGAACGTTATGCAACGGATCCCGAAACGGTGGAAGCCGGTTTCCGTGAGCTTTTTGACCGGTGGGGAGAGCCTCCCGGCGCCGAGGCTTTGACGGTTCCCGCTGCAGAGAGAGCAGCGGCCCAGGCGGTACCGGCCGCCAAGCCGGACGCCCGTTCCCTGAAGAAGCTTGTCGACGCCGGCAAGCTTGCCTGGAACATCCGGGTATACGGCCATTTGGCGGCCCGGGTCGATCCGCTCGGGTTAAACGACAAGCCGGACACCCGCCTTCTGGAGGCCGACACATTCGGTCTTACCCGCGAGGATTTAAGCGCTCTTCCGGCTTCCCTTGTATGGGAAGACGCGCCGGAATCGGTTAAGAACGGGTGGGAAGCGATTGTCCGCCTGAAGGAAATTTACACGGGCAGCATCGCCTTTGAATTCGGCCATGTGCATGAAGAGGATGAACGAATCTGGCTGAACCGGCAGGCCGAATCGGGTCTGGCCGGCAAGCCGCTCGACACGAAGGAGAAGCTCGCCCTGCTGCGGCGTTTGGTCGAGGTGGAGCAATTCGAGGCTTTCCTTCACCGCACCTTCGTCGGGCAGAAACGGTTCTCTATAGAAGGAACGGACATGCTCGTTCCCATGCTGGACGAAATCGTCCGCGAGATGGCGCACGACGGGGCGAAGGATATCCTGATGGGCATGGCCCACCGCGGGCGGCTTAATGTGCTCGCCCATGTCCTCGGCAAGCCGTACGGCAAAATCTTTTCGGAATTCGCCCACGCTCCGAATAAGGACTTGGTTCCTTCGGAAGGCTCCATGGGCATCAACTATGGATGGACCGGGGATGTCAAGTATCACCTTGGGGCCCACCGCTCCGTGAAAACCGGGGAAACGGTGGAAACCCGGGTGACGCTGGCGAACAATCCGAGCCACCTGGAATATGTCAACCCGGTTGTGGAAGGATTCACCCGGGCGGCGCAGGACGACCGCACCCAGCCGGGCTATCCTAAGCCGGACTTCGGTTCGGCCGGCGCTGTGCTTATGCATGGAGACGCCGCCTTCGCCGGAGAAGGAATCGTGGCGGAAACGTTAAATTTCAATTCGCTGACCGGCTACCAGAACGGCGGAACGATCCATATCATCGTTAACAACCGTGTGGGCTTCACGACCGACAGCCGCGATTCCCGCTCCACCTTCTATGCGAGCGATTTGGCTAAAGGCTTCGAAATCCCGATCGTGCATGTCAGTGCCGACGATCCGGAAGCATGCATCGCCGCCGTCCGCTTGGCTTGCGAGTTCCGGCAGCGGTTCCGCAAGGATTTCGTGATCGACCTGATCGGCTACAGGCGGTATGGCCATAACGAAACGGACGATCCCGAAACGACCCAGCCGGCCATGTACCGCAAGCTGCGCAATCATCCGATTCCGAGCGAGCTGTATGCGGAGAGGCTGAAGAGCAAGGGATTGAGCAGCGACGACCAATTCGCCCGAATCCGGGAAGAGGTGCTCGGCAAGCTGCAGGCGGCCTGGGATGAGGTCAAGCAGAATGAGAAGGCCGCCCGCAAGACGGAACAGGTCAGCCTCCGGCCGATGGCGGAGGACACGACGGCGGTTCCGCTCGAGGACCTTCGGGCAATCAACCGGGAGCTCTTGACCTGGCCCGAGGGTTTTGCCGTTTATCCCAAGCTCGAGCGCATCCTGAAGCGCCGGTCGGGTGCTCTTGAAGAGGGAGGCCGGGTGGACTGGGGCCACGCGGAGACGCTTGCCTTCGCTGCGATTCTGGCCGATGGACGGCCGATTCGGCTGAGCGGGCAGGATTCCGAACGGGGCACGTTTGCCCACCGGAATCTTGTGCTTCACGATCCCGAAACCGGGGACCGCTTTTGCCCGTTGCACCGTCTTCCTCAAGCGAAGGCTGCATTCGGGGTATACAACAGCCCGCTGTCGGAAGCATCCGTCCTCGGCTTCGAATATGGGTATAATGTTTTCTCACCTGAAACCCTGGTGCTCTGGGAAGCCCAGTACGGGGATTTTGCGAATGCCGCCCAGGTCATCATCGACCAGTTTCTGGCGGCGGGCCGCGTCAAGTGGTCCCAGAAGTCCAGCCTGGTTCTGCTCCTGCCTCACGGTTACGAAGGGCAGGGACCGGAGCATTCCAGCGCCCGGCTAGAGCGTTTCCTTCAGCTGGCCGCGGAGGATAATTTTACGGTGGCCAACCTCACATCGGCGGCGCAGTACTTTCACCTGCTCCGGAAGCAGGCGGCCGGCCTCGACAGTGAGGAAGCCAGGCCGCTCGTGATCATGGCTCCCAAAAGCCTGATCCGCAATCCCCGGGCCTCTTCCGCCCCCGAGGAATTCAGCGACGGAGGCTTCCGGCCGGTCGTGGAGCAGCGGGGACTTGGTTCCGTTCCGGAAAAGGTGGAGCGCCTGCTGCTCTGCAGCGGCAAGGTAGCCGTCGATCTGGAGACGGCCCTGGAGGAATCGGAAGAGGATAAGAGCTGGCTTCATATCGCCCGCGTCGAACAGCTGTATCCTTTCCCTAAAGGGGAGATCGAACGGATCATCGCCCGCTTCCCGAACTTGAGGGAAGTGATCTGGGTCCAAGAGGAGCCCCAGAACATGGGCGCATGGAATTACATGGAGCCCCGCATTAAGGCGCGGGCGCCGAAGGACGCGGTGGTCCGCTTTATCGGACGGCCGAAGCGGTCCAGCCCGGCAAGCGGTTTTCAAGAGATTCATAATTACGAGCAGCAGAGAATTCTGTCGGTTGCTCTAAACAAAAGTACTTTGGGAGCGATAAAAGAAGGAGGCGGAATCATTGGCGGACGTTAAAGTACCAGAAATGGGAGAATCGATAACCGAAGGAACCATTACCCGCTGGGTGGTCGCGAAGGGCGACGCGGTAAAGAGCGGTGATGTCCTGGCGGAGATCGAAACGGACAAGGTTAACCTCGAAATCAGTGCCGAAGAAGGCGGAGTGCTGCAGGAGATTCTGCGGCAGGAAGGGGAAACCGTCCAAATCGGAGAAGTCATCGCCCGGATTGGAGAGCATGCCGCCCCTTCCCAATCGCCGGCAGGGGAGAAAGCGCCGGGACAGGAAATCCAAAGCGAACGCATCTCCGGCGAGCTGGCGCAGGTGGAGAAGCAGCCGACGGCCGGAGCCGCAACGGCCCCGCAGGCTCCCGCCCCGCTTCCCCCGGCGACGGCCGTTCGTAACGAAGGCAGCCGGCTGGAAGCGGAGGCCGGCGAAGCGGGAGAGGTGGACTATGTGGCTCCCCCTTCTGCCCGTAAGAGAGCACGGGAGCAAGGTGTCGACCTTCAAGAGCTCGCAGCCAAGGAAGGAATCCGCCGCATTTCCCCGAACGCCGTTTCGTCCTATGCCGAGCAGAAGACTTCCCGGCCGGCTCCATCCGCTGTTCCCGCTCCACCTGCCCTGCAGGGGGAGGAGAAGGGAGTGGAACGGCGCCGGATGAGCCGCCGCCGCGCCACGATTGCGAAGCGGCTCGTTGAAGCCCAGCACACCGCTGCCATGCTGACGACCTTCAATGAGGTCGACATGACCAAAATTCTCGATATCCGCAAGCGGCGCAAGCAAAGCTTCCAGGAGAAGCACGACGTTGGCCTAGGGTTCATGTCCTTCTTCACCAAGGCCGTCGTCGGCGCCCTTAAGGAATTCCCGCTGCTTAACGCTGAGATCCAGGGCGAGGACATCCTCGTCAAAAAGTTTTACGACATCGGCATCGCCGTTTCGGCTAAGGAAGGGCTGGTCGTTCCCGTCGTTCGCGAGGCCGACCGGCTGAGCTTCGCAGAGATCGAGCGCCAGATTGGAGAACTGGCCGGCAAAGCGCGTTCGAATACGCTGGCCTTGTCCGACCTGCAGGGGGGGACCTTTACGATCACCAACGGCGGAGTGTTCGGCTCCCTGCTGTCGACCCCCATTCTGAACACCCCGCAGGTGGGCATTCTCGGGATGCACAAAATCCAGCTGCGCCCCGTCGCCATCGACGAGGAAAGATCGGAGAACCGCCCGATGATGTATATCGCCCTGTCCTACGATCACCGGATCGTGGACGGCAGTGAGGCGGTCCGCTTCCTGGTTGCCGTCAAGGAGATGCTGGAAGATCCGGAGACACTCCTGCTGGAAGGGTGAACCGGTAAGGCTATTGGAGCGAAGATAACCTTGGAGCGAAAATAACCAAAGGAAACGAAAGAGCGGGCCCCCGGCCCGCTCTTTTTCTATTCCTCGTAGTAGCCTTTGCCTTCCCCGCGCTGAAAGGTGGCCAGGTACCAGTGGTTCCCGAAGGGATCCTCAATGCCCGCGCTTCTCTCTCCATAGGGCATATCTCCCGGCTCGTAGAGGGAGACGGCTCCCGCCTCAAGCGCTTTGCGGTAGCAGCTGTCGGTGTCCTCCACGAAAAGATGCAGCGTGTTGGTCCGTGGCGGGAAGGGACCTTGGGCATCCGAAAGTTCCAGGATGGTCGTTCCCACTCTCAACTCCGCATGCGTGATCTTTCCCTCCTCGCTGCGCATGAGGTTCTCTTCCACCGCGCCGAACGCTTGAGTCAGAAACTCCGCCAGCTTGGCCGCATCCTGAACGATGAAATAGGGGGTGGCCGTCTGAAATCCTTTTGGCGTATAGGAATGGGTCATCGTAATGCCTCCTTGACTAGGGACTAGGCTTTCATTATAGCGCGGGTCTCTCCGGATGTATTGGATATTTCTGACCTTAGCGGGGATAAGGGGAGTGGTTCGGATGCCGTTCCGGAATGCGGCGGTAGCGGCTCGGCGGCATACCGGAAAAGGCTTGGAAATCCCGGATCAGATGAGCCTGGTCGCAGTAGCCGCAAGCCTCGGCGATAGACGCCCAATCGGGCTGCTCCCCTTGGTTGAGAGCAGACAAGACCTCCTGAAAACGGTACAGGCGGCTAAGCTGCTTCGGGGTCATGCCTACCTGCGCCTTAAACCGCTCGTTAAACCGTCGGTGGCTCAAGCCCGTCTGCTCCAGCACCTTGGCGACTGATGAGCGGCGCAGCTCCTCCAGGGCATAAACAACGGCGGGGTGGCGCTCCGGGGGACGGCAGGAGGAGGCCAGCAGCTCTTCCTCCAGCGTGCGGAACCGTTCCTCCAGCGTAGAACCGGCCGCCAATCGCCGGATAAGCCTTGCCTCATGGGGCCAGTAAGCGCTGAGCGGGACGTGCCGATTCAACAGCTCGTGGAGGGGAGCTGGCAGAAACGGAAACAACCCTCCAGGGCGGAAATGGATCCCCATCACATCCGTTTGCCCGGACGTATCGATTCCAAAATACTCCGTATGGGGGCCACAAAGCACGGAAGCACCGAAGAGCAGGCTTTCCTCGTTCCGGTTGAACAGCCGAATAGGCCCTCCTCCAAGGTCGAACACCAACTCTGCGGAGCCGTCGGGAATGGAAATCTCCCGGGAGTGGGCGGAGCGGTAGTCCTGAAGGGACCAGAAGCATTCCACAAAGGGGGACAGGGAACCGCAGGGGGAAAAAGTGACCGGCTTCATGCCAGGAAAGCGGCGGCAGCCGCGCACCGGTATGAGGGAATAATAGTCATGAGCGTTCCTCCTCTATACGAATCTGACCCTTTCATTTAACCTTATCTTGGACGAGTTGTATATCACCATCTGAACGGGAGGCGGCCCATCGTCAGAGGAATGCCTCGTCATCCGTTTACTACCTGTAAGGCAGGAAGGGATCAAGAGAAAAGGGGGCATGCAAGGGATGTATTTTGATGCGCGTTATGAGGGCACTTTTACGGCGTTCTCGCTTTCTCATCTGCTGGCGGTTGCGGCTTTATTCCTCGCTATCGCCCTGATGGCGGCTTTGCGGTCGAGGCTCGCCAAAAGACCGGTCCGTCTCACGCTCGCGGGAGTTCTTCTTGGCACAGAAGCCGCCTTGAATCTGTGGTATAGGGAACAGGGAATCTGGTCCGTCCAATCCACCCTGCCGCTTGAGCTGTGCAGCATAACGCTTCTTCTGTCTATCGTCATGCTCGTAACGAGAAGCAGGATCCTGTACGAAATCGTCTATTTCGCCGGTATCGCCGGCGCCCTGCAGGCGATCCTCACTCCTGAGCTGGGCTATCCGTTCCCTCATTTCCGGTTTTTTCAATTTTTCATCGCGCATGCGGGAATCATTCTGGCCGCCCTTTATATGACGTTGGTGGAGGGCTACCGGCCGGTCCCGCGCTCGATTCTGCGGGTCATGCTCTTCCTGAACGGGCTGGCCGTCCTGGTGTGGGGGATCGACCGGTGGCTGGGGGCCAATTACATGTTCCTGGCGAGAAAGCCCGAGAACGCCTCGGTTCTGGATTGGTTCGGGCCGTATCCCTACTATTTGCTTGCAGAGGAAATGCTTGCTCTCGTTCTTTTTCTTCTGCTGTATTGGCCCTTTGCCGGTCTTCGAAGGAAAAAGCAGATTCCTCGGGAGGCTGCAACCGGAACAAAATAAATCTCAAGGCTTGCAGCGAAGGCTGTGGAAAGGAATCCGCTGCCTTTTGCCATTAGCGTGTCAGCAGAGTGAACCGGTGCAAGGGAAATGGTAGAATAAAATTGATATTATTAGATGCCCCGTCCGGGCGGACCATCGGGACTGCCAGCGGAATGGGGGAGGAACGCAAGGACCGGGAAGAAGAGCGGAAAGACGTTCTTCTGTAGGAAGGATTCTAAAGAAACCAAACAGGAGGCGTTTCACATGGGAGAATCGGTTGATGGGCTGCCCGATTCAGGGAAGCTCCTAACGGCCTTCCGTCTTTTGGACGGGGAAATCCGGAACGGACAGACACCGGGAGGAACCGCAGCGGCAGGAAGCCGGACCGCCATTTACGGACTGTATGCCGCAGGATCGGTTGGAGGGGGGACGGAAGCGGGAAGACCGGTCGTTCCGGAGACCATTTACGATTGTGCCTCTTTGACGAAGGTAGTGGTCACCCTGCCCCTTGTCCTTATGCTGCTTGAGGAAGGAAAGCTCCATTTGAATGAGCCGGTCTGCCGGTTTCTTCCCGAATTCGGGGCCAACGGCAAGGAGAGCGTGACGGTCAGGCAGCTGCTGTCGCACACCTCGGGGCTTCCCGCTTTCTTTAACCTGCACGGCAACGGCTGGCCGCCGGAGAGAATGTGGCAGGAGATCGCCGAACTCAGGCTGGAGGACGTGCCCGGCAGCCGGATGGTATACAGCGACATCGGCTTTATCGTACTCGGTCGGCTGATCGCCGTCCTCATGAAGAAGCCGCTTGATCAGGCGGCCCGGGAGAGACTTTTTCAGCCGCTTGGGATGACGGATACGGGCTTCTGTCCAGGGCCGGAGCTCCACGCCCGCCTGGCTCCCACGGAGTTCGATGAGAAGCTTGGACGGCCGAAGCTTGGAGAGGTTCACGATGAGAATGCCTATGCCTTTGGGGGCGTGAGCGGACATGCCGGCCTGTTCTCCACAGCCGGGGATCTCGCCAAATACGCCCGCATGTGGCTGGGGGGAGGAGAGCTCGATGGGACGCGAGTCCTGTCGCCAGCCTCTGTGGAAGCCGCAGCCCGGTCTTGGACGGGGACCCTCCCGGCGAACCGGGGGCTCGGCTGGACGCTGAAGGGCGATCCGTGGGACGCGTCCGGGGATCTGTTCTCCGAACGCTCGTACGGCCACACGGGCTTCACCGGAACAAGCCTCTGGATTGACCCGCAGCGGGACGTTTTCGCGGTTCTGCTTACGAACCGGGTTCATTACGGAAGGGACAAATCCGTGGTGCGCCTCCGTGTCTGTTACCACAATGCCGTGGCGGCGAGCTTGTCTTGACGGGCTGAAGCCGCTTGTTACCATAAGGCGCGCTCAACCAGCGTCTGTCCTATTTCGCCTGATTCGAAAAGAAGCTATCCTGGCGGATAAGCAGAAATCCGTTATAACGCCAAAAAAAACAGCCCGAGCAGCTCGGGCTGTTTTTGCATGATAGAGGAGGGCAGCGGTCCCTTCACCGGATGGCTAGCGGACTTGCGCCCCTTTTATGGTATTACAGCTTGCCGGCCAGCTTCAGAAGAACCTGGGCCTGTTCGGCGGTCAGCTTCTTGCCGGTCAAGGCATTCACCTGATTGGTGAAGGCATTAAGCATGCCGGCTTCGGCTTGGGCGTTCCCCCGTTCCTCAGCGGCCGCTGCATTCTGCAGCTTGGAGGTGAGGGCTTCGGTAATGCCCGGATCCTCGGAGGTGAAGGAACGAACCAGCTCCGTCACCCCGTCGTATGTTACGGCGATCCGGAAGGTGAAATCGGACGTAACCGTATTGCCGGCCTTGTCTTTGGCGGTAACGGAAACCGTATGCTCGCCGGGCTCGAACGTATAAGCCGGAGCTTGAACAAGCGGAGCGGAGCATGGATTGTCCGCGAGGCCCGACAGGGCGTCAACGGCGGTGCAGCCGATATAGACATTCTCGGAAACGGTATAATCCGATTTGCCTGTGAACTGTACCGTCGGCGCCGTCCGGTCAATGCGGACCTCCATCTTCTGCGGGTCAGTGGCAAGGCCCGAGAAGTTGGTGGCGGAATAGGTCACCGTCGTTACGCCTTCCTTCGTGATCGGCAGCTGGAGGGACGAGCCTTTTACCGTGGTTTTCGCAGCCGGCTGCGCACCTTCGGACGAATAGGTCAACGACCACGCATGGTCGGCAGCCAGATTCAGGACGGTGTCGCCATTGTTCCAGCCGTTCTCATTGGCGGCAGGAGTCAGGCTGGCGGAAACGACCGGAATTTGCTGATCCTTCTTCGTTACGGTGAAATCGTCGTAATAAGCGGACGAAATGTTATAGCGGGACGTAACAGCAATCAGCTTGGCATACACGGCACCTTCCGGCGCTTTGCCCCTCAGGGTCACTTTCTGCCATTGGGCCAGCCGGGATTCGTCCAGATGGATTTCGAGCGTAGAAATCGTAGCGTTGTTCTTGTCGAAGTAGCGGAACATGAAGCCCGGCTGCCCCGATTCAATATAAACGTTTACGTTCGCTTGGTATTCCTCTCCGGCAACAACTGGAACTTTGTCGCTCTGAAGAGCGACGGATGCCGTGCGCAGCGTATCGGTAATCTTCAGGCTCTTGGACCCGCTGAAGGTCTTCGCCGTGCTGACTTCATAGTTATAACCGGCTCCCGTTGCAAACAGGGGGGTCCAGCCGGCCAGGCCTTCTTCAAAGCCCGGGTTACGTACAGGAACAGGGAGATGAGGCGGTTCCTCGATAACCTCTCCGTCTACCTCGATCCGATACAAAATCGTGTTGGTCTGCATATCCGTCAGGTACAGGTTTCCGTCCCAGCCGAGATCAAAGCGGGACGTATTGGCCAGGATCCGGGATTCCAGCGTTTCCGGGTCGATTACCGTCAGCTTGTCGTTGAAGAGGACGTAGAGCAAGCCGTCTTCGGACCAGCGCAGCGGATGATGAGCCCATTGGCTGAAGCTGAGCTTGGAGTGCACTTTTTTGCTCTTGACGACTTCGTAGGTGTTAGGGTCGATTGCAAAGATATACTCATAGGCCGCTCCCCAGATGAGTCCGTCCGGACCTGCGGAAAGATCGCCGATGAAGATCGGCTTATCCAAGCCGGGAATACGCAGCGGGAATTCAGTAATCTTCTCCTGCTTGTCGACATCCCAGACGAAGATTTTGGCTTCCTCTTCCGTAGGAACGGAACCGAGTCCCCCGCGGATGGTGGTCGATCCGAAGATTTTACCGTTGGCATAAGTCGAGCTCAGAACACTCTGGTTCTTAACGACATTGCGGTTGACGGTGGTTTCCCCGGTAGCCGGATCATAGACGGTCAGCGAGCCGCCCAGTGTTCCGTAGCCGGAAATGGTAGAAATGTACAGCTTCCCTTTGGCGCTCGTGATGTTAACCAGGCGCTCTTGGTCATTGCCCAGCACAGAGAGCTTCTTAGGGTTGGTCAAGCTTGGGGGCTGCTTAAGGTCGAACTCAAAAAGAGCCCCTTCCGGATAAACGCCCATGTACACTTTGTCCCCAATAGGGAACACGCTGTCGGCTTGGCCGATGCTGAAAGGAGTGGCGGTCTTGTCCGTCAGGTTGACGAGAGAAGAACGAGCCTGAGAACCGGTCGTGATCAGCTGGTTCTCGGACACAGCGGCGACCCGGTTGACAACGCCAGGCACTCCCGGAATGACCGGAGGCAATTGCAGAACCAGCTTCTTCTCGATATTCATGATCGTGGCGCCGCCGTCATACCGGACGGTTACGAGGTTCTTGCCCGGCAGGTCGGGATTGTTAGGGAACTCTACCCAATCCGCTCCCCGCAGGCCGGTCCCATACTCCAAGCCGGATTCTTCCACCTTGTGGGTGGCCAGGTCGAAGGTTTTCAGCTTCTTGTCCGACATGTAGTAAATTTTACCGTTCAGCGAATCGGTTTCGTGAAGGCCGGTTACATTCTCCAGCACGACATCGAGCCACTGCTCGGTTTGCGTGTCATAAAGGAAGGCTTCTCCCGGGATTCCGCTTCCGTCCGTATAACGGGCAAACAGATAACGGTCGTCGATCGTATCCAGGTCGTATACCGTATCTTCTTTAACGGGAAGGGAGCCGGCAATGTCGGTTTTCTCTCCCGTGGCCAGGTTGACGCGAACGATCTGCTTGTGGGCCGTTCCGGCGTAAACATTACCGCCCTGGTAGGCGATGGAGCGTACGTATTCCTGATCGCCCTCGCCGATCATCCGTCCGTAATCCTTCACCTGGCGGGTAGCGGGATCGTATTGGAAGACCTTTCCTCCCGGGTAAGTTCCGACATAGACGCGTCCCTTCTCATCGGTCGTAATGCTGTTCGGAACCGACTGCCCGTCAAATTGGGCTACCTGTTCAGGCGTCTTCGTGACGGGAGAGTAATGCCACAGCCGGGCTCCTCCTCCATCAGCGGCGAGATATAAGGATCCGTCGGGGGCAATCGTATGGGCCCAGGAGCTTTCCGAAGGACCGATCGGGATGCTGCGCAGAAGCTTATAATCGTCCAGATCGATAACGTTAAGATGGCCGGGCTTGCCTTTGCTTGTGGCGTAGAGGACATTGTGGCCGTCTTCTTTGCCCGCTGTTCCGTTGAACACGGCTACGGTATAATTATTAGGAACGAGAAGTTCTTCCGGAGCTCCGTACGTTTTCTGGGACAACCGGCTGCCTTCGGCGGCAGATGCGGCACCGGTCCAGCCGGTGACGACGAGCATAGCGCTGGTCAGAAGGGGGATAGCCCGCTTCATCATTTTTTGCATCGCTTTGCGACCTCCTTGATGGATAATATGTAAGCGGTGTCAAACTACAAGCAATTCCTGCCGCTTCCCTCCTCTCCCGGATATGTATACCTGGAAACGATGACCATCTAGCTGCTGTGGTATCCATGTGGTTTATATGATAGGGGCAATTCACAGGGAAGTCAATGGGATTCTAGACCCTTGTTTCCTTGTGGTACCGTGGAGGAGAGTACGATCCGAATATCCGGAAGGAGCCCTTCCCCTCCACCGTATTGAAACCGTTGCGGCGGTAAAAAGGGAAGAAACAAAGGAGGATGACGATGAAACCGCAGGTACTAATTGTAGGAGCCGGCCCCACGGGGCTTGTTCTTGCCCTCTGTCTGGCCAAACAGGGAGTGCCCTTCCGCCTGATCGACAAGCATACCGGTCCCGGAGAGGCCTCCCGGGCGATCGCCGTCCATGCCCGGACGCTGGAGCTGTACCGGCAGCTCGGCCTGGCGGACGAGGTGGTGGCCGGAGGGATCCCGGTGGATTCCGTACAATGGCGAACAGGGAAGGAGAAGAAGGTGCGGCTTCCTCTGGGCGAACTGGGAAAAGGGCTGAGCCCCTATCCGTTCGTGCTCAGCTATCCGCAGGATGATCATGAACGGCTGCTTGTCGATCATCTTCATCGGCAGGGCCTGACGGTCGAGTGGGGAACGGAGCTGGTTTCTTTCCGTCAGGACCCGGAGCGGGTGGAGACCGTTCTGAGAAAGGATGGCATAGAAGAACCGCACACCTTTGGCTATGTGTGCGGCTGTGATGGGGCTCACAGCCTCGTACGCAAAGGGCTGGAGCTTTCTTTTGCCGGCGGAACGTACCGCCAGGTCTTTTATGTCGCGGATGTGGAGGCGGACGGGATGGGAGAGGGGGCGTTGAACGTTTATCTGGACGACTCCGGCTTCTGCATCTTTTTGCCGGTCCGAAGCACGGGTATGGTCCGTCTGATCGGCATCGTACCCGAGGAAGCCGATCCTTCCACGGTGACCTTCGACATCATCCGGCCCTATGTGCATAAACAGACCGGTCTTACCGTCCGCCGGGTCAACTGGTTCTCTACCTACCAGGTTCATCACCGCGTTAGCGAGCATTTCGGCAAGGACCGTGTCTTCCTGGCCGGGGACGCGGGTCATATCCATAGTCCGGCGGGAGGGCAAGGCATGAATACCGGGATCGGGGACGCGGTCAATCTGGCCTGGAAGCTCGCCGCCGTTCTACAAGGCAAGGCCCAGCCTTCTCTGCTGGAAACCTATGAAGCGGAGCGGCTTCCTTTTGCCCGGACGCTGGTTGCCACCACGGACAGAGCCTTCCAGCTCATTGTGGGAAGGAAAGCCTTCAACCGCTTTATGCGCCTGTTCTTCCTCCCGACCCTGGCCCCGCTGCTTCTCCGGTTACCCTTCCTCCGCCGAATGGCCTTCCAGACCGTTTCCCAAACGCGTATTCATTACCGGGAAAGCGGGTTAAACCGGGGAACAGCGGGAAGAATTCAAGGGGGAGACCGCTTGCCCTGGGTTCGAACGCCGGGCGGCGATAACTACGAGCCTCTGCAGCAGTGCAATTGGCAGCTCCATGTTTATGGAGAGGCCGCGCCGGAGATCCGGGACTTTGCGCGTTCCGCTTCCTTCCCGCTCTTCAGCTTCGATTGGACGCCTGCGGCCGGGGCTGCGGGAATACCGAGGGACGCCCTCTTTCTGGTCCGCCCTGACGGCTATGTCGGCCTTGCGCTTGACGCTCCCCGCGTCGAAGACCTCCGATCCTACGTGGACCGGTACTCCATCGCTCCTCTTTAAGAGAGGAGGAACATGGCCGCGATCGTGGTAACCGCCAGCCCCGTGAGAACGGGAATGAGGTTCCGGCGGGCCACTTCGAACGGGCTGACTCCGCATATGGCCGCGGCGGGGATAAGCGCCCACGGCACGAGGGTTCCGCCGCCTACCCAGATGGCGGCGATTTGCCCGAGGGCCGTCAGAGTGGCAATCCCCGAGCCGATGGCGGCGGAGACCAGGTGGGCAACAGAGCCGACCAGGGAGATGCCGGAGAAGCCGGAGCCGTCCAGTCCGGTGATGGCCCCTGCGGCAGCGAGGGTGAGGGAGCCGAGGGGAGCGTTGATCGGCACGCTGTGGGCGAGGGCGGCTCCCCAGTCATTCACAATCCCGGCGGAAGCGGCGGGCAGGACTTTGCCGAACAGCTCCGTAAAGGCCGAATCGCCCAGATAGAAGAACGCCGCAATGGGAATGACGGGACCGAACACCTTCAAGCCGAACTGGAAGCCGTCGACGAGGTATTCCGTTATCTTCTCCAGCCCTTGGCCGCGATGCGATTGCATGGTGAGGAGAATCAAGAGAAGCAGGGCCGTCCCTCCAAGCAGAGCGGTGGCTTCCCCTCCCTGCAGCTTCAGAACGAACATCACGATCAGGTCGATCAAGAAGAGCAGGGCCACGACCGCAGCCATCACCCGCCGAACCGGGAGGGATAGCGGATAGGAGCCTGCTTCGCCCGTCTTCTCCGTTTCGGATATGGTAGCCGGGGAAGCGGATTCGGGGGAAAGTCGGCCGGAGCTCAAATCCCGGCGAATCATCCAAAAGGCCGTTACGGTGGTCACCGCTCCCATGATCACGACGAGCGGAACGCTGGCGCTGATGACATCGCCGACCGGAATGCCGGCCGCATCCGCCGTAAGCTTGGGGGCGGCTTGAATCACATAATCGCCGGACAGAGCGATCCCGTGCCCGAACAGGTTCATCGCAACGGCTACCGCAAGGGGCGGGAGCCCGACCCGGACGGCCGCGGGCAGGAGGACGACCCCGATGAGCGCCACGGCAGGGGAAGGCCAGAAGAACCAGGAGATGATCATCATCACAAGCCCTACCGTCCAGTACGCCATCGCAGGCGTCCTCATCAGGCGGGTAAAAGGGGAAACCATCACTTCGTTGATCCCGGTACGGGAGAGAACCCGGCTCATGGCGACAATGACGGAAATGATGAGAATAGTGGACAAGAGTTCCTTGAGGGCATACAGGAAGCTGTTGAAAATGCCGCTGACCGAAGCGGATACCGAGTGGGTGGCGAGCAGGGCGATGACCAGAATTCCGGCTGTGCACAGCAGGGTCGTGTCTCTTTTGAACAGCATGCATCCGATCAGCATCACGATGACCGCCGCGTAAGCCCAGTGAAGGGCAGTTAGCTCAATGCCCATAACACACCTCCGGGAGGAGAATAAAATCTGCTATACTTTATGCAGGCGAACGGCATGACGTTTGCCCGCAAAGCAGGAAAAAGAATAGAAAAACCAAACGATGAAGAAGGGAACGAAACGATCTTGAATGAACCGATCCGACTGGAGAATATGCTGGGGAAATATGCCGATCTGCTTATCCGGGTAGGCGTAAACCTTCAGCCCGGCCAAGTGCTGTACATAGAAGCGCCGATGGAAGCGGCGGAGCTGACCCGTCTTGTGGTCCGTAAAGCGTATGAGGCCGGGGCGAAATATGTCCAGGTGGCCTGGGACGATGAGGAGGTCACCCGGATTCGATACCAGTCGGCTTCCGATGAGGCTCTCTCGTATTATCCGCGCTGGATCGCCTCTTCCATGGAGCAGCTGGCGGAAGCGGGCGGAGCTCTGCTGAACATCAAGGTGCCGAATCCCGATCTCCTGGAAGGCGTGGACCCTTCCAAGGTGAAAGCCTCCACGAAGGCAGCCGCAGAGGCGAGACAGAAGTTCCTCCACTATGTGCGAACCAATAAGTTTACCTGGTGCCTGGTGAAGGCCCCGACCCGCGCCTGGGCCGATAAAGTGTTTGCCGAGCTGCCCGAAGCGGAACGCATTCCCGCCATGTGGGAGACGATCTTTCGGATGAACCGGGTGGACCGGGAGGATCCCGTCCAGGCTTGGAGGGAGCACATTCAGACCCTGCATACGGTGTCGGACAGACTGAATGCGAAGCGCTACCGGAAGCTGCGGTATAGGGCGCCGGGAACGGATTTGACGCTGGAGCTTCCCGAGGGCCATATCTGGCTCGGGGGCGGTGAATCGAACGAGGACGGCGTCTATTTCGTGGCGAATATGCCGACGGAGGAGGTCTTTACGATGCCTGCCCGAGGCGGAACGAACGGAACGGTTCGAAGCACGATGCCGCTTAATCTCAACGGCAGCCTGGTGGAGGACTTCGCGCTTACTTTCCGGGACGGGAGGGTAACCGATTTTACGGCGGGAAAGGGCTATGAGGCCCTGCAGGCCCTTCTCGATACGGATGAAGGAGCACGGTACCTTGGCGAAGTCGCTCTCGTGCCCCACGATTCCCCCATCTCCCGGCTGAACCGGATCTTCTACAACACGGGAGTCGACGAGAATGCTTCCTGCCACCTGGCGCTCGGCAACGCCTATCCGGTTAATCTGGAGGGAGGAACCCGGCTAAGCAAGGAGGAGCTGGCCGCCAGGGGGGCCAACGTCAGCCTGACCCATGTCGATTTCATGATCGGCTCAGCCGAGCTTGATATTGACGGAGAGCGGGAGGACGGCGCGTGGGAGCCGGTGTTCCGCAAAGGAAATTGGGTGGAGAAATAAGGCGGCTTTTAGCGGAAAAAAGACGGGTTTCCCTGACAGTGTTCAACAATCTTTCCCGGCCGCATGCCTTATACTGGGGCTTACCCTCCAAATGACCGGAGGAGGCAGCGAACCCCGTGCCGCACGGCGCTGCACCATAAGCCTGACCCGCCTAAGCGTACAAGCGCTTTGAACGAAGGGAGGCAGAGGGAGCGATCGTTATCAAAACCATAAACTTTCCGTTCGAGGATTATTTGCTGGACTCCGAGAAAGAAGAAATCGTCTGGATTCAAGGAAAAGCGTTCGTCGTCAAACCGGCCACCGCCGATGATATGGAGAGGATCGGAAAGGGCTTCTTCGCCATGATGGAGCCGGAGCCGGCTCCTTTCCAGGACAACCGGGCCCTCGTCCGCCTGGGTCCGGCCAAGCTGGTCCGCTAACCTCCTTTCCCAAAAAGAACACGACAAACCAAGCTGTCCCGTCCCGGAAGGAGGTTCTTCCGGTTGAGGGACAGCTTTTTGTTCAACAAAAAAAGCCGCATCGGGGCGGCTTTTACGGATAGGGGGAGGATGAGAGAAGTACGGTTAAGCCTCCTCAATCACTTCTTCGCTTTTGATCAAACCTTTGTGAAGCAGCAGAAACATGGCGGCTCTAACCTGCATGGCGGACATGCCGACGGCCTTGGCGATCTGGTTGATGTCTGTCTTGTCCAGCTCTTCGTTCTCCGCCTGCAAGCAGTCGTAAACCAATCTCTCGGACGAGCTTAACGCGCTGGGCTTGCTGGAAGAGACGAAGGAGCTGATCGGCTTTCTCTCCATGAAAGCAATCCCTCCATGTCGTTTCCTCAAGTTACCTACATATTACCCTATTATCCTCCTAAATGAAACACTGCTCGGAAAGCTGGTTTCCCCGCAGAGAATAGCCGCAAGGGCCATACCCGTGTTACACTGGCTGTAACCCGTAGCAAGCCGGAGGAGACCCTTTTCCCGAAGGACGCTGCCGGCCGAAGGATCAGGAACTTGGAGGATTCGTAAATGAAAGGCCTGCGTCCCGTTTCCCTTTTTCCGTTACTTAAGCATCTGCGAACTTGGCGCTCTGTTCTGCCCCGGCTCGGGGCCGCAGCGGTTTATTTGGTGTTCCCGGCTGTTCTTGTCGCGGTGCTGGAAGGAGTCGCGCATTCCTCGTTTCCGGCTGCCTGGGCCTGGATGCTCGAACGGCCGAACGAATGGTGGATGAATTATTTCGCGGCTCTCGGACTATCCCTTCTGCTTGCCGGAGCGGTGGGCCGCACCCGGCTTGCCTTTGCCGCTCTGCTGCTGGCGGCGGGGACCGCCGGCTTCATAAGCGCGGTAACCCGGAACCGGACGGGGGCTCCCCTGTCCCTGTGGACCTGGTTTCTTCCCCAGGAAGGCCGGGATCCCTTCCTCCCGCTCAATCCGCCTCTGCACCGCGGGCTTCTCATTACCGCAGCCCTAGCCGCGGGAGCCCTCCTCCTGCTGCTGCTAATACGCATAAAGCCGCTTTCCGGGATAGGACGCCTCCTGGGAGCGGCGGCCGGACTGGTGCTGGTCTCCAGCGTATGGCTGGGGGTTCCTTTTTCCCTCCGGATGGAATTCCCGGTCTTCCCATACTATTACGAGACGGATTTCCAGGCGACCCGCAACGGGCTGCTTTATTCGTGGGGAGATTCGGTTGAATTTCTTAAGCGCTTCCGGCCCTCCGGCTCAAGTCCCGCGGAAATCCGGAAATTGGTGAAGGTCGTCGCGCCAGGGGAGAAGGAACGGGCATCGGCCGGAACCCCCCTATGGCCGGAAGGGACGAAGCCTAATGTCATCGTCCTCCTCTCGGAGAGCTTCTGGGATCCGACGCTGCTTCCGAAGGTCCGATTCAGCGAGGACCCGATTCCCTACTTTCATTCCCTGATGAACGGCTATCCTTCGGGATGGATCCTTTCCCCCCAATTCGGAGGAACGACTGCGAACGTGGAATTCGAGGTGCTGACGGGGAACTCCGTCCGGTTTCTGCCCGACAGTACGGTAGCCTATATCAGCCATGTTAACCGGCCCGTGGATTCCCTTGCCTCCATTTATTCCCGCAAGGGCTATACGGCGACGGCGGTCAACCCGTTCTACAACTGGTTCTTCAACTCCCGCAACGTGTACCGCCATCTCGGGTTCTCCCGCTTCGTTCCGAGCGAGTACATGGACCAGGAGTTTCACGGTCCCTTCCTGAAGGACAGCCAGGTGATGGATACGATCATCCGGGCGACGGAGGAGTCGCCGGGGCCGGATTTTGTTTTTGCCAATACGATGGAGAATCATGGACCTTATAAAGATAAATTTTACAGGACGGAGATCGAGGTAAGCGGTGAGGTCAGTGAGGAGTCGCTGGCCATTCTCCGAAATTATGCCGAAGGGGAGCGAGCTTTCGACCAGGCTTTGAAGAAGCTGACCGACCACTACCGGGAATCCGCGGAGCCCACGGTGATCCTCTGCTTCGGTGACCATATGGCGCAGCTCGGGAATGCCTACAAGGTCTACCGGGATACCGGTTATATTACCGGGGCCGAGGATCCGTCTTATATGGAGAAGATGCACTACACCCCCTTTGTCATCTGGAGCAATGCGGCCGCTCCCGGCAAGGACAGCTTGCGGATGAACGCGAGCTTCCTCGGAGCCTATCTGCTTCATTATCTCGGAACGCCCGGCACTTACTACACCGATTATCTCTATGAGCTCTACCGCCGGCTGCCCCTGTTCGCCCCCCGCTCGCTGCGAAAGGATCATCCGATCGACGAAGCGGAGCTGCTCGATTACCGGAGGCTGCAAGACGATATTCTGTACGGCGCTCAAGAGGGCTACCGCGTAACGGGAATACGGGACGCTATCCATGCGCCTTCGTTCTCTCTGGGCTTCGGTGAGCCCCATCTTGCCGCAGCCGTGCTGGACGGGAACGGCCGGCTTGAGGTAGTCGGGGAGGGATTATCCGGGGAATCGGCCGTCTGGCTGAACGGGAGGAAGCTGGAGACCCGAAGGGAGAGCAGCCAAAGGCTCGTGGCCTGGGTTCCGGAGGAGGACCGAAAGGAAGCCGGTCACGGGAAGGTACAGGTACGGATCACCGATCTGAAAAATACTCAGCTCTCGAGATCGAACGAGCTTGAAGTAACAGCAAAAGAACCAGCGTCCGCCCCTTGATCCAGGCAGCGGAGCTGGTTCTTTCTGATTAATGGGGGCCTAAGCGGGACCACGGGGTTAGACCGCTTTCTCCAAGGCCCGTGCCGCTCTGCCGTAAAGGCTGCGCACTTGGATAACCTGCAGGATCCCAGACGCCATCAGCAGGAGGGCGAAGACGAAGAACATGACTTCCCCGTTGGCTTTCTCCAGCATCCATCCGCCGGCTACCGGTCCGATGGCCCGCCCGATCTGCCAATTCATCCCGTAGATAGAGAAGTATTGACCTCGTTGCTCTACCGGGGCGATCCGGGCAATGACCTTCTGGATATGAGGACCGAACAGCATCTCACCGATGGTGAACAGGAACTCTACCGCGAACAGAAGAATCACGTAAGGGGAGAAGCCGTAGCCAAGGGCGACGAGAGAGAACATTCCGTAGGCAGCCGCGACCACATGATAGGGGGGAAGCCCTTCCGTCCGTTTGGCGAGCCAAAGCTGCAGAAGGATGACCGTAAGCCCGTTAAAGGTCAGCATGGCGGCGTAGACGGTTTTGAAATCCAGAAAATGGGTTTGGAGATGCAGCGGCAGGGTAGATTCCACTTGGGCATAGAGCAGGGACACCGGCAGGGCAAGCACCGTCAGGGTATAGATCGCTTTATGCTCCCCAGGCCGGAACGCGGCCTTGGCTCGTCCGGTTTCGGGAGCGGCCGACCGGCTGGAGGCGGGCAGGGTTTCGGGAACCTTGATCCAAACGAGAATCAGATAGGCCAGGACGGAAAGGGCACAAATCAGGAACACAATCCGGGAGCTCCAGGCAAAAAGCACCACCCCGATCAGCGGACCGCCTGCCGATCCCACGTTCAGGGCGGTATGCAGCAGAGCGAACACTTCCGCGCGCTTGTTCTCGGGGACAACGTCGGCGATCTGGGCGTTGGCCGCCGGCATGAAGAGGGCGGCGCCTATTCCGTTCAGGATGGAAATGACCGCGTATTCCCATACGCTTTCCGCAAAGATATATCCGCTCAAGGTTACGGTCTGGATCAGCAGGGAAACGATCAGAACGGGCTTGCGCCCAAACCGGTCGCTTATATTTCCGGCAAAAAGATTCACCAGCAGCCCGCAGAGCGGCTGCAGTCCGATAATGATCATGGGAAGCAGAAGAGACGAGTTCAGCTTGTCATACAGATAGAGGACAAGGAATGGCCTTACCATGAAATTGGTGAGGGAGGTAAGGATCGTTCCGATCACCCTGATCCATATGGCCGTATCGTAATTGTGGTAAAAGGTAGTTAATTTCTTGCGCATGACAGCCTCCTGGTGGTTATAAACGACATAGTCCCATTATATCGGCTCCCCCGGGAAGAAAAAGATGCAAAATAATTAAAACCATTTCATCTTTTTTCGTTTCCGGGGGAGGAAACATCTTGACAGAGAGACCGGCCTTTCCTATGCTTAAATAAGCACAAATGAACATAAAGTGAATACAAATGAGTGGGAGTGGGAAAGGATGAACAACCCTTCAACGGTACGGGGGAACAAGTCACCGGTTCAATGGCAGGCTCATCAGAATTCGAATGCCGAGGTGCCCGAGAATACAATGTCTGCACTGGAATATGTCTGGAGCTTGGGAGGAATCCCCGAGCTTGATATCCGGCAGACGGCGGACGGAGTCATCATTGGCATTCACGACGCCACCCCGGCGAGAACCGCCTCGGTTCCGGAGGGAATGGAGAACAAGCCGGTAGCCGAAGTCACCTACGCCGAAATGAAAGACTGGGATACGGGCATTCGTTTCGGGGAAGCGTTCAAGGGAGAGAAGGTTCCGGCCCTTTCCGATATTCTGGAAGTGCTCGCGGCCCATCCGGAACGGGAGCTCTATCTCGACTTCAAGCAGGTGGACCTGGAGAAGCTGGCGGAGCTCGTAGCGCGTTACGGGGTGGGAAGCCAGATTATTTTCGCCCATAACGATCCGGCCAACTGCCGTACCGTCAAGCGGCTCGCTCCCGAAATCCGCACGATGCAGTGGGTATCCGGCGGGGGAACCCCGGAAGGGATCTCCAAGGTCGTCAAGGAAGCCGCCGAATCCGGTTATGAGGGGCTGGATATTATCCAGATCCATCTGAAGGATGCCGCCTCCGAATCGGCCGATGGCTGGCGCTACGCCGTTCAGCCGGATTTCCTGCGGGCCACATTGGAAGAAACAGCAGCGGCGGGCATTGAGCTCGAGGTGCTCCCTTTCCGGTTTACCACGGAATCGATGCATGCTCTGCTTGATATGGGAATCCGCCGGTTTGCCATCGACGAGCCGAAGGTGTTCGTGGAGACCCTGCTCAGTTATCCTGGCTTCGCTTAATTCCTACCATAAAGCGGTTTTCTCCAAGGGGAGAAAGCCGTTTTTATTGTGATGATATTTGGGCCCAAATATTATGAATTTTTGGAAAATATCCAGGAAAATGATTGACGGTTTGGGCGGCGCGCTGGTAAAATGAGGAACAGATAAGGAGGCTCGTGGGCTTCCGGACCGCCATTCAAGATCAGCCTGAACCGTCAGGGATAAAGGAGTTTATGCGCCTTGCCTAAATTGAAGGATATCGCCGAGCATGTGGGAGTCTCTATCTCCACCGTTTCCCGCGTGATCAACAACGATTCAAGCCGTCATATCAACCAGGAGACCAAGACCCGCGTCTGGAAGGCGGTAGAGGAGCTGGGCTACGAAACGGCAGGGCTTGGAAAGAAGCAGAACCGCAAGAACGAACGGAATTCGGGCCGGGAAGGTTTGCAGATCGGGTGCATCGTGTCGGCTCCCCAGAACAAATACAACCATCCCTATTTCTCTCCTATTCTGGAAGGGATCGAAAGGAAGCTGACCGAACAGAACAGCTCGCTCGCCTACGTGCTGACGCTGGAGGAAATTCAGGGCGAATCGGCCTTGGGCCGTCTCCTGCAGGAAACGCGGCTGGACGGAATCATTATAATAGAAGGAATTCCTTCCACCCTCTATGAAAAAATCAAGAAAAGCGTGCCAGCCGTCGTCGGAATCGATATTTCGGACTCTACCGTTCCCGTCATCACCTATGACCGGGTGCAGGCAGCCAAAACGGCGGTCCGCCACCTGATAGCGGAAGGCCATGAACGCATTGCTTTCATCGGCGGGAACGGACTGACGGGTGAGATGGAGCGGGAGAAGAGATACCGCGGGTACCGCTATGCGATGGAGGAAGCCGGGCTTGCTGTTGATCCCGAATGGATTCTCAATACCGGCTGGGATGTAAACGAAAGCTACCGGCTGATGGCCGAGCGGTTGGGGAAAGCCGGGCCGGAACGCCCGACGGCCGTGTTCGCGGCAAGCGACATGCTTGCCATCTCCGCGATGAGAGCGGCGGCCGAGCAAGGGCTGCGCATCCCGGAGGATATGGCGTTCGTGGGACACGACAATATTGAGGTGTCCCAGTTCACCATGCCTCCGCTGTCTACCGTACACGTGCCGAAGTATGAGATCGGCATGATGGCCGCCAAAGTGCTGATCGACCAATGCGCCGAACGGTCACCGCTCCCATTTAAGCTTGTTATGCCTTTCGAAATGATTCTCCGCCCTTCTTCGGTAAGGACACCCGATTCTTAAAAGCCGCTCTTCCGGCAGGCGATTCTCCAATCCGAGGATAGCTGTGGGGCAATAGGATAACTGCTTGCGCTCCATCCGTTAACAGGGAGCGGGTTATCTCTGCGATCTTTGGCCAAAATTTGGGCCCAAATATGTTACACAGGAGGTTGAAAGATGGAGCAAGTCAGGCTGGGGGTTATTGGTTTGGGATGGAGGTCGGGTGTGACGAAGTATTGGCACCAGCCCGATGGAAGATCGCTTGTCGTGGCGGGCTGCGATCTGTCAGCCGATAACCGGGAGAAGTACCGTCAGCGGATTAACCCGGATCTGTGGGTGACCTCGGACTACCGGGAGCTGCTGGCGCGCCCGGATGTGGATGCCGTCATCGTGCTGACCCCGGATTATTGCCATGAGGAGCATACGATCGCGGCGCTTCAGGCGGGAAAGCATGTTTACAGCGAGAAGCCGCTTGCGATCACAACGGCAGGCTGCGACCGGATTCTGGAAGCTTGGCAGGCGTCCGGCAAGCACTTCATGATCGGCTTTAACATGAGGTACATGAGCATGTACCGGACCATGAAGGAAATTATCGACGCCGGTGAGATCGGAGAGGTGAAGGCGGTCTGGGTCCGGCACTTTGTAGGGCTTGGAGGCGATTATTATTATCACAGCTGGCACGGCAGCTCCCGGAATACGACTTCGCTGCTTCTGCAGAAGGGCTCCCATGATCTGGACATCATCCACTGGCTGGCCGGCTCGTACACGCGCAAAGTTTCCGCTTTCGGTTCCTTGGATTATTTCGGCGGCGATAAGCCGGATGATCTTACCTGCTCCGCCTGTCCGGACAACACGACCTGCCCGGAAGCGCGCTTCGGGGTCCTGCAGCGCTGTGCCTTCCGCAAGGAGATCGATGTGGAGGACAACAGCATGGTGATGATGGAGATGGATAATGGAGTGAAGGCTTCTTATCTTCAATGCCATTTCACGCCGGATTACCAGCGGAACTATACCGTTATCGGGACGAAAGGGCGGTTGGAGAATTCGGAGCCGGAAGGAAAGGTTTACGTACATACACGCCAATCCGCTTCCTGGAGAAGCCTCTCCGATCAGACTTATGCGATCAAGCAGGAGGAAGGGTCGCATAACGGGGCCGATCCCCGGATCTGTAAGGAATTTATCGACTTGGTTCTATACGGCAAGGAGCCGGTAGCCTCTCCGCTGGACGGACGCATGAGTGTGGCGGTAGGCTGCGCGGCCGCCGAATCGATGAGAACGGGGGGGCGGCTCTTGACCATTGAGCCTTACCGCCGGCCGGCAGAAGCCTCCTGCGCGACGAATGCCGTAATGCCTTAACTAGCAAGTCGGCGATAAGCCATACGCGCAAGTTATACGTTAACTGGCTTTCGCTATCCAGATAAAGATGGTTAGGAGGGACTAAGGTTGGAACAACTAGTGAGGCAGACCGCCTCGGGCAAGAGCAGGGCCGGCATCCGGAGCCGCAGCTCTCTGGTCAAAGCCATACGCCGGCATTGGGTTCTATATTTGCTCATCGCTCCGGTTATCGCCTATTTCATTATCTTTTGTTACTTTCCCATGTACGGAGTCCAGATCGCTTTCAAGAACTTCACGGCGGCGAAAGGAATTTGGGACAGCCCGTGGGTCGGCTTCGTTCATTTCGAACGGTTTTTTAAAGGGTATTACTTCTCGAGGGTCATCCTTAACACTCTGCAGATCAGCCTTTATTCCCTCGTCATCGGATTCCCGGTCCCTATCCTCCTCGCCCTCATGATCAATGAAGTCCGGACCAAGTGGTTCCGCAGCTTTGTCCAGACCATCACCTATGCCCCCCACTTTCTATCCTTAACCGTTGTCGTCGGAATTCTGTTCGCCCTGCTATCCACCCAAAAAGGGATCGTCAACCACGCCCTGCGCGGGCTCGGGCTGGAGCCGATTGCCTTCATGACCGACCCGCACTGGTTCAAAACGGTCTATGTCCTCTCCGACATCTGGCAGCAGATGGGGTGGGGGTCGATCATATACCTCGCCGCCCTAAGCGGAGTGGATCCCCAGCAGCACGAAGCCGCGACCATTGACGGAGCCAGCCGGTTAAGACGGATCTGGCATATCAATGTGCCGGCCATCATGCCGACCGTCGCCATTCTGTTCATCCTCAACATGGGGAATTTGATGGGCGGAGGAAGCCTGGAGAAGCTCCTGCTCATGCAGCATGACCTTAACCTGGAAAGCTCCGACGTCATATCGACCTATGTGTTCCGGACAGGGATCGGCGGGGCGGAATATAGCTTTGCGGCGGCGGTAGGGCTTTTTAACTCGGCCGTTAACTTCCTGCTGCTCGTGTCTGTCAACTACATAGCCCGGAAAGCGGGGGAAACAAGCCTATGGTAACCCAGACGACTCTTAAATCAGGCGGACGGATCAGGCAATCCGCCGGCGACCGGGTTCTCGATCTCTTCATCTACGTGTGGCTGATCTTCGTCGCCATGCTGGTGCTGTATCCGCTCGTCTATGTATTCAGCGCTTCCATCAGCAATCCCGAGCACGTCGTGACGGGCAAAATGTGGCTCATTCCGATGGATTTCACCTCCGTCGGGTACACCAAACTGCTTCAGGACAAGGATGTGCTGCTGGGCTACCGGAACACGCTGTTCTACGTCTCGGCCGGTACCCTCGTCAACGTGGTCATGACGGTATTGGCTGCTTACCCGCTGTCGCGCCGAGATTTCGTCGGCCGAGGGGCCATCACCGCGTTCTTTGCTTTCACCTTGTTCTTCAGCGGAGGCCTGATCCCAACCTATCTGCTGATCAAGAGCTTACATATGGTCAACACCTTCTGGGCGATCATCATCCCTACGGCCGTATCGGTGCTGAATATTGTCATCATGAGAACCTCTCTCGAGCATGGGATTCCGAATGAGCTTATCGAGTCCGCCTCGATGGACGGCTGCGGCGACCTTCGGATGCTTTTCCGGATCGTGCTTCCCTTGTCCCTGCCCATTCTGGCTGTTATGGTGCTTTATTACGCCGTCTGGAACTGGAACACCTACTTCAATGCCATGATCTACTTGAACGACCGGGAGAAATTCCCCCTTCAGCTGTTCCTGCGGGATATTCTCGTCCGGGGAGAATTTAACGAGCTGCAGACGGGCGAATTCTCCATCCAGCGGGTGCTGGAAGGGGAAACGATCAAATATGCCATGGTTATCGTGGCGAATCTGCCTATGCTGCTTCTCTATCCGTTCCTGCAGAAGTACTTCGTCAAAGGGGTTCTCATCGGTGCCATTAAGGGATAACCCATCCCTTATTCACAATATTCTTTGAATTATGGGAGGTCTTGGGGTATGAAAGCAAGAAAAGCGTTGCCGCCGGTTCTGGCTGCGGTGATGGCGGCCAGTTTGGCGGCCGGGTGCTCGGACAAGGGCGGAGAGGCGGGAGCCACTCCGAAAACGGGAGAGAGAGCCAAGGATGTCAATACGACGGGATTCCCGATCGTCAAGGAGCCGATCAAGCTGACGGTCTTCGCCGCAAGGGCGGACTCGGCTCCCGTCAATTGGAACGAAGTGGAGATCTGGAAGGAATACGCGAAGATGACCAACGTCACGGTCGACTGGCAGCTCTCTCCCGCGTCCGACGCGGCCGCTCTGACCCAGAAGCGGAATGTCCTTATGGCCAGCGGAGATCTGCCGGATTTCTTCCACACGGCGAGGTTCTCGACCACGGATATCGCCAACTACGGCAGCCAGGGCCTGCTCATTCCGCTTAACGATCTGATCGACAAGTACGCCCCGAATGTCAAAAAGCTGTTCGAAACCAACCCGGAGGTGAAGAAGGGATTGACGATGCCGGACGGCAAAATCTATTCCCTTCCGACCTTCTACGACCCTTCCTTCCGCTCGGTCGTCATCGGCTCCGAATTCTGGATCAACAAGAAGTTCCTCGATGCTCTCGGCATGAAAGAGCCGACGACAACCGAGGAGTATTATCAATACTTGAAGGCGGTCAAAACCCAGGATCCGAACAAGAACGGCAAGAATGATGAAATTCCTTTCGCGGCTAGCGGTGTGCTGGGCGGAATCGGCATTGTGGATGCGCTTAAGGGAGCCTGGGGACTGGGCAACCACGGCAATACCCACGGCCGGGTGGATATGGATCCCAAGACGAACAAGCTCCGCTTCGAGCCGGCCGACCCGGGCTATAAGGAGCTCCTGGAATACTTGAACCGGCTGTATAAGGAAGATCTGTTCATTCCGGATATCATGACGATCAAAGGGCCGGAAATGCTCGCCAAAGGGAAGGAAGGGCTGTACGGTTCCTTCGTCCACATTAACGAGAAGTCGAGCTTCGGCACCGACACGAACAGCTATGTCGGCATGACGGCCCTGAAGGGTCCTCACGGGGACCAGGTATTCTCCCGCGCCCGCTCTCCGCTGATCGACATTGGCGCCTTCGCCATCTCCAACAAGAACAAATACCCGGAAGCGACGATTCGCTGGGTCGATTACTTCTACAGCGAAGAAGGCAGCAAGATGTTCTTCATGGGCATCAAGGACAAGAGCTACGTGGAGAAGCCGGACGGCACGCTCGATTACAGCGACGAGCTCAAGAAGGACAAAGAAGCCCAGAAGAAATACGTCACGTTCGCAGGCGGTTTCTATCCGGCCATGCTGACCAAGAAAACGTATTTCGGCGGCGAAAGCTTCCCGGAGAACCAGGAAGCCGTGAAGAAGATCGATCCTTACTACCCGAAGGAAGTATGGCCGGCCTTCACGTATACCCAAGAAGAATTGGCCCGGTTTACTCCGCTGACGAACGACATCAACAAGTACGTGGATGAGATGACCGTAAAATTCATCATGGGCAACGCTCCGTTCTCCGAGTGGGACAATTATCTGGCTACGCTTAAGAAGATGGGGCTGGACGATTACATGAAAATTTACACGGCCGCCTACGAACGCTACAAAAAGTAACGCTCCAACGGAATGACCATCCGCCGGAAGCCCCTTAGGACCTGCAGCCGCATTATCCAAAACCATTTAGGAGGAATCATGCCCTTATGCTGCGCAAACCCTTAAGCGTACTGTCGTCCGCCGTCCTTCTGGCCGCTCTGCTTGCCCCGGTTACGAAGGCGGATACCTCGCCGGATTTCTCGGTCTGGGTACCGACCAATTCCGAGAAAGTGCTGCGCGATCAAGCCTTCCCGGCCGGGGCCGAGGCGGGCTCCCAGCACCTGGAGATGGGAGCCGCCCGCAACGAATACGAGAGCGGGCAGGTCATCGTAAAAGCGGGAGACACTCCGCTTCGGAAGCTGCAAGTATCGGTAAGCGAGCTTAAACAAACGAACGGCAGCGCCAAAATCCGAAGCGAAGACATCCAGCTGTTCCGGGAGCATTATATCCAGGTGACCAAGCCGACCACCGGGGCTTTCCCGGCCGGCTGGTACCCGGACGCCTTGATCCCGCTGGACGGATTTCTGGATGTGCCCGCCAACCAGAACCAAGGCATTTGGATCAAGGTCAAAGTCCCGAAGGGACAGGAGCCGGGAGACTATACCGGGACCGTGACGCTTCACGAAACGGGCAACCCGATCGTGATTCCCGTCCGGCTGACGGTATGGGATTTCGAGCTTACGGATGAGAGTCACTCCGAGACGGCCTTCACGCTATGGGGGGATCAGATCTCCTATGCCCATAACGGGGTGCAGGGGGAGGAGTTCTGGAAGCTCCTCGACAAGTACTACTGGGCTTCCGTTGACAGCCGCATCGTCCCAAGCTATCTGCCGGTCCCAACGGGAGACATCGACCAGTTCATCCAGCTGGCCGAACCGTATATCCTCAATCCGAAGGTAACCTCCTACCGGCTTCCGCTGTATCTGGATGCCCAGAGCCAGCCGGATTGGGCCAAAACAAAGCTTCTCGTCGACCGGCTGCGGGAGAAAGGGCTTCTCGCGAAGGCGTTCTTCTACCTGGGCGGGCAAATCGATGAGCCGGCTCCCGCCGTTTTCCCGAAAGTCCGGGACTATGCCCAGAAGATGAAGGAAATCGCGCCGGACGTCCGCCACTTCGTTACGACGCAGCCTACGGATGAGCTTGTTCCCGATGTGAACAACTGGATCGCCCTGATCAACAAATACGACAAGGATTACGCGCAGGAAAGGCAGGCGGCGGGAGATCACGTCTGGTGGTACACTAGTGTGAATCCGAAGCATCCGTTTCCGTCCTATCATATTGACGATGAGCTGCTGAGCGCCCGGCTGCTTTCGTGGATGCAGAAGGATTACGGCGTGGAAGGCAATCTCTTCTGGTCCACGACCATCTTCAAGAAATACGACGGCAAGCAGTACGTGCCGAGAGACGTCTGGACGGATCCTTTGGCTTTTCCGGGTGCAAACGGGGACGGGTATCTGTTCTACCCGGGAACGCAGCTAGGTATAGACGGACCGGTCGGCACCATCCGTCTGGAAGCCATCCGGGAAGGGATGGAGGACTATGAATACCTGTGGCAGCTGGAGCAGCACATCAAAGAAACGGCCGCTCGTCTTGGCGTAAAGGATTATCCGGTGCACGATTCTCTGCAGTTCTACTACGACCGCCTGTACAAGAACATTCGGAGCTTTGCGGACGATCCGGCTAATCTTCTGGACGTCCGTGCAGACGTTGCAGAGGAAATCACCTCCACGGACAAAGGTCCTCTCGCTCTGGTTGGAGTGACGGGCACCGGCGGAACCCGGCAGCTGACCATCCATACCGAGCCGGGGGCGGAAGTACGGCTGGGAGACCGGGTGCTGGCCCCTTCGGAGAAGGGCGCTTCCTATGACAAGTTCACAGCAGAGGTAGCCGTCCACAACGGGCCGAATGAAGCAGTTCTCACCATAACCCGTGACGGAGTGTCCCGTACCCTAACCAAAATCATTCAGGTTAACGGGGAGGAGCCGACGGTTCCCGTTGTTTTCCAAAATGCCGAAACGCCGGCGGATCTTCAGAAGCTGACCTCGTCCACCGTCAACTTAAGCCTGTCTGATGAATATGTGACCAACGGACAGCATTCCTTGAAGGCGGAGTTCCGAGGGGGAGTGAAATTTCCCAACTTCCGTCTGATGGACGCAGGCAAAGGGATCCCGACAGGGGATTGGTCTCCGTATAAAGCCCTGGAATTCGATGTCCATAACGTAGGAGAGACGGCCAATTTCTATGTGAAATTCCATCAGACGAACGGGAAGACGGATGATACGTTCATCCAGTTTGTCCGGCCGGACCGGAGCAAAACCGTTCACATTGATCTGTCCGATATTGCCCTGGATTTGACGCAGATGAAGGGAATCGAGATCTGGATGTGGCAGCAGCCTGCGGCCAAGGTGCTCTATTTCGATAACTTCCGGTTTCTAACTACCGCATCGGGGACATAAGCTTGGCTTGTGCACGCTGAAAAGAAAAGGAGAGGTTAAGCCATGCGGTTTACTTTTCTCGGGACAGGGGCGGCAGAGGGGATTCCCTCTCCGTTCTGCTCCTGCCCTGCCTGTACCGACGCCCGGTTAACGGGAGGTAAGAATGTGCGGAGGAGGCAGAGTGTTCTCATAAACGACGATCTGCTGGTTGATCTGGGACCGGACGTGTTCGCCTCGTGCGCTGCCTTCGGAATAAGCTTAACGGGCCTGCGCCATGTGCTTATCACGCACAGCCACCTGGACCATTTCAGTCCGGATAACCTGAAGCTGAGAGCCCGCGGGTTCCGGCTTGAGACCGAGCTTCCCGAGATTGATGCCGCCGGTCCTCCTTCCGTATGGATGAAATGGGAGGAATCGGGCGGGTCCGACCGGGAGGCCGGCATTCGGAGACGGCCGGTCCTGCCCGGGAGCCGTTTCGAGCTGGGTGCCTACCGGATCCGTTCCCTGCCGGCCGTGCACCAGCTTCGCACCGGGGACGCAATGAACTACGTGATAGACGACGGAACGGCCACTCTGCTGTACGCCTCGGATACCGGTTATTACGAAGAAGAGGTGTGGAAGGAATTGGAGGGGTACCGGTTCGATACCGTGATTATGGAGGGAACGCTCGGTTTCCGATCCTCCGGCAGGGAGCACCTGAATTTCGGCGACCTCGGCCGCATGATGGAGCGACTGGAGAAGATAGGGGCCATCGGGAGGGAAACGGTCCGAATCGCTACCCATTTTTCCCATCAGAGCGTGGAGCCGTACGAGGAAACCTGCCGGACCTTGAAGGCCATGGGAATCGAGTGTGCCTTTGACGGGCTCACCCGGCAGGCGGGGAACCGGTCCCGCTGATTTGGCGCAGGGCACAGCCGCATTCCCAAAAGGCCAACCGGAGACCTCCGGTCGGCCTGCCCATAAGAAAAGTCAACCCGTCACGGGTTGACTTTTTCTTTTGTTACTTGATTTTCTTTTCATCCAGGTATTGGAGCCACTGCTTCTTGTATTCGGCTTGGATCTTCTCTAGGCCGGCCGCTTTCGCTTTCTCCATGAAGATCTTCAGTCCGCCTTCCACATCGTCGACGAGACCCATTTCAAGCGGTTTCAAATATTGCTTCTCGACTTGCTCCAGGGCGGCCTTCTCGGCTTGGTAGGACGTATAATCTTCCGCGAAGCCGGAGTAGATGTCCGGTTTGGAGATTTTGTCCAGCTGGCTGAAAATTTCCTTCACGCCGTCATAGCCTTTGTCGAACAGCATGTATTCGGGGTTTCTCCACGACCAGCCGTTCATGGCCTCGCGAGGGAAACCGTTCGTCTTGGCGTCGCCAATCATCTGATAGTAACCGTTCTCGACCTTATAGTTGGTTCCCTCGATGCCGTACTCGGTCAGCTGGTTGTACCGCTTGTCGGTGACGAGCTTCTCGTAGAAAGCGATCGCGCGGTCGGCGTGCTTGCTGCTCTTCGGAATGGCGAATCCGTTTCCGATCGGATTGACGGGAGTCGCATACCCTTTAATGAACGGGAACGGGGAGTAAGCCAGCTTCCAATCCGGATGACCCGCTTGGGTCTTCGTGTTCATGTCGTTAAACATGGACGGGTTGTGGGACATGAGTGCGGCGGATTTGCCGTTGATAACCAGGTTGTTGGCGAGCTCCTTCTCGTTCAGGACGTTTTTGGACCAGAAGCCTTTGTCCGCCCACTCCTTGGCGACCTTCAAGCCGGCCAGATGCTCGGGAGATCCCCAGAACGAAGTCATTTCCTGAGGCTTGGTGTATGGCGCGGTTACACCGTAAGGAAAGGAACCGGCCGGATTGACCTTCAGTTCTTTGTAGTTGTTCATGTTGAAACCGGAAGCGAGCGGGAACAAGTCCTTCTCGTTCTTCTTGATTCCGTCGAGGTAAGCCCCGAAGGTTTCGATGGAATCGGGCTTAGGCAGGTTGTACTTCTGGCGCAGGTCCTCCCGGTAAATGAAGCCGCCGGTCGTATACTCCTTGTACGTGGACGGAACGGTATAAATCTTGCCGTCGATGCGGGCCGTTTCCCACATGTCCTTCGGCACGAAGCTGTTCAGCTTAGGGGCATACTTCGGAACGAGCTCATCGAGCGGCTGGAAGGCACCCTTCTTCGCGTACTGCTGGTAGCCGAACCAGTTGGCCGTGTAGATTAAGTCAATGTTTTGGCCTGAGGTCAGAAGGAGCTTGTACTTGGTGGTGTTGTCGGTCCAGGGAATGTAGTTGAATTTGACGGTTGCGTTCAGGTCCTTAAGGGCCATCTCGTTGATCTTGCCTTCAATCACCGGCAGATCCTTCGGCGCTTCGCCGAGCATGTACAGTTGAAGCTCGACCTTCTCGGATGTATCCAAGCCTCCGTTTGCGGTTGGGGCTGTCGTGGCCCCGGCTTTGGGTTCCGAGCCGCCGCATCCGGCCATCAGGCCGGAGAATAATGCCAAACTTGCTCCAAGTGCTCCCCATTTTACTGCTTTGCTGCTCATAGTTTGCCTCCCTTGTTTTCTTGTTCTAATATGTCAGCGGAAAAAGCGGCCGGAAGGCTCCCTCTTTCCGTACTAACCTTTTACCGCCCCGACTGTCAAGCCCTTAACGAAGAAACGCTGGACGAACGGGTAAAGAAGAAGGATCGGGCCGGTGACGATAAGCGCCATCGCGAGCTTCGTGGATTCCATCGGAATGTCGACGGCAACCGTCACTCCTGTGCTTGCTCCGAGGTCGGCCAGGAAAGACATGGTGTTGATGATGTTGTACAGGTAATACTGCAGCTCATACTTGTGAGGATCGTTGATGAACAGGGAAGAGTGGAACCAGCCGTTCCAATACCCCAGGGCCAGGAACAGGCCCACGGTGGCGATGCCCGGCATGGCGAGCGGAACGACCACCTGGTAGTAGATGCGGAAGTCGTTGGCCCCGTCGATCTTCGCCGATTCCACGATTTCGTCGGGAATGGTGGTCCGGATAAAGCTTCTCATCAGGATGATTAGAAAAGGGGACATGAGCCCCGGGAAAATGAGCGCCGTGTACGTGTCGGTCAGGTTAAGATAGGAGGTCATCATGATGTACCACGGAACCAGGCCGCCGCTGAACAAGGTGGTAAAGTAGATGAAGAACATGCAGCGGTTGCGGTAACGGAAATCTTTTCTTTGAAGGACGTAGCCCGCCATGGTCATCAGAAAGAGGCCGATTGCGGTTCCGACGATAGTTACAAAGGTGGTCACCCCATAGGCGCGGACGATGGGAGAGGGAGCGGCGAAAATGGCTTTATAAGCCGCCGAGGAGAATTCCTTAGGAAAGAGACGGTAGCCGTCCCGGATGATCGACTCGTTCGAGGTAAGCGATCCGGACAGGATCAGCAGGAACGGAATCAAGCAGATTAGGGAAGCTATGGTAACGAGCGTGTAGGCCGAGAATGTGAAGATAACGGATTTTTCCGATTTGCGGGTATTCACGGCAGGGTCACCTCCTGGATAGGTCTAGAACAAAGCATAGTCTTCGTTCGATTTTTTGATTAGGTAGTTCACGGTAAGGATTAGAATGAAGCCGAAGAGAGACTGGTACAGACCGGCCGCCGTCGCCATGCCGATGTCAAAGGTTTCCTTCAGCGAGCGGAAGACGTAGGTGTCGATGATGTCCGTCGTGCTGAATAACAGGCCGTTGTTCCCGATCAACTGGTAGAAGAGGTCGAACTGGCCCTTCATGATACTGCCGATGGAGAACAGCAGAAGCAAGAAGAAGGCAGGCATAAGCATAGGAATGGTAATGTAGCGGATTCTCTGCAGGATGGTGGCGCCGTCGATGCGGGCCGCTTCATAATACTCGTCGCTGATCCCCGTGATGGAAGCCAGGTAAATGACCATGCTGTAGCCGATTTGCTTCCAGAGATAGAAGGCGATCAGCAGAAAGATCCAAATCCAGGGCGTGTTGTAAAAGTTGACCGGAGCGATATCGAACGATTTCAGCATCGTGTTCACGAAGCCGGTTTCATAGTTGAACATGTTGTAGGAAATGGCGCTCAATAGAACGAACGAGACGAAATAGGGAAGGAACAGGACGGACTGGGTGATCTTCTTGAACCATTTGCCATGAATTTCACTCAGCAGCACTGCAAACAGAATGGCGAGAATGTTCTTAAAAAAGATAAACGCCAGATTGTAGCCGATGGTGTTGAGCGTGAGCTCCACCAGCTTCCCGGATTTCCATAGGAAGGAGAAATTCTCGAGGCCGATGAATTGGCTTCCGAATAACCCTCCGTTAAAATCGAACCGGGTAAAGGCAAAATAGATTCCGACCATCGGGATATAGGAATTGATCAGAAAGAAAAGCAGGGTGGGAACAAGCATCAGGAACAGGAGCTTGTTTTTGTTCAGTTCATACAGAAATCCGCGTTTGCGCAACACCGGTTTGTTACCTCCTCAATGGCTGTCTGTTGGTTGGGAAGCCGCCTCAGCCACAGCGTAAACGGCTTCCCGGTTGCGTTTGATTGTAACCCCCGTCAGGAAGGAAGATAAAGTTTACCTTGCTCCCTTTCGTGAATTTTCTTGCCATTAGGGGGTGGAAATGAGGGTGAACTCTGGGCACGGGGGTGTCATTTCTATACTTTTTGTGGTATCTATCTGGTACCTTGACTCTATTCCGTGTATACTACTTAGAATATGTTTTTCCATCCGGCTTCGAAAAAGGAAAGGAGCGATCCCATGTCATTGGAAAACCGGAATATTTACAAGTCGATCTTCGTCCGCCTGCTTGTAAGCGTTACCACGGCTTTGCTGGTTTCCTCGACCTTGCTTTTTTTCTTTTTTGAACGGATCGCCCTGGGGCTTGTTTCCCAATCGGACCTGAAAAGCCTGCAGCAAACGAGCCGGGAAATCGCCAAAATGACCGATACGGCCAAAACGCTTTCGTTCCAAATATACCGCGACCCGTCCATCGCGAAGCTTATCTACTATCCGAAGCCGGATATTTACGACGTTACGCTCGCCATGCAGCAGCTGGACAATTACCGCATGTCCATGCCTTTCATCGAATCCGTCTATGTGTACAATTCGAATGCCGGTGTTTTCTACATAAGCTCGGACACCTTGCGAAACGGGACCCAGACCCGGGAAGAGCTCGATGACCAGGGTATCCTCAACGTTCTGGATCACCAAGAAGGCGTGCTGCCTTATCAGCCGATTCCGAGAACCTACACCATAGGGGATTCCAAACGGGTCAGCAGCTATACCTACCTGTCCTTCGATGCGTTGGAGAAGCAGCTTAGCGCTGCGGTCGTCATCAACATTGCGGAGGACTGGATGAACCGCGATTTCAGCGGAACCGGGGAGACGTCGGCCCAGACCTTCATCCTTAACAAGGAAGGACAGCTTCTGTCGAGAAACGGGGAAGACCCGATCCGCACGGATTATTCCGGCCTGCCCTACATTTCCGAGATTCTGGACAACGGCTCTTCCGCTGCCTACTTCGTTGGGGATGTGGACGAGGTCCGGTCGCTTGTGTCCTATACCTCGGCGGACGCTTTGGGCTGGAGGTATGTCCGGGTTACGCCGTACGGGGAAATCACACGGGAAATTTCGTCCATGCGGGTGAAGACGATCGCCATCTGCCTAGGTCTTCTTCTGCTGGGAGGAGTGGCTTCGGTACTGGCCTCGCGGCGGATGAACGGGCCGATCGACCAAGTGCTCCGCCGGCTGAAGACGCTCGAAACCGAGCGCCGCAACGACCTGTTCATCATTCGGGAGGAGTTCATCCGCAATTTCCTGCTCGGCCGGGAAACCGGCTCCCCGGCTATTCTGCAGGAGAAGCTGAGCGCCTGTGGGTCCAAGCTTCAGGTGCAGGAGTACTCCCGGCTCGTCATGCTCAAGCTCGACCGCTTTCCGGAGTGCACGGAGAGGTACCGGGAGGAGATCAAGCTGGTCAAATTCGCGGTGCTGAACATAAGCACGGAAGTCGTTTCCCCGCTTGTTCGGGTGGAGGGGGCGGACGTGGCGGAGGATCACGTTCTGCTCGTCTTCTCCCATGAGGAGAGGAGCCGCTTGGAGGACGCCTCGCTGACCGACCCGCTGAAAGCGGCTCAAGCGGAGATCATCCGCCATCTCGGCGTATCCGTCTCGGTTACGGCCGGTCCGGTAAGGGAGACCCTTCCCGAAGCGGTCTCCCTTTACAAGCAGGTGAGGGAAGCCTCGCTGCACCGGCTTTTTTACGGGCATGGCTGCCTGTTGTTTGCCGAAGACATTTTGGCCCATGGGGATAAGGATTATGCGTTTCCTCTTCAGAAGGAGAAGCTGCTGGTGGATGGCTTGATGGCCGGCAAAACGGAGAAAGCGATGGAAATCTTCTCGGAAATGGTACGGGATACCTCCGATTACCCTTACCCGGTGGTGCAGATGACGATCTCCCGGCTGGCCTGTACGGTAAGCGGGGTTCTTCATACGATCCGGAAGAACAACGGACTGGAGCCGGAGGGCGAGCACGATGCGGCCCTTGCCCTTATCGGAGAGGCGGAGACGCTCGAGGAGCTGTCGGAAACCATTCACCGGATCTTTGACGAGGTGGGGGGGCGGTTGACGGGAAGAAAGAACGACAAGCAGGAAGAGACCGTGCGAAGAATCGGAGAGATTCTGGAGCGGGATTACCCGGACCCCAACCTGTGCCTGAACTCGATTGCGGAAGAGCTGGAGATGTCGCCGATCTATGTTAGCCGGCTTTATAAGCAGGTGACCTATCGTACCTTGACGGACGCGATCCAGGAAATTCGCATGAACGCGGCCAAGCAGCTGCTCCTGACGACCGAGGACCCGGTGGCCGACATTGCGGAGAAGACGGGCTATACGAGCTCGTCTTATTTCTACCGGAGCTTCAAGAAAGCGAACGGGGTGACGCCGAACGATTTCCGGAAGCAGGGGGTGAGGGAGGAGTCTAGCGGGTAGGGGGGCTGGCGATTAAGGGTTATACGTTCAAATGTGCAGCGTCAAGCGCTTTGTTTGCTTTTCCGTTGCTTGCCACGCCGCTCAACCGGGAGCATAACTATAAATGGTGGTGGATTTTTTATGGTTACGGTGAGAAAAGCGAGGGGAAATGACCTCCTAAAGGTTATTGAGCTATCGGAATTATGGGTTCTGAATCGATCACCTATGGGCTGGGTGTTAACACCGAAGGACTGCTGAGAAAGTATATAGGTGATTATTTTTGGGTGGCCGAAATGGATTTAAAGGTTGTAGGCTACATTATGGGCACCGTTCACGAGAGCGATGGTTTGGCTGTCGTTGAAAAAGGCGAGCTTTACCTGGAAGTCGATGAGGTTTATGTTCATCCCGACTTTCGAAGCGTCAATATCGGACATGCGTTGGTCGATAAACTGCTCCAAACCGCAGAAAGCAATGGCATTACTCGTTCCATAGTGTATTCCGCGAGTAAGCAATGGCAGAAAATCGTGGGGTTCTACGAAAAGCACGGTTTTAAGATGTGGTTTGTGCAAATGTATCGTTAAGTAATTCGGAGTTGGGTGTGTGATTAATCCTGTGACAGATTACGACTTTAAGATATGTTCCAACGACAAACATTCTCATATTTCCTTTACCTTAGAGCAATATATTCAGGGTCGATATCCAAGCATCTCTTGTACTATTGAAGTCATAAATAATAAATTTTCCGGCTGGAATGTAGATGTTTGGTTTTCAATCGAGGAATTATTGCAATTTATTGACGAGCTTCAAAAAGGATTTGGGATCAATACAAAATGTAGTCTAAGTGCGATGTCTCCAGAGGAATTTACTATGTCAAGCGAATAAACCGTAAAGGAGACTTGGTTATTTCCTATTCCATATCAAATTCCTTTTACATAGAAAATAACTATATGAAGACTTATTTATCAGGGCAATTTCAATTAAATAACGAAAATCTTTTAACAATCATGGAAGTCCTTAAGCACGCCACTTCCGTAACAAAACTCAAGATTGATACTGATTTTCGGATTACAAATTAACCTAAACAGATCACATCGTTTTATCATAAGAGTGGCAGCCCCTTCTCAAATTGATCTATCTGACGAAAATGGGAGTTGTCAGCAAGACATAACCCCACCCGAAGGGTGGGGAATCAAGCAACGATGCAGGCAGCTATTCAAACAACCTTATATCAGCCGCTTTTACATGACACGGCAATTGTTCGTAGTTCCCCATCTCTTTGATGATGGGATATATCTCCTGTAACGCCTCCTTGCTGAGCTTACCGATGGTTGAATACTTCACCATATCTTTAGAGGTCACGCAGGAAAAAGCTCTAGCAAAATGATTAGTCGGCAATACCGCCGTAATTCCAATCCCGTAGTTAGCCGCCGAAAAAGGGGTAAATGGGCCGATAAGGATTTCACCTGCATGGCTTATACGAGTTAGGGCATGAACCTCTGTTTCTTTATCACAAATAATCATCAAATGTTCGGGTGCAAACCAATTAATAAAATCAAAAGCTTCGCCCAGATCGGATGCTGCAACGATGGCACCCTTACCGTTTGAACCAAAGACATTTTGCAAGAAGGGTCTTCGTTTTATGTCAGCCTCCTCCTTGACGAGCAAGGATCGCAGAGGTGGTGACCAGAATAGAAGAGGAGTCAGGACCATGCTCGCCTTCATTGATTAAGTCATAAGCTATTTTTAGCGGATCGGCCGTTTCGTCTGCGAGAATGACACATTCGGTTGGACCGATCCCCAGCACACTCTTTTTACCATAAGTCATGGCTACACTCATGGCCGCTGCAATTCCACCTGGTCCTGGTCCATAAATCCCATCCACATTAGGAATGGAATTTGTTCCTTGGGCAAAACCGGCAATGATACCCACTCCGTTTCCGATCACAAATTGATCCGCTCCCGCAAGTTTTGCCGCCGCTACCGTTCCTTGGTCTCCAAGCCCATTTGCCAACGGAGGCATCCCCACCATAATTCTCCCAACACCTGCTGTTTTGGCCGCTGCCACCAGCATGATCGCAGTAGAAATTAGCGGTCCTTTCCTTGCCGGTATCCATATTCCTACGGAATCCAAGGGAACCACCTTTTCCCCGATTACCGTTCCAGGTCTAATCTCTTTTTCCCATGTTTTCGGTAACATAGCTAAATTAGCGGTCTGCACATCATTTCCAATAGCTTGTTCTATAGCTGACCGTAAAGAAGGGGTAAGCGAGGATAGGCATCCTTCCACATAATCATCTGAAAGAATCAATCCCTCCAAATCAACCTCATCAAACTTCTTGGTAAGACTTCGGATGGCTTCATCGCCCTTTATGGCCACCTCATCGAAAATGGAGAGGACTCCGTTAAGGACGTCCCGGTTGAGAAGTGTTTTGTGTGTTTTATACCGCTCTGTAAGCAGCTCCTTCTGTTTGGGGATTTGGTATACAATGCTTTGACTTTCCATCTCATTTATCTCCAATTTTTTAATAAACAAAAAGAGCCATGTGGTATAAAAAATACCTACATGACTCTTATGCTTCAAGTCCGTAGGTCTAACGCCAATAAGCGTTTGTCCCTACGGAAAACAATCCGTGAAACAAACGCCTAACTATGATGATGGTTATAGGATTTTGTTGTCCGACATACCAAACGGTTCATTAGAATATCCCCTTTAACCACACTTGGACCTATTATAAGTTGCCGACTAAAAGTTGTAAAGGTCTTCCATTCCTCGTAGAAAGCAAGGTATTCGTCTTGATATTCGGAGCTGGGCTTTGTCAAAGAAACGGTTCTCCATATTGTTCTTCCTAAGTGTTAATTTTAACTTTCACAATTGACCAAACTCTTCTCATTGTTCAAAAAACATCTGTTACATTAGCCCAAATGTCCTTTAAGTTATTACCTTCAATTGTTCCATGTTCAAGCAATTCATAGTGGTCTTTAAAAGATTGATATTTCCCATAAAACTCTGACAAATACCACCCGAAGTTGTTATTGCTAATGGACTACTTTTTTCCGTTGTACTCGAAGTGTAGTTCAAGTCCTAATACCAAATCCGATAAATTAACTGCTCAAACGAATAAGACATATGCCCTCCAACGTATTTCGTTATTTCCTTTCAGCTATTCTCTTCTGCGCTAACGCCTTGACTTCTTCATCCTTATCAGCTGATAAAAACTGTAAAACGTTTAACGTAGCCTTTTTATTCCTTGCAACTGCACTTCTTATAATAGGATCTTTATCACTTGCTAACTTTAGTTGAAGTTTTTCAGACAATTTATTTTTTGAAGCAACCATGTGCCTAACTCTCCATTCAGAATCATCAGACAAAATTTCAAGTATCTCCAAGGGCACGGTTTTGTTTTGTGCTACCCAAAATTTCATATCTAAATATGTAACAATAATTTCAAGCCATACATCTGTTGGCGCTTCGTCCCAAGCCGCTCTAAGATGCTCGTTAGGATTTTCGCTTGTTCTCAATTTTACAAACTCTTCGGCAGAATTTATCACATAATCAACCTCCAATCAAATTTATAGGAAGGATTTTCCAATAAAGATATTGAATAATATTGTTCGTAGATTATTTCGGGGAGGGATAAATTATGGAAGCTGCTGTCTTTCTCAAAGAATTCATTAGTCAAAATGAATCCTGTCCATCAGGACAAGACGAGGCATTATTAGTAGATGCTTATGAATTAGTTAAAAAAGAACTTCTGGAAACAAGCTATTCCATAGAAAGTGTTCGGCTTGCCCATAAAATATTCGGATACTTAGGCGACAAAGGCTTAAATGAGAGAATAGAAACAATGCGAAAATATTTAAAATCAGAGCAACTCAAAACGCTTGAAGATCAATTTTGGGCGCAGTGGGAGCTTGTAGATAATCTAGCACTTTTAAAAAAGTACAAAGTAATGATCGAAGAACAAAAATTATTTTTAGCCTGGGCAAGAGAAAAGACGTCCGCTGATCATTTATTGAAAGTTATGTTCGATAGTACACAAGCACTTGGTTGGGTAGAAGAAGGGCAGTCTGAAGAATGGTTTGATATTTATCACGATATAATAAAGCGCACTAAACCAACCCCATCGAACCGTCATGCTCGTGTTTTATATGTTGAAACGGCTGCGGGAGTTTTGATATACCATCTGAAAAATTATGCTGAGGCAGTCGATGAAATCGAACGATACCATAATATCATTTATGAGGATGTCTCATGGGATGAACATATCAAATTTTCTATTAGGCTTAAATCCTATCAATTAGGGTTATATAGTGCTGAAGTTGATTGGCTGAATTACGAGAAGACGGTTAATGAATCGATTTTGGAAATAATTAATAGTATAAACAAACATAACAACGATGGTTCCGTTTCGCTTGATGACATCTGTGATATGGCTCACGAAATTGGTACCTGTCTAATGTGGGAAAGGCGATATAACCAAGCCATGCCTTTATTTGAATATTCTATACAGCACCAAGGAGCAGGAATAACGCATTATTTTTATGCTATATGTGTTTGGGCAGCACAAAAGGATAGACCTACAACATTAAAACACCTAACGTTAGCTGAATTAAAGGTCAAAGGAAATGGTGGCTTGCGTTCAAGATATAAACAGATGTTTTCAGAACAAACGGAGTTTGCCGATGTATGGCAGGACGAGGAATTTTTATCCGTGTTTCTATCGTAAAATGATAGATAAGTTTTTTATAAACAAAAGAATAACTGCTCCAAAAAAGGAGTGTCGGTGTTGAATTTACCATGGAAACTAATAGTGTGGGAGGAGTGGAAATACATTGAAACGAACGGAAGTATCTTTTGATAGGGAGACCGTACCATTAACCATTAGGCAGTACATGAAAGGGGCAACTTTTTATGATAGTAGTTGCTCCGAAAATGCAAGGACCCTTTTTGTTTCAGGTGCAGAACCTGCTTTTCTAAAGATAAGCAAAAGAGGTTCGCTTGAACGTGAATACAAAATGACAAAATTTTTACATAAACATAACGTCGCACCGAATGCCATAGCCTATGAATCAGAATTAAAGTATGACTATTTATTCACAGAAGCAGTAAGGGGTGAGGATGGAACGGCAGGGCCACACATTGAGAATCCTAGTAAATTGGCATCTGCGTTTGGCGAATATCTAAAAATATTGCACTCGCTGCCTACTGAAGGCTGTCCATATAGCAATAGAACTACGGAATTGTTGAATGAAGCGAATAGTAAGGGGATAGACCTTAGTATTCTGAAGGAGTACGGCTATTCAGCTATCGACAATGTGATAATACATGGGGATTACTGTTTACCTAATATTATAATGGATAACTTTTCATTCAAAGGATTTATTGATTTAGGGTATGGTGGGGTAGGCGACAGGCATTACGATATCTATTGGGGAATATGGACACTAAATTATAACTTGAAGACTGATAAATACAGGGAGATCTTTTTAGATGCTTATGGAAGAAGTGATATGGACCATAACGGACTTAATTATTTTACAAAACTGATTAAGTTAACGGATTAAAATCATTTATTTTTAAAAAAAAGAGGGGCCTCGCCCCTCCTTGCTATTTCTTTCAATAACAGTGATCGACACTCCAACCATGAAGATTACAACCCCTCAAGACACTGGAATCTTTTCCTCATCCAAAACCACGTAAACCGGGCAGTGATCACTGCCGAGAATGTGGGGATCCATCCCAGCCTCCGTAAGAGCCGGCACCAGCCGGGAGGAGACGAGGAAGTAGTCGATCCGCCAGCCGACATTCCGTTCCCGGACTTTCGGCATATTGGACCACCACGTATAGGCATCCGTCCGGTCGGGGTAGAGGGAGCGGAACGAATCGACGAATCCCGCCTCAAGCAGGACGGTCATCTTCTCCCGTTCCTCCGGGGTGAAGCCGGAGTTGTTCTTGTTGGATTTGGCGTTCTTCAGGTCAATTTCCTGATGAGCAACGTTCAAGTCGCCGCACACAATCACCGGCTTCTTCTTGTCAAGCTGCAGCAAGTAGTGACGGAAGCGTTCCTCCCAGTCCAACCGGTAGTCAAGCCGGGACAGGTCCCGCTTGGCATTCGGCGTGTACACGTTGACGAGCTGGAAAGTCTCAAACTCCAGCGTAAGGATCCGCCCTTCGGGCTCCCGGTCTTCTTCCATCCCGTAACGAACTGAGAGGGGCTCCCGCTTCGTGAAAACGGCCGTTCCGGAGTATCCCTTCTTCTCCGCATAGTTCCAATATTCCTTGTAGCCCTCCCCGCATTCCATTGAGATCTGCCCTTCCTGCAGCTTCGTTTCCTGGACACAGAAAAGGTCGGCTTGGGTCTCGTGAAAATAATCGTGAAATCCTTTGTTTACGCAGGCCCGCAGCCCGTTGACGTTCCATGATACCAGCTTCATTGGTTCTCTCCCTGATTAGATTTTGGCTTAAGTATACCATAGACAAGCCCCGCCGATGACCTGCTGCCGATGCATCTTACTATACCGGCTCTTCTATTAAAAGGGTCACCGCTTCCAGCCGGCTTCTGGAAAGTTTCGGTTCGTTCGCTAGGGGTATACTACTAGGGAAGTGAGGAACAGATGAGGAGGATGGAGATGTCCGACAATCAGCAGATTCATTTAACCAGGAGGCCGCAGGGAATGCCGCAGGCCGGCGATTTCTCATTCGTAGAGGCGCAGATGCCAGAGATCGGCGAAGGGCAGGCGCTGGTCCGCACCCTATATTTATCCGTGGATCCCTATTTGAGAGGAAGGATGAGCGACAAGAAATCGTATGTGGCCCCTTTTGAAGTGGGAAAAATGCTTTCCGGCGGCATCGTCGGCCAAGTGGAGGAGTCGCGCACTCCATCCCTGGCTCGAGGGGATATCGTCACCGGCCATCTGGGCTGGCAGCGCTATGCCGCGGTGACGCCCGGGCAGGTGACGAAGGTGGACCCGACGCTTGCTCCGATCTCCACCGCCCTCGGCGTGCTCGGAATGACGGGCCTGACGGCGTATTTCGGCCTGCTGGACATTGGCCGGCCAAAGGAAGGAGAGACGGTAGTCGTCTCGGGAGCCGCGGGGGCGGTGGGTATGATCGTGGGTCAGATCGCCCGGATCAAGGGAGCCCGGGCCGTCGGCATCGCCGGCTCGGCGGAGAAGACCGAATACCTGATCCGGGAACTGGGATTTGACGCGGCCGTGAACTACAAGAACGATAATTTCCGGGAAGAGCTGGAGAAAGCCTGTCCCCAAGGCGTCGACGTTTACTTTGACAATGTCGGAGGGGAGGTTTCAGATGCGGTACTCGCGCATCTCAACAAAGGCGCGCGCATTCCGCTGTGCGGCCAAATTTCCATGTACAACTTGGAGAAGCCGGATATCGGCCCGCGCATTCAACCCCAGCTCCTCATCAACAGCGCGCTTATGAAAGGATTCATCGTCGGGGAGTATGCGGCCCGTTTTGGCGACGGTGTCCGGGAGCTGGCCGGCTGGCTGAAGGAGGACAAGCTGAAGTATGCCGAAAACATCGTAGACGGCTTTGAGAATACGATAGAGGCCTTCCTTGGGTTGTTCAGCGGGGAGAATGTGGGCAAGCAGCTGGTGAAGGTCGCAGAGCCCCGATAGGTATCAGGCTAAGTTATTTTTGTGCAAATGTTCGTTAGCATCTTCTATATAGAAGGTGCTTTTTCTTTTCTATAATAAGGGTAAGCGAATAACGCTTTCATTCTTGATCCTATTAAGGAGGGTTCCTTCATGAGCCGCAATGCGCCACTGCTTCTGAACGATGAGCAGATGAGAAAGTTCATTACCGAAGGATTCTTGATTCTGAATACGGATTTTCCGGAGGAGTTCCATCAAGCGCTGGTCACCCAGCTGGAGACCGTGTATGAGAAGGAAGGCAACCCGGGGAACAACCTGCTTCCCCGCATCCGGGAGCTGCAAAAGGTATTCGATCATCCTGTCATTACGGGAGCGCTGACCAGTGTGCTCGGACCTGATTATATGCTTCACGCCCACCGGCACGGGCATTTCAACGCTTCCCCGAAAGCGGGGGGCTGGCACAAGGACAGCTACTGGGGCTACGGCAAAATACGCAACCATCATCCCTGGTGGGCGATGATCATGTATTTCCCGCAGGATACGCCGGTTGAGCTCGGCCCGACGGGGGTAATGCCCGGCACGCAAAACTACGATTCCCGTATCTTCGAGTCCGATGAAACGGAAGGAGAGGCGCTGGCGAGCGGAAAAGCCGGCACGTTCGCGCTGATCCACTATGACATCTGGCACCGTTCCACCCCGAACCTTAAAGGGGCCAACCGCTTTATGCTTAAGTTCGAATTCATGCGCACCCAGGCTCCCCAAGCCCCGAGCTGGGACAACAGGGAAAAGGAGTGGGTGAGTCCGGCGGCTTTCCATGTGCCGATCATCCAGCATGACGCCCTTTGGAAGGAAACCTGGAACTGGCTGTCCGGCCGGGTGGGCAGCCTCGCGGGAACCGAATCGGCGGATGCCGGCAGGCTTCAGCAGCTGACGGCCGGAATCGAGGATTCCTTTGAGCCTCACGCCATCAACGCGGCTTATGAGCTGGCCGGCTGCGGCGAGCAGGGGCTATCCGTTCTGCTGGATAAGCTGAATAATGGCGAGAAAAAGATTTCGAAGCTCGCCGCTTACGGATTGTCGGCTGCCGGGCCGGACGCCATACCCGGGCTCATCGAGGCCCTGCGGAGCGAGCGGGAGGAGACCGTTAACCACGCGGCCTTCGCGCTGGGTGAGCTGAGAGACGCGGCTGCGCCGGCTGTTCCGGCCCTAGTAAGCCTGCTGGACCTTCCGTCGGCGGAGGTACGCCGTACGGTAACGGAGTCGCTCGGCATGATTGCTGCTCCGGCCGAGGACGTAACGGCCGCGCTGATCCGGTGCCTGCAGGACGAAGACGTCCAGGTGCGCTTTACCGCCGGGCTTTCGCTTATCCGGGTAGGCCGCGCGGCGGAAGCCGCGGTTCCGGCTCTCGAAGCCGCGCTCGACGATGAGAACCGCTATGTAAGCGCTCATGCGGCGGAGGCGCTCCGCTACATCGGCACGGAAGAGGCCAAGGATGCGCTGATTCAGCATCTGTTTAAGGCCCGCTGGTGCCCGGCGACGACACCGGCCAGCACGTTCTATCCTTAAGAACGGATCTTCATAAGTGATACCGCCGGTCTGGAACGGCACCCCTTGGGTAAAGCAAGGTTACCCTTTGGAGGTGCCGTTTTTCCTATGCTGAGGGGCTTTTGAACGTTTCCGCCGGCAATCTCCCGATGACGTTTCGGTTGAGGGGAGGGGGGAAACGTGATACCATCGGTAAGGAATCGGCCTTCGGGCCGAATATGTCGGGAGCAGGAGAAGAACGAACGATGGGAGATTTACATACGACTCCATCCGGGGCGGAGCCCCGGGTGCTTATTATGACGGCCGTGGACGCCGAGCGGCAGGCCGTGCTGAGAGGCTTAGCGGGCGATCCCCGCTTCGCCGCCGCCCTCGCGGGGGTCGGCCCCGCCACCGCCGCGGCCCGCACGATGGCCGCGCTGGCGGACGGCCCGCCCTGCCGCCTCGTCGTCAGCGCCGGCATCGCCGGCGGCTTCGCCGGAGCGGCCGCGGTCGAGACGCTCGTCGTGGCCGACGCGGTCATCGCCGCGGACCTCGGCGCCGAGACGCCCGACGGCTTCCGCCGCGTGGACGAGCTCGGCTTCGGCGAGAGCCTCGCGGCCGTCGACGCGGCGCTTGCCGCCCGCGCCGCCAGGGCGCTGCAGGCTGCGGGGCTGCCGGTGCGGCTGGGTCCCGTGCTGACGGTATCCACCGTCACCGGGACCGCCGCAACGGCAATGGAGCTGGCGGCGCGCTTCCCGGGAGCGGCGGCGGAGGCGATGGAGGGCTACGGCGTCGCCGTGGCGGCCGCCCTCCGCGGCGTGCCGGTGCTCGAGATCCGCGCCGTCTCGAATGCGGTCGGTCCACGGGACCGCTCCGCCTGGCGGATGAAAGAAGCTTTGGCCGCATTGGAGCAAGCCTTTGCGGTGTTAAGGGAGGTACTGTGAATGCAGCGAATGCAAATTGCTTTTTCCCCATGTCCTAATGACACGTTCGTGTTTCATGCCCTGGTCCACGGCCGTATGGCCGGGGCGCCCGATTGGGAGGTCACGTATGCGGACATCGACGTGACCAACGGGCTTGCCGTCCGCCCCGAAGGGCTGGACGTCATGAAGATTTCCTATGCCGCGCTTCCTTGGGCGCTTAAGGAGTATGCGCTTCTGCCATGTGGCGGAGCGCTCGGCCGGGGCTGCGGACCGCTCGTCCTGACGGCCGACGCAGAGGCGGCCAGCCGGGGCCCGGCCGTGCTGAGCGGCAAACGGGTGGCCGTCCCGAGCGAGCGGTCGACGGCCTATCTGCTCTTCCGGTTGTGGGCGGCCCAGCAGGTGCCGGACGGCGTGGGAGAGATCGTCGTGATGCCGTTCCACGAGATCATGCCGGCCGTTCGGGACGGCCGGATCGACGCCGGGCTGGTCATTCACGAGGCCCGCTTCACTTACCCGTCCTACGGCTTGACGATGCTCGCCGACATGGGCGCCTGGTGGGAAAGCGACACCGGCCTGCCGATCCCGCTCGGGGCTATCGTGGTCCGCCGCCATCTGGACCGGGAAGCCATTGCAGGCTGGATCCGCGACTCCGTCCGGTACGCCTGGGCCCATCCCGAGGAATCCGCCGGTTATGTACAAGCCCATGCGCAGGAAATGTCGCCCGAGGTGACCCGCTCGCACATCGGTCTGTACGTAAACGAGTATACGGAGGACTTAGGCGAAAGCGGCTACCAGGCCGTGTACGCTCTCCTTAGCCGTGCGGCCGAAGAGGGACTGGTCCCCCGGGTGGACTGGGCCGATCTCCGCTGACCCTATGAACGGAGTACCGGTTAGCATTACCCCGGTTCGTGAAGATCCTAAAAGGCCCTTGTTCCGCGTCATAAGAAGTTCATGATTCATTAGCACCAGAATCAAAATGAATAAGATCCCCCCATTGAAGCTGTCCTCCGGTAGAAGACTCTACCCGGAGGGCAGCTTTTCGTATGATGGGGACAGCCGGAGGCTTCAAGCGGGGCTTTACTATAGCCGTCAGTCAAGCACGTTGATGAAAGGCAGGGGTCCCCCGCAACGGCCCAAACCCAACCCCCTGAGATTGAAAGGAAATCGGGCTGGGTAAAAGGAACTAAGCTCAATAGCACGGGCGTCCGCAGCAAGCGGGCAGGGAGGAGAAGGGCATGGAGACGAAGGAACGGGAGCGGCACAGTGCTTTTTACCGGATGACCCATCGGGACGAAGAAGGCGTAAGCCATCGGGAGACCGAGGAGCTGAAGAGAACCAATCTTTTTTCGGAGGTTTTCCGCCGGCATACGCAGGAGGAAGCGGAGAAGGTATTCATCGTTGGAACGGCACTGACCACGCCAAGCCTCGAGGAAGTGGCGGCTACCTGGCCGAAGCCTTGGCTGTTCGCCCGGGTGTTTCTCGTAGCGGCCTTGTCCTACCTTATGCTGATCGCCGGCCTGCTTCTGTTCGGGAATCTGAATTTCCTGCCCGGCTTGATCGTGATGGGGGCGTTTATCGTTCCTTTTACCATTCTGGTCTTCTTCTGGGAAATGAACGCTCCGCAAAATATAGCCATCTACAAGGTGGTCAATGTGGTCTTTCTGGGAGGGATCCTGTCTCTCATCCTGGCTCTCTTTCTGTACCAGGGCTTCGGGGACCAGGACAGCGTGCTCGTGACGGGGATAGCGGAAGAGGTGGCGAAGGTTCTCGCCGTCGTCTGGTTTCTCCGCAACCGCAAATACCGCTATATGCTGAACGGCCTCCTAATCGGCGCGGCGGTAGGAACGGGCTTCGCGGCCTTTGAGACGGCCGGTTACGCTCTTCGGGTGGCGCTTACGAGCGACCTGGTCTCCATGCTGTCGACCATTTTCTGGCGCGGGGTGCTCGCCCCGGGCGGGCATATCGTATGGGCGGCTCTCGCGGGAGCGGTGCTGTGTCAGGTAAAAGGCAGCCGCCCCTTTGAGTGGACGATGCTGCGGGATACCCGCTTCGTCCGCATGTTCGTCGTCGTGGTCCTGCTCCACGCGGCTTGGGATCTTCCAATCGCGAACGGCTTCGCTCTTCCCTATGTGCAGATCGGGCTGACGGTCCTTTCCTGGGCCATCGCCTTGAAGATCATCCGCAAGGGCTTGAAGGAATTGGCGGATCTCCGAACGGAGGACGTCCATGAGGAGTCGGGGGCTGCCAAAGCGGCGGACAGGGAAGAAACCGTGCGCCCCGTGTTGTGACGAAGGCTACCGGAGGCGGTAAGCCTTCCGGTGAAACTGGTTGATGAACCGGAACAAGTCTTCCCCTTCGTAGGGCCGGTCCGCTTCCGGCCGAAGCGGAAGATACATGGCCCGGTAAGGCTCCGGTACCCAGATGTACTGGTGAACATAGCCGGTGGGCCGGTAGCCGCACCTCTCCCAGAAGCGGATCCGGCTGCGGTTAACCGGCGTTTCCTCGGCCTCCACCTCGATAACGAGAAGACTGTACCCTTGTTTGCCCGCCCATCCGGCCAGGAGGCGGGCAAATTCCATTCCCGCCCCTTGGCCGCGGAGGTCTTCCCGGACGGCCAAATAGTCCACCACGAGGACGGTTGGATCCTGCGTCCGTCCGCTGAAGGCCATGGCGGCAGGCGTTCCCTCCCGGTATCCCGCATGCAAATAGCCCAACCCTTCCCTCAGAACGCCGCGCAGAATGCTGTCCTTCTTGCGGCCGCCTGCTTCGAAGGACCGGTGGTAAATGGTTTCCACGTCGTTCCATAACGATTCGTCCCAGACCTTCGTCGTTCTCCACTCCATATCTGCCGCCCCCTTGTCCTTTATTCCAATAGCTTGTCCGCCCTATGCCGCTTCCGATACTGGTGGGGAGGAACCTTGTTAAGCTTCTTGAACACCCGCCCGAAGTGAGCAAGGTTGTCAAAGCCGACCGCTTCCGAAATTTCGATCACCTTAAGCGGCGTTTCAGCAAGAAGCTTCTGGGCTTCCTTGATGCGCATCGTATGCACGTATTCGATCAGCGTAAAGCCGGTTACCTTGCGGAACATCCGGCTCAGGTAATAAGGACTTACATAGAACTGGTCCGAAAGGTCCGACAGACGGATCGGTTCGTGGAATCTTGTGTTCAGGTGACGGACGACCTCTGTGATTTTGCGGTGAACGGGATTGTCGATTTCGACCGGTTCCTCGGGGCTTCCCGTCTCATCGGCAAGACGGCCCGCAAAGAGCAGCAGCTCGGCAAGCATAAGGCGGATGTACAAGTCATAGCCTTCCTTCTGAAGGGACAGCTCCCTGGAGAGCTTGGCCATGAGGGACTGAACGAAGCCCTGCTCGGCAAGCTTGAGCGGCAGGACGCGGGAAACGGAGTGAAAGGCCGAGAGAAGCAGCCGGGGAGGAGGAGAGCCTCCCTCCAGCATGCGGTCGCTGAAGTTGACGACGATGCGCTCGTGGCCGGGCACCTCAACATCCGAGGTTTTGTGAACCTCCTGCTTGTTGATGAAGACAAGGCTTCCCGGGGTGACAAGGTACGATCGGTCTTTGATGAAGTAGGCCCTATGGCCGGCTATCAGATAATAAATCTCATAGGTACTGTGAAAATGATTGTTTCTTCCGAACGGTTCCGTCCGGGTAACATGATCGAAGTGGAAATCTTCCTCTTCTTTGCCGTAACGGAGCCATACCTGCTCTTTCATAGGCTTCACCTGTCCTTGCCTTCATTGTAGCAAACCTGCAAGCGGTTCAACAGCAAAATATGCATACTTTAGGGCAAAATCGGCAATAAACGCGAAGATGATCGCTTTATTTTGTTGTATAAAGAAGTAGAGAGCCCCGGCGCTCTGACCGAAAGGTAAGAAATGGCCGGAGATTAATGACGACGGAGGGATCCATATGGATATTCAGACTGGACATAAAGAAAGCGCTTTATCGATACCGGGCCTCGGGCCCGAAGACCGCATCTATCCCCGCTCCTATAACGAGACCGGCGGCACCCGGCTTGTCATGGTGAAGAAAGATCACACCAAGTATTTGGTAGCAGCAGGCTCCGGCCCTTTATTCGAGGATCTGCAGGGGAACGTGAAGGAGGAGTTCAAGTGGTGCCCGCTCACGCATGAGAACCGGCTGGTGCTTAACCGCTACTTTGAGTATACGGCACCACAAGCGTTCGGTACCCAGATCGCCACCTTCGGGCTTGGCGACCGGCTGGGACTCGCATCCCCGGGTCATCTGGAGACGATCCGCGGCCGCGACGTGCGTCCGATTCTTGCCCAGCAGAGCATCCGGGAGCTGAATCTCACCGGCCGGGACTATAAGGAAGTGCTCGACGCCGCCTGCTTCGCCGCTTTTCAGGAAGGCTACAAGGACGGGTTCGGGGCGGACGGTGATCACCTGAAAGTCGAGCCCGATATCGAAATGGCTCTTCGTCTCGGCTTCACGATGTTGACGCTCGATTGTTCAGAGAAAATCGACAACACGGTGGAGAAGGCGTCGGCTGAAGAACGGGAAGAGAAGTATTCCCAACTGCCGGAGGAGCTGCGCCGTCATTATGAAGAGCGCTACCTCGACCAATCGTTCTCGATCGGAGATACGAGCATCCGCTTCGACCGCGATACCCTGATCCGCAATGTGCTGATCTATTCCGCCGCGATCGATTTCATGGAGACCATTTACAACACCTATATTCAGAAAGCGGAACGCCCGGTAGATTTTGAGATTTCCATCGACGAAACGGAAACCCCGACCGATCCGGCATCTCACTATCTGGTGGCCAAGGAGCTCTACTCCCGCGGTGTGGAGATTTTCAGCATGGCTCCCCGGTTCTGCGGTGAGTTCCAGAAGGGAATCGACTATATCGGCGATATTGGCCAGTTTGAACAGGAACTCGCCCTTCATGCCCGGATCGCGGACGATTTTGGCTATAAGCTCAGCATTCACTCCGGCAGTGATAAATTCAGCGTATTCCCGATCATCGCCAAGTATACGAAAGGCCGCTTCCACGTCAAGACGGCCGGTACCAACTGGCTGGAGGCCGTCCGCACGGTGGCCCAGGTGAATCCTTCTCTCTACCGGCGTATGCACGCGTTCGCCCTGGAGCATTTCCACGAGGCGGCGGCGTATTATCACGTGACGACGGATTTGTCCAAGATCGTTCCCCTGAACGAAGTATCGGATGAAGCGTTGGCGGATACCTACATGAACGAGGACAATGCCCGCCAGCTGCTGCACATTACGTACGGGCTGCTTCTTCAAGCGAAGGACGGGGAGGGGAAATTCCTCTTTAAGGACGAATTTTACCGCACGCTGAGCGAACATGAAGACGACTACAAGCGTTCGCTCATCGGCCATATCGGCAAGCATCTGGATTTGCTGGGCAAATAATAGAACAGGGAGGACCAACCATGCCGATTCAAACCAAGGAAGAGCTTCGCCAAGTCGTTCAGGAAACGGTAAACACCACCCCGATTTCGGATATCCATACCCATCTGTTCACAGAAGATTTCGGTTCGATTCTGCTGTGGGGCATCGACGAGCTTCTGACGTATCACTACCTGGTGGCGGAAACCTTCCGTTTCCACCCGGAGCTCTCCTACGATGCGTTCTGGGCTATGAGCAAAACGGAGCAGGCCGATCTCATCTGGCAGACGCTGTTCCTCGACCATACGCCTTACAGCGAAGCTTGCCGCGGGGTATTGACCGTGCTTAACCGCCTTGGGCTGGACGTGGAAAGCCGCGACCTGGCTTCTTACCGGGAGTATTTCAAGAAATTGACGACAGGGGAATACATCGACAAGGTGTTCGAGCTGAGCGGGGTCACCAACGTATGCATGACCAATGATCCGTTCGCCGACGCCGAGCGAGCCGTTTGGGAAAAGGGGACGGAGGCCGACCCGAGGTTCCATACCGCCCTTCGGATCGATCCGCTGCTTAACCAATGGGAAACGACCTGGGCCCGGCTGAAGGAGTGGGGCTATGAGGTGGAGCAGGAGCTGACGGAGACTACGCTGAAGAGCATCCGCTCTTTCCTGAAGGACTGGATTGAGCGCATGAATCCGCTCTATATGGCGGTTTCGCTGCCACCGACCTTCGCTTATCCGGAAGCTTCCGTCAGAGGACGGCTGATCGACGAATGCATCCTTCCGGTGGCCCGTGAGGCCGGAATTCCTTTTGCCATGATGATCGGGGTGCGCAAAAAAGTAAATCCCGCCCTTGGGGATGCAGGGGACAGCGTGGGCAAATCCGACGTAAGCGCCGTGGAGAACATCTGCGCGCAGAACCCGGACAACAAATTCCTGTGCACCATCCTCTCCCGGGACGACCAGCATGAGCTGACCGTGGCCGCGCGTAAATTCCGCAACCTTCATGTATTCGGATGCTGGTGGTTCCTGAACAACCCGAGCATCATCGAAGAAATGACGCGGATGCGCTTCGAGCTGCTTGGAGCAAGCGTCACTCCCCAGCATTCGGACTGCCGGGTGCTCGATCAGCTCCTCTACAAATGGGACCACTCCCGCATCATCATTGCGAAGGTGCTGTATGACAAATACAGCGACGTGATGGATACGGGCTGGAAGATCACCCGGGAGGAAATCGCGCGCGACTGCGCGGATCTGTTCGGGGGCTCGTTCTGGAAGTTCTTGGGCAAGCCTGATCCCAACGCCTCCTCCGGAGCCGAGAAGAAGTACGCCGGCAGCCGTTAACAAGTCGGATAAACGGGAGTCCAGGCTCCCTGGAACCTGGTTTTTGATCCGTCGATGAGGCGGGAAGGGGCTTGCCATAAGCGGAGGTACCTGTCCCGACTCTATCAAAAACGATCACAACTCCAACCAAAAAGCCCTCTTGAGCTCTTGCGAGCTTCAGGAGGGCTTTCTTACTTCTTTAGGAGAAGACGAACTCATTTGAGCCCGTTCCGGTCTTAATTCGTGAAGACATGATTGCCGATGGTCAGCTTGGCCGGTCTTGCTTTCATCCAGGAGGATGTGGCGATAGCCGGGTTATAGTAGAACAACGCACCGCCGGTCGGATCGTAGCCGTTAAGGGCCGTCCGGGCGGCTTCGTAGGCAGAGCTGTCCGGAGCGAGCTGGTATTGCCCGTCTCTAACGGCGGAGAACTGCCCCGGCTGGAAGATCACGCCGGAAATGGAATCCGGGAAGGAATTCGACTGCACCCGGTTCAGGACCACCGCGCCTACCGCGACCTGGCCCTGGAAGGACTCTCCGCGGGCTTCCGCATGAATGATCCGGGCCAGCTGCCCGAGGGAAACGGATTGATTCGGAGCCGCTTGTTTAAGCTTCGAGAACGTAACCGAATCGGCTTCCCCGTCCGCCGGAAGGCCATAGGCCCGCTGGAAGCTGCGGACCGCTTCCGTCGTCAGGGTCCCGTAATAACCCGTTGTTCCGACTTTCAGGTAACCGAGGCTGCGCAGACTGTCCTGAACAGCGGCTGCGTCGGCGCTTTGGGAGCCGTAGCCGACGGATTGGGCGGATGCCGGGGCAGCCGTACCGAGAATACCGAGGGCACAGGCACAAACAGACAATAAGACAGGTACTTTCTTCATGGATTTACGTTTTACCTCCTCTGGTTGTAGACTACCGCGGGATTGGCTGTCTGGAATAAGGCGGCCGGAGGCTGGATGGGGCCATCCGGATACCCGTCCATAGGGGCAGGCAAGGAAAAAACGCCAAGAGAGCGTTTTCCCGTCCTTAGTAACGTTCGTATAAGAGCTTGTCTATAGGTCCGTTCCCGGCATTTTTCTTTGTAAACAGACATAAATAAAGATATACAAAAATAATCAAAGGTGATAAACTGAAGGCAAACAAACATATGGGAGGAATTTGGCATGCCGGCGAATTTGTGGGACAAGGATAAGGCCAACGCAGTAGAGAAAGGGCTGGGGGAGCTCGTTTACCGCTCCAACCTGCTCGGAACCGACCGGTCCGTAGCGAACTGGGGCGGAGGAAACACTTCCATGAAGACGGTGGAGAAGGATTTCCGCGGACGTGATGTCGAAGTCATGTGGGTAAAAGGAAGCGGTTCCGATCTTGGAACGATGAAGGCGGGGAACTTTACGGGGCTTCGCCTGGAGGACATCCGTCCCTTGATGGAGCGGGAGTCGATGTCGGACGAGGAGATGGTCGCGTATCTGGCACACTGCATGATCGATTCCCGCCATCCCCGCGCTTCGATCGAAACGCTGCTGCATGCCTTCCTGCCGTTTAAGCATGTGGACCATACTCATCCCGACGCCATCATCAGCCTTTGCTGTGCCGATAACGGCCGGCAGCTGGCGGACGAAATCTACGGCGACCGGTACGTCTGGGTGCCTTACGTGCGTCCCGGCTTTACCTTGTCCAAGATGATCGCCGAAGGGGTGCGGAACAACCCGAAGGCCGAGCTGGTGCTGATGGAGAAGCACGGGCTCGTCACCTGGGGGGAGACGTCCGCGGAAAGCTACCAGAAAACGCTCGAGATCATTGGTGAGGCGGAGCGCTTCATTGAGGCCCGGGTTAACCCGGAGAAGCTGTTCGGAGGAGCAAGGTACCAGTCCCTGACGCCCGAGCAGCGCCGCAGCCTTTTCGCCGCTATCCTCCCCGTCATCCGCGGGGAAGCCGGCAAGGACAGCCGGACGATTCTCACCTATGATGACTCCGACGACGTGCTGGCCTTCGTCAACGGGGAGAATTCCCCTAAGCTGTCCCAGGTAGGGGCGGCCTGTCCGGATCACCTCGTTCACACGAAGATGACACCGCTGTTCGTGGAGTGGGATCCGTCCACCGGCGATGTGCAAGCCCTGATCGAAGGCATCCGTCAAGGAATGGAGAAGTTTAAAGCGTCTTACACCGAATACTTCGAGCGCAACCGGAATGTTGGGGACAAGATGTTCGAGCCGGCTCCCCGCGTTATCCTGATCCCGGGTCTTGGAATGGTCAACACGGGCAAGAGCCACGCCATGTCGCGTGTAAGCGGAGCCCTCTACCACCGCGCCATTGCCGTTATGCGGGGAGCGACGGCACTTGGCGAATTCGTCTCGCTGTCCGAGAACGAGTCCTATAACGTGGAATATTGGCCGCTTGAGCTGTATAAGCTTACCCTCGCCCCTAAGGAAGCGGAATTCTCGCGTCAAACGGTGTTCGTCACCGGGGGAGCGGGCGGAATCGGCAGCGTTACGTGCCGGACCTTTGCCGCCCAGGGAGCCCACGTGGTCATCGCCGACCTTAACCTGGAAGGGGCACAGAAGACGGCCGCCGAAATCAACGAACAGTTTGGCGAAGGCCGGGCGGTTGCAGTTAAGATGGATGTGACGGACGAGGCCCAGGTGGAGGAGGCGTTCCGCGAAGCGGCGCTGGCCTACGGCGGCGTCGATATTCTCGTCAACAATGCCGGCCTTGCCACCTCCAGCCCATTTGACGAGACTTCCCTGAAGGAATGGAATCTGAATATGAACGTGCTCGGGACCGGCTATTTCCTCGTAGCCCGCGAAGCGTTCAAGCAGATGAAGGCCCAGGCCACCGGAGGCAGCATGGTATTCGTAGGCTCCAAAAATTCCGTCTATGCCGGCAAGAACGCTTCCGCTTACAGCACTGCCAAGGCGGCGGAGGCCCATCTGGCCCGCTGTATCGCGGCAGAGGGCGGGGAGTTCGGCATCCGCGTGAACACCGTGCTGCCGGACGCCATTCTTCAAGGCTCCCAGATCTGGAACTCCAGCTGGCGCAACGAGCGGGCGGCGGCTTACGGAATCGAGCCGGATCAGCTCGAAGAGTACTACCGCAAGAGAACCACGCTGCTCGTCAACATTTATCCGCAGGATATCGCCGACGGCATCGTGTATTTCGCTTCATCGAAAGCCTCCAAGACGACCGGCTGCATGCTGACGATCGACGGCGGCGTTCCGGCGGCTTTCACCCGGTAACACCCGTATTGGAAAGGCAACCGGCCGCACAGCGGCCAACCATACCGAGGAAGGGACAGGTGTACACATGAGCGACCGCGCGTATCAGGTATTCGAGGAGCAGCAGAAGGCAAGAGGCATCGATTTGGAGAAGGTGAAGGAGAAGCTGAAGGCCTTGAAGGTAGAGACCCCCTCCTGGGGGTACGGGGATTCCGGAACCCGTTTCAAGGTGTTCAAGCAGCAGGGCGTGCCGCGGAATCCTTTTGAGAAGTTCGAGGACGCCGCCCAGGTCCATAAGCTGACGGGCATCTGCCCAAGCGTCGCCATCCACATTCCTTGGGACAAAACGGACGATTACGACAAGCTGAAGGAGCACGCGGCCAATCTGGGCGTGTCCATCGGGGCGGTCAACCCCAACCTCTTCCAGGAGGACGAATACATCTTCGGCAGTGTAACCAACTCCGACCCGGCCATTCGTCAGAAGGCGGAGGAGCATCTGCTCGAATGCGTGGATATTGCGAAGACCGTCGGCTCCGATGTGCTCAGCCTGTGGTTCGCCGACGGAACGAATTATCCGGGGCAGGCGGACATCCGCAAGCGCAAGCACTGGATGCAGGAATCCCTTACCCGCATGTACCGGGCCATGACGCCTGAGATGAGAATGCTCATCGAGTATAAGTTCTTCGAGCCGGCCTTCTATCATACCGATCTGGCGGATTGGGGAATGGCGTTCAATCTGGCGAACAAGCTAGGACCGCAGGCGGAGGTGCTGGTGGACACCGGCCACCATGCCCAGGGCACGAATGTCGAGCATATCGTGGCGTATCTGCTTGATGAGGAGAAGCTGGGCGGGTTCCACTTCAACTCCCGCAAATATGCGGACGACGACTTGATCGTCGGCTCCGTTAATCCTTATGAACTTTTCCTTATCTTCTACCAGATTCTGGATGCGGAAGCGACGGGTTCGGAGGGCGTCCGGAACAATGCCGCGAATATTGCCTACATGATCGACCAGAGTCATGCCATCGAGCCCAAAATTCCGGCCATGCTCCGTTCCGTGCTGAACGTTCATACCCAATATGCCAAGGCTCTGCTGATTAACCTGGACGAAGTGAAGGAAGCCCAGGACCGGCAGGACGTGCTGGGCGCCGAGGATGCGGTGCGCCGGGCTTTCGAATTCGATGTCGCTCCTCTGCTTAGGGCCGTTCGGGAAGAGATTGGCGTGCCGGTTGATCCCATGAAGACTTACCTGGAGAGCGGGTACGGCCAGAGCATCCTTTCCCGGGGTAAGGGAGGGGCCAGCTGGTGACGGAATCGTCCTGTGTCCTGGCCTTTGACCTGGGGGCCAGCAGCGGCCGGGCCATGCTGGGCCGGTTGGTGAACGGTACCCTCAGCCTGACGGAGATCCACCGCTTCCCGAACGACCGGGTTCAAGCCGGCGGCGGGGTTTACTGGGATATTCTTCGGTTGTATCATGAAATCAAGCTAGGGATCGGGAAAGCTCTTCGGGAAGAGCCGGGGATCTTAAGCCTGGGCATCGATTCCTGGGCCGTGGACTACGGCCTGATCGGCCCGGACGGCGAGCTGCTCGGCAATCCTTACCATTACCGGGATTCCCGGACGGACGGCTGCATGGAAGAGCTGGGCGATCTTCTGGGGAAGGACACGATATTCGGTCTGACGGGGATTCAGTTTCTTCCTTTCAACACGATTTATCAGCTCTATGCCGCGAGAAAAACGGATTCCTCCTCTCTGAAGCAGGCGTCGAAGCTCCTGATGATTCCGGATCTGCTCCGGTATTTCCTGACCGGGGAGATGAAATCCGAATTCACGAACGCCTCCACCACCCAGCTGCTGAATCCGGCTAGCGGAGAATGGGAGCTGAAGCTGCTGGAGGCGATCGGGCTTCCGGCGAGCCTCTTCCTTCCTCCGGTTCAGCCGGGTACCCCAGCCGGTACGCTGCAGGCCTCCGTTGCGGAGGAGCTCGGCGTGCCGCCGCTTCCGGTCATTGCGGTAGCGGAGCACGATACGGCCTCCGCTGTTGCGGCCGTTCCGGCCGAGAGCGAGGAATTCGCTTACTTGAGCTGCGGGACCTGGTCCCTCATGGGCACCGAGCTAAACCGGCCGGTGCTTACCCCGCAGGCGCTCGAGTGGAACTTTACGAATGAGGGCGGCGTGAACGGCACCTTCCGCCTGCTCAAAAATATTATGGGGCTGTGGCTCATACAGGAATGCCGAAGCGCCTGGGAGAAGGAAGGGGACTCCCGTTCGTTCGCCGAGCTCGTGCAGGCGGCTGCGCAGGCAAAGCCTTTCCGGAGTCTGATAGACCCCGATCACCGGATGTTTATCCACCCGGCCCATATGCCCAAGCAGATCCAAAGCTTCTGCCGGGAGACGGGACAGCCGGTGCCCGAGTCGAAGGAAGAGATCATCCGCTGCGTCATGGAGAGCCTCGCTCTTCAATACCGTTCCGTGCTGCAGCGGACGGAGGAGCTGTCCGGCCGGAGCTTCAACGGCCTGCATATGGTGGGCGGAGGCATCCACAACACCGTATTGTGCCAATATACGGCCAACGCTATCGGCCGTCCCGTGTGGGCCGGTCCGGCGGAGGGCAGCGCCATCGGCAACGCGGCCGTCCAGCTGATCTCGCTTGGGAAAATAAGCGGGATCCAGGAAGCCCGGGACATCATCCGACGGTCCTTTCCCGTCGACACGTACTTGCCGGAGGAGCCGGCAGTCTGGGAGGAAGCTTACCGCCGGTTTGCCGAAACCATCATTAACTGAACCGAAGGAGAGAGTAGGCCATGCTGGCAGCGGAGAGGCTTCAGAAAATCGTCACCCTCGTCAACGAGAGAGGGAGCATCCGGGTATCCGAGCTCAGTGAGCTGTTCGAGGTGACGGAAGAAACGATCCGCCGGGATCTGGATAAGCTCGAAGGGGAGAACAAGCTGGCCCGCAGCCATGGAGGCGCGGTAAGCATCAAGGAAAGCCAGCCGGATGTTCCGTTTCCGGTCCGGGAAGCCACGAACGCCCAGGAGAAAATCCGGATTGCGGAGGAAGCCGTTCAGCACGTGCGGCCAGGCGACCGGATTGTTCTGGACGCAAGCACCACTGCTTGGTACATGGCCCGCTTCCTGCCGGACTTCCCTCTGACCGTCCTGACCAATTCCATCAAGGTGGCCATGGAGCTCAGCGCCAAGGAGAAGATCGAGGTGATCTCCACCGGAGGGACGCTTTCCTCCAAAACGCTCTCTTACATTGGCCCGCAGGCCGAGAGGGCGCTGGATCCTTATCACGTCAACAAAGCCTTTCTCTCCTCCAAAGGCGTTCATGAGCAGGGAATAAGCGAGAGCAGCGAGCTTCATGCCATCGTCAAAAGGAAGATGGTCGCCATTGCCGACCGGGCCTTCCTGCTCGCCGACTACAGCAAGTTCGGCGTTCAAGCCTTCACCCGGATCGCCGGCTGGGAGAGCCTTCACACGGTCATTACGGATTCCCGGACGGAAGAATCCTTCCTTGCCCGGCTGAGAGAGAAGCAGGTGGAAGTGATCCGGGTCGGAGATTGACGCCATTGGATTCATCCATTTACCAACCCAAAAAATGACTTGAAATGACGGGATGTTACCCTCGGAAAAGGGGAAGCCCGGTGGATCAAGTCATTTTTTTTGTTTCCTTTATCAATGAGAGGGAAGCCATCCCAAGATTTGTAGGAGGGTCAGGAGCACTTCGATCACAATCAGAATCACGACAATCCACTCGACAAAAAGCCCCCGGATGGAATGACTGATGTTGGAGAACCCTTCTAAGATGTGATACAAAATATCCGTTTTGCTTTTTAGTATTTTATAGCGATCGTTCAATTCGAAGAAATCCACCATCTTATCATAGAACTCGCTTGCGGAGCTATGCGTCCAGGTCAATTCCGGTTTATCCAGAATCATAATATAGGCTAGCGTATTATATTCATGGCGAACCACCTTGGCCGTCGTTTGGGCCAATTCTTTGTTACCGATCCGAAGCTTTCCTTTTTCCAGCCGGTCTATCATGTGTTCAAGGCTATCTTGAATGACCCCGAGCTGCTCTTCCGTCCTCTCGAGTGCTACCGATTTAGCCAGGACCGTAGAGATTAATTCGGGGAAAAAATATTCATATTCCTTCACGACCACATACTCGTCTGTCAGGTTTATCCTATCGATTTCTCCGATATGAAGACTATAATCATCCGAATACCGATTTACGTTTACCAGATCGATCTCAGGCTCAAAGGTTTGAATAAAATTCAGACAGACCTTGATTTGGTCGGAGCGTGCATGATTGACAAAGACCGCACTACCAAAAGAAAAGATCATGACCTGCTGCAGATCATCCTCTAGTTTGGTGCGATAAATCTTTTCCAGTGTTTTGTTTCTCAAGATGAGAGGCTGTTCCCACGTATATTTTTTGGGGATACCGCATTGGATGGCGATTTTGTTTAGATCGATCTCATTCGTGAGAGCCAAAGCCTTGAAAGTTATTTTATTTTCCATGGGTCCCACCTTTTCGCCTTCTCAAGTTATATCATCTATTTTCAACCAAAAATGAGAGATTTAATCGGGTCCACCAACACATTTCCACAACCAGTAAAAGATTCCACTTATTTCTGGGAGGTTTTTGCTTAAGAAGTTCGGGGTAAGCATTCGGATAGACCCCGTTAGGGAGGAAAGCGGCTTACCCGCGTAAGGAGGAACGGCATGACCTATACGTACGTTTATGTGCTGGATACCATGGCGGATTGGGAGCTCGGGCATGTGACGGCTGAACTCGGCTCCGGCCAATATTTTAAGAAGAGGGGAGAGGCCTTTCCGGTCCGTACGGTTGGCATCTCCAAGGAGAGGATTGTCACCAAGGGAGGTGTAACGATCGTTCCCGACCTTACCGTGGACGAGCTGACTCACGACCAAGCGGCGGTTCTCCTTCTGCCTGGTGCGGATACTTGGAGAGAAGTCCGGCATAAGCCCGTACTGGAGTTGACGAGAGATTGGTTGGCGAGGGGGATTACGGTGGGAGCCATTTGCGCAGCGACGGCAGCCCTGGCGGCAGAGGGGCTCTTGAATGACCGTCCCCATACCAGCAACTCGCTTGAATATTTGAAGCAGTTCGGTGGGGACTATCGGGGCGCGGACTATTACCGCAATGAGAAAATCGTCCGGGACGGCAGCCTCATTACCACGAGTGCCGCAGGCGGCCTGCTGCTTGCGCGGGAAGTGCTGGAGGCTCTGGGGGTTTTCTCCGAAAAGACGTTAGCGGCCTGGTACGATTATTACCGGACCGGTGAAGTGACCCATTACTATCTTCTCCTCGAGTCGATGGCCGAGCCAGGCCCGTCGCAGGACCCTCAAACGAGTTGATAAACCGCCGAAAGAGGCGTATCATAATCCTTCTAATCTGCAAGTGAAGGAGTTACGGATAGCCTTATGATAAACCGGTCCCGGCTTCAAACGGCCGGTCTTCTTACGTTTCTGGTTCTGGCGTGGGGGATCTCCTGGCCGATCTATAAAATCGCTTTGGCTTACACCCCGCCTCTGCTGTTTTCCGGTATGCGGACCCTGTTCGGGGGACTGCTCTTGGCGGTCTTTCTGTGGCCGAGGCGCAGTCAAATCCGGTGGAAGAGCCGTTGGCCCATTTATGTGGTTTCGTCTCTCTTTAATGTCATTCTCTATTACGGGCTGCAAACCTATGGCTTGAGGCTCGTTCCCTCGGGGCTCTTCTCGGTCTTGGTCTATCTGCAGCCGGTTCTGGTCGGCCTGCTGGCCTGGCTCTGGCTGGAGGAACCGATGAGCCTGCTGAAGGTGGCCGGTCTCGTTCTCGGGTTTCTTGGGGTGACGGCCGTTTCGCTGGAAGGACTTCACGGGCCGGTTGCGGGGCTCGGCATCGCTTTGGCGCTGATTACCGGAGCCGGGTGGGCGATCGGTACGGTCTATGTCAAAAAGACCAGCGGCCGCGTGGATTCGATGTGGCTGGTCGCCCTACAATTCCTCATCGGCGGGGCGGTTCTGACGGCGGCGGGCTCGGTGACCGAACGGTGGTCATCCATTACGTGGAACCTGCCTTACGAGGCCGGGCTCGTGTTTGGCATTGTGATCGGCATCTCCGCCTCCTGGGCGGTTTACTTTCATCTAGTGAATTCCGGTGATGCCAGCAAGGTGGCCTCGTTTACCTTCCTGGTTCCCCTGATCGCCGTTGGAAGCGGGACGCTGTTTCTGCACGAGCGCTTCACCCTTAATCTGATCCTGGGATTGGTCCTGATCGTCGCCAGCATCGGGCTGGTGAACCGCAAAGGCAAGCCGGCCGCCGGATCAAAGCAGCGGACGGTCGCGGCAGGCGAATCCGGTGGAGCCGGATGCTGACGGAAGGAGCTAAGGGGATAGGAGCCGGAATGCTTCCCTTTCTTGTTAACCGGAACAAAAAGGTGCCCTCTGCCGTCAGGCAGGAGAGCACCTTTTTTGTGTCGCTTTTTGTTAATAATTTGTGGCAAACCAGACATTCGGTTATTCGTCTTCTTTAAAAACCGGACGAAGGGTAAGCCGGAACTCGAATTCCTTCTCATCCAGACGGTATGGCTCCAAGAGAGCCGGACCGCAGGAATTGGAGCCGACGCCGCTCATTTTGTAATCCAGGCTGACGATGGTTTCCTTGCGTGGTACGAGCTCATGGTTATGGGAGGCGGCCGTCAGGTCCTCCGGCGTGTAATGGGCGGCATGGAAGGAGAAGTGAGGAGAGTGTCCGGTGAACCGGAGGCCCATTCCGAGCTCGTTCGTGACCGCCGCCCATTCGGTTCCATAGCGGGAGCCGTTTTCCTGCGGCATGATGTAATTCTCGAACATCTCGTCCACCCGCTGGACGTAATGCCCCCGCTTCACGCTCTGCCGCTTGTCGATATAGGATTCATGAGGACCTAACCCGAAATACTCCACTTCCTCCGTCCCTTTCGGCATGGAGAGCTGAAGACCGAAGCGGGGGAGGAAAGGAAGGCCTTCGCGGACCTTCACATGAGTCCGGAGCTGAATCTCGCCCGAGCCGTCGACCGTCCATTCCGCTTCCCCATGCAGAACAGGGTATCGGATATAGCCCCCAAGCGAGTAGGAAACGACAATGCGGGCACGGGACTCGTCCACCCGGCTCCATTCCACCTGGTAAACCTTCTGAACCGCCCGGTCGAATCCGTTCGTCTCCCATTCCTTGCGGATGTTCCGGTCGTTATCCGTAGGCGCCCTCCAGATGTTGAATTTGGCCGGAGCGCTGATCAGGGAAACTCCATGCTTGGTTATCTCCGTGAAGGTTCCGTCGTACCGGTCGAACACATGACGGAAATCGAAGCCTTCGAGGATCAGCCGGTGGCCTTCTTCCCGTATACGGAGCGCCGGCAGGGAGGCCGTGGCCTCGCCTGTTCCGGCCGGGGTCACGGGAAGCTCAAACTGCTCGAAGGTCAGCTCGTAGCCGGCGTCCGCCCACAGGGTTTCCTGCTTGGTGCGGATAGATAAGGTCAGAATGGCACGTCCGCTTAGCCCGCTCGTCAACTCATAGGGGATGCTGATCGTACCGGTGGATTGGGGAGTCACTTCCAGGTTCCGGATTTCCCCTTGCTGAATCGTCTTCCCGCCGTCGTCCTCCACCTTCCAGAGCAGGGTAACGCCGGACAGATCGGTAAAGTCGTAAAGGTTCGTGATCCTTACCGTACCTTCCGACAGATTATCCGCGTCAAGCCGAACGGGAGCGATCACCTTCTTCAATTCCAGAAGGCCGGTATGCGGGATGCGATCCGGCGTGACCAGACCGTCGATGCAGAAATTGCCGTCATTCGGCTTATCCCCGAAGTCTCCTCCATAGGCATAAAAGGCCCGGCCATCCGCCGTTTCGGCGGCGATGCCGTGGTCGATCCATTCCCATACGCAGCCGCCCATCAATTTGGGGTAGCGGTAAATGACATCCCAATAATCCTTCAGGTCGCCGGGGCCGTTGCCCATGGCGTGGCTGTATTCGCATAAGAACAGCGGCTTGGTGTTCGCCTCGTTCTGGGCGTACTGCTCGATATCCTGAACGGAGGCGTACATCCGGCTCTCCATGTCCAAGCTATCGACGTCCGTGCTTCCCTTATAATGGGGAGCGGCTCCTTCGTAATGGACCGGACGGGAGGAATCGCGCTGTCTCGTCCATTCGGCCATGGCGATATGGTTGGCGTCGTAGCCGGATTCATTGCCCATGGACCAGATGACGATGGAGGCGTGGTTCTTGTCCCGCTCCACCATCCGGGAAGCGCGTTCCACAAAGGCCTCTTTCCATTCGGGCAGGCGGGAAAGGACATGGAAGGCGCCTTCCTTCCAGCTGTCCGCGGATCCGATTCCGTGGCACTCCAGATCCGCTTCATCGACCACATAGAAGCCGAGCTCATCGCATAACTCGAGGAAGCGCGGATCGTTCGGATAATGGGAGGTGCGGACGGTGTTGATATTGTGGCGCTTCATTAGCAGGAGATCCTGCAGCATGTGGCGCAGCGGAATGGTTTGTCCGAGCACCGGGTGGGAATCGTGACGGTTAACCCCCTTCAGCTTGACGGGACGGCCGTTGACACGGAAGACCCCTGATGCGATCTCCACATGGCGGAACCCGGTTGCAAATTCCAGAACCTCGCTGCCGCCCGAGATCTCCAGCCGGTAAAGATAGGGATTCTCCGCATTCCAGAGAACGGGCTGGGAGACCTTGAGCTCGAGAGTGCCTTGCCCGTTAATCTCAGCGGAAGCTTCAGCGATCACCTTTCCGTCCGGGTCCGTCAGCCGCGCGGTTACCCCGACAGGTCCCGTCGTCTCGATCTCGCTTGCCAGCACCGCTTCTCGGTAATCGGCCGAAAGGATCTGCCGGTTGAAGACATCGCGGACGTGGGCCTTGTCCCGGGCAAGAAGATAGACATCGCGGAAGATCCCCGAGAATCTCCACAAATCCTGGTCCTCCAAATATGTTCCATCGCACCACTTCAGGACGAGGACCGCCATGCGGTTGCGGCCGCTCCGGAGATATGGGGCAAGGTTGAATTCAGCCGGAACCCGGCTTCCCTGGCTGTAGCCGACGAACTGCCCGTTGACCCACAGATAGAAGCAGGAATTCACCCCTTCAAACACGACATAAGGCTCTTTGTCCTGCCACCGTTCGGAAACCTCAAAATCTCTTACATACAAGCCGGCGGGATTGCGGTCCGGTACATAAGGGGGATCGCAGGGAATCGGATAGTTGACATTGGTATAGTGCAGCTGATCATAACCGTTGGTCTGCCAGCACGAAGGCACGATCAGATCGTCCCAGCCGCTGACGTCGGCGTTCTCGGCGAAGAAAGCTTCCGTCACTTCCTTGACGCTTTCCCGGTATTGAAACTTCCAGCTTCCGTTCAGGGTCCGATAATAGGGAGAACGGCCGCGTTTCCGGGAGCGGGCCGACCCGGAGTCGGCATAGGGAATGTACGACGACCGCGGCTTCTCGCGGTTAACCTGAAGCACCGTTAAATCTTCCCAATACTTGGGGAATGATGGCATGTGGATCGCTCCTTGCTAATGGAATATAACTATGTTTCGATTGTATAAGAAACCGCACAGCCTCTGCCATAATACAATTCTCGGCTGGATATAACGATATTCAGGAGAGAAGGATATAGGATACCGCAACAGGAACCGCTTCTCCGATCCAAAAAGAAAAAGACACCGGCGGGTGCCTTTTTCTAAACTTCCCTTATCGATCGCCGACAAGGTCCTGCAAAAAGACGGCTTAAAGAGCGGGCCCTTTTCCGCCGTCCACATTGACGGACGTTCCGGTTACATAGGAAGCCGCTTCCGAAACGAGGAAGGTGATGACCTTCGCCGCTTCATCCGTCCGTCCGATGCGGCCAAGTGGGATGCCGTGCTCGGGAGAAGAAGCAAACTCGTCCCATGTCAGCTCCGGAGCCGTCCGTTGCCATTTCTTCTCGATCTGGTCGCTGCGGATCATCCCGATGCAGACGGTGTTGACGCGGATCCCATCAGCAGCCAAATCGCGGCTCATCGCCTTCGTGAGGGCGAGTCCGGCCGCCCGGCTGACCGTAGTCGGAAGGGAAGAGGCAGGCGGCGTTTTGGCAGCGGAGGTGGTGATGTTCACAATGGCTCCTCCGCCGCTTTCACGGAAGTAAGGAAGGGCCGCACGGGAGAACCGGATAGCGGCGTGCAGCTTCAGATCGAGGTCATAGCCCCAGCTTTCGTCCTCGACTTCTTCAAACGGCTTGGCGGCCGATGTGCCGGCATTGTTGATAAGAATATCCAGGCGGCCGAACGCTTCCGCCGCCTGCTTAACCGCGTGTAGGCATTCTTCCGGAACGGTGACGTCCGCCCGGATCGTTACCACCTCACGGCCGGTTCTTTCCTTGATAAGAGAGGCAGCCTTCTCCAGGTCCGTCGTGTTGCGGGCGCAGATCGCTACGCGAGCCCCCTCGGATGCAAGCTGAGCGGCCGTTTCCAAGCCAATCCCCCGGCTTCCGCCGGTCACCAAAGCGGCTTTATCCTGTAAACCTAAATCCATAGCTACTAATCCTCCTTAGGGTTAATCCGACTTTATGTATCGGCTTTAACGTAGCATGGGGAAACGGCGCAAGTCAATCCGGCGCAAGAAGGAAGAGGCCTCCTGCCGGGAGAAGCTGAATCGAGCCCTGCACTTGATTCTTTTGGTTTTAATCCTTCGTCATAAGACTATTGTTCCCTCTGCCTTTATGGAGTAGAATAAAAGGAAACCGCAGGAACGTCAGTCCGCGGCCTTATTTTTAATTCAACTTGTCTGATAAGCTGATAACTTGTTTGGCATGGTGGAACGGATAAGTCAGGAGGGGGAGAACCTTTTGAAGGTATCATTGTTTATTACTTGTTTAAGCGACGCCGTCTATCCCCGGGTGGGGGAGGCCATGGTTAAGCTGCTTGCCCGGTACGGGGTGCAGCTGCATTTTCCGGAGGTCCAGACCTGCTGCGGCCAGCCGGCCTTCAACAGCGGCTACTGGGAAGAAGCCCAAGCCTCGGCCCGGACCATCCTGAAAGCGTTTGAGGACAGCGATTTCGTCATCTCGCCATCCGGCTCGTGCACGGGAATGATTCATCATTATTACCCGAAGCTGTTCGAGAACGATCCCGTTCAGCTGGCCAAAGCCCAGGAGCTGGCATCGAAAACCTATGAATTCACCCAGTTTCTGGTGGATGTGCTCGGTGTGGAGGATGTGGGAGCCGTCTTTCCCCACAAGGTCACCTATCATCCGTCCTGTCACGGCTCCCGCCTGCTCGGCATTCGCAGTGAACCCGCGGTCTTGATGAACAACGTGAAGGACATGGAGCTCATTCCTCTTCCTTACGCGGAGGATTGCTGCGGGTTCGGGGGAACCTTCGCCGTGAAGATGTGCGATATTTCCGGAGCGATGGTGACCGAGAAAACGGACCACGTGCTCGAAACGGAGGCAGAAGTGCTGGTGGGCCTCGACATGGGCTGTCTGATCAACATATCGGGAAATTTGCGCTACCGCGGAAGGCCCGTCCGGGTGATGCATCTGGCGGAGCTGCTGTATGAGGGGGTGAAGGCCGGTGAGCGCAGTGCAGGCTAAGCAGGGAACGGTCAAGGAAAGGGCGCAGATCGCTCTGAACGACGAATTTCTTGTCAACGCGGTCAAGTTTACGACCGAACGGCTTCGCAACGGTAAGAAGTCGGCATCGGCCGAGCATGGGAATTGGGAGGAATGGCGGGAAAGAGGGCGGCAGATCCGGCTGCATACGATTGCCCACCTGGATTACTACCTCAACCAATTCATTGAGAATGCCCGGGCCAACGGGATTCACGTCCATTTTGCCGCGACGGCGGAGGAAGCGGTTGCCGTTACGATGAAGATCGCCCAGCATGCCCAGGCCCGATCGGTCGTCAAGTCGAAATCGATGGTATCCGAGGAGCTTCATATCAATCATGCGCTTGAAGAGCTTGGCATCGAATCCGTGGAGACCGATCTCGGGGAATATATTATCCAATTGGCGGGCGAAACGCCTTCCCACATTATCATTCCGGCCATTCACAAAAACCGCTACCAGATCGCCGAGCTTCTGTCGAAGGAGGCGGGAGAAACCCTCCCTCCGGAAACGTCCATTCTGGCCGGCTTCGTCCGGCGGAAGCTGAGGGAGAAGTTTCTCGAGGCCGAAGTCGGCATGACCGGGTGCAACTTCGCGATCGCCGAAAGCGGCTCGATCGTCTTGTTCGAGAACGAAGGAAATGCCCGGATGGTCAGTACGGTTCCGAAGACGCAGATCACCTTGATGGGGATGGAACGGATTATCCCCACTTGGGATGACCTGGAGGTGATGGCGACGCTTCTTCCCCGGTCCGCTACGGGCCAGAAGCTGACAGTCTATATGTCCGGGATTACGGGGCCGAGGCGGGAAGCCGACGGAGACGGTCCCGAGGAGATGCATATCGTCATTGTCGACAACGGACGTTCCCTTCAACTTGGTGACCCGGAATTCCAGGAGCTCCTGAACTGCATCCGGTGCGGTGCCTGCTTGAACGCCTGTCCCGTTTACCGGCATATCGGGGGTCACGCTTACGGAGGCACCTACAGTGGTCCGATCGGAGCGGTGCTTACTCCCGCCCTCAACAAGAACGTCGCCGAATGGGACGATATCGCCAATGCCTCCTCGTTGTGCGGGGCCTGCTACGAGGCTTGTCCGGTCAAAATCCCGCTCCACGACATGCTGGTCTATTTGCGTCACCGCAAAGTCGAACGCGGCAAAAAGGCATGGGACGAGAACATCGGGATGAAGGGCTTCGCCTACGTCATGGGCAGCCATAAGCGGCTTAGCCGCGTCTTGAAGCTGGGGCGTCTCGGACAGGGCGTGGTGGTCCGCGACGGGGTGATCAAAGCCCGAATCGGCCCGCTGGCCGGCTGGAACGCCCACCGGCATACGCCGAGTCTGCCGCCGAAGTCTTTCCGCGAATCGTGGAAATCGCTGGATCAGGATGTCACAGCGGAGCTGCGGGGGCTGGATCCCGGCGTAAAGCAGCGGATGGAGCAAAGGATGAAGCAGGCTATAGAGGACCGTGTACAGGGAGGGAAGCAACATGGCTAATCCGAATCCGTTTCTCGCGGGGCTCGAGGAGAAGTCGAGAGAGCGTCAGAAGGAATTCATATCGCATATCGCCGGCCGCTTGGGACGCAAGCCGCTTGCGGAGAAGCCGCAGCATCCGTTCAAGGGAGCGCCTTCCTTCTGGCACGGCTTTGAGCTCAGCGAAGAAGAGCGCATCGCCTTGTTTATGGAGAATTGGCGCAAGGCGGGGGGGCATGCCTTCCGCCTGCCGGATGGGGAGGCGGTCCAGCAATTTATCGTCGAGCGCGTAGAGGAGACCAAAGCCCGGCACCTCATCCGCCAGGACCAGGAGGAGCTGGAGAATCTGGGCCTCGAAGAGGCGCTGCCTGACGTCGAATGGACAGTGTGGGGAAGGGAGCCGAAGGAACAGCTGCTGCCGATGGCCGCGGGGGCGGACATCGGTCTCGTCGCCGTCGACTTCGCCGCGGCGTACACAGGCTCCCTGGTGGTGACCTCCTCCGCGCAGAAAGGCCGTTCAGTCAGCCTGCTGCCTACCATTATGATCGCGATTATCCCCGTCTCCCGTCTGCGGACCCGGCTCGGCCAGGTGCTGGCGGAATTCGACGGGAAGCCCAGGGAGCAATTCCCGGCGGGCATCCATTTTATTTCCGGACCGAGCCGTTCCGCCGATATCGAGAATGATTTGACCATCGGCGTGCATGGGCCGGGAATCGTCTATGCCCTGCTGGTGGGGTAAGTCTCCCTGCGGGTATGGTATAATAATGGGATAGAAGGCGCCGTCCAGACGGCTGACAGGAGACCCCCATGGAAATAGCGAAGCTGTCCAAAAAGAACCATTACGAACATATAACGGAACAACTCCAGAATCTGATCGTGGAAGGGAAGCTTCAGCCCGGCGACCGGCTGCCCTCTACGAAGGAGCTGTCGGAGCGCTTCGGAGTGGGCAGATCGACCATGAGGGAAGCCCTCAGCGCGTTAAAGGCCATGGGCCTGATCGAGATCCGGCAGGGGGGGCCCTCTACCGTAAGCCGGCTGCCTGGAGCCGACAAAGTGGACATTCCCGGCCTTCACCAGCTGATCACCAACCGCGACGAGCTCTTGGAGCTGCTCGAAGCGAGAAAATCGCTCGAGGTTTCGAATGCCGGGCTGGCGGCCCTTAAGCGCAGCGTCCCCGATCTGGAGAGCTTCGCCCGGATTTTGGAGGAGATGGCGGCTCATATCGGAGACGAAGAAACGGGGGAGCGCACGGATCTGCTTTTTCATTCGGCTCTCGCCCGCTCCACTCACAATGGCATTATGGAAGGGATCTTCGACACCATCTCTTCCCGGATGGAGCTGGCCATTCGTGAAACACGCCGGATCGAGCTTTATTCCAATGCATCGGTATCGGAGCGGCTGTACCGGGAGCACCTCGCGATCTTTGAAGCCATCCGCTCCGGCCATCCCGACGCCGCCCAGGACAGAATGAAAGAGCACCTGCATCATGTCGAAGGCATATTAATGAAGTATTTGCAAAAAGGCTGACCGTCTGTCCGTCGAATCGGAACAGGGCGGTCAGCCTTCCTGCATAGCGGCCGTTTAACACGGTTTAAATTTTCTTTTTCATGAGGCCCATCAGCCTCTCGGGATAATTCGTGATAATGCTCGAAACTCCGAGATCCATCATCCGCGCCATATCCTGCTCGTTGTTGACGGTCCAGACATACACTTCCTTGTGGTACTTGGCGGCGAGGAGCATGAATTCCTTGTTGACGAGAGGGTAAGCGGCGCTGATGACCTCGTAATCGGAACTCCGGAAGAGGCCTTCGAGGTCCTTAGGCTTTTCTCCCACGATCAGCCCCGTCTTGATGGAGCCGTTGCCCTGCTTCACCCTGCGGAGCAGCTCGGCATCGAACGACGTAACGGTGCAGTGGTCGGTGAAATGATGTTTTTCGATAAGGTCGACGGTTTGTTCGGCCAGCCGGACCCCGTGTCCGTTGTTTTTGAGCTCGATGTTGAGCTTCAATCGACCCTTGGCCGTGACAAGGACTTCTTCGAGAGTAGGGACCTTCTCGTTCCGGTAGGAAGCCCCGAACCAGGCGCCGGCGCTGGCCCGGCGGAGTTCTTTATAGCGGATATCCCAGATCGGCTTGTTGATGCCAGTTGTCCGGCGGACATTATAGTCATGCATGACCACGAGAACTCCGTCCTTCGTTTCCTGCACGTCCAGCTCGGCATAGCCGGCCCCGTCCTCGATGGCTTGACGAAAAGCGCCAAGCGTATTCTCCGGAGCGGTTCCGGAGCTTCCCCGGTGAGCGGTGATCAGGCTGTGGTTCTCGGCATAAGTGGTTAAGGAAGTGGGAGACGAGGTAAAGCTCAAGGTGGACAGGACGGCGAAAACCAGAAGGATCTTTCTCATGGGGCATTCTCCTGTGATGTAAGATGGGGGTACTTAAGACCTAATATAGTATATTTGACATGAAAGCGCTTTATCCTTTTTTTATTATAAAAAAATTTTCCGGATTCAACAGCTCCTTCAGCGGTTATATTCATAGAGGGTGTAACAATTCTATTATAATCAAGAGGGGCTTAAAAATGATATTAAATATTCATTACAAATCCAAAAGAAATTCTGCCATAGCATCGGAATTAAAAGAGCTCGAAAAGTTCATCCAGGACCAGACCAAACGGGGCGAGCAGGTCGATCTCCGCGACTGGAAAACGTTCGAAGGCCGTTTCGGCCAGTGGCGCCGCCGGCAGCACGGATAAAGGCGGATGCGCAAGAAGACCTGTACGCATAGGCGTCAGGTCTTTTTTTGTGAGGGTCCGGCCGGGTCTTCGGGTTAATTCGAACACTCTGGGCCAATGACCATGGCTTTCTTCCGGGAGAATGAATAGGATGGGAGGAGATATAAGAACAGTGAAAGCTTAAGACAGGAGCCGTGCCCATGAGAAAATCTGTGATTGCCCTGGTTGTTCTTGTCCTGTTCGTCCTGCTGGCCATTGTGGTGGCCCTGCTCGTCTGATAAACCCGTTAAAGAGTAAACCGGTCTCTGCGTTAAGCAGAGGCCGGTTTTTTTGGGGATGCCGTGTTCTCGAGCTTAGAAGCCTTTGTATTGGGGCTCCTCGTTCTCGAGCTGCTGAACACGGGTGGACACCTGGTCGATAATCTGCTGGGTGGATTGGGCGGCCTGGGTGAAGAGGTTTTTGGCATCTTGGTTCTGGGTGCTCAGGGCGAAGGTTTCCAGGCTGGCTTGAGCGCTTTTCAGCGAAGCGAGAGTGGTTTTGACTTGGGAAGCGACTGTCATTGGGTTAGTCTCCTTTGTTGGTTGGTGGAATAACAAGCATTACTTTCCCCAGGAAAAAAGGAAACCATGTACATTTATAAGCCAGACAATTTTGACAAATAATGATACCGATCTCCATTAGAAAGGAGCCGGTATATGCCTGATTGGTCTGTGATCGCCCTCCGTTCCCTCGGGGCGGTGGTGATGCTGTTCGTTCTGACCCGGATTCTGGGTAAAAAACAGATTTCCCAGCTGACCTTTTTTGAATACGTGGTGGGGATTACCCTCGGGGAATTGGCGGGCTTTATCTCGACGGATATCGAAGCGCACTACTTCCTTGGCGTGACGGCCCTTCTGGTGTGGTTTCTCTCCGCTCTGCTCGTGGAGATGGTGACCTTAAAGAGCCGGTCGTTCCGCAATTGGATGGAAGGAAAGTCCCGGATACTGATTCAGAAGGGCAAGGTGCTCGAGGACAACCTGAAGAAGGAAAGGCTCTCGGGCGACGAGCTTCTCGAAGAGCTGCGCAAAAAGAATGTGTTCCAGGTGGCCGAGGTGGAGTTTGCGGTCATGGAGCCCTCGGGTGACATCAACGTGCTCCTTAAGAAAGAAAATCAGCCCCTAACGCCCAAACACCTTGGCATAACCGTAGCCCCGGAGTCGGAACCCCAAACGGTTATCATGGACGGAATCATTCTGGACGAGCCTCTGTCCACTCTCGGGTTCAGCCGGGGATGGCTGCTGACGGAGCTGGAGAAAGCCGGAGTGGCGGTGGAGAACGTCTTTCTCGGCCAGGCCGATCAATACGGTGAGCTCTTTATCGATACCTTTGATGACATGATCAAGGTTCCGAAGCCGCAGACGAAGCAGCTTCTGCTCGCTACGCTCAAGAAATGCCAGGCCGATCTGGAGCTGTACGCCCTGTCGACGAGCAACGGGGAGTCCAAAAGGATTTATGCCGATGGAGCGATGCAGCTGACCAGGAATGTGGAGCACCTGACTCCGCTTCTTCAACGATAGCAACCAAAGGAGGAATGGGTAGAATGGCTGACAACAAGAAGAAGAACCTGACTCCTACCCAGCAGGAGTACCAGAAGCTTGCCAAGGAAAAGGAGCCGCCGCGCCCCGTCTTCGCCAACTGCCTGAGAGCTTTTCTTGTAGGAGGGGTGGTCTGCCTCATCGGCGAGTGCCTGATGGAGCTGTTCAAGAAAGTCGGGTTTACGGAGAAAACGGCGGGGGACCCGACGGTGGCCTGCCTGATCCTGTTATCCGTCATTCTGACAAGCCTCGGCGTCTATGACAAAATCGCCCAATGGGCGGGAGCCGGGACGGGGGTTCCCGTTACGGGCTTCGCCAATTCGCTTTGTTCGGCTGCGCTTGAGCACCGGAGTGAAGGTCTCGTCCTCGGAGTCGGCGGGAACATGTTCAAGCTGGCGGGCTCCGTCATCATTTACGGTACGGTAGCGGCTTTCTTTATCGGGATCCTGCACGGGATTGCCAACGCGGGGGGGCATTGACATGCTGCAAGGGCATCAAAGCTGGCGATTCGACAACCGGCCGGTGATTATCGGCGCGGCAGCCGTGGTAGGCCCGGAGGAAGGAAAAGGGCCGCTGGCCCCAGAGTTCGACCGGGTTCACGGCGACACGCTGCTCGAGCAGAAAAGCTGGGAGAAAGCCGAGAAGATGCTTCTGGAGGAAGCGGGGAAGCTGGCTATCGAGAAATCGGGGCTGACGAAGGAAGACATTCACTTCTACGTCGGCGGCGATCTGATGAACCAGATCATCAGCAACACCTTCGCCGTCCGGACCCTCGGCATTCCCTACATCGGCGTTTTCGGAGCCTGCTCCACGTCCATGGAGAGCCTTGCCCTTGCTTCCATGCTGGTAAACTCGGGCTCCGCCAAGCATGCGATGGCGGGAACGTGCAGCCACAACTGCACGGCGGAGAAGCAGTTCCGCTACCCGACGGAATACGGATCGCAGAAGCCCCCGACGGCCCAATTTACGGTCACGGGAGCCGGGGCATCCGTGATCAGTTCGAATGGGACGGGACCGGTAGTCACCAAGGCGACGATCGGCCGGGTGGTGGACATGGGCATCAAGGACCCTTTTAACATGGGGGCGGCGATGGCTCCGGCGGCGGTGGATACGATCGAGGCGCATTTCCGGGATTTCGGGATCGAGCCCGGGCATTATGACATGATCGTCACCGGTGATCTCGCCTCCGTCGGGCTGGACATTGCGAACGAGCTGTTTGTGCGGCACGGCATCCCTATGGACCAGACGACCTTTACCGACTGCGGCCTGATGATCTACGACCGGACCAAGCAGCAGGTGCAGGCGGGAGGAAGCGGCTGCGGCTGCTCGGCCGCCGTCACCTACGGGCATCTGATCAAGCGGGTACAGAGCGGCGAACTGAAGAGGATTCTCGTCGTGGCGACGGGAGCGCTGCTGTCTCCCCTCTCGTTCCAACAGGGAGAAAGCATTCCCTGCATCGCCCATGCTGTTGCTATCGAACAGGGAAAGGAGGGCTGAGCCATGACCGCTGTCATGCCGTTTGTATGGGCCTTTATTATCGGAGGAGCCATTTGCGTAGTCGGCCAGCTGCTGATGGATGTTTTCAAGCTCACCCCGGCTCATACCATGAGCCTGCTCGTTGTGCTGGGGGCCGTGGTGGAAGGGCTGGGCTGGTATGATCCTTTCATCCGGTTTGCGGGTGCGGGAGCCACGGTGCCGATCACGAGCTTCGGCAACGCCCTGGCCCACGGAGCGCAGAAGGAGTTTGACGAGCACGGCTGGATCGGAATTCTGAGCGGTATTTTTACCGTGACGAGCGCCGGTGTGTCGGCCGCCATCATCTTCTCCTTCCTGGCCGCGCTGATTGCCCGGCCTAAGGGCTGATCATCGGCTGCCCATGCGGGAAATTCATTCATACGAGGGCCGGCGTCCCGGTTGGGGATGTCGGTTCTTTTTGGCATGCTCATGACCAAGTAAACAAGGAGCTAAAGAAGGAGAAAAGGCGAACACGATTCGACATTTTCCGAAAACTTTTGGAAATGTATGAATTTACAAACAATTTTAGATGCCGTACCGTTGTCTTTATTTTGAGAAATCTTGTAAACTGGATTATAGAGAGATAAGCAAGAATAAGGTTTGACAAGGTTCTAATGGGGGATTTTTGTTACAGACGGAGAGGAGAGCCTAAATGGAAGGACAATGGGACCAGGACATTCAGCTAGTTAACCGGCTCAAGAGCAATCTCGAGGCTTGCATTCTCGGCAAAAGCGAGGAAATCCTTCTGCTTCTGACCGCTCTGCTTGCAGGCGGACATGTGCTTCTCGAAGATGTTCCCGGAACCGGGAAAACGGTGCTCATTAAAGCGCTTGCTAAATCCATCCGCGGCCAATTCCGCCGGATTCAGTGCAATCCGGATTTGCTGCCCACCGATATAACGGGCGTTTCTATCTATCATCCTAAACAGGAAGAGTTTATTTTCCGGCCGGGGCCGGTGATGACCAATATACTGCTAACCGATGAAATCAACCGGGCCACCACCAAAACCCAGTCGGCCCTGCTGGAGGCTATGGAGGAAAGGCATGTGACGGTTGACGGGGAAGCGTACGAGCTTCCAAAGCCTTTCCTGCTTCTCGCCACGCAGAATCCGATCGACTTCGAAGGAACCTACGTCCTTCCGGAAGCCCAGCTGGACCGGTTCATGCTTAAATTCAGCCTCGGGTATCCCGATGAGCAGACGGAATACCGGATGGTCGTTTCCCAAAGCAAGGCCCATCCGGTCGAATCTCTCGAGGCCGTGGCTTCGGTCGAGGAGATCGTCGCCATGCAGGCCAAGGTAGGTGCCATTCACCTGGACGACGCGGTAGGTCACTACGCGGTGTCGCTTGTCCGGAACACCCGCGAACACCCCGCTATTTACCTCGGGGCAAGCCCGAGGGCCACGTTGTCGCTTGTCCAGGCGGCCAAAGCCTACGCCTTCCTGAACGGAAGGGATTATGTCATCCCGGATGACCTGAAAGCCCTCGCTCCTTACGTGCTGGGCCACCGCATCATTCTTCAAGCCGAGGCCAGGCTGGAGGGGACCACCGTCGCTTCCGTTCTCCGGTCCGTTTTCGAGCAGGTCAGGGTGCCTGTAAGACTGGAGAAGTGACGCCATGAGTTACCTATACACCAAGTCCGAACAACCGAAGGTCTCCAAGCGATTCTGGGCCGTTCTGGCCTGCTTTCTTTTCAGCCTGTTCTTTCTGCTCTTCCAAGGCGGGAAGCTGGCCTCCATGACGTTCGTGGTGGTAACGGTCCTCACGGTTTACATTCTGCTCGGCAGGTACAGCGGCATCTCCCGGGTAACCGGCTCCCGCCGGCTAGCCAACCTCGGCCAGGACGAGACGCTGGAGGCGGGAACGTCCCTCGACATTCAAATCGATCTTCATATCCCCGGCATGTGGCCGGTGCCTTACGTTTTTGTCCGCGACCGGCTTACCCACCGGAACAAAGGGGAGACGGTGTTCGAGTCGTCTTTTATTCCGGATTGGAATCGAAGGGGAAGAGTGGAATACCGGACCCAGCCGCTTCGCCGCGGCTTCTACCGGTTCGAAAGGTCGGAGTGCTCCACGGAGGATATTTTCGGCGTATTCGAGCACCGGGGGCCGCTGGATCTTCCGCTCGGCTTCCGGGTGCTCCCGCAGACGGTGCCGATCACCGAGTGGAGGCAGCTGCATCAAATGCTGAAGGGCATGCAGAGCCAGTCGACGACCACCCGGGCGCTGCGGGAAACGACCCAAATCAACGGCGTGAGGGAGTACACGTACGGCGACCGGCTTTCCCGGATTCATTGGAATGCGACCGCCCGGACGGGGACGTGGAAATCCAAGGAATTCGAACGGGAGTCGCTCCCCAAAACGATTGTCGTCCTGGACAGGGAACGCATGCATTACGAGGAGGACGAAACGTTCGAGCTCGCCGTATCGACGGCGGCTTCCCTGATGGAGTACGGAAGAAAGAACGGCATGGCGATCGGACTTCTTTCGGTCGGCCGGGAATCGGCTTATTTCGAGCCTAAGAAAAGCGGCCTGCAGTACAGCCGCATTCTGAACCACCTGACGGAAGCGGAAGCGGACGGCTCCCACTCCCTCCTGCATGTTCTGAACGACCGGGCCAAGATGTTCGTTCCGGGAACCTTCGTCGTGGTGATTTCCCCGAACCGCAGCGATTCTTCCCTGTCGGCCATCGGCTGGATTCGTCAGAGGCAGATGAATCCGTGCCACATTCTCGTGGGGGCCGATGCCGCGCACGATCCCCAGGCGTGGATTCAGCTGCTTCATTCCAAGGGAAGCCATGGCTATGCCGTCGGCGCTTTAACGGAACTGCCGGCAGCATTAGGAGGGAGAGGTTAATGGAGAGTGCCCGAGGATGGAAGTCCCTATTGCTATATGACTGGCAGCGCCGGCTGACCGTTTTCTTCACCGGGTTTTTCCTATATCAATTCGTCATGTGGTTTGCGGAGGAGGAGGGGGGGCTGCTTCCGGCAACGGTTTCCCTGATCCGGTTGACTTTGCTTGCCGTCCTCTTGACGGAATGGATGCCCGGACGGAGCCGGGGCGTTCCCCGGATTCTTCAATTGCTGCTGATTTTATTACTAAATGTTTGGTTTGTCGGCTATACTCCGATTGCGGCCAAGACGATCGGAGAGTGGATTTACAACAACTTTCTGCCCTTTTACCCGCTGGCCTGGTTCAGCCTGGGAGCCTGGTTTCTCTATTTGGCCGCCCTGTGGTGGGTCAAGTCTAAGGTGCGCATCTACGTGATGATCGTGCTGTGCCTTACCGCGATCGCCATCCGGGATTCCTTCAGCCAGGTGATCCTCTGGGATGAAGCGGCGCTTATGATTTTGTGCGGCCTGTTCCTCCTCGTCATCCGGCATTTCGCCGGCCTGAAGGAAAAAAATCCGGCGGGATGGGCTTATTTCGCCGATTACCCGGTCACCATCACCGCGCCTATCGTGCTGCTTCTTACCTGTACGGTAGGGCTGGGCATGCTGGCCCCCAATGTCGGGAATGTGCTGAAAGATCCTTATACCCTTTGGAAAAACTGGAAAGGGGAAGCGATCACGGTCGGCGGCAAAGGAAGCCCCGGCGTGGATCTTCCGCTGCCCAAAGGCAATTCCACCTCCGGGTACAGCCGGAATGACCGCACGCTGGGCGGGGGCTTTGATTTTGACTATTCGGAAGTCATGACCGTGGAAACCACGCACCGCAGCTATTGGAGAGGCGAAACGAGAGCACTCTACAATGGGAAGGGCTGGGAGAAGAGCCAAGCCGAGAAACAAGGGGCCGTGCAACAGGAGCTGAGCCTGGACAGCGAGCTCCGGAAGGACCCTCGCCTTCCTGACAGCCAGGCTCAAACGGTTGAGGTCAAACAAACCATCACCTTGTCCGATGAAGAATCGTACCCCGTTCTGTTTGGAGCCTTGTCCATCGCCAAAGTGGAGGCGCTCGGGGAAGAAAACGCCGGGTTCGACCGGCTCCGCTGGTCTCCGAAATCCCAAGAGCTCCGCTGGGCCGAGAGCCGTACAGGCAAGACGTATCCGAAGACGTACACCGTGATCTCCTACATGCCGGTCATCGACGAAGCGGGCTTGAGAACGGTGCCCGCCGATTTGCCGAACCGTTCGGCTATGGAGGAATACTTGCAGCTGCCGAATTCCCTACCCGATCGGGTCCGCCAGCTGGCCAAGGAGATCACGAAGGATGCCCCGACCCCCTATGACAAAGTGAAGACGCTGGAGCGTTACCTTCAGTTCAATTACCGGTATACCAACCAGCCAAGGGAGCAGAAATCGGAAAGCAGCGATTTTGTCGACCGCTTCCTGTTCGAAACGAAGGAAGGGTACTGCGACTACTATTCCACCGCTATGGCGGTGCTTACCCGGAGTCTCGGCATACCGGCCCGCTGGGTCAAAGGCTATTCCACCGGCTCCTCTCCGGTTGATGAGCTGGAGGAGCTGAGACAGAACGGCGGACCGGATAATCTTTCCCTTTCCACGGACGGGGCCGGCACCTACACGGTACGCAATTCCGACGCCCATTCCTGGGTGGAGGTTTACTTCAGCGGCTGGGGCTGGATTCCCTTCGAGCCGACTTCCGGCTTCGCCGTACCGGCGGTGCAGCTTCCCAACCAGCCGGAGGTTTCCCCGGTGCCGGAAACCGATCCCGCACCTGCTGCCCCGGCTCCGGCGGAAGAAGCCGGCGGCTCTTTCCCGGTGACGACGGTTCTGCTTATCCTGGCCATTGCAGCCGCAGCCGGCATCGGCGTCTGGTTCTGGTTCAAGCGGGGGGCTTCCGGTTTGGTAGCCCGCTACCGCCAGCCGGCGAGCTTGAACCATCAGCTCATTCAGGAATACAACAAGCTGATGAGAAGCAAGAGGCGCAAAGGCTTTACCGTTCATGAACACGAAACCGCACGAGAGACGCTCAGCCGCTGGATGAATAAGGATGCGTGGCTGTCCAAGGACCTGGAGCAGCTGCTCGCCTTGTTCGAGAAAGCGAAATACAGCTCGAGGCCGATTACCCCGGAGGAAATGGGAAGGGCATCGACGCTGTTCAAGCGGCTCAAGGAAGAGCTGTAGTCCAGAGCCGGCCGTGTCTGTCCCATGCTGAAGCCCGGATGAAGGGCTTCAAGGACAGGCGGCCGGCTTTTGTTTAGGGAATTTGGAACACCTTTTGCACGAAAAAGGCCAAGTGTGGTATAGTTTTGAATATCTATTCGGGAAATTTTGGGGTGAAAGACTTGCTTAACAATTTAATTCCCAGCCAGCAGGTAAACTCCATTTATGATATTCTTCTTCCGGAGCTGTGGAAGAACGGAGTTAAAGGGATTATTACCGATCTGGACAATACGCTGGTCGGGGCCAAAGTTCCTCTTGCCACACCGGAGCTGATCGAATGGCTCAAGCATGTGCAGCAACTGGGATTTAAGGTGGTCATCGTCTCCAACAACAGGCATGCCCGGGTCAGCAAGTTTGCCGACCCTCTGGGCATTCCGTTCATTTTTAGCGCCAAGAAACCTTCGAACGCGGCCTTCCGCCGCGCCCTTACGATGATGAACCTCCCGGCGGAGGCGGTGGCCGTCATCGGGGATCAGATGCTGACCGATGTGCTGGGGGGCAACCGGATGGGGCTTCATACGATATTGGTCCAGCCGATTTCTCTTTTGGACGAAGGTTTTTTTACCAAGGTGAACCGGAGGCTGGAGAAGATTGCCTTAACCTTTATGAAAAAACCTTGAATCCGCGAGTAGCCGGGATGCCTTCCCGGCTATTCTACTATTAGGGGGCTTATACCGCTTAGCTCCCATACGACAAGCAGGAGGATATTCATGAGCCGCGATATCGATCATAAGCATTGCGAGGGCTGCGGGGTGGAATTGCAGACGGAAGAACCATCCCGGTTGGGCTATATTCCCCCTCAGGCCCTTGAGAAGACACCGGTCGTCTGCCAACGCTGCTACCGGATTAAGCATTACAACGAGATGTCTAGCATCGCCCTTCAGCAGGATGACTTCCTGAAGATCTTGGGAGAGATCGGCCATACCCGGAGCCTGGTGCTGCATATTGTGGATCTTTTCGATTTTGAAGGGACTCTCATCAGTGGACTTCAGCGCTTTATCGGGACGAATCCCGTGCTCCTGGTGGTAAACAAAATTGATCTTCTTCCGAAGGTGACCAACCTTAACAAATTATTGAATTGGGTGCAGAAGCAGGCGAAGGAAAACGGCTTGAAGGTAGCGGACATTGTTCTCGTAAGCGCCAAGAAGAATATCGGCTTCGAACGCTTGCTGGAGAAGCTGGATCAGCATCGGGACGGCCGAAACGTGTATGTGGTCGGAGCCACGAATGTAGGGAAGTCCACCCTCATCAACCGCCTGATCCGGGATTACAGCGACTTGGAGGCGGAGCTGACGGTTTCCCAATACCCGGGTACGACTTTGAATCTGGTGCATATCCCGATTGATGACGGAAGTGACATTATCGATACCCCGGGGATCGTATACAAGCACAGGCTGACCGAGCTCGTTGAGCGGCGCGACCTTAACGCCTTGTTACCGGGGAAGCCGGTGAACCCGATGATCTATCAGCTGAACGAACGCCAGACGCTGTACTTCGGCAGCTTGGCCCGGTTTGATTTTGTGAAGGGGCCGCGGCAGTCGTTTACGTGCTATGTCTCGAACAGCATCAACATTCACCGCACCAAGCTGGAGAAGGCGGACGAGCTCTATGTAGAGCACAAGGGGAAGCTGCTTCAGCCGCCAGCTGAGCAAGATCTGGATAAGCTTCCTTCATTTACGAAGCATCCGATCCATGTGCGCAAAGGCCGCATGGTGGATGTTCTCATCTCCGGATTGGGCTGGATTAAGCTCAACAGCGAAGAGGGAGCGGAGCTCGAGGTGCATGCCCCGCGCGGGGTGAAGGTGGCCGTACGGGATTCCTTAATTTAACGGGGGAGGGAAACCGCATGAGAGGAACGGAGAGTTCCCGCATGTTGGATACACAAACAGTGATGTACGGGGTGTTCGGAGATCCGATCGCCCATTCGAAATCCCCGCTCATGCTGAACCGCGCCTTTGCCGAGGCGGACTTGAACGCGGCGTACGCCGCCTTTCATATTCGCCCGGGGACTCTGAAGGATGCCGTGGCCGGAATCCGGGCGCTCGGCTTCCGCGGGGTGAACGTGACGATCCCTCATAAGGTGGAAGTCATGGATTACCTGGATCACCTCGACGATGGGGCGAAGGCTATAGGGGCGGTAAACACCATCGTGAACGACCATGGCGTTCTGACCGGCTACAATACGGACGGGATCGGGTACGTGCGTTCCCTTAAAGAGGAAACCGGCGTGAAGCTGGCCGGCGCCAAAGTCGTTCTGCTGGGAGCCGGCGGCGCGGCGCGCGGACTCGTTTATGCGCTTGCCAAGGAAGGGGCGGCCAAGGTCACGCTGGCCAACCGGACGCCGGGAAGGGCGGTGGAGCTTGCCCGGGCGATGGGGGCTTACACGTCGACCGAAGGCATAGGACTCGACCAAGCCAAGGATGCAGTGGAAGCCGCCGACCTGGTCATCAATACGACGCAGATGGGGATGCACCCGAACGTGGAGGAAACCCCGCTGGACTCCTCCCTGCTCCGCCCCGGTATGATTGTAAGCGACATCGTCTACAATCCAAGGGAAACACGGCTCCTTAGGGAAGCCAAAGCGAGGGGAGCCCAGGTTCACGGCGGCTTGGGGATGTTCATCTACCAGGGGGCGTATGCCTTCGAATATTGGACCGGGCTTCCGGCCCCGGCGGCGGCTATGCGCGAGGCCGTGGAGCAGTCTTTTAGCAGCAATTGAAAACATTAACGATTTTAACATGCAGAATTGAGGGTAAAACTATGTTAACCGGTAAACAAAAAAGATACTTGCGCTCCCAGGCGCACCATCTGAATCCCATCTTCCAGGTAGGCAAAGGCGGGGTGAACGACCATCTCATCCGGCATATCCAGGAAGCGCTGGAGGTGCGGGAGCTGATTAAGGTCACGATCCTGAATACCGTTCCGGACGACCGGGACGAAGTGGCCCGTGAATTGGCCGAGGGTGCGGGAGCCGAGCTGGTTCAGCTCATCGGCAAAATCGTTATTCTGTATAAGGAATCGAAGGATCATAAAACGATCGAGCTTCCATAACGGAGGGATAGGGATGAAGGTTGGGATCATGGGAGGGACCTTCGACCCCATCCACCTGGGGCATCTTCTCGCGGCCGAACGGGCAAGGGAGCAAGCGGGACTGGACGAGGTATGGTTTATGCCGGCTCACGTTCCCCCTCATAAAGCTCATGCCCCTAAGGCCGATGCGGAAGCCCGGTGGGAGATGGTCGTTAGGGCAACGAAGTCCCACGCGGCGTTCCAGGCAGTGGATTTTGAGCTCCGGCGGGGAGGAACCTCTTATACGATCGATACCATAACCGAGCTTCGGAAGACTTATCCCGATCATCAATTCTTTTACATCATAGGCGGGGATATGGTTATGTACTTGCCGAAGTGGTACCGGATCGGGGAGCTGGCGCGGCAGGTCACTTTTATCGGTCTGGAGCGGCCGGGTTACGTGATCAAGCTGGAGGAGCTTCCGGATGAAATCCGGCGCTCGGTCCTGCTGGTGCCGATGCCGTTAATGGAGATTTCCTCAACGGACATCCGGGCCCGAAGAGCGGGAGGACAATCCATTCGTTACGTCGTAACGGAACCGGTTAGGGATTATATCGAGGGGAACGGTTTATATGAAGCGTGAACAGATGATGGAGGCGGTACGGAAGCAGATGCCCGCTAAGCGCTGGCAGCATACGCTGGGCGTAATGGAATCGGCGGTTGAGCTGGCCCACCGGTTCGGGGGGGATCCGGAGAAGGCCGATCTAGCTGCGCTGCTGCATGATTACTGCAAATACTGGCCGGTGGAGAAGCAGCGCCAAGTTATTGTCGACAACCGCCTGCCGGAGGAGCTGCTTTCCTACGAAAAACCGCTATGGCATGCACCTGTGGGGGCATTCGTCGTAGCGGAGGAATTCGGGATCGACGATGAAGAGGTGCTGGATGCGATCCGTTATCATACGTCAGGTCGTGTCGGCATGTCCCAGCTTGATAAAATCATATGCCTGGCCGATTATATTGAGCCTAACCGGGATTACCCGGAAGTGGCGAACCTCCGCCGGCTGGCCGAGACCAGCATGGAAAAAGCACTCATAGCCGGATTTGACTCCACCATTCATTATTTGTTATCCAAAGGAGAAAAAGTCTTTCCCATGACGCTCATGGCGCGTAATTCGCTTATCGATGAGGTCAGGGAACGGGAGGGGAAGAAAAGATGACCAACCAAGATCTGCTTACGCTTGTACTGGACGCGGCGGACGATAAGAAAGCGATGAACGTGGTTGCCTTGAACCTGGAGGGTATCTCGCTCGTTTCGGATTATTTCGTGATTTGTCACGGGAATTCGGAGACCCAGGTACAGGCTATCGCGACGGAAATCAAGAAAAAGGCCGAGCAGCACGGCTTCCGGGTAAGAGGGCTGGAAGGAATGGACACCGCCCGCTGGGTGCTGATCGACCTGGGTGATGTAGTGGCCCACGTGTTCCACCGGGACGACAGGGAATATTACAACATCGAGCGTCTGTGGTCGGATGCCAAAGTGGTCGAGAAGGTATGACGCTTCAGGCGGGAACGACCGTAACCCTCAAGGTGACCAAAGAAACAAAGCCGTACGGATATTTCGTCACGGACGGCGTTCGTGAGGTTCTTCTTCATTATACGGAAACGACCGGGCCCGTTCAGGTGGGGGAGGACGTGGAGGTCTTTCTGTATTTCGACACCGAAGACCGGTTGGCCGCAACCATGAAAAAGCCGCTGATGGAGCTCGGTCAGGTGGGCTTGCTGGAAGTGGCCGATATCCACCACCGGTTTGGGACCTTTCTCGATATGGGGCTCGGCCGGCAGCTGCTCCTTCCCTTCAAGGAACAGCCGGAGCTGAAGGAGCTTCGTCCTCAGGTAGGAGACAAGGTATACGTAACGATGGCGCACGACCGGCAGGGCCGGCTGATGGCCAAGCTGGCAGGAGAGGAAGAGCTCGCTCCCCTCACCTTCCATGCTCCGACCTCCTGGTTGAACCAATGGGTGGAAGCCCGCGTCTACAAGCCTCTTCAAATGGGCACCTTCGTGATATGTGAAGGAGGGATCCTCGGCTTTGGGGTAATCGGCATGATCCATGCTTCCGAGCGGACCCGGATGCTTCGCGTCGGGGAAACGGTACAGGTTCGGGTCATGAAGGTCCGGGAGGACGGACGCGTCAATCTTTCCCTTAAGCCGTTGAAGGAAGTCGGCCGGGTCGAGGATGCGGATAAGCTTCTCGCTTATCTGAAGGAACGGCCGAACGGGGCGATGCCCTTCTCGGACCAAACGCCGGCAGATATCATTATGCAGCGGTTCGGGATAAGCAAATCGGCTTTTAAACGGGCCATGGGCAAGCTCATGAAAGAGGGCCTTATCGTGCAGAAGGAAAACTGGACGTACCTGCAGACGGATAAGGATTCGGGGCCGGCAGCACCAGCCGGAGCCTCAGATAACGAGTAAGGATGAGTGGGGTATGGCTTACGGGCGATTCGCCTATTACTACGACCGGCTGATGGAGGATATGCCTTATCCCCGCTGGCTTTCGTTTCTGGACCAATGCTGGGAAAGGTTCGGGCGCCCGTCCTCCGTCGTCGATTTGGGGTGCGGGACGGGGAGCATTGCCATTCCCCTGGCCCGGAAAGGCCTGGAGGTAACCGGCATCGACTTGTCCGACCACATGCTGGCGGTGGCAAGGAACAAAAGCGAAGAAGCGGTTGTTGGGAAAGCCGGGAAGGGAAGCGTCCATTTTCTTCAGCAGGATATGCGGGAATGGGAGCTTCCGGACCGTGTGGATGGAGTCATTTCCCTTTGCGATTCGCTGAATTACTTGACCGAGGAAGCGGATTTGACGGAAACTTTCCGGCGGACGTATGAAGGGCTTGCTCTGGGTGGACTCTTTGTTTTCGATATGCATACTCCCCGTCTATTGGGGGAGTATTACCGGTCGCAGCCTTTTCTTCTGGACGAGGAGGATATCGCCTACATCTGGACATGCGGGTTTGACGAACAGCTGTGCCAAATTGAACACGATCTGACTTTCTTCGTTAAGGAAGAGGGGGGGGACCGGTTTCTCCGGTTCGAGGAGCATCACGTTCAGCGGGCTTACCCGCTGCCTTGGGTCAAGGATCAGCTCCGGGAGGCCGGTTTCCGGGATGTACGGCTTTACGGCGATTTTGAATGGCGGGAAGCGGATGAAGAGACGGAGCGGGCGTTCTTCGTTGCCCGAAAGGGATAACGGTGACTTGACAGAGCCGCTCCTTGTTTCATATAATTTGGTACATACTTTATGGCTGTGAAGAGGACTAGTAGTTTTCGCGTGCGTCTTATACAGAGAGCCGGGGGAAGGTGGAAGCCGGCAGATGACCGAGAATGAACTCGCCTTGGAGCCGGATGGTGAAGCCTGCTGCATCCGATGGCCGGATGCCTTATGGTGCTAACCGGACCGCTGCCCGCGTTACAGGGTTTACGAGTGGATCTTTCCCTCCTCGGGAGGAAGGGTCAACCAGGGTGGTACCACGGGAATTCAAACCTCTCGTCCCTGGCCTTAGGGCCGGGACGGCAGGTTTTTTTATTGCGCTGTTAATAGTACAAGGAGGAATAAGCCATGACACAGGAAGGCAATGCCCATCCAGGGTACAATCCCCAGAAGCTGGAGCCGAAATGGCAAAAATATTGGGATGAACACAAAACGTTTAAGGTGCTGGAGGACTCGGACAAACCGAAGTTCTACGCACTCGATATGTTCCCTTATCCGTCCGGAGCCGGGCTGCATGTTGGCCATCCGGAAGGTTACACGGCAACGGACATCGTTTCCCGCTTTAAGCGGATGAGAGGCTACAACGTTTTGCATCCGATGGGGTGGGACGCTTTCGGTCTTCCCGCGGAGCAGTACGCGCTGGACACGGGGAACGACCCTAGAGACTTCACGGCGAAGAACATCGATACGTTCCGGCGTCAGATCAAGTCCCTCGGTTTCTCCTATGATTGGGACCGGGAGATCAGCACGACGGACCCGGAGTATTACAAATGGACGCAGTGGATCTTCATCCAGCTGTATAACAAAGGATTGGCTTATGTCGATGAAGTGCCCGTCAACTGGTGTCCGGCACTCGGCACCGTGCTCGCGAACGAGGAAGTCATTGACGGCAAGAGCGAACGCGGCGGGCATCCCGTCATACGCAAGCCGATGCGTCAATGGATTCTGAGGATTACGGAGTACGCGGAAAGGCTTCTCGAGGATCTGGAGGAGCTCGACTGGTCCGAGAGCATCAAGGACATGCAGCGCAACTGGATCGGAAAGTCCAAGGGCGCCGAGGTTCAATTTGCGATCGACGGACATGAGGGCGTCAACCTCACCGTCTTCACCACCCGCCCGGATACGCTTTTCGGTGCGACTTACTGCGTCATTGCGCCGGAGCATGAATTCGTCGGCCGGATTACCACGCCGGAGCAGCAGGAAAGCGTGGAACAGTACCGGGAGAAGGCGGCCCGCAAGAGCGACCTGGAACGGACGGATCTGGCCAAGGAAAAGACAGGGGTCTTCACCGGGGCGTATGCCGTCAATCCAGTCAACGGTGAGAAGGTTCCGGTCTGGATTGCGGACTACGTGCTGGCCGGCTACGGCACCGGGGCCATTATGGCGGTTCCCGGCCACGACCAGCGGGACTACGAATTCGCTAAAGCGTTCCACCTGCCGATCGTGGAAGTGGTGGCGGGCGGCAATCTCGATACGGAAGCCTATTCGGGGGACGGCGAGCATGTGAACTCCGGCTTCCTGAACGGATTGGCCAACGAGAAGGCCATCGCCGCCATGATCGAATGGCTGGAAGCCGAGGGCAAAGGGAAAGGGAAGGTTACGTACCGGCTCCGCGACTGGCTGTTCAGCCGTCAGCGTTATTGGGGCGAGCCGATCCCGATTCTGCATCTTGAGGATGGCAGCATGAAGACGGTGCCGGTGGACCAGCTGCCGCTCCAGCTTCCGGAGATGGACGAAATCCGTCCCTCCGGAACCGGAGAGTCTCCACTGGCCAACGACGAGGAATGGGTGAATACCGTGGATCCGGAAACCGGGCTTAAGGCCCGCCGGGAAACGAACACCATGCCGCAGTGGGCGGGAAGCTGCTGGTATTACTTGAGGTTCATCGATCCGCGGAACGACCAGGAAATCTGTTCGCCCGAGCTTCAGAAGAAATGGCTTCCGGTCGACCTCTATATCGGAGGGGCCGAGCATGCGGTACTTCACCTGCTCTATGCCCGCTTCTGGCACAAGGTTCTGTATGATCTGGGCGTAGTGGCGACCAAGGAGCCTTTCCATAAGCTCGTCAACCAGGGAATGATCCTGGGGGAGAACAACGAGAAGATGAGCAAGTCCCGGGGCAATGTCATCAACCCGGATGACATCGTGAACCAATATGGCGCGGATACGCTCCGCCTGTACGAAATGTTCATGGGGCCGCTGGAGGCGACGAAGCCTTGGAATGACAGCGGGGTGGAAGGAAGCTACCGGTTCCTGAACCGGGTCTGGAGGCTGTTCCTAAACGAGGACGGCACCCTGACGGGCAAGCTGACGGAGAACGACGCGGAGACGACCGATGCGTTCAAACGCACCTGGCACAAAACGATCAAAAAAATAACGGAGGATTACGAAGCCCTCCGGTTCAACACGGCCATCAGCCAAATGATGATTTTCGTCAACGAAGCTTACAAAACCGAGAAGCTGCCCAAGGCCGCCTTGGAGCAGTTTGTCCAGATGCTGTCGCCGATCGCACCGCATCTCGCGGAAGAGCTGTGGTCGCTTCTCGGCCATTCCGAGAGCATTACCTACGCCGAGTGGCCTTCTTATGAGGAAGCCTGGACGGTGGAGAATGAAGTCGAGATCGTCGTTCAGGTGAACGGCAAGATCGTCGACCGCGCTATGGTCGCGAACGATCTGGAGCAGGCCGCCATGCAGGAGCTTGCCCAAGGTCTGGAGAAGGTGAAGGAAGCCATTGCCGGCAAAACCGTCCGGAAAGTCATCGCGGTCAAAGGCAAGCTTGTCAACATCGTGGCCAACTAACGAAAGCCAGCCTCGGCCGCTAAGGAAGAGGAACCGCCCGTAAGGGCGCAGTATAGCGGGACCGTCCTTCCGGGCGGTCCCGCTTCAGGTTTTCTTATTCGGGAAGGCGGCTTCTACCTTATCCACATCTTCCCTGTACTTGGCGTGGGTGATCCGGATCAGCTGATTAAAGAGATCCTTCACCTCGCGGTCCATGAGACGAAGTCCTTCGGCTGTAATGCCGCCGGGAACGGCCACGCGCTTCTGCAGCTCATCCGGAGTAAAGCCGCCGGCGGTCAGGAGCATGCCGGTTCCAAGCAGCATCTCGCTGGCGAGGCGGGTGGCTTCTTCCCGGGGAATGCCGGTCTCTTCCACCGCCGCGTCGACAAATCTTTGCAGAAGAAACGCCATGAAAGCGGGGCCGCAGCTGGAGATATCCGAGGTCACCCGGGTAAAACTTTCCTCTACCTCAATGGGGCGGGAGATACACCCGGCCAAACGGTCGAGCAGGAGTTTATCCTCCGGCTGCAGGCGGTCGCTGTAGATGCACAGGGCGGCCCCGCTCAGAACGTAGTTGGTGATGCTCGGAATGATTTTGGCCACCTTGCAGGGCAGCTGGTCTTCCAAGTGCCGGATCAAGACAGGGCTCGTGATGGAGACGACGAGGTGATTCGGGTCGAGATAAGGGGCGATTTCGGGAAGCACCCGCTTGAATTCGGACGGCTTCACACAGACAAAAAGAAGCCGGCACGCTTCGGCGACCTCCCGGTTCGTAAGGACCGCCCGGAGTCCGGGATACCGCTCCGCCAGCTTTTCCGGTTTAGAAGGGTTGCGGTTGGAGGCCGTAATTTCTTCCGGTTGAAGGGCTCCCGATTGGATGAAGGCTTCAATAAGGATAGACCCCATGCTTCCGGTGCCGATAAAGCCCGTTTTCATTAACTTTCCCTCCCATGGCCTGGATTAGAAGAACGGAAAGCGGGACTTTCTCTGCTGACGCTAGAGAAAGGCTCCCGTCCTTGCCGGTAAAAAACTCCTCTAACTATATGACGGTTAGGGCGGTTTCATGCCTGGGAGGAAGGAACTTGATTTCTCACGGCTCCTGGCGTATAGTAAGGGCAACAGCATACTTGGAGCGGAAGAACCGCCTTTGTCCACGGATTCGTGGCAGAGGCGGTTTTTTTTGGCCCTTTTTTGGGCCGATTCAGGAAAGGAGCAGAGAAACGATGGGATTGTTTATGCGTCAGTACGGAAAAGTATTCGTTTGGCTGCTGCTGCCGATAGCAGCAGCAGGAGTCTGGCTGGGGGTCCGCCATGCTTTTGACCGGGCGGATCAGGCACTCCTCGCACCGGTGAACGGCCAGATTGAGGAGTGGCTGGATCAGAAGCCGGGAAGCCAAGGGACGGACAAGCCGGGAGCAGGGGAAGGGAAAAGTCCTGCCGGCGCGAACGGGGCGTCTGTTTCCCCGAGTCCGGCCCCTTCTCCCGCATCGGCTCCTGCTGCCCAACCGAAGCGGCCATCCGAAGGGGAGGTGCCGGCTGGACGGACGCAGGGGACCGCGCAAGCGGCCGGAGAAGGGGAGGGGGCTCCGACCGCGGCTTCCTCTCCTTCTCCGGCTGGCCGGGCTGCTGAGCCGGGCGCCGGCACGGTGACGGCTCCTTCTTCCGCCGGCAAGGAAGGGACCAAAGCCGGAGCCGGGAAGATCAACCTGAACACGGCTTCGCTTCAGAAGCTCATGGACCTGCCGGGAATCGGCGAAAGCAAAGCGAAGGCTATCATCGCTTACCGGGAAGGAAGCGGAGGATTCAAGAAGCCCGAAGACATTACGAAGGTAAAGGGCATCGGTCCGAAAACCTATGAATCGTTCAAGGATCGGATTTCGGTAGAAGGACCTTGAGGAGACGAGCGGCTTTAAAAGACAACCGTTCGTGATCCTGTTTGCTTTTCAATTTCATACAAATATGAGAGAATTAATAGGAAATAATAACTAGGAGGTTATCGATAAACTTATGGCAGAAGAACGCAAGCTTTCCCCCGAAACCCTGGCCGTGCATGCCGGGCAGGAAATTGATCCGGCTACTTTCTCCCGGGCGGTTCCGCTTTACCAGACGACTTCCTACGGCTTCCGCGATACCGATCATGCCGCCAACCTGTTCGCCTTGAAGGAATTCGGCAACATTTACACTCGATTAATGAACCCGACAACGGATGTTTTCGAGAAAAGAATCGCCGCCCTGGAAGGAGCCCCTGCTGCGCTCGCTACGGCTTCCGGACAAGCGGCTATTACTTATTCGATTCTAAATATTGCTGGGGCCGGCGATGAAATCGTATCGGCTGCCAGCCTGTATGGCGGAACCTACAACCTGTTCTCCACCACGCTGCCTAAGCTTGGAATCAAGGTTATTTTCGTCGATCCAAGCGATCCGGAGAATTTCCGCCGTGCCATTACGGAAAAAACGAAAGCCGTCTATGCCGAAACGATCGGCAATCCGAAGGGGGATGTTCTGGATATTGCCGCTGTGGCGTCCATCGCCCATGAGAACGGGGTTCCCCTGATCGTGGACAACACGTTCCCAAGTCCCTACCTGCTTCGCCCGATTGAGCATGGAGCCGACATCGTCGTTCATTCCGCCACGAAATTCATCGGCGGCCACGGGACCTCCATTGGCGGCGTCATTGTGGACGGGGGGACCTTCGACTGGAAACAGAACGACAAATTCCCCGGCCTGACCCAGCCGGACCCAAGCTACCACGGCGTGGTGTTTACGGATGCGGTAGGACCCATCGCTTACATAATCAAAGCCCGCGTTCAGCTCCTTCGCGATATGGGAGCGGCGATTTCCCCGTTCAACTCGTTCCTGCTGCTTCAGGGACTGGAAACCCTTCATCTGCGGATGGAACGCCACAGCTCGAACGCGCTGCAGGTCGCTCAATTCCTCGAAGCCCACGAGGGCGTGGAATGGGTCAGCTATGCCGGACTCAAAAGCCATCCGTCGTATGACCTGGCTCTTAAATATCTTCCGAAAGGACAGGGAGCCATCCTAACTTTCGGGATCAAAGGCGGACTGGAAGCCGGCCGCAAGGTAATTAATTCCGTCAAGCTGTTCTCGCACTTGGCCAACGTGGGCGACTCCAAGTCTCTTATCATTCACCCGGCCAGCACGACGCATCAGCAGCTTAACGAAGAGGAGCAGAAGGCAGCCGGCGTATCCCCGGGGATGATTCGTTTGTCCATCGGAACGGAAGGAATCGACGACATTCTGTTCGATCTTGATCAAGCCATCAAAGCGAGCCAGAACTGATATGTCCCGCCGCAAAGACTGGGATACTTATTTCATGGATATCGCCTATATGGCGTCCACTCGTTCCCAGTGCCTCCGCCGGCATGTCGGTGCCGTGCTGGTACAGGGGAAGAAGCTGCTGGGGACGGCTTATAACGGGGCGCCCATGGGGGTGCCGGACTGCTACGAGGCCGGCTGCATGCTGGCCGAGGATTACGAGGTCCGGATCGAGAACGGCCAGGAGTCCGTCATTAAGAAACAGCGATGCATCCGCACCATTCATGCGGAGCAGAACCTCCTGCTGTTTACCGACCGGATCGACCGGGAGGGCTCCTCGGTCTATGTAACCGATCAGCCCTGCTGGACCTGCGCCAACATGCTCGCGAACAGCGGGGTCAAGGAGATTGTCTACCATCGTCCCTATCCGAAGGACAGCGAGAAGGTATCGCTTTTGATGCAGACGCGGGGCATTATTTTCCGGCCCATCCCCTCCTATGAGCCCCCGCCCAATACACTGACGGAAATCATCAATTAATCGTAGGATGAGGAAGAACCTCTTATGCGTTTACGCGTAAGAGGTTCTTTGTTTTTGTCCGATAGACGGTTCCTTCCTGTCCGTGCAGGAGATAAACCCGAGAAGGAGTTACCTTTATGAAACCTACGGTAGTTTCAGGAGCATGGGTCTGGACCGCCGGCTATACGGCGGCCATTTGGCTGCCCGGCTTGACCCTGCCCCTGCCGGCTGTGCTGGGGGCAGCCGCGCTTACGGCGGCGCTGCACCTGCTGGCCCTGCCGGGGAGAAGGCCTGCGCTTTTTGTCCTGCTTTTTCTTATGGCCGCCGCTTACTACCAATGGAGTGACGGTCGCCATGTCACACGCTTGGAGCTGCCCGTTGGGGAGGCCGGGCCGGCGGAGGAAGGAAGCGCCGTTATGCGCGGGACGCTCGTTTCCCCGGTAACGGTAGACGGGGACAAAGCGTCCTTTCTCCTTCTGGCGGAGGAGGTACAGGGGGAAGACGGAGCTTCCTTCTCCAAAGAGAGCCGGTTGGACGGCAAGGAAAAGTTTCAGGTGTCGGTCAAGCTGCTGAAGCCGGAAGAGCAGGCCGCCGCTTTGGCTTTGCGGAGGGGAGACCGAATCGAGCTGGAAGGCACGATCAAAGCCCCGGAAGGGGCAAGAAATTTCGGCGGCTTCGATTACCGCCGCTACTTGAGGCTTCAGGGGATCCACTGGCTGGTTTCCGCCAAGGGAACGGAGCAGCTCCATCGCCTCCCCGCCCAGCCCTTGTCCTGGCCCGTTCTGCTCAGCTGGAACGACCGGCTCCGGGATCATCTGGGCACCCGGCTCGATGCTATCTTTCCTGCGGAGCAAGCGGGGTACATGAAGGGCCTGCTGGTCGGTCTCCGGTCCGATCTGGATCCGGAGTCCTTCCAGCAGTTCTCCCAGCTCGGCCTTACTCACATCCTGGCCATCTCCGGGCTTCATGTCGCCGTATTCGTCGCGGTGCTGCTGTGGATGCTCGCCAGGACCCGGGTGACCCGGGAGACAAGCCTCCTGATCGTCCTGTCGCTGCTCCCTTTCTACATCCTGCTGACCGGGGCTTCGCCTTCGGTTATCCGGGCGGGAGGGATGGCCATGATAGCCTTGTACGCAGCACGTAAGGGCTGGCTCAAGGACGGCCTCCATCTCGTGTGCCTGGTCGGCTGGCTGATGCTCTTGTGGAAGCCTTATTACCTCCTCGATGTAGGCTTTCAGCTGTCCTTTCTTGTGACCATCGGCCTTATTCTCGGGGTGGCCCCGTTCTCGCGCCTTCTTCCGGCAGCCGGTCCGACGGTAACCGGAACACTGGCCGTGACTTTCGTCGCCCAAGCCGCTTCGTTTCCGCTATCGGTTTACTATTTCAATCAATTTTCGCTTATTTCCTGGTTTGCCAATCTGCTGCTCGTTCCCTTGATCAGCTTCGTGGTAACCCCGGCGGGCTCAGCCGCGCTCCTGATCGGGCTGATTTCCGAGCGGCTCGGCCAGCTTCTGGCCTGGCCGACGGTTTGGATCAACCGGTTGTCCTTCCGGATCGTGGAAGGCCTGGACGGCTGGGCTTCCTTTCATCTCATCTGGCCCTCGCCAAGCGAAGCTTGGGTTGCCGCCTATTACGGACTGGGCGGACTGATGCTGCTCGGCGTAGCGGCACGCCGCAAAGCCTTGACTCCTCCTGCTGGAGAAGGGGTTCATCTGGCCGTGAAGATGCCCTGGTACGGTCATCGGGGCATTTTGGCGGCGTCGGCCGCTCTTTTCGTGCTTCTTATGATTTACGGGTATTCTCCCGATAAATGGAACAGGGAAGCTACGGTGAATTTTATCGACGTGGGCCAGGGGGACGCGATCTGGATTCATACGCCCGGGGACCGCAACCTGCTTGTGGACGGGGGAGGTACGGTCAGCTTCCGCAAGGCGGGAGAGAATTGGAAGAACCGGCAGGATCCTTACGAAGTGGGCCGCAAACTGCTGGTTCCTCTTCTTAAGAAGAGGGGAATTCACAAGCTGGATGCATTGATCATTACTCATGGCGATCAGGATCATATAGGCGGCCTTCAAGCCGTTCTCGAACAGATCCCGGTGAAACGGATCTTTTTTAATGGCACCGTGAAGAACAACGCGACCCTGCGAAAGCTGCTGCAAACCGCTCAGGATCGTGGCATCCCGCTGTTTGCCGCCGGTGAAGGAACGCGGTTTGACCCGGATGGCGAAACCAGCCTTGTTTTTCTATATCCGCTTTCCGAAGGGGAGACGAAAATAAGGGAAGAGGAGCACCAGAATGATAGCTCCCTTGTTTTTCTGATGGACATGTACCAAAAACGGTTTCTGTTCAGCGGGGACATGGAGAAGGATGGAGAAGCCGAGCTCTTAACCAGGCTGGACGCAGCCGGCATCCGGCCGGAGAGCCTGCAGCCTATCGATGTTCTGAAAATAGCCCACCATGGCAGCAAAACCTCCTCCACGCCGGAATGGCTGGAGTTCTGGAAGCCGGCGCAGACGGTCATTTCGGTCGGCAAGACCAATACTTATGGCCATCCCTCCCCCCAGGTGGTCGAACGGCTTATCTCCACGGGAGCCTCCGTTTACCGGACCGACCGGCAGGGCGAAATCCGGATGACCATTGCGAACCGGGGCGGCCCGCTGGAGATTGTCACCAAGCTGGAGCGGTAAAGGGGACGGGGCTCCCTTTTGGAGCAAGTTATGTAAATTACTAGAAGTGCCTGTATATACCGGCATCCAGATTTTTGATATAGTAACAGGTAGTGTGTGTGATTTTACATAAAAAAACGGCCAAATTCTATTATCATGGCGCCATGGTGCAACATTATTAGACATAGGTCCGTCTATAAGTGTGCAGGAAGGGGGAACCCTGTGGTAGCGCTTGAATTAATCAAAGCTGCCCAATCGGGCGATCGCGACGCTCTGATAGCTTTATTGCGAGAGATAGAGTCTCACGTTTACCGGACGGCTTATTATATATTGGGCAACGAGCAGGATGCGCTGGACGCATCCCAGGAAGCCCTGATCCGCATATACCGCAAGATTGACTCTTATGAAGAGAAAGCATTGTTCAAGACTTGGGTCCAGCGGATTGTGACGAACATCTGCATTGATAAATTCCGCAAGACCAAACCAACCGTTTCGATCGAAGAGCACGAAATGGTGTTTGCCACCGGCCTCTTAGTGGAAGAAGAGGTACTGGCCGCCTATGTCGCGAAGGACATTCACGATGCCATAGATAAGCTTCCTCCCCATCACCGGACGGTGGTGGTTCTGCGTTACCTGCAGGATTTCTCCTACAACGAGATTGCCGAATCACTGGATCTGCCCATCAACACGGTCAAATCGTATTTGTTCCGGGCGAGACAGCAATTGCAATCCTTACTTCAAGATTATCAGAAGGGTGGTGTTCGGGGATGAGCTGCCAAGAGGTGATGGAACTGATGCAACGGGATCTGGATCAAGATCTGACGATCGCAGAACAGCGTACCCTCCTTAAGCACATTAGACAATGCCCCGAATGTGCGGCCGTATTTGAGCGTTTGCAGCGTATTTCCGATGAGCTCGAGCAGCTGCCTGCCGTCATCCCTCCGTTCAGCATTGTGGATTCCATTCTGCCTCGCCTTGCGGAAGCGGACGGCTTGAGGGAGCAGAGCGCTTCCTCGGATGTCATACCGGTGCCTGCGGGACGCAGAATCGGGAAGGGATTTTCCTGGAAAATCGGGACGGGAGTGGCTGCGGCGGCGGCCGTGCTCGGCTTGGTGGTCTTCAATGGAGGGAATATCGGACGGAACGATAAGAACAGCACGGCCGCCTCCAACATGGCCGGCGGGTATCGCGGGGAGGCGTCGACTCCGGCCGCTAGCCAGCAGCGGACCTTGGCTGGTTCAGCCATGGATCAATATTCGGCCGGGAACGAACCCAAAGCCGATGGTAAATCGGAGGAAGCCAGCAAGTCCCTTGCGCAAGCGACCCCATCCCCTGCCGCGGGGTTAACGGCGGAGCCTTCTCCCACCCTGACAGCGGACGCCACCCGCAAGCTGCAGGCCTCTACGGCACCCAAGGCCACTCCCGGCAAGGGGAGCGGCAGCGTCGTTCTTGGCGACAAGAACAAGGGGAATGGAAGTGCACTCGCCGGCGGAGGAGAGCGGCCTTCTTTAGCCGCGTCCCCTTCGCCATCCACTAGCTTGTCCCCTTCGCCGGGAGCCCTGGTGGAACCGGGGAAAGCCAATCCCGACAACGTCGTATCCTTCACCCCGCAAGGTCCTCTGATTCCTTCGGGGGGGAAGACCGGTGAAGCCGGTTCGGGGGCCGCTTCCAACACGGGAGAGGAGAACACGGTGCTAGCCGCCCCGTCGAATAAGTATAAGGCCGCGGTGGAGAACCAAACCGTTGTGGTGCGGGGAAGCAACGGGGAGACCGTGTTCATCTCCGACTCCCAGTGGGGCGGAGGGGCCAAGGTGCATCTGCTGTACTGGGTAGGAGACACCCAGCTGACGTACGAAATCCTTAAACCGGATGGCAGCAAAATCCAATATCTGGTGGATCTCTCGCTCAAAAAGGAATTCCGCAAGTAAGAAAAGGCGTGCACCAAAGCCCGTTGGGCGGCGTATAGTAATAGCAGAAACCGGTACTGGCGACGGCTGTCCGCCCAGAAGGAAAGTTTCTAGAGCTTTCCGCCGGGTGTTTATATAAGGGGGATCGTCCGGGCATGGAATCCTGGCGGTTCCCCTTTGTGCTGCTTTCCGGCTCCCTTCGGCTTCCTTATGGCGCAGATGGCGGCTTGGTCTGGCCGAATCGTCCCCTCCTGCCTTAGGGGTAGGGGAGGAACAAGGATTGATAGGCTCCTCCGGGTCTAGTATGATAAGGGACGAGGTGGGCACACAATGGTTAAAGTAAATCCCGTTAACGTTTGTTTCGGGCCTGAGAAATATTTAAGGAATGAATACATCGGGCAGCTGCTGAACGAGCTGGTTGAGCCGGAGCAGAGAGAGTTCGGCGTCAGCCGCTATGACCTGGCGGAAACTCCCCTGGAGGCGGTTCTGGAGGATGCGGAAACGGCACCCTTCTTCGTGCCCCGTAAGGTCATTCTTGCCAGCAACGCCGTTTTCCTGACGGGAGCGAAAGAAAGCGGCAAGATCGAGCACAAGGTGGATCGCTTTGCGGCGTATCTGAAATCACCCGCGGAGTATTCGGTGCTGGTTTTCACCGTGGAAGCGGACAAGCTGGATGAACGGAAGAAGATCGTCAAGCAGCTGAAGGAGAACAAGTGGCTTCATTCGTTCTCCGCTCTTTCGGCGGAGGAGTTGGCCAAATGGGTGGAGCGGAGGGCGGAGAAGCTTCAATTCCGGTTCGCCCCCGGAGCGCTTGAGCCGTTTCTCCTCTACTGCGGGGGGCAAATGGAAGTGCTGGCGGCGGAAATGGAGAAGCTGTCTCTGTATACGGGAGCTGGCGGAGTAGTGACGGCGGAGCTCGTCGACCAGCTGGTCGTGAGAAGCACCGAACAGAACATCTTTCTGCTGATCGAGGATATCGTACAGCTGCGGATGGAGCGGGCCTTCGCCATCCTGTACGAGCTGCTTAAGCAGAAGGAGGAGCCGATCAAGATCGTCATGCTGATGGCGAGGCAGTTCCGGATTATTCTTCAGGTCAAGGAGTTGTCCGCTCAAGGCTATTCGCACCAGCAAATCGCGGGACAGATCGGCCTTCACCCGTTTCCGGTAAAGATCGCGGCCGACCAGGGCCGCCGCTACAGCAGCGCCCGCCTGGCCCAGATCCTGTCGAAGCTGGCCGATCTGGATTTCCAGATCAAGAGCGGGGGCATCGACAAGGTGCTCGGCCTGGAGCTCGCCATGCTGGAGATCGGCCGCTAATGCCGGGCATTGCGGGAAGGGGTCTTGCGTAGAGCGGCGGGGCGGTCAGCCGGCAGGCGGCGGCCAAGGGCGCTCAGCCGCTCCTGGGGGAAGGAGCGGCTAGCGGCTGTCCTTGCGCACCAAAAAAAGCCCATCGGCTTCGAAGAAGCGGATGGGCTTTTGTTTGGGCGTTATTAAGCTTGGGCGGAAAGAGCGTTCAATCTCTTAGCCAAACGGGACTTTTTGCGGTTAGCGGTATTTTTATGGATCAAGCCTTTTGTTACGGCTTTATCCAGCTTTTTGGTTGCGTTAACCAAAGCTGCTTTCGCGTTATCCACGTTATTGCCATCAGCAGCGTTCTCAAAAGTCTTAACAGCCGTACGGAGTGCGGACTTCTGGGAAGCATTGCGAAGACGGCGCTTTTCGCTTGTTTTCACACGTTTAATAGCGGATTTGATGTTAGGCATTGCGTTCACCTCCTAATTCAAAAAACCATTCCAATCGATGGTTGACAACTTTTCATATTCTATCATGGCATATAGGAAAAAGCAATAGCGTAAATAGGGCGTATAAGGGATCCCTTTTCCCAGCACAATACAACTAAATGAGGAAGGGGGCAGCACCGATGGAAACGGAAAAAGAAGAGGGACTCGTCTATGCGGGAAGCACGGATTTGGCTCTGGAAGCCAATGAAATCGCGGCCAAACGAATGGGCGGGGCCGTTCCCGGCGTCTTGACGGAAACGCAGGAGGACGGGGGGGTCAAAGTGACGTTCATGGAAGTCCAGAACCGGGAAGCCGCCCAGTCGATCGGGAAGCTGCCGGGTCACTACATCACCTTCGAGGTGCTTGGGCTGCGAAATAAGGATTCGGACCTGCAGGATCAGGTGGCGACTCTCTTTGCTCAGAAATTCGCTGACTTCCTGAAGAAGATCGGAATCGGAAAAGATGCCAAGGTGCTGATCATCGGACTCGGCAACTGGAATGTGACGGCCGACGCCCTGGGGCCGATCGTGGTGGAGAACATCATGGTCACCAGGCACTTCTTTCAGTTGATGCCGGATCACGTCAGCCCGGGCTATCGTCAGGTCAGCGCGGTAGCTCCCGGGGTGTTGGGGACCACCGGTATCGAGAGCAGCGAGATCGTGCAGGGAATCGTCGACCGCTCCAAGCCTGATCTGGTCATAGCGATCGATGCGCTGGCTTCTCGTTCAATAGACCGCGTCAACACAACCATTCAGGTGGCGGATACGGGCATTCATCCCGGCTCGGGCATCGGCAATAAGCGCAAAGGACTGACGAAGGAAATTTTGGGTGTTCCCGTTATCGCGATCGGGGTGCCGACCGTCGTTTATGCCTCAACCATTGTCAACAACTGCATCGACCTGATGATCGAGCATTTCAAGCAGGAGACGGACCGGACGGACAAAATTTTCGGCCTGCTGGATGGGCTGGAGGAGAATGACCGGCTGCAGCTTGTCAAGGAAGTGTTGAATCCGGTCGGGCACGATCTGTTGGTAACCCCGAAAGAAATCGATCAGTTCATCGAGGATATCGCCAACATCATCGCAAGCGGCTTGAATGCGGCTCTCCATGAAGCGGTGGACATGAACAATGTGGCGGCATATACGCACTGAATGCAGCCGGCCGGGCCTTCGCCCGGTTTTTTCCTTTTTAGGAACCTTCCTTCCTTCTTTCCCGCCTGTTGCCAGGCTTCCCTTTGTTTCTGACTCTCTCGCTTTGGGTAAATCAGTTACAGACTTGACCCCGTCCCACCGGGGCTAGAGCAGAGAGAAAGAGGTCGACAGCGATGAGCAGAGGAGATCTATTCATTGTCGGAGGCAATGAGGACAAAACGGGGGCCATGCCGGTTCTCGCGAAGTTTGTGGAGATTAGCCGCGCCAGACCTGGCCCCATCGGCATTCTGACGACGGCCACGAATTATCCCGAGGAAACAGGAGAGGAATACAGCCGGGTCTTTGAGGACATTGGAGCCCCAGGAACGGTCTGTTTTCATATAGGAACAAGAGAAGAGGCGGAGGAAGATCGTTTAGAAGAGCAGCTGGAGCAGCTGGCCAGTCTCTACATCACAGGTGGAGACCAGGTTAGACTGACCAGCATTCTCGGAGGAACGGCCTTCTATTCGGCTCTTCAGAAGGTTTGGCGGAAAGGTCTCGTTATAGGAGGGACTAGCGCCGGAGCGGCCGTCATGAGTCGACAGATGATCATGTCGTCCAGCGTCCCCGGCGGAGGCGGGCAGCTGATCGTAGAGATGGGAGCGGGGTTTGGCTTTCTGGAGGATGTGATCATCGATCAGCATTTCTCCCAGCGAGCCCGGTTTACCCGGCTGATGAACGCCATTGCCCATAACCCCCAAATCATCGGGGTAGGGGTCGACGAGAACACCGCCATTTGGGTTCAGGAGGAAGGAAGCTTTTTTGAAGTGCTTGGGGAACACACGGTGACCATCTTCGACGGCAAAAAGCTAACCTATGTGGATGTCGCCATCCCGCACGAGAACAAGGACATTACCATTTCTGGTGTTCGGCTTCATTCCTTAGCAGGGGGATACCGCTTTGACCTGCAGAAACGCGAACTCATGATCACACAAGGGAGAGAACAAGAATGAAAATCAATCGGATCAAGTTCTGGACTGGCCCTAACCTGTACAGCTTTCGTCCCACGATTTGGGTAGAGCTCGATTTGGAGGAGCTGGAGGACAAGCCCTCTCATCTTCTGCCCGGATTTGTCGACCGCCTGCTTCACATCATGCCTACTCTGAAAACGCATACTTGTTCCTTGGGCTACCCGGGCGGTTTGGTGGAAAGGCTGCGGGAAGGGACCTGGATGGGTCATATCCTGGAGCACATGGCTCTCGAGATCCAGCACTTGGCCGGCATTCCGGTTAAGCGGGGGAAGACGGTCACGAGTGAACGGAAAGGGATTTATTTCGTTACCTTCGATTACAAGGAGAAGGAATCCGGTCTTCATGCCTTTCATGCGGCCTATGAGCTGGTGGAGGGGCTCCTCGAGGGGAAGGAAGACCTGGACGCCGCTCCTTATGTAACCAAGACAGCAGAGCTTTATTACGCCAACAAGCTTGGGCCGAGCACAGAGGCCATTTTCGAAGCGGCGAAGGCACGCAAAATTCCGGTGGAGCGCGTCGGCAAGGACAGCTTCCTCCGTCTCGGAACCGGCTCCCGACAAAAATATGTCCAAGCGACCGTCTCCAGCCAAACCTCCTATTTGGCGGTCGAGAACTCCTGCGACAAAGAGATGACGAAGCGGCTCCTCGAGGACGCGGGACTGCCGGTTCCCGAGGGCACGGTGGTCCGTTCTTCCCGGGAGCTGCCGCGTACAGCCGAATCGCTTGGTTTTCCTCTCGTGATAAAGCCGCTGAACGGGCGCCAGGGGCAAGGAGTCGTTACGAATATCCAGTCTCCGGAGCAGCTTCATTCGGCCTTCACTCAGGTAGGAGAGGAAGGCAGGGATTATATTGTGGAGAGATACTTCGCCGGGGAAGATTACCGGTTTGTGGTGGTAGGAGGCGAGTTGGTCGCGGCGAGCCTCCGGATTCCTCCGCGGGTCACCGGGGATGGAAAGAAGACGATTCGTGAGCTGATTGAAGAGGAGAACCTTAATCCCCTGCGGGGAGAATGCCACGAGAAGCCGATGACGCGAATCCCGCTTGACGAGAGAACGGAATGTTACCTGGCCAAAAACGGGCTGAGCCTGGAAGCCGTTCCAAGGAAAGGGGAAGAAATCGAGGTTCTCGGCAATGCCAACTTGTCGACAGGCGGCAAGGCGATCGATGTCACGGATACCGTGCACGCCGATTATCGCTCCATGGCGATTCGAGCGGCCGGTGCCGTGGGGCTGGATATTGCGGGAATCGATATCATCAGTCCCGATGTGACGGTTCCTTTCAATCCGGACAAAGCGGTTATCCTCGAGGTGAATGCAGCGCCGGGCATACGCATGCATCATTATCCATCCGAAGGCAAGAGCCGGGATGTGGGCGGAGCGATCATGGATTATCTGTTCCCTTCCCGGGAGGAGGCAACGATTCCGGTTGTCGCGGTGACGGGAACGAATGGGAAAACCACTACTTCCCGTCTTGTGGCTCATCTGTTAAAGAAGGAGGGCCGCCGGATCGGGCTGACGAATTCGGACGGGGTATGGGTGGACGATCAGGTGCTGGATACCGGGGATTGCAGCGGCCCGGGCAGCGCACGCCGCATCTTGACCCATCCCGAGGTGGATCTGGCCGTGCTGGAAACGGCACGCGGAGGCATGCTTCGGGAAGGTCTCGCTTTCCGCTATTGTGATGTGGGGATCGTTACCAACGTATCCGAGGATCATCTCGGCCTGGACGGCGTCGAAACGATGGATGACCTGCGCAAGCTGAAGCAGCTTGTTGCCGAGGTGGTCCTGCCGGAAGGAACCTGCATTCTCAATGCCGATGATGAGCATTGCCTGCAAATGGCGGAGCACACGAACGGCCGCGTGGTCTATTTCTCTCTCCGGGCGGATAACGCCGTTGTGCGGGAGGCCGTGAAATCAGGCGGAGAGGCCTGGTACCTGGACGAGGGGTGGATCGTTTGCGCCCGTAACGGCGAGGCCGTCCGCTTCCTGCCTGCCGCTCACATTCCCCTGACGATCAAGGGGCTGGCCCTTCATAACATCGCCAATGTTATGGCCGGACTCGCGGCCGCCCACGCGCTCGGCAAAACGCTGGCCGAGCTCCGCAACCAGGTCATTACCTTCTTCCCGTCTCTTAAACAGAACCGGGGAAGGTTCAATGTCCTGGAGAAGGACGGGCGGATTCTGGTGGCGGATTACGCCCATAATGTAGCGGGAGTAGAAGCCATGTTCACCACCATCAAAGGGATGGAGAAGAAAAGGGTGATCACCGTTGCCTCCGCTGCCGGAGACCGTCCGGATAAGGCGATTGTGGAGATGGGGACGGTCATTGGACGGGAATCGGATTATTTCATTGTGAAGGAAGACCATGACTTAAGAGGCCGTCCGCCCGAAGAGGCAGCGGCTCTGCTGACCCAGGGGGCTCACCGCGGCGGCTTGACCGGGGAACGAATCAAGCAGGTGCTGGACGAGAAGAAAGCCTTTCATCAAGCCTGGCAAATGTCTATGCCGGGTGACATCCTCCTGATGCTTCATGACTCGTTCCGGAACTTTGAGGACTTTCTGAAGGAAATGAACCGCAATCCGGGCCGTCTCAAGAAGGTCGATTAAGGATAGGGAATAAGAGGTTCGGGCCGTTAAGGCCCGGATCTTTTTATAGAACGGGGAAATGCATCCTGCTGTAGGCAGCGGAGAGGTTTGTTTAGGCATGGCCAATTATACGGAAAGCGGGGCGTTGGGAATGGGAGAAAGCTTGGCAATCGTCAAACGAGGCAATCAATGCGAAAGCCTTCACAAAGGATCGGCAGCCGTCATGGACAGCCGGGGGACCCTGCTTTACCACATCAGTGATCCGGAGCATGTTTATTTTTCCCGTTCCACCATCAAGCCGATTCAAGCCATTCCCCTTCTGGCATCCGGCGCCGCCGAGCGGTTCGGCTTTACGGATAAGGAAATCGCCATTTGCTGCGGTTCCCACGATGGACAGGATATGCACACGGCAACCATTAAGGAAATATTGAAAAAGCTGGATTTGGACTCAGAGGCTCTCCAGTGCGGGATCCACCCCCCTTACAACAAAGAAACAGCTAACCGACTGATCCGGGAAGGCAAAGAGCCTTCTCCCCTGCATAACAACTGTTCGGGCAAGCATACCGGCATGCTGGCGGTCTGCCTACACAAAGGATGGGACCTCGGCACCTATTACCATCCGGATCATCCACTTCAGAAATGGATTGCCAGCATCCTGGCCGAGCTCTCCGGGATGGACCCGGAGGATCTCATTGCCGGGACGGATGGTTGCGGGCTTCCTACTTATGCAATGCCGTTGTCCCGGCTGGCATTGGCTTATGCCCGGTTAAGTGATCCTTCCTCCGTGGAAACGGACGAATATCGGGCGGTTATCCCGCGAATCATCTCGGCTATGACCCGCTACCCTTCTATGATCGGAGGGGCCAAGGAATTCGACACGGACATGATTAGCCTCGCTCAAGGGAGAATGATCTGCAAGGTAGGAGCGGAAGGGGCTTACTGCATCGGTTTACTGGATCAAGGAATCGGTATAGCCTTCGATATCGATGACGGGGGAACCCGGGCGGCTTATCCGGCAGCCGTCGAAATTCTCACCCAGCTTGGAGTGCTTACGGAGGAAGAGCGGGACAAGCTTGAAGGCTATCACAAGCCGCAAATGACCAACCACCGCGAGGAACCCATCGGAGCCATCGAGCCGGTCCTTAAGCTTCAGCCCGCTGGGGAGAAGCGGATTCGGGCCGCCGAATAATTTAAGGGAGGCAGCCCATCCTAAGGGGAGCATCAACCCCAAAGGAGGCTGCACTCATGAAAATTGGATTTTGGCGCTCCGCCGCGGCCGGGCTGCTTCTGCTTGCGGCAGCCGGCTGCGACGATACGCCCAACGGGACGGCGAATGACGGCGGAAGCCGATACACGCCGGAAAACGGAGTAAGGAGCCATTATTATAAGGGCACGACAATGATCCGAGACAAGGACGGAACAGGGAACATGGCGGGCAACGGGGTCGGCAGCGGTTCCGAAAGCCGCAATTCCACCGGCATGGGAGGTACCAGCAACAAAGGCATTTCCCCATTGGGGACCGGGGGAGCCAATCCGACCAACGATGGGTATCAGGGCGGGTATTCCCCCGGGACGACCAACCGCTTCGGGGCTGCGGAGCAGAACGGCTCCGAAAAGAACCCGACCGGGATGGATCCCCGGCTTATGCACCGCAACACCCGCATGGAGCTGAGTCCTTACCTCTCCGGCAAGATTGCCGAAATGCCCGAGGTTAAAGCAGCCCACGCGGTTGTGACGGATACCTCCGTTTATGTAGCGGTCCAGCTGGAGGAGGAGGCGGCCAAAAGCCTGGTGCCGGCCGGACAAGCGGAGGGCAGCGGAGGCGCCCCCAGCGGACTGGATGCGAGACACGATACCTTAAGCGGAATCGTGGGGAATTCCTACGATTATTACAATCAAGGACCCCGAATGAATCACAGCGGATTGCCGGATGCCATCCGGGAACGGATCGTGAAGAAGGTGCATTCGTTAAGCAGTCCCCACCTTCAGCATGTGTTCGTAACGGCCAATCCCGAGTTCTTCCGGGAGCTGACCCGTTACACGACACCGGAGGTGAGCATCCGGGGGCTGAACGGGCAGGTGGAAATTTTCAATGCGTTGGCTTCCCGGCTATTCCCGGCTACCTCGGGGACCGGTGCCTACGGAGGAAGCACGAGCAGCGGATCGGCGGGCAACCTTATCGGTCCTTCCAATGGGGAGTTGAGGACCAAGTCGGGAGTCGTCAGGGAGCAGTAACCGGATATCCGAAGTAGGGCGGCTGCCGGCCGTCCTCTTTTTATCAGGAAATAACGGAACAGCCTGTCCGAACTTCTTTTGTTTTTTGGAATAGAATTTGCTAGTATAGATGAAACCTAATCTTGGAAAGAAGGAGGAGCGCCCATGGAGAGGCAGTTAATCCTATTCGATATGGACGACACCCTGATTCACTGCAACAAATATTTCGATCTGGTGCTGGAGCAGTTTAAGGACCAGATGACCACCTGGTTCGCTTCCTACCGGATCGATCCGAAAGAATTCGAGGACAAGCAGCTCGAAATCGATACCATTGGCGTGAGCCAATTCGGGTTCACCGAGGACCATTTTCCCCAGTCTCTTGTCGAAACGTATGAGCACTTTGCCAAGATGACGGGCCGCTCCCAGAACGAGGAAGAGAAGAAATGGCTGCTCCAGATCGGCAAATCGGTCTATGAGGCCGAGGTGGAGCCCTATCCCTATATGGTAGAGACGCTGGAGGAGCTTCAGGCGGATGGCCATACGCTGTATTTATATACCGGCGGGGTGGCCGCCATCCAGCAGCGTAAAGTCGAAGCCTTCAAGCTGGAGACATTTTTCGGGAACCGGATCTTTATCCGCCAGCACAAAACGACCGCCTCCCTTGAGCGGATCCTCACGGACCATGGCTTCGACCGGTCCAAAACGTGGATGATAGGAAATTCGATCCGGACGGATATTATTCCGGCGCTGGAAACCGGCATTCATGCTATCTACATTCCGGCCATGACCGAATGGCAGTATAACATGATGGAAATCAACGTCAAGCCGCAAGGTGCGTTCTATACCGTCCCGGCGCTTACCGACGTGCGGGAAACGATAAAAGGATACGTGGAAGAGAAGCGGAAGACCGGCTGACCGAGGCCGCTTCCGGCAGACGCCGATAACCGGAGGGGAATTATGCCCTTCCGGTTTTTTTTGCATTTTCTTTTACTAGAAAGGAGGTTCTATCGAATCCGGCCGGCTCATAGATTGCTATTAGATAGATTATTAGACGGCAATCGAGGAACGGAGGAATCAAACGATGAAGTGGACCGCCTTTACTTTGGATTTGAGCCGAATCCGCAAGTTCGTTCAGAATATGGGGGTGCTGGGTAAAACGTTTCTTATTCTTTCCACTAGCACCTTTCTCTTATTTGTTCTTCTCGGTCTGGCCGGCTACGGGAATGCGAGATGGAAGAGTTCTCCCGCTTCCTCTATGAAAGGAATAGCCGCTTCGCTGTCCAGCGATTTTTTTATGGATATCATCGGGCTGGAGGTGCCCCATGTACAGGAAGACCGCATTCAATCGACCTTCTCGCAGACCAATATTCTGCGCTTCGTGTTCCGGGTGATGACCGACATTAACCCCCGCGATCCCAAAACGATGCTTGCCCACGAGGTTCCGGGGCTTGCCGGGGAAGCTCCCTACCTGCTTCGCAAAACAAGCGGCACCGATCCGGACGGAGGCCCGCAGGATTATCCGCCTCCCATTCAGAAGGATCCCAATTCGAGCGGGGACGGGGGAGCGGCCAGTACTCAGCCGAGCCCATCGCCCACTCCTCAGCCCAGCCCGACCGCTACCCCGGCTCCTCCCAAGAAATCGACGGACGGCAAGAAGGTGGTCATGATCTATCACTCGCACAACCGCGAGTCGTTCCTTCCGGAGCTCGGGATCAAGGACCCGAACAGCGCCTACGACGCCAAGGTCAACATTACCCAGGTAGGGAAGCGCCTTGCGGACAAGCTCGAGGAACTCGGAGTAGGGGCGGTCAGCTACAACCAGGACTATACGGCTATCGAAAAGGACTTTTCTTTTGCTTATTCCTACAAATATTCGGGAAAAACCGTGAAAGAGGCCTTTGCCGCTAATCCGGATATTAAATTCGTCTTCGATCTCCACCGGGATTCGGAGGACCGCAAAAAGACGACGACGACGATCAACGGCCAGGATTACGCCCAAGTCTTCTTCATCATCGGCCAGAAGAACCCGAACTGGGAAAAGAACGAGCATTTCGCCTCCCAAATTCAGGAGAAGCTCGAGCAGACGATGCCCGGACTGTCCAAAGGCATCTGGGGCAAGACCGCCCGGGACGGCAATGCCGAATACAACCAGTCCCTTTCCCCGAACAGCGTGCTGATCGAAATTGGGGGCCCCTACAACACGCTCGAGGAGTGTTACCGGACGGCCGACGTGATGGCCAAGGTGATCGCGGACCTGTACTGGGACGCCGAGAAAGTAAATGCTCCGGCGGCCGATGCCAAGAGCAAAAGCTAGAGAGGAGAAGAGCATGAAACATTTTACCGCCAAGCTCGTGATCTTCTCGCTGCTGCTGGGCTTCGGAATCTTCTTCGGGGTGGATATGGCGGCCAAGGGGAAGGACCCGGGGCCCGCGGCCGTCCATAGCGGGGTTCGGATTCCCGTGCATACCCCGGCGCCCAAGGAAATTCCGCAGCCGACGGCAACCCCCAAGACGCCTGCCTCCAAACCGGCTCCGGCCTCCCAGGCAACCGCCCCGGCGGCGGGGAAGCAGCCGGCTGCCGTTCCGGCTATGGCCTCCATATCCGGTGACGAAGAAGCCGATAACGATTCGTTCCTCAACCGGCTGAACAATAAGATCGGGGATGCTCTCCGCCGGACGGCCGCTGCCGTATTCGGCTGGTTCGTTTCGGTCTTCAATGTCCTTCTGGAGTAGTCCGCGGCAAGCGCTCATTGATGCCGCCTCCGCTACCTGCTATAATTACTCTTATTGTGAATTGCGGAGGTAAGGAATGACGGACATTCGGGAGAGACAAAGCAAAATCAGAAACTTCTCGATCATCGCCCATATAGATCACGGCAAGTCGACTTTGGCGGACCGGATCCTGGAATTCACGGGGGCGCTGACCTCCCGGGAAATGCAGGAGCAGGTGCTGGATCAGATGGACCTCGAACGCGAGCGCGGGATCACGATCAAACTGCAGGCGGTCAGACTGAAGTACAAAGCCGATGACGGCGAAGAATATATTCTGAACCTGATCGACACCCCGGGACACGTGGACTTCACCTATGAAGTTTCCCGAAGCCTTGCGGCCTGCGAAGGGGCGCTGCTCGTCGTGGATGCGGCCCAAGGGATTGAAGCCCAGACGCTGGCTAACGTTTACCTGGCGCTGGATAATAACCTGGAAATCCTGCCGGTCATCAACAAAATCGACCTGCCGAGCGCCGAGCCGGAGCGCGTCAAGCAGGAGGTCGAAGACGTAATCGGCCTGGATGCCAGCGAGGCCGTGCTGGCCTCCGCGAAGGCGGGCATCGGCATCAAGGACATTTTGGAGCAGGTGTGCAAGAAGGTTCCCGCTCCGACGGGAGATCCGGACAAGCCGTTGAAGGCGCTCATCTTCGACTCCCATTTCGATCCCTACAAGGGCGTTATCGTCTATGTACGGGTAATGGACGGCTCCATCAAATCCGGCACCAAGATTCATTTCATGGCCACGAACAAAACCTTCGAGGTCATTGAGGTGGGGGCGTTTATGCCGCGCATGGGGATCGTTGACGAGCTTAATGTCGGGGATGTCGGCTTTATTGTGGCGGGCATCAAGAACGTAAAGGACACCCGGGTAGGGGATACGGTCACCGACGCCAAGAACATGGCTCCCGAGCCGCTTCCCGGTTACCGGCGGATTAACCCCATGGTTTTCTGCGGGCTGTACCCGATCGAAACCTCGGACTACAACGACCTGCGCGAAGCGCTCGAAAAGCTGGAGCTCAATGACGCATCCCTCCGCTACGAGCCGGAGACCTCTTCGGCCCTAGGCTTTGGCTTCCGCTGCGGATTTCTCGGGCTGCTGCATATGGAAATCATCCAGGAGCGGATCGAGCGGGAATTCAACATTCCGCTCATTACGACGGCACCAAGCGTAATCTTCAAGGTTACGCTGACCAACGGGGAAACGATGGAGATTGACAATCCTTCCAACTACCCGGAGGTCGGCCGCATCGAGTATGTGGAAGAGCCGTATGTAAAGGCCGCCATTATCGTACCGAACGATTATGTGGGAGCCATCATGGAACTCTGCCAAGGCAAACGCGGAGACTTCCTGAACATGGAATATTTGGATTCGAACCGCGTTACCTTGACGTATGACATGCCGCTGTCCGAAATCGTTTATGATTTCTTCGACCAGCTCAAATCGAACACGAAAGGGTACGCCTCCTTCGATTACGAACTGTCCGGCTACAAGCGTTCCAATCTTGTTAAGATGGACATTCTGCTGAACAACGAGCAGGTGGATGCCCTCTCCTTCATCGTTCATCGCGACCGGGCCTACAACCGGGGCCGGATCATTTGCGAGAAGCTTCGCGAGCTGATCCCGCGGCAGATGTTCGAGGTGCCGATCCAGGCCGCCGTCGGCCAGAAGGTCATCGCCCGCGAGACCGTTAAGGCCATGCGCAAAAACGTCCTCGCCAAATGCTACGGCGGAGACATTTCCCGTAAACGGAAGCTTCTCGAGAAGCAGAAGGAAGGGAAGAAGCGCATGAAGCAGGTGGGCAGCGTGGAGGTTCCGCAGGAAGCGTTTATGGCGGTCCTCAAGCTTGATGAATAATCGGCAACACCAATTAAAAGTAAACCAAGCCGGCAGGAATCTTAGCATTCCTGCCTTTTAGCATAGAAAGAAGGTCATTCCATGGGAACCCCATCACCGGAAGCGGTGTACATTCACATCCCGTTCTGCACGAACAAATGCCACTACTGCGATTTCAATTCCTTTGTCCTGAAGGGACAGCCGGTCATGGATTATTTGGACGGCCTTGAACGGGAGATGGAGCGGACTGTCAGGGCCGTCCCTCCCGATACCATCAAGACGATCTTCGTCGGCGGGGGGACACCTACCGTTCTGCTTCCCGATCAAATGGAACATTTTCTCCGTCTGGTCCGGACCTATTTCCCGACTCAGGCGGATGACATAGAGATCACCATGGAAGCCAACCCGGGTACCACGGATGAAGAGAAGCTGTCGGTCATGAGAGCGGGGGGTGTGAACCGCCTGTCGTTCGGCGTCCAGTCCTTCGACAATGCTCTGCTGGAAGCCATCGGACGCATTCATAATACCGATGATGTCTACCGGAGCATCGAGACGGCCCAGAAGGTCGGCTTTACGAACCTGTCCATCGATTTGATGTTCAACCTGCCGAGGCAGACGGTGGACATCCTGAGCCGGACGCTCGACGCGGCGCTCGCTCTGGATCTTAAGCATTACTCGATCTACAGCCTCAAGGTGGAGGAGAACACGCTGTTCCATACGCTGTACGAACGCAACCAGCTGCCGCTGCCGGAGGAGGAGGAAGAGATCGAGATGTTCCTCCTGATCATGGAGCGGCTGAAAGGCGCCGGCTACGGCCAGTATGAGATCAGCAACTTCGCCCGGCCGGGCTATGAAAGCCGGCACAACATCACCTACTGGAAAAACCGCAGCTACTACGGGCTCGGGGCCGGAGCCCACGGCTACTGGAACGGTCTCCGCCATATTAACGTGAAGGGCGTGCAGCCGTACATCGATGCCACCCGGAAGGATCTGCCCCGCCTGGAGGTCAATGAAGTGAGCCGCCAGGAAGCGATGGAGGACTTCATGATGGTCGGCCTTCGGATGCTGGAGGGAGTGAGCGATTCCGATTTCCGCGAGCAATTTGGCGGGCAGAGCATCCGTTCGGTTTTCGGTGAGAGAATCGACAAGCTGGCCGCCGTTGGCCTTCTGACGGAAACGGAGTCAGGGGTCCGGCTGTCCGACCGCGGAATTCTTCTCGGGAATGAAGTTTTCGGGGAGTTTATTGGAATTTTGTCTTGAGCGTTTATTCGTCCTGTTGTATATTTATTCATAAGTCCATTTTTCGCCAAATGGGAAAAGTGGACTTTGTCATATTCGAATGACTATTTCATGATTATATAGGTGGGATCAAGATGATCAACATGACCGTGACATGCAGGAAAGCGGAAGAAGGCGACCTGGAGACCCTGGCAGCGATTATTCAAGGCTATGCGGAGAAAGGGATCATGCTGCCCCGTTCCAAGGAAATGCTCAAATATACATTAGACACTTTTGTGGTGGCGGAAGTGGACGGTAAGATGGTCGGCTGCGGATCGCTCTGCCAGCTGGGCAAGGAGCTCGTGGAAATCCGCTCCCTCGGGATCACGGACGGCTACAAAGGAATGGGCATCGGCCGGAAGCTGGTTACCTTCCTGGAGGGAGAAGCCCGCGAAATGGGCATTCCCAAGGTGATGGCGCTGACCTATGAGGTCGCGTTCTTTGAAAAAATCGGCTACACGGTTGTGCCTAAGGAGATTTTTCCGGAGAAGGTCTGGAAGGACTGCGTCCATTGCAAAAAGCAGGATTGCTGCGACGAAATTGCCGTACTCAAACGGTTGGATTGACTTGACAACCAATGTTTGGGTTTGGTATTTTTGTAGTATCGCTTAGCACTCATTAAAGAAGAGTGCTAACGATCTATAGCAGAGACGACCCAATGGTACACGATGTCAGTTTTCCATTAGGAAGGCTTTCGGGAGGGGTTAAGATGTTAACGGAACGCCAGAAGGCGATATTAAGCGCGATAGTCGACGACTATATCCGCTCCGCCGAGCCGGTCGGTTCCCGCAGCATATCGAAGCGCGGGGACGTCGGGTTCAGCCCGGCCACCATCCGCAACGAGATGGCGGACCTGGAGGAGCTCGGGTACCTGGAGCAGCCGCACACGTCGGCCGGACGGATCCCTTCCCATAAGGGATACCGGTATTACGTCGACCATCTGCTCAAATACGGAACCTTGTCCAGCGGCGAGCTGAATATGATGAAGGTTTTTTTTGCTGAGAAAATGCAGGAGATGGAACAGGTGATCCAGCACGTGGCCTCCATTCTCTCGGGGATGACCAATTATACGTCGATCGTCATGGGACCGGAGCTCTTCAACACCACGCTGAAGCACCTCCAGATCATCCCGCTGAACGAACGGACGGCGGTGGCCATCATCGTGACGAGCACCGGGCATGTCGAGAACAAGACCGTCCAGCTGCCGGAAGGCATTCCGATGTCGGAAGTCGAGAAAATGGTCAACCTTCTCAATGCCCGGCTGGCGAACGTCCCGCTTCTGCATCTTCGCTCCAAGCTGTATAACGAGATTGGGGCGGAGCTGGGAAGGTATGTTTCAGGTTACGAAGAGCTGATGAAGGTCATGGAGAATGTCCTTGAAGGGGAAGAAGAACACCGGATCTTCCTGAGCGGAACGACCAAAATGCTGGATCAGCCGGAATTCAAGGACGTAGTCAAGGTGAAGCATATTCTCGACCTGCTCGAAGAGACGCCGGCTCTCGTCAAGCTGTTTACCTCTCTGCCGGAAGGCATACAGGTAAGGATCGGAAGCGAGAACCAGGTGGAGGCAATGAGCAACTGCAGCTTGATCACCGCGAGCTATTCGATCGACGGGCAATCGCTCGGAACGATCGGCATACTCGGCCCCACGCGGATGGAATACGCGAAAGTCATGAGCCTCCTGGACCACTTGTCCCGAGACATGACCCACATTCTCGGCCGTTGGTACAAATAGCGGGCGCGTGACACCCGAGGAAAGGATACCCGCCTTATGAATACGAAGCAGGGCAATGTCGAAGGAGAAGACCGGCACGCGACGCTTCTGAACAATGCGGGAGCCGTCCGGGCGATCTGCTCCGCCGTTGAAGGCACCCTCGGCCCGAAAGGGCTCGACACGATGCTCGTCGGTCAGCAGGGAGACGTGCTCATCACGAATGACGGTGTCACCATCCTGGAGAAAATGGACGTGTCGCACCCGGCGGCCCGGCTTCTCGTTCAGGTGGCCCGCTCCCAGCAGGCCCTGATCGGCGATGGCACCACGACGGCCACCGTACTGGCGGGCGCCCTCGTAAGTGAAGGGGTCGCCCAGGTCGTCAAAGGAGTTCCCGTGGCCAAGGTGGTGGCCGGGCTTGAGCTCGGCATCAAGTTCGCCGCTGAGGCGATAGCCGGCCGGTCCCGTCCCGTCGAAGGACCGGACGATCCGGTCTTGAGCCGGATCGCTTACATAGCGGGGCGGGAGCACGAGGACATCGCCGGCCTGGTGGTCCAGGCGGCCCGACTTCTCGGAGCTGAGAAGCTTAAGGACGAACGCTTCCGCTTTGCGGATGCCGTTACGGCGGTAGACCGGGGGCGCAGTGAAGTATGGCCGGGTCTTCTGCTGAACAAGCTGCCGCTTTCGGAGGAAGAAGGACCGGTCGAAGGCAGCCGGGTGCTTCTCCTGCTCGACCCGCTCGAGGCCGAAAGGCCCGACGAGGAGGTGCTCGGCACGGAGGCCGGCTACCGCGCGTACGCCGCGATGCGCGAGCAGTTTCTCGCCGACCTCGAGAAGCTCGCCGAGCTCGGCGTCGGGCTCATCGCGCTGGACCGCGGAGCCGGCGCCGAGGCGGAGCAGTTCTGCGCGGACCGCGGCATCATGCTGCTGCCGCGCGTCCCGCGCCGCGACCTGCAGCGCCTCGCCGCCTTCACCGCGGCCAAGCCGCTGCGCCGCACCGCGCTGCGCAAGAGCGCCGGCGATCTCGCCGCGTCGCTCGGCCGCGCCGGGCGCATCGCCTTCGACGGCGTGCTCGAGCGCGTGCGGCTGGCCGACGGCGCCGGCACCCCCGCGGTGACCGTCGTCGTCGGCGCCAGCACGCGCGAGGTCGCCGGCGAGCGCTCGCGCATCGCGAAGGACGCCGCTTCGGCCGTCCAAGCGGCGGTGCGCGGCGGCTGCGTCGCGGGCGGCGGCGCCGCGGAGCTCGCGGCCGCGCGGGAGCTCGAACGCTTCCGCGAGACCGTCAAAGGGTTGGAGGGCTTCGGCCTTGATGCGGTCAGCCAAGCGCTGCGTAAGCCGCTCGCGCAGATCGTCATCAATGCCGGCTTCAACCCTTTGGAGAAGGTCGAGGAAGCGCGCGCCGCTCAAGCGGCCGCCGGGAGCGATACGCTCGGGATCGACTGCGATACCGGGCGGCTCACGGACATGATCGAGGCGCTGGTGATCGATCCGGCGCCGGTGAAGATTCATGCGATTCAGGCAGCCGGGGAAGTAGCCGCCGCCGTTTTACGGATACACACCGTCATTAAGATGAAGCAGGGGGCGGAGCCGCAGGCCGAATGATGCGGACTTCCCGCCCCTGAGGGATACACATTCAGGCTGACGAGCCTAGCTAAGGAGGTGAACAGACGTTGAAATCGAACCCATCCGATTCCCAGCCAACCCAAGAAGAACAGAACACGCCTCAACCGGAAGAAACACCGGAGCAAACTGCCGAGGCTTTGGATAAGGAAACGAAGGAAGACAACGTTCCCGAAGAACAGTCCGCAAGCGCGGCTCAAGCCGCCGAGCTTGAGGAGCTTCGCAAGCAGGTCGAAGAGCATCAGCAGCGCTTCCTGCGCGCGCAGGCGGATTTCGATAATTTCCGTCGCCGTTCCCGGCAGGAAAAAGAGGATTTCGCCAAGTACGCTTCCGCTAAGGTGATCGAGCAGCTGCTGCCGATCGTGGACAACTTCGAGCGCGCCCTAACCTCCTCCAAGGAAACGAAGGATTTCGAAGCTCTCTTGAAGGGACTCGAAATGACCGCCCGCCAGCTGGAGCAGGTACTGAAGAACGAAGGCTTGCAGGCGATGGAAACGGTGGGACAGCCGTTCAATCCGGATTTCCATCAAGCCATCATGCAGGTAGAGTCCGAAGAGCACGGAGAAGGCATCGTGGTCGAGGAAGTACAGAAGGGCTATGTCCTGAAGGACAAAGTCCTGCGTCCGGCTATGGTTAAAGTAAGCATGTAGCAAGCGGCAAGAATAATCCCGCCGGAAACGGGAGCTATAGCGAGACAGCACCTATTCGAAGGAGGAACCATACCATGAGTAAAGTTATCGGGATTGACTTGGGGACCACCAACTCCTGCGTGGCCGTAATGGAAGGCGGCGAAGCCGTCGTTATCCCCAATCCGGAAGGAAACCGCACCACCCCATCCGTTGTAGGCTTCAAGAAGGACGGGGAGCGCATCGTAGGCGAGAGCGCGAAGCGCCAGGCGATCACCAACCCGGACCGTACGGTAAGCTCGATCAAGCGCCATATGGGAACGACCCACAAGGAGAAGATCGAGGACAAGGAATACACGGCTCCTGAAATTTCCGCTATCATTCTGCAGAAGCTGAAGGCGGACGCCGAAGCTTACCTGGGCTCCCCGGTTACGCAGGCCGTTATCACAGTACCGGCCTACTTCAACGACAGCCAGCGCCAGGCAACCAAAGACGCCGGTAAAATTGCCGGTCTTGAAGTTCTCCGCATTGTGAACGAGCCTACGGCAGCGGCTTTGGCCTATGGCTTGGAGAAGGATGCCGAAGAAACGATCCTCGTTTACGACTTGGGCGGCGGTACGTTTGACGTATCCATTCTCGAGCTCGACAGCGGAACGTTCGAAGTTAAGGCAACAAGCGGGGACAACCACCTGGGCGGAGATGACTTCGACCAAGCGGTAATGGACTACCTGGTGGCCGAGTTCAAGAAAGAGCAGGGCGTTGACCTGAGCAAAGACAAAGCCGCGGTTCAGCGTCTGAAGGATGCCGCCGAGAAAGCGAAGAAGGAGCTGTCCGGCGTTCTGACGACGACCATCTCCCTTCCGTTCATCACCATGGTAGACGGCGTTCCCCAGCACTTGGAAATGAACCTGACCCGTGCAAAGTTTGAAGAATTGACGGCAAGCCTTGTGGAAAGAACGCTCGGTCCGACCCGTCAAGCGCTAAGCGATGCCGGCCTCACAGCGAATGACATCAACAAAGTCGTTCTTGTCGGCGGATCGACCCGGATCCCGGCTGTCCAGGAAGCCATCAAGAGGCTGACCGGCAAAGACCCTCACAAAGGGGTTAACCCGGACGAGGTCGTTGCCCTTGGCGCCGCCATTCAAGCGGGCGTTCTGACCGGGGATGTGAAGGACGTTCTGCTTCTGGACGTCACGCCATTGTCCCTCGGAATCGAAACGGCGGGCGGCGTGTTCACGAAGATGATCGAGCGCAATACGACGATCCCGACGAGCAAGTCCCAAGTTTTCAGCACGTATGCCGATAACCAGACGAGCGTAGAAATTCACGTTCTGCAAGGGGAGCGCTCCATGGCCTCCGGCAACAAAACGCTGGGCCGCTTCATGCTGGGTGACATTCCTCCGGCTCCGCGCGGAATCCCGCAAATTGAGGTTACGTTCAACATCGATTCCAACGGGATCGTGAACGTATCCGCTCAGGATAAAGGCACCGGCAAGAGCCAGAACATCACCATCACTTCTTCCGGCGGTTTGACGGACGAAGAAGTGGAACGCATGATGAAGGATGCCGAAGCGCATGCCGACGAAGACCGGAAGCGTAAGGAAGCGGTAGAGGCCCGCAACTCCGCCGACCAGCTCGTTTATACGACTGAGAAGACGATCAAGGACCTGGGCGACAAAGTGGACCAAGCCGACATCGACAAGGCGAACGAGGCGAAAGAGAAAGTGAAGAAGGCGCTCGAAGGCGACGACATCGAAGCCATCAACAAAGCGGCCGAGGAGCTTTCCGAAATCGTTCAAGGCTTGTCCGTTAAGCTCTATGAGCAGGCTGCCCAACAGGCACAAGCGGCTCAAGGCCAAGGCGGAGCCGAAGGCGGCAAAGCGAAGGATAACGTTGTGGACGCCGATTACGAAGTCGTTAACGACGAAGAGAAGAAATAAGCCGTTTCCATCATCCCCCAACACCCGCCGGCTGGGCCTGTCAGGCTCCCGGCGCTTGTCGGGGTTTACGTTTGTAAGGAAGCAAGGGGACTTTTTTTAGGCGGTGAGTGAACAGGTGAGTAAACGCGATTATTACGAGGTGCTCGGAGTCAGCAAGGACGCCTCGGAGGATGAAGTCAAGAAAGCGTTCCGCAAGCTGGCGCGCCAGTACCATCCCGACGTCAACAAGGCCCCGGATGCGGAAGAGAAGTTCAAGGAAGCGAAGGAAGCGTACGACGTCCTGAGCGATGACCAGAAGCGGGCCACGTATGACCGGTTCGGTCATGTGGATCCGAACCAGGGCGGCTTCGGCGGCGCAGGCGCGGGCGATTTTGGAGGCTTCGGCGATATTTTCGATATGTTCTTCGGCGGGGGAGGGCAGCGGCGCAACCCTAACGCACCTCAGCGCGGGAACGACCTTCAGTACACGATGACCATCGAGTTCAAGGAAGCCGTGTTCGGCAAGGAAACGGATATCACCATCCCGCGGACGGAGACCTGCTCCCGCTGTCACGGGTCAGGAGCGAAGCCCGGGACGAAGCCGGATACGTGCGGCACCTGTAAAGGCACGGGCCAGCAGGAGGTTATCCAGAATACGGCTTTCGGCCGCATCGTGAACCGCCGCGTCTGCCCGACCTGTAACGGCCAGGGTCAGATCATCAAAGAGAAATGCGGCGAGTGCCATGGCGCGGGCAAAGTGAAGACCCAGCGCAAGATTCATGTCAAAATTCCGGCCGGCGTTGACGAAGGAGCCCAGCTCCGGGTGTCGGGAGAAGGGGAAGCCGGGACGAAGGGGGGCCCACCGGGAGACCTGTACATTGTCATTCGCGTGAAGGCTCACGATTTCTTTGAGCGCGAGGGCGATGACATCTATTGCGAGGTTCCTCTGACCTTTGCCCAGGCCGCTCTCGGAGACGAGATCGAGATTCCGACGCTGACCGAGAAGGTCAAGCTGAAGATTCCGCCGGGTACCCAGACGGACACCTATTTCCGGCTGAAGGGCAAGGGGGTTCCCCGTCTGCGCGGGTATGGGCAAGGTGACCAGCATGTGAAAGTCGTCGTGGTCACGCCGACCAACCTGAAGGATGAACAGAAGGATCTGCTGCGGCAGTTTTCCAAGTTGAACGGGGAAAACACCCATGAGCAGCAGGAATCCATTTTTGAACGGATGAAAAAAGCATTCTTGGGCGATTAACCCGGACCTGCTATTCTCGCGATGCGACGATAGCAGGTTTTTTTATAAGCCTCGGGTTCCCGTCCGCTCCTCCTGTATGAGTTGGCCCGATGCGGAGAAAGCTATAAAGGCAAAATTACCCCATTGAGGAGGACCATACCATGAACCGTGAATCCCGCGAAAGCGAAACCGGCAAGCTGCCGGTTGATCATAACGAGGACGTGGAGTATTCGGAGGCGCTGGCCGACGAGGAGGACCGGGAGGCGGCCGAACGGGCCGAAGCCGCGGACCAGAGACAGGAGGGCTGACATGGGGACCAAGAACATTCTGGCTTACTTTCACGCACCCGAAGAGGCCCAGGCCATGGCGGATCGCCTGAAAGGGATGGGAGCCGAGGAAGTCAGCGTCGATACGTTCAGCCTGACGCCGGGGGAAGCCGTGGACGGAACGGTTAATCCGTTGACGGGAGAGGTGACCAGCCTGGCCGGGCTGACGCTGGATACCCCCGTATCCTCGCGCAGCACGGGCATCCTGCTCGCGGCGCATCCCAGCGCCAGTGGAATGAGCGACGGAGGAGAAGGGGAGCCGAGCGGACGAAACATTGTGCTGACGGCCATCGTCCCGGACGGCATTCATCAACAGGCCCTCAAGCAGATTGAAGAAGCGGGGGGCCTGGTGTAGGCCTTCCATCTTGTTAAACGAAACCCAACCTGCCGGAATCCGGCGGGTTGGGTTTTTTGCCGTCTAGGTCAGAACAATCCGCTGCGGTGCAGGACGGTCAGCACCCGATAAAAGGCGGCGATTGAGCGTTTGAGTAAAGATTTGTCCACCGCCCGTCAAAGCTTAACGGAGGCGGCCTTTCACGCCATTCCTCACCTTTGCTCCCCGCAGGCACCTATAGTACAATGAGTCTATTATGCCCGTTAGCCATAATACGGGTTTACCTTGTTGGTAACTATAGGAGGATGAGCATGCGCTGGCATGAAGTAACGGTTCATACAACCGAGGAAGCGATCGAGATGATTTCCAATTTCATCCATGAGCTAGGGGCAGGCGGGGTTTCGATAGAGGAATCGGGTACTCTTAACAAGCAGAGGGATACGTCGCTCGGCCAATGGTACGAACGCCCGCTTAATGACATCCCGGAGGGAAGAGCCGTCATCCAGGGATATTTCTCCGAGGGAACGGACATGGACACCGTTCTGGCAAGCTTGAAGCAGTCGGTTCAAGAGCTGGCGGAGTACAGCATCGACACGGGAGAGCCCGTTTACGAGCTGAAGGATGTGGACGATGAGGATTGGGCGACCGCCTGGAAGCAGTACTTCAAGCCTATCCGGATTACCGACAGGCTGACGATCAAGCCGACGTGGGAGGATTACGAGGCCTCTGCCGAAGAGATCATTCTCGAGCTGGATCCCGGCATGGCGTTCGGAACGGGGACCCATGCCACAACCTCGCTTTGTCTGCGGACCATCGAGAAGGTGGTTCGTCCGGGTGATGAAGTGATCGATGTGGGTACCGGCTCCGGGATTCTGGCCATCGCCGCCGCGAAGCTCGGGGCGAAGCATGTGCTCGCCCTGGATCTGGATCCGGTCGCCGTCTCAAGCGCCGAGGAGAATACCAAGCTGAACGGGTTGGAGAATCAGGTGACCGTACGCTTGAGCGATCTGCTGCAGGCGCTTCGGGATAACGGCCAAAACGGTGAGGACCTTGGGGTAACCATGCCGGTGCAGGTGGTCGTGGCGAACATTCTGGCCGAGATCATCCTGCTCTTCGTGGAGGACGTATTCGAGGCACTGGAGCCGGGCGGAACCTACATTGCGTCGGGGATTATCGAAAGTAAGGAGCGGGTCGTCACGGAGGCGCTGACGAAGGCGGGCTTCACTTTGAAGGACCGGTTCCAGGATGGGGACTGGGTCGCCCTGGTGGCGGGAAAGCCGCAGGTGAACGGTGGATAATCTGGGCGGACTTCTTCGCTATCCCATTGACGAGATTCCGTTTATTCTGCTTGTTCTGGTCATTGCGTTCACCTTTCACGAATTTGCTCACGCCTATGTGGCGGACAAATTCGGGGATCCGACTCCCCGGTCGATGGGCCGGGTGACGCTGAACCCTATGGTCCATCTGGATGTCCTGGGGACGATTCTTATTTTCCTTTTGGGCTTCGGCTGGGCTAAGCCCGTGCTGATCAAAAGGAGCAACTTCCGCAAGCCCCGGCTTATGGGTATTCTCGTCTCCTTTGCCGGTCCGCTCGCTAATCTCATTCTGGCTTTTCTCGGGTTCCTGCTCGTCTACCTGCTTGGGTACTTCGGAGTCTTTCAATCGATGAACCCGGGTGTACATTCCGCTTCCCTGCTGTTTCTGGAGCGCTTTGTCCAGCTTAATCTCGTTCTGTTCTTGTTCAACCTGCTGCCGCTGCCGCCGCTTGACGGCTACCGCATTCTTCAGGATTTTCTGCCGCTGCGCACCCGGCTTGTGGTGCAGCAATATGAGCAGTGGGTCGTTTTTCTGTTCCTGCTTATGTTCTTTATCCCTCCCTTATACAGCAGCACCCTGGGGCAAATCTTCACGCTGGTGGGGCCTCTCGCCGGCGTCATGCATAACATTCTGCAGGCCATCTTCGGTCCGGTGACCATCGATCTGGTTTCCTAGATGAGCGGAATAGGGACCCGGGGCTCGGGTCCTGTTATAAATCAGGCAAGCTGGCGACGGTAATCACCCGCGTCAGCTTTTTTTTCGGTCATCCTGTGGTGATTCTTTCTCCTCTCTATCGCGAACGGCTAAATTGGGTATTGCAATTTGCAAGATTTACCTACATAATGGAGGGGAATGATGTAACCGGTTTCATCAAGATACCGGTTATCCATAGGAAAACCGTATGGGTGGAGACATTGAGAGAACCCAGGAATCCTATCTGCAGCACCGGAAACGATTGATTTGGCAAGCCATTTCCGGAAAGCAGGCGGTACCTGAGTTTTTTTGTTGTCTTTTTTTGTTGCCTCTACATACGCAATCATTTACGAGGAGGAAGGCTATGAAACGCAAATGGAAGAAAACCGTCGCCCAGTCGGTCGTTCTGTCGCTCGTCGCCACGACCGCCGCTGCGGGATGGCCGATCGTTTCCGCATCGGCTGAAGCTTCTATACCGGCCGTTCTGATTACGGAGCTGGTGCCGGACACGGCCAATGAAAGCAGCAACGACGGGTACGAGTACGTGGAGCTGTACAACGCAACGGACGCCCCGCTCTCCTTGGCCGGCTATAAGCTTAAAGGCAGGGTTCCGAATACCACCAGCCAATGGGAAGGCGTCCTGGGAGCGGACGCCGTCATTCCCCCGCGTGAAAGTATACTGGTCTGGACGCAGAATTCCACAATTTCAGGCTTGAATCTGACCCGCGACAAGTTCCGGGCGAATTACAAGCTGACGAGTGAACAGCTGCCGGATGAGCGGATAACCATTCTGCAGAACGTATCGGGACTGTATAACGGAAGCTCGACGCAAAAAGACATCACCATCAGCCTGGCCAACCCGGAAGGCAGCGATCTGGTTGCCGCGACCTACTTCGTGAACGGAACCGACGATACCTTTGAGAACAAAGGGATCTCGTTCCGCCAGCCGGCCTCCGGAATCACAATGGTCCATAACGGAGGCAACAAAGAGGCTACGCCGGGCCGCGTCTTACAGGCGGAGGTGCCGGGCTTGGCGCCGTCCGACCTGCTTGCAGCCGGGGGAGACCACAGCCTGACACTCTCCTGGACTCCGGCGAACGATCCGGCCGTGACCGGTTACCGGATTTATTCCCGCGAAGGCTTGCCTCCCGTTTCCGTTACGGAGCCTGCTTACACGTACAGCGGCTTGACGAACGGAAAAGACTATACGTTTACCGTATCCACTCTGTACGGGGATGGGAATGTTTCGCCCGCCTCCCCCGCGTTTCGCGGAATAGCGGGCATCCCGGTTCTCCCGTCCAACACGACCGGCCTTCAGGCGCTGCCCCGCAGCGGAGCCGTTCTCCTTAGCTGGGACCCCGCTCCAGAGGGCGACGTCGTGGGGTACCGTCTCTACCAGGACGGGGTGCAGAAGCCTGGTCTCGTGACGGGCACCACCTACACAGCCGATGGGTTGACCAATGGAGAACCGGTCACCTTCGCCGTCTATGCCGTTAACCAGGCGGGTCTTGTATCCGCGCAGCCGGCGGTTGTTACGCAGATTCCGCAGGCCGCTCCTTCTTTCTTGGTCACCGAGATGGCGCCCGACACCAAAAACGTGGATTACAAAACAGGCGGAACGGACGCTTTCGAATTCATCGAGCTGTATAACAATACCTCGACGCCTATTAACCTTAAGGGCTACCAGTTGAACTATGTCGCGGGTGCGACCGTTTACAAATATCCGATTACGGAGGACAAGATTGTTCCGCCGGGGTCTCCCTTCGTGATCTGGTTCAAAAACACAAATGTGCAGCAGGTCGGTCTTGCCGAGTTCAACCAGGCTCACGGCAGCTCGATCACAGAGGACCAACTATACGTCATCGTCAACGGAGGAATGGCCAATACGGCGGCCCGCGGCGTTCAATTCCTGGATCCGGATAAAACGGTGATCAGCTCCGCTACCTACCAGCCTCAGGATGTCGGAGAGAGCATCAGCGCGAACTTCATTCCGGACCCCGCTTTCGGCACGGAATCGATCGAGCGCTTCAGTAGGCCGACCAATCCCGGATACCTATATCCCGTTCAGCGGACGCCCGATCCGGCGGATACGGCATTGCCGTCTGCTCCAACCGGCGTCCAGGTGACCGCAGGGGTGGGAGGGGTCAAGGTCACCTGGAGCAGCTCCCTCGAACAGGACGTTGCCTATGTCAACGTGTATGTAGACGGTACGGTACGCAAGAAGGTTCTTATGCCGGCCGCTGAAGCGGTGATCGAAGGCCTGGAGAACGAGGTTCCCATCACAGTGCGGATCAGCTCACTCGATACGGCCGGACGAGAGTCGGTCCTTACCGAGCCGGTGACGGTTACTCCGACAGAAAGCTCGATGCCGGCTCTGCTCTTGACGGAGATCGTACCGGATACGTGGAATACGGAGCCGCTTGACGCGCGCGATGTATACGATGCCTTCGAATTCATCGAGCTGTATAATCCGCGTCAGGTGCCTGTTGACCTGAACGGCAAGACGGTACGGTTTACCCAGCCCGACGATGCAACGAAGAACTGGTCCTGGACGTTCCGCCAGCCTACGGTCATCGGGCCGAAGCAGACGCTGGAGTTCTGGGTTCGTCCGAACGGACTCGGCTATCTGAACAAGGAAGGCTTCAACTTTTCCTACTTCGGCTTCCAGACCGACAAGTACGTGCCGGAGTCGTCAATTGTGCTCGGGGACGGGGCCGGCGGCCTTACCAACGGCGGAGGAACCATCGACATCGTCGAACCCGACGGAACCGTCATCGTGACCGCTTCCTATAAGGCAGGACAATTCCTGGAGCGAAAAGGCATCTCTTACGCCTATCCGATGTTCGGCGGAACGGGCATGCGCCAGGCCGAAATCCAGCAGACGGCTACACCGGGAATGGTGGATGCTTCACAGGTGCCGCAGGCCGCAAACAGCGATACGACCGCTCCAGCCGCGCCTGCCGGCTTTACAGCCGAACCGGGCGCCGGAGAGGCGACCGTCCGCTGGCAGCCGAACGGGGAAGCGGATTTGGCGGGCTACCGCCTTTATATGAACGGCCAATACGAGCTGACGCTCCCCGCATCGGCCACGTCCTACAAAATGCCGGCTCTGCCGGGTAAAGTAAAAGTGAAATTCGAGCTTAGCACGGTCGACCGGGCGGGGAACGAATCGGCGAAAGCCGCGGTTACGGTTACCCCCGACTATGCGATCATGACCCAGACCGAGCGGGATCCGAGCCCGGCAAACGCCTTGACGGAATCGCGGTTCCAGGAGGCATGGGACATCGGCGGCAAAGGACCGGTCATTCCGGGCCTTGTGCAAGGACATGTTCCGCAAGGAATGTCTTATTATTCGGGCAACGGCAAGGAGTGGATCCTGAGCGCGGCTTACCATTACTCGGGTGATCCGAGTACACTGGCCGTTATAGACGCCAAGACGGGCTTGCTCGAGAAGTACGTTCACCTGAAAAATCCCGACGGCTCAATCTATGTCGGCCATGCCGGCGGGGTGGCGGTCAGCAAGGAAAACGTGTGGCTCTCCTCCGGTAAAAAAATGTACCGCCTGCCTATTCAAGCTTTGCTGAATGCGGAGAGCGGAGGATTCGTCCAATTTGCCGATTCGTTCGGGGTCGTCACTAACTCTTCGTTTACGGCTTATGAGGATGGGGTGCTGTGGGTGGGCGAGTACAGCAATCCGCCGTCTTATACCGTCAGCCCGACCCATACGCTTCAGGACCGGAACGGAGAAACCCACCTTTCCTGGATCGCGGGCTACAAGCTGGGAGAGGATGATCTAATCCCGGCGGCGGCGCCAAGCTTCCTGGAAGAGAACATCCAGAAGGTAGTACCGGATTACGTGCTCAGCATCGGGGACAAAATTCAGGGTGTGGCGTTCCATAACGGGGAAGTGCTACTTACGAACAACTTCGGACGGCCTTACAACCTGATTGTCCGGCATACGATGCCGAATGTCGCGGATGCGGCTTCCAAGCATACCGAGGTGTCCGTCGGCGGAATCGGGGTTCCCGTCTGGTTCCTGGATGGAGTTAACCAGACAGGCTCGCTCCAAATTCCGACCTCAGCTGAAAATATGTTTATCCGGAACGAGGATGGCGAGGATTACCTGTATGTCAATTTCGAATCCGGCTCGAACCACATGAGGTACATGTCTTCGTATTCCATGGACCGCTTGCTCCGGTTGAATCTAGCGCAAATGCGCGCTTACGACAGCAGGACCTTTACAGGCGTTCCCGGCCAATTGGTCATGGGGGATCGGGCACAAGCGATCGTTCTTGCGGAGCGCGGCAGCCGGGAGGCGGAGAATGTGACCTCCGAATACACCTGGTCGAGCAGCAACCCGGCTGTTGCCCAAGTATCCGCTTCTGGTCTCGTGAAAGGCATCCGACCGGGCGATGCAACGATCACAGGTACATCGGCCAGCGGCACCGTGCAGGTGACCGTGCAGGTAACGCCGCCGAAAGGAGGCCTTCACCTCGGGGACTCCGGTGATCACGGTGGAGGACCGGGTAAAAGATAGACAGCATTAAACCAAAAGCCTGCTGGCGCCGGAATATTTCTCCGGCGCCATTCTTTTTACCAGAGGGTTGTTCTTGCCCGTGCACTTCGGCCGGTCCGAATGAATAAGCGCTCCACCGGATAAGCTTGGTAAAAGGATGGCAAAAGCCGCACAATCGCCCGCTCCTGCAGGACGGGGGGTAGCATTTCGGCTGTAAAAAAGGTAAGATGAAGGTTGGAACTTTGGCAGAAAAGAGTGATCATACGCATGCAGCGTTATTTTGTTCCTCCCGAACAGTTCGGTCCGGAATCTGTCCGGATCACGGGGGATGACGCCCACCATCTCCTGCGGGTGATGAGAGGGCAGCCGGGAGATAAGGTCATCTGCAGCAACGGAAGCGACCGGGTCGTTCTGGCTGAGCTTCAGGAGCTGGGGAAGACGGAGGCCCAAGCCCTTATCGTGGAGGAGCTTCCTTTTGCAGGAGAGCCGGCTATTGAGGTTTGGGTGGCCCAAAGCCTCCCCAAAGGGGACAAGCTGGAGACCGTCATCCAGAAAGGAACGGAGATCGGCGCGGCCAAATTCCTGCCTTTCCTGTCGGAGCGGACCGTCGTCCAATACGATGCCAAGAAGGAAGCGAAGAAGCTGGAGCGCTGGCAGAAGATCGCGAAGGAAGCCGCCGAGCAGGCCCACCGCAGCCGGGTCCCCGTCGTTGACGGGACCCGAACGTGGAAAGAACTGCTTAAGGCGGCGGCTGAAGCCGACTTGGCACTGATCTGTTACGAGAAGGAGAACGGGCTCCAGCTGAAGCAGGCGCTGGCCGGAAAGCTCGGCCAACCAGCGGAGGGAAAGAAGGCCCTTCGCGTTTTGTTCGCCATAGGGCCGGAAGGCGGCTTCGCTGAACAGGAAGTGGAACAGGCGGAAGAGGCCGGCTTCCGATCCGTCGGTTTGGGAGCCCGCATCCTTCGCACCGAGACGGCTGCTATGGTGGCGCTCGCGTGCCTTTTCTATGAATCCGGAGAAATGGGGGAATAATCGTTATGCCCAGCGTGGCTTTTCATACATTGGGCTGCAAGGTGAACTTCTACGAAACGGAAGGCATCTGGCAGCTGTTCAAGAACGAAGGATACGAGATGGTGGATTTCGAGCGGACCGCCGACGTCTACCTGATTAATACCTGTACCGTAACAAACACGGGGGATAAAAAGAGCCGGCAGGTAATCCGCCGTGCCATCCGGCGCAATCCGGAGGCGATCATCGCGGTAACCGGGTGCTACGCCCAAACGTCGCCGGCCGAGGTCGCCGCCATTCCCGGCGTCGATATCGTTATCGGGACGCAGGACCGCCACAAGATCATTCCGTTGATCAAGCAGTTTCAGGCGGAGCGCCAGCCGATCAATGCGGTTCGCAACATCATGAAGACGCGGGAGTTCGAGGAGCTGGACGTGCCGGAATTCTCCGACCGCACCCGGGCGTTCCTCAAAATTCAAGAAGGCTGCAACAACTTCTGCACCTTCTGCATCATCCCGTGGTCCCGCGGCCTATTAAGAAGCCGCAAGCCCGAAAGTGTAGTCGAGCAGACCAAGCAGCTTGTCTCGGCCGGCTACCAGGAGATCGTTCTGACCGGTATTCATACGGGCGGTTACGGAGAGGATCTGGAGAACTACAACCTAGCGAAGCTGCTGTGGGATCTCGATAAGGTGGACGGGCTGAAGCGCGTCCGCATCTCCTCCATTGAAGCGAGTCAGATTACCGACGAGGTGCTGGACGTCCTGAAAGGGTCGGAGAAAATGTGCCGGCACTTCCACATTCCGCTTCAGGCCGGTCATGACGAAGTCCTGAAACGGATGCGCCGCAAGTACACCACGGCGGAGTACGGCGAGAAGATCGAGCGGATCCACCGGATCATGCCGGATGCGGCCATTACGACCGACGTCATCGTCGGCTTCCCCGGTGAGACGGAGGAGATGTTCCGCACCGGTTACGAATTCATGAAGCGGATGCGTTTTGCCGAGATGCACGTCTTCCCTTATTCCAAGCGGACCGGAACCCCGGCCGCCCGCATGGAGGACCAGGTGGACGAAGAGATCAAGAACCGCCGCGTTCATGAGCTGATCGACCTCTCCGAGAGAATGCAGCTGGAGTACGCGAAGCCTTTTGTCGGCCAGGTGCTCGAAGTCATTCCGGAGCGTACGTACAAGGAGGCCCCGGACAGCGGGCTCATGATGGGGTACTCGGACAACTACATCCAGCTGGTCTTCCCGGGCTCCGAGGACTTGATCGGCCGGATCGTGAAGGTCAAGGTGGACGAAGCCGGCGTGAACGAATGCAAGGGAACGCTGGTGCGTGTGCTGGACGATGCTCCGGCCGCCGCGGTTTAGAATCGTGTGGGAAAGCTCCAAGGAATTGGAGCTTTCTTTACTTCTTGCGTCTCGGCTGACTTTTTGTCTAACGTCGAGATACCGCGATAGGTGTAAAGCCTTTTTGAAGGTGGTAAGGAAGGGGATAAAGAGATGGGCATCCAGGAAATATCGGCAGGCGGCGTGGTGTACCGCGGTGCGGGAGGCGGACTCGAAATTCAAATGATTCAAGACCGCTATGGGGTTATTACGCTCCCAAAGGGAAAGATGGAACCGGGAGAGACGATTGAGGAAACCGCCCTGCGGGAAATAGTAGAAGAAACGGGCATCCGGGGTAGGATTGTCCAGCATCTGGAAACGGTCCGGTATCCTTATACTTCCCCTGAGAAGGGAAACGTAGATAAGGAAGTGCATTATTACCTGGTGGAGGCGCTGGGTGGCGAGCTTCAGGCCCAGCTGGAGGAAATCCGCGGAGTGGAATGGCTCCCGCCTCACGAAGCGTGGAACCGGCAAAAAGAGTCGGGCTATGAAAACAATCAATCGGTCCTGGAGAAGGCTTTTAGGGCACTGGGACTTACCACGGAGGAGAACTAAGATGGAAATGAATCCGATTGCGGGTTATATCGATCATACGCTGCTTAAGCCGGACGCCACCTCGGAGGCCATCCGCAAGCTTTGCGAGGAAGCGCTGGAGCACCGCTTCTACGGCGTATGTGTAAACAGCCAGTGGGTTTCGTACTGCAAAGAAATACTGGGAGACTCCGGCGTCAAAATCAGTGCGGTCGTCGGCTTCCCGTTAGGAGCGAACCACAGCGGAGTCAAGGCCTTCGAAGCCCAGCTGGCCATTGCCAACGGAGCGGACGAAATCGATATGGTTCTGCCGATCGGCCTGGTGCTGGAAGGCAACTATGACGAAGTCGAACGGGACATCCGCCATGTGGTGGAAGGGACTTTCCGGAAGAACGTCATCAAGGTCATCCTGGAGACCGGTTTCCTGAACGACGAGCAGAAAATCGAGGCCTGCCGGGCCGCCGAACGGGCGGGGGCCCATTTCGTGAAAACCTCAACGGGTTTCGGCCCGGGCAAAGCGACGATCGAGGATGTTCGTCTCATGCGGGACACGGTCTCCGAGGAGATGAGCGTCAAGGCGTCCGGCGGCATCAAGGACCTGGAAACCGCTTTGAGAATGATCGAGGCGGGAGCTTCCCGGCTCGGAACGAGCTCGGGTGTAGCCATTGTGAGCGGCGTTAAGGGCATCGGCGAGTATTGATCAGGCGGGCCGGATTTTTTTGAGAACCGGCAAGTAGCATAATGGAAGTGCCGCAAGGGAGCAGACGATGTTGAACACCGTCTGGGCGTGGGCGATTTGGGCGGCCGGCGATTCCGAGAACCAGGCCGTCGCCGTGGTTAGAGCAGGCAGAAGCGGGTAGAACAACAGCGCTCCGCCCAGGTTCAGCAGCACATGCGACCACGCGACGTAGCCGCCGTAGCGGCTTCCGCCGATGCTCGCGATCACGGCCGTGGCGCACGTGCCCACGTTCGCGCCGATGACGATCGCGATGCCGAGCTCCGGCGGAATCGCCTGCGCGGCGGCCAGGCTCATCGCCATAGCGATTGTGGCGGCGCTGCTGTGGATCAGCGCCGTCACGGCCGCGCCTGCGGCGATGCCCCACAGCCGGCTCTCCTGCGAGCGCTGGACGAGCCATGCCAGAAGGCCCCGGGCTTTCAGCTCGGGGACGATCGACTGCATGACGTCCATGCCGAGCAGGAGACAGGCGAAGCCGGCGGCGGCAAGCGCGCCCGCGCGCAGATGCGGCGCCCAGTCGAGGCGCGCCGGCACGAGCCCGGCGGACGCCCAGACGGCCGCCGCGGCGAAGAGCAGCGGCACGCCGTACTGCTGCAGGCTGAGGCCGAGCAGCTCGGTGGTGATGCACGTGCCGATGTTGCTGCCGAGGATGATGCCGAGCGTCTGCGGGAAGGCCAGCAGCCCGCTGTTCACGAGGCCGATGGTCAGGACCGTTACCGCCGTGCTGCTCTGCAGGACGGCGGTAAGGGCGGTGGAGGCCAGCAGGCCGCGGGCGGGGGTCTGGGTAAACCGTTCCAGCACGGTTTGGAGCAGGGAGCCGGCCCAGCGGTGGAGCGCGAACTCCATTCCTTTCATGCCGAGCATAAACATGGCGAAACCCGCGGCGAGCGGGAGGACGATGGCATGCAGCATGGGAAGCTTGTCTCCTTTTAGATGAAATGGTAAACGAGAAGCTTCGCCGCTCCTTGCGGTTTAAGAGTGCGCAGGGGACGGGCGGAATGAATCCATAAGCGGGCAGGCGGGGCTTGGTCAATTCATGTATATGCCCGGCCTGCCTTCAGAATGAACAGGAGTGGAAAAGTTGGCAGCCGTATATTTGCAACGCAGCCGCAAGATTACCCAGCTCGGAGGAGCCTATGGCTCCAAGCTGAACGCCGAGGCCGTATGGGGGGCACAGAAGCATCCGCGCAGCCGGATCGAGCTCGGGCACCCCTGGGTTTACCGCAGTGAAGTGGAACGGGTCGAAGGGGACCCGGCTCCGGGCTCCGTCGTTCCGGTCTACAGTCACCAGGGGCAGTTTCTTGCCTCGGGGTATTACAACCCTGATTCGCAGATGATCGTCCGCATTGTGGACCATCAGCCGCTCACGGAAATGGACCGGGCCTTTTTCGTCTCCCGATTCCAGGACTGTCGGAGGCACCGCAGCCGGTTTCTTCCCAACCAGAGCTCTTACCGGGCGGTTTACGGGGAAGCGGATTTCCTTCCGGGACTCATTGTGGACAAAATCTCCGACGTGCTGGTCGTCCAGCTTCTCACCTTGGGAATGGACCGCTGCCGGGATGTTATCGTGGAAGCGTTGGTGGAGGTCTTTGAGCCGTCCGGCATCTACGAGCGCAGCGATGTGCCCATTCGGGAACTGGAGGGACTGGAGCAGCGAAAAGGTCCCCTGTACGGGCAGTGCCCGGAGAGGGTCGTTATCGAGGAGAACGGCCTTCAGTTGGAGGTCGATATCCGGGAAGGCCAGAAGACGGGCTATTTCTTCGACCAGAGGGAGAACCGGGCCGCCATCGAACCGCTCATGAAAGGATGGGGGGGGCGCAGCGGCATCCGGCTGGAGGAAAGAACCGGGGAAGACGGGATCGCGAAGACCGTTCCGGTCAACGCCAACGGAAAGCCGGTAAGCTATCCCTTTTGGGACGGGGCGACCGTTCTCGAGTGTTTTTCGCATACGGGCAGCTTTACGCTTCATGCCTGCCAATACGGGGCGAAGAGAGTGACGTGCCTGGACATTTCCGAGCATGCCGTCGAGAGCGCCCGGGCGAACGTGGAACGCAACGGCTTCCTAGACCGGGTCGAGTTCGTGGTAGCGGATGCTTTTCAATATTTACGGGATCAGGTCAAGGGAAGCGAGCAGCGGAAAGAGCGGGCGGACGCCGGACAGAAGAAAGTGGACACCTCCAAGCCGCTCGAAGAGGGCGGCCGCACGTGGGATGTGGTCATTCTGGATCCGCCGGCCTTTGCCAAAACGAGAAGCGCCGTCGAAGGCGCCTGCCGCGGGTACAAGGACATCAACCTTCACGGCTTGAAGTTGGTTAATGAAGGAGGCTATCTGGTTACGGCCAGCTGCTCCTACCATATGAAGCCGGAGCTGTTTCTTGAGACCGTTCATGCCGCCGCCGCCGATGCCGGGAAAATTCTCCGCCTGATCGAGTTCCGCGGAGCGGGCAAGGATCACCCCCGCATTCTGGGGGTCGACGAAGGGCATTATTTGAAATTTGCCATCTTTGAAGTGCGGAGCCGGCAAGCCTAACGGCTGCAAGGTCTGCACCAGTACAAGGCCTCCTTATCCAGGAGGCTCTCTTTTTTTATGCGCTTTTCTCCTAAATTCCTTGGGATTCTTTTTCCAGTAACGAACAAATGATCTCTATCTCCCGCCAAAGTGTGATAGAATAGAGGAAAATTGGTTTGCAGACAGGAAAGAAAGAGCTGGGAAACGGTAGACCCGGCTGCAGCATGAGGAGGAATACCATGGGTTTGCGGTTCGTAATGGGACGGGCGGGTACCGGCAAAAGCACCCTGTGTTTGAAGGAGATCCGAAAGCGTCTCGAAGAAAGTCCGGAAGGCCATCCGCTTCTTCTGCTCGTTCCCGAGCAGTCCACCTTCCAGGTGGAGCAAGCGCTTCTGGAATCTCCGGAGATAAAGGGCTACACCCGGGCACAAGTATTCAGTTTTCGGAGGCTCGCGTGGCGGGTCATGCAGGAAACCGGACATACGGCAGGCGTTCCTATAGACGATCTGGGCAAGGCGATGCTGCTGCAGCGCGTTATACATAAACGGAGAAAAGAATGGAAGGTTTTTCAGCAGGCCGAAGGGGAAATGGGCCTGATCGGGGAAATGACCCGGTTCTATAAGGAGCTGAAACGCTGCGGCATCACCCCGGAGGCTTGGGAGGCGCATACGTCGGACCTGCCCGCGGACCGGGAAGGGACGGGCTGGAAGGACAAGCTCGAAGACCTGTCCATGCTGTACCGGGAGTATGAGTCGGAGCTGGCCGGGCTTTATTTGGATACGGAGAGCTTCCTGCCCCGTCTGGCCGCCGCCATGCAGGACTGTTCCCTCCTCGGTGATGCGGAGCTTTGGGTGGACGGGTTCTTCGGCTTTACGCCCCAGGAGCTTGAGGTGATCGTAAAGTGCGCTCTGCACTGCCGCCAGGTGACCGTTACGTTATGCTTGGACCGCCCTTATGACGCGGGGGAACGTCCGGACGAGCTGGATCTTTTTCACCCTACGGCACGGGCGATGATCCGGCTTAAGGAGCAGCTGGATGCGCACGGGGCGGAACCGGCGGAAACGGAGATTCTCGATGGAACGGCGCCGCCCCGCTTTGCGGGCAGTCCGATGCTCGCTCATCTGGAAAGGCAGTACGCCTTGAAGAATCCCTCCCGCGGAGGCACTTACCCGGATGGGCCGGTAGAGACGGGCAAGCCGTCGGTTTCCGTTCATGCCGCTGTTCACCGCCGGGCCGAGGTAGAAGGAGCCGCCAGGGAAATGCTGAGGCTCGTCCGGGACGAGGGCTTGAGGTGGAGGGATCTATCGGTCCGGGTCAGGAAGCTCGGGGATTACAGCGAGCTGATCGGAACGGTTTTCCCCGAGTATGGCATTCCGTATTTCCTGGATGAGAAAAGGTCCGTGGTTCATCACCCGCTGGTGGAATTTATCCGTTCCTCCCTTGAGATCATCCAGCATAATTGGCGCTACGAGGCTGTCTTCCGCTGTGTCAAAACGGACTTTCTCCTTCCTCTCGAGGGGGAGGAGGATGCCGGGGCCGTCGACCGCAACGGAATGGACGAGCTGGAGAATTATGTCCTGGCCAGAGGCATTCAAGGCTACCGCTGGAAGGATGACCGTAACTGGAGCTTCCTTCAGCCGGAAGTGCCGGAGGAGGACGACGGAATCACTCCCGAGCCCGGAAGAACGAAGGAGCAGGCCGACAAGCTGACGGCATGCCGCGAGCGGATCGTTCCCGTTTTCCAGCGCTTCGAGGAGCGGTTCAAGAACGCCGGCGGACGTGTCTCGGCGATGACCGAGGCTCTCTACGCCCTTCTTGAGGAATGCCGGGTTCCGGAGAAGCTGGAGGGCTGGAGCGGAGAGGCGCTTAAGTCCGGCCGGCCGGAGAAGGCGAGGGAGCACGGGCAGGTTTGGGACCGGGTGATGGACCTCATGGATCAGCTGGTCGAGCTGCTTGGGGAAGAAACGGTTACGGCCGAGGGCTTTACCGCGCTTGTGGACACCGGCCTGGAGGCCATCTGCCTCGGCCTGGTTCCTCCGTCTATGGATGAGGTGCTGGTCGGTACTATGGACCGGACCCGCTCCACACAGAAAAAATACTCCTTTGTGCTCGGCGTCAATGAAGGCGTGCTTCCGGCTAAGGCGGATGAAACGCCTGTACTTTCAGATGCCGAAAGAGAAAAGCTGAGAGAGTCGGGACTTGATATGCCGGACAGCCTCCGCCGCAGGCTGCTCGATGAGCAGCTGCTTGTGTACTCCGTTCTCTGCTCCCCCTCGGAGCATTTATGGGTTAGCTACCCTCTTGCCGATGAAGAAGGGAAGTCTCTGCTTCCTTCCGAGATCATCAAGTCCATCCGGAGATGGTTTCCGGGGCTCGGGGAGGGGCTGCTGCTGGCGGAGCCCGATCCGGAGAGTGCGGAAGAGGAGCAAATGGCCTACCTGTCCCGCCGGGAGAAGGCACTCGCCGTTCTTCATTCCCAGCTGAAGCAGGGGGCCGCCGGGCGCCCCGTTTCCGAGCTGTGGTGGGAGGCCTACAACTGGTTCGCGGGACGGGAAGCGTGGAAGGCCCCGCTGGAACGCCTTGCGGCCTCCCTCACGTACCAGAACCGCGAGAAGCCGCTTGCTCCTGAAACCAGCCGTCTGCTTTACGGGAATGTGCTTAGGGCGAGCGTTTCCCGAATGGAGCGCTACGTTTCCTGTCCGTTCTCCCAATTCGCTTCTCATGGGCTGAAGCTTAGGGAGCGGCGCATTTACCGTTTGCAAGCCCCCGATATCGGCCAGCTTTTTCATGCCGCGCTGAGCCATGTGGTCCGGGACATGCAGCAGGACCAGCTGGAATGGGCCGTTTTGAGACCGGAGGAAGTAGTGGGGAAGGCTTCTGCGATCGTCGACAAGCTGACCCCGCGCCTGCAGAGCGAGATTCTGCTAAGCACCTCCCGCAACCGCTACATCGCCCGCAAGCTGAAGGAAACGGTCGGACAGGCCACGCTTATGCTGGCCCGGCACCATCAGCTGAGCGAATTCGTTCCGGTCGGGCTGGAGCTGGGCTTCGGTCCCGGGGAGCCGCTCCCCGCTCTTGCTTTCCGGCTGCCTAACGGCTGCCGGATGGAGATCGTCGGGCGGATCGACCGGGTGGACCGCGCCGAGCACGGCAGTGAAATTCTTCTCCGGGTACTCGATTACAAATCGAGTGAAACGAATTTGCGCCTGACGGATCTGTTCAACGGACTGTCTCTGCAAATGCTGACCTACCTGGATGTCGTTATTACCCATTCGCCGCAATGGCTGGGGCAGAAAGCCCGGCCGGCGGGCGTTCTCTATTTCCATGTTCACAATCCCCTCATCCAGACGAGCAACGGGCTGCCTGCCCACTCCGTGGAAGCGGAGCTGCGGAAACGATTCAAGATGAAGGGACTCGTGGCGGACGATACGGAGATCGTCCGGCTGATGGACCGGGAATTGAAGGACCGGACGGGCTATTCCCAAGTCATTCCGGTTTCGGTAAAAACCGACGGCAGCTTTTCCAAGGTGTCCTCGGTCGCTTCCCCCCGGCAGTGGGACCTGCTGAGAGGATACGTACGCTCCGTCATCCGGGAGATCGGAACGGAGATAACGAACGGCCAGGTGGGCATTGTTCCTTACCAGCAGGGTCCCAAATCGGCTTGCACTTTCTGTTCCTACCGGCCGGTCTGCCATTTCGACGCCCAGCTAGAAGGCAACCAATACCGGCTGTTCGGGGCGAGAAGCGGGGAGGAAATATGGGAAGCCATGGAACAGACGGCTTCGGCCCTGGAAGGTCCGGAAACGCTTGAAATCCATACCGACCGCACCAAGGAAACCGGAACGTCACCGGCAGAGAGAGAAGAGAAAGGAGGACCTTGGCGATGACATCCGTTATCCCTAAACCGGCCGATTCAACATGGACGAATGAACAGTGGGATGCCATTTCCCTGTCAGGTGAAAACATTCTCGTGGCGGCTGCCGCGGGGTCCGGCAAGACGGCGGTTCTGGTCGAGCGCATCATCCGTAAGCTGTCCGACGAAACGGATCCCATGGATGTGGACCGGCTTCTGGTGGCGACGTTTACCAAGGCGGCGGCGAGCGAGATGAAGCAGCGGATCCGGGAAGCCTTGTCGGCCGCTCTGGAGAAGAGTCCCGATTCGGCTCACCTCCGCTCCCAGCTGGCTCTGCTTAACAAAGCATCCATTACGACTCTTCACTCCTTCTGTCTGGAGGTCATCCAGCGGCATTACCAGGTCATTCGCCTCGACCCGGGGTTCCGGATCGGGAACGAAACCGAAACGGCCCTCATGAGGCAGGAGCTGCTCGAAGAATTGATGGAAGAGAACTATGAGCAGGCGGAGGAAGACAGCCCGTTCTGGCGGCTGGTCGACTGGTTCAGCGGAGAGCGCAGCGATGCCGCCCTCTTCCGTCTCCTCCTGCAGCTGTACGATTCCTCCCGAAGCCATCCTTATCCGGAGCATTGGCTTAAGGAAATGGCCGGGCTTTTTGGCCGGCATGACGAGGAAGAGGTTGGCGCTTCCGGTCAGGGCTACCTCGCCTGGCAGGAAAGTTTGGCCTCCGATGTGAGGCTGGAGCTGAACGGAATGGCCGGTCTTCTGAAGGAAGCCGTTAGAATAGCCGAAGGTCCGGGGGGACCGGCTCCCTATCTGACCAGTCTGCAGGAAGAGCTTGCGGCGATCGAAGCGAGGCGCGCTGCGGCCCGCGGAAGCTGGGAAGACATGTACCAGGCGTTCCAGGACCCGGTTTTCGGACGGCTGAAGGCGTGCAAGGGGGATGAATACGACAAAGCCCTGCAGGACAAAGTCAAGGCCCTCCGCGATAGCGTCAAGGAAAGGCTCGGCAAGCTGCAAACGGATCTGTTCGGACGGACGGAGGAGCAGTTCCGGCAGGAGCTGGAGAAGACCGCTCCCCTGATGACGGCTTTGGTGGAGCTGGTGCTTGCCTTCGGGGAACGTTACCAGACCGCTAAGCGGAAAAAAGGACTCGTGGATTTCGCGGATCTGGAGCATTACTGCCTGCAAATTCTGACGGGAGCCGAATCGGTGCCGGGCCGGCTGGTCCCTTCCGAAGCGGCTGCCGAATACCGGGAGCATTATCTTGAAATTCTTCTGGACGAGTACCAGGACACGAACCGGGTTCAGGAAGCGATTGTGGAGCTGATCTCCCGGGACGGCAAGGGAAACCGGTTTATGGTGGGCGACGTCAAGCAAAGCATATACCGGTTCCGGCTGGCGGAGCCGGGTTTGTTTCTGGAGAAATACAAGCGCTTCGGCTCGGACGGCACGGGAGGAGGGCGCCGAATTGATCTGGCCCGCAACTTCCGCAGCCGTCAGGAGGTGGTGGACGGGGTCAACTTCCTCTTCCGGCAGATCATGGAGGAGCAGGTAGGAGAAATCCGCTACGACCCGAGCGCCGAGCTCGTTTGTGGAGCGTCTTATCCGCCTAACGAGCTGGATTTGTCGGTCGAGCTCCTTCTGGTCGACAAGGCCGGGCAGGATGAAGGGAAAGGGACTTTCTCTCCTGACGAAGGAGAAGAAAGCGGAGGAGCCGATTCCGAGTCCGCTGACGAGCAGTCGGCCGAGAAAGAGGAGCAGGCGGCTCTTCTGGAAGCGAGGCTGATCGCCTCCCGAATCCGGTCCCTTATGGGAGAGACCGGCCCCCGCTTTCTCACGGCCGGACGAAAGGGCGAGCCGTCCCGGCCGCTCGAGTACCGGGATATTGTCATCCTCATGCGGGCGACCCAGCAGTGGGCGGGCGTCTTCATGGAGGAGTTCAAGAGGGAAGGCATTCCCGTGTATGCCGAGCTGAATTCAGGCTATTTCGCTGCCACAGAGGTCGGGGTGATCCTGTCGCTTCTGCAGATCATCGACAACCCGTTCCAGGATATCCCCTTGGCCGGCGTTCTGCGCTCTCCTATCGTCGGCTTGACGGCGGATGAGCTCGCCCGGATCCGGGCCGCGCACAAGAACGGAAGCTTCTACGAGGCGCTGCTTGCCTATTCGGAAGCCGCCGCATCCACGCTTCAGGCAGCGGCTGTGTCGGAACAGGCATCGCTTGGCGACAGACTTGCCGGCTTCCCGGGCCGTTCTGACACCATGGCCGGAATAGTCAAGGCGTTTCCCGGCAGCCCGGAACCTGAGCTGGCCGCGAAGCTGAGCGTCTTCCTGGACCGGCTCTCCCGCTGGAGAGAGGAAGCGAGGCAGGCCCCCGTCTCCGATTTGATCGGGCAGCTGTACCGGGAGACCGGATACTTTGATTTCACAGGAGGCCTTCCCGGCGGTTCCCAGCGGCAGGCCAACCTTCGTGCTCTCTATGACCGGGCCCGCCAGTATGAGGCCACCTCGTTCCGGGGATTGTTCCGCTTCCTGCGCTTCATCGAACGGATGAGGGACGGGGGAGGAGATCTCGGAACCGCCCGCGCCCTGGGCGAGCAGGAGAATGTAGTGCGGATCATGACCATTCATAAGAGCAAAGGCCTGGAGTTTCCCGTCGTATTCGTAGCGGGAACGGGGAAGATGTTCAACCGGCAGGATTTGAACGGAGGTTTCCTTCTTCATAAGGACCTGGGCTTCGGTCCGCGGTTCGTGGATACGGAGCTCCGGGTCTCGTATCCCACCCTTCCGTCGCTCGCCATCCGCAGGAGGATGAAGATGGAGCTGCTCGCCGAGGAGATGAGGGTCTTGTACGTCGCCCTGACCCGTGCCCGGGAGAAGCTGTATTTGACGGGAACCGTCAAATCGCTGGAAAGCCAAGCGGCGAATTGGGCCCGAATGCTCGGACATAAGGAACTTGTTCTTCCGGACTATGAGCTGGCGCAGGCCAAATGCTACCTTGACTGGATCGGTCCGGCTCTGATTCGGCACCGGGATGCTTCCCTTCTGCGGAAGGCGGCCGGGGAGCCGGAGGGCTTTCCGGCGGGGATGGCCGAGGAGCCATCCCGCTGGTCGGTCACCGTCGTCCCCGCCTGGAAGCTGAGCGCCGTCACGGAGCTGGCTGATGGAACCACCGGACAGGAAAACAGCGTGAAGCTGGAGGCGGTGACCCTTCTCCTACCCGTAACCGGCCTGTCCGGACGATGGAAGGGAGAGATCGACCGAAGACTGTCCTGGGAATATCCCTATGCTCAGGCATCGCGGCTCTTCTCCAAAACGTCGGTGTCGGAGCTCAAACGGCTGAGCGAACAGCGCGAGGCCGTCTTAAGCGGAGACGACGATCCCCCGGGTACTGCCGGATCGCTGCCGGGAACGGGTCGTCCCGTCGTCCCGGCCTTCCGCCGGCCCAAGTTTATGGAGGAGAAGAAGTTGACCGCGGCCGAGCGGGGAACGGTGTACCATGCCGTCATGCAGCTTCTCCCGCTAAAGCCCGGGCTCAGCCGGGACGATATCGAGGCAGCGGTTCAGGATATGGTCACCCGCCGGCTTCTGCTTCCCGAGCAGGCTCAAGCGATCGATCCGGGCGTCATTGCCGCTTTCTTCGCAACCGAAGCCGGTACCCGGCTGCTAGGCGCCCGTCAGGTTCACCGGGAGCTGCCGTTTAATTACCGGATGGAAGCAGGTGAGCTTCACCCGGATGAGGATGAGCGGATCCGCCGAGAGTCAGTTATGATCCAGGGGATCATCGACTGTCTTTTTGAAGATGAGGAGGGTCTTGTGCTTCTCGATTACAAAACGGACGCCCTCCGTCAAGGGGAAGGCAGCCGGGCGGAACGCTACCGGACCCAGATTTCCCTGTACGCTCGGGCGGTAGAAGACATTTGGAAACGCCCCCTCAGCCGGAAATACCTTTATTTCTTTGATGGAGCGGAGCTTGTGACGTTGGATTGACGTTTCGAACGGGTATACGTAAGGCGTGGAAACGAATGTCTTCGACGGATTCCCGGTGACGCTTTTGACGCTGATCGAAGAGTGATTGACAGAGCTCCTTCCTTCGATAGGAATAGGATAGAAGCTGCGGCCGGCAGAAGCCGCCGATACTACTGAAGACCAGGCATTTAGGAGGAACAGCATGCGAATTTTACATACGGCCGATTGGCATTTGGGCCGGACGCTGGAAGGAAGAAGCCGCGGGGAGGAGCAGGAGGCCTTTCTGGATGAGCTCGTGGCCCTCGTCCGCGAGGAGCAGATCGACCTTGTCTTGATGGCCGGAGACGCCTATGATTCCGTCAATCCTCCCGCGAGTGCGGAGAAGCTGTTCTATGACGGACTTTCCCGCCTCGCGGAGGGAGGAAAACGCAAGGTAGCCGTCATCGCCGGCAATCATGATAACCCGGAACGGCTGGCCGCCTCGTGGCCGCTTGCAGAGAAGCAGGGTATTACGCTTGTCGGGCTGCCCATCCCCCATCTGCAGACGCTCACTATCGAACGGACCGGAGAGCAGGCGACGCTTCTCGCTCTTCCCTATCCGTCCGAATCCCGTTTGAGCGAGCTTTTGGCCGATGAGGCGGATGAAGCCAGCCTGCGGACCGCTTACTCCGACCGGATCAAGAACCTCGTGGCCAAGACGTGTGCCGGCTTTAAGTCCGATACGGTCAATTTGATCATGAGCCATTTGTACGTGCTTGGCGGAGCGGAAAGCGAATCGGAGCGTCCGATTCAAGTGGGGGGAGCCTACACGGTCGATACCGCTGCGTTATGCGCCAAGGCTCAGTATGTGGCGCTTGGCCACCTGCACCGTCCGCAAACGATGAAAGCGGGGGACCTGATCCGCTATTCCGGCTCTCCTCTTGCCTACAGCTTCTCGGAAGCCGGACAGGCCAAGTCGGTCACCATTCTGGAGGTGGAGCCCGGCAAGCCGGCCGCTATGCAGGAGCTGCCCCTGAGCTGCGGGCGTCCTCTCGTGCATTGGAAGGCAAAGGGCGGTCTCGCGGAGGTCCACCGTTGGCTGGAGGAGGGACGGGACCACCGGGCATGGATCGATCTGGAGCTGCATCTCGGCGATTCTTTGAGCATGGAGCAGATCCAGTCGCTCCGCCGGCATCACACGGGAATCATCCATATCCGACCTGTCTATCCCGAGATGGAAGCGATGGAGACGATTCGCGAAGCCCAGGTTCCGATGGACGAAATGTTCCGCCGCTTCTATGCCCGGCAAACCGGCGGGGCACAGCCGGACACCGAGCTAGTTCAGCTGTTTATGGAGCTTCTACACGAAACCGCCGAGCTGGAAGCGGCTGCCGGAAAGGAGGAGGGGGCTTGAAACCGATATCGTTAACCCTTTCCGGGCTGCAGAGCTATCGTGAGAAGCAGGAGATCGATTTTACGGCGCTTTGCGGGTCCGGCGTGTTCGGCATCTTCGGACCGACGGGAAGCGGCAAGTCTTCGATCCTGGACGCGATGACGCTGGCCCTGTACGGCAAGGTCGAGCGGGCGAGCGGCGGAACCCAGGGCATTATGAACCATGCCGAAAACACGCTGTCGGTCGCTTTTGTCTTCGAGCTCAGCCATGCCGGCGGCCCGCTGAGGTTTAAGGTCGAACGGCAGTTCAAGCGGGGCGGAGAGGTATCGGTGAATAACACCGTCAGCCGTTTTATCCGCTATGAGGGAGAGGAGCCGGTCGTGATGGCCGACAAGGTGGCCGAGGTGAACCAGAAGGTTCAACAGGTGCTTGGCTTGTCGATGACCGATTTCACCCGGGCCGTCGTCCTGCCCCAAGGAAAATTCGCGGAATTTCTCGCGCTAGGGGGCAAGGAGCGCCGGCAGATGCTTCAGCGGTTGTTTCACCTTGAGCCGTACGGCGACCTGCTTAACGCCCGGGTGAGCACCCGGTTCAAGGAGACGGACCTCGCCGTGAAGCAGCTGGCTGCCGAGCAGCAGGGCTTAGGCGACGCCTCGGAAGCGGCCCTCGAAACGGCGAAAGCCCGCCTTGAGGAGGCGGCGGCTTCTGCGAAGGACGCGAGAGAGCGGCGGCTGGAGACCGAGCGCGGCTGGGAGGAGCGCCGCCAGCTCCGCGCCTGGCTGCAGGAGGAGCAGGCGCTCGCCGCACGGCTGCGCGAGCATGCCGAGCGCGAGCCGCATGTCCGGCAGCGCGAGAGCGAGCTGCGGCAGGCGGAGCAGGCCGAGCGCGTGCGCCCCGTGCTCGAGGCGCGGGAGGCAGCGGAGCAGCATTACGCCTCCTGCCGGGAGCAGAGCGAGGGGCTGGAGCAGCGGCTCGCGGAGCTCCGCGTGCGGCAGGAGGCCGCGCGGGCCGCGCATGCCGCCGCGAAGGAGCAGCTGGCCGCGCAGGATGCGCCGCTGCAGGTCCGGCTTGAGCAGCTCGCTCAGGCGCAGGAGCTGGAGAGCGAGCTGGCGCGGCTCACGGCCCGCGTACGCAGCCTGGAGGCCGAGCGGGCGGGCCGGGCTCTCCAGCTGCAGGCGGCGGGGGAGAAGCTGCTCAAGGAGCAGGAGCTGCACCGCAAAGCGACGAGCAAGCAGGCGGAGATCAAGGAGTCCCTCCGTCTGGTCGAGGTTAAAGCCTCGGACCGGGAACGCATTCACAAGCTTTCCCGGCTCGGGCAGGAGCTGGATAGCCTTGAAAAGGGCTTCCGTGACGTGAAAGCCGAGACGGAAGCGGCCGACCGGCAGCTGAAGGCTTACCAGGAAGAGGAGACAGGGAAGGGAGCCAGCCTGGATGAGGCGAGCCGGGCGACCGGGCCGATCCTGCTCAGCGCTTCCGAAGCCGCCGCCGGCGTACAGGAGGCGGAGAGCCGGATCCACTTGCTGCAGCGGCAAGCGGCAGCAGGGAAGGAGAAGCTGGCGAAGCTCAGTCTTGAACAGGAACGGAACGCTCTAGCCCTGTCGTTATCCTCCGGTCTGACGGAGGGAGAACCGTGTCCCGTATGCGGTTCCTCTCATCATCCCTCCCCAGCCGGCAGGGAGACATCGGCAGCCTCCGTTTCGGTGCAGGACGAGATCGGAAGGCTGGATAAGCTGACCGCTTCCTTTCAGCAGAGCTTGTTCTCCCTTTCCCGGCATAAGTTTAGTCTTGAGCAGCTCGTGGAACGGGCAGGGGAGGCTTTCGGTGCCGGCGAGGCAGGCAGAGAAGCCGCATCCGCCGCCGTTCTCGAGAAAGGAACCGGGCCGGACGGCGCTTCGTCCCCCGGAGTCGGGGCATCGGACGTCCCGGTGGACCGGATAGAAGCGGATTTCCGGGAATGCCAGGAGCTGCTCGAACGAACGGAGGCGAAGCTGCCCGCTCTGGACAAAGAGCTGAGGCAGCGGATGGAGGAGCGCAGCCGGCTGGTCAAGGAGCTCGACGCCTTGTCGGCGAGAAACCAGGCCGCCGAGACGGTGCTGCATTCCCTTGAAGTCAAGCGGAATGCAGCGGAGCAAGCGGTGAAGGAGGCCCTGAGCCGCTGGCAGAGGGAAGCGGATGGTCTTTCCCGGGAGGATGCTGCCCAGGAAGCGGCCCGGCTGATGGAAAGGGACAAGCAAGCCGATGAGCTAAAGCAGAAGCTGGAGGTCAGTGTTCCTTTCATTGAAGGAAAAGTGGAGAGCATCCAGCGTCTCCAGCAGGAAACGGCTGTTCTTGAGAAGGAGCAGGTTCAGCTAGAGACCGAAGGCAAGGGACTGCAGAATCTGGCTGCTGAGAAGAAAGCACAGTTGACGGCCCGTACCGGCGGCGGTACGCAGCCCTTGGACCGGCAAATCGCCGAAACGAAGGAAAAGCTTGAACAGCTGCGGTCCGCCGAGCACAATAGCCGGGAAGAGCTCGAGAAGAGCGAGGCGCTGTTATTGGAATGGAGCCATCGCTGTACGGCAGCCAAGCAGGCCTGTGAATCTGCGGCTGCCGCCCGGGAGACGGCTGAGGTCCGTTGGAAGGAAGCGGCTTTTCGCAGCGGCTTCGCCGATGCGGATGCGGTCCGCCGTGCCTGGCTGACCGAAGAAACGGTACAGCGGTGGAAAGAAGAGCTGGTGAAATACCGCGAGCTGGAAGCGCAGCTGAAGGGCAAGAGGGAGGAGCTGACCGGTCTTCTTGCCGGGCGGACCCTTGGCGAAGACGAGTGGAAGGAATGGGAGCAAGCGCTGCAAACGGTCCGACGGGAAGACGAGGAGGCCCTCGCGGCCAAGGCGAGAACCGAACGGGACTGGGATGACCTGCAGGTGAAGCATGCCCAATGGAAGAAGCTCGAAGACCAGAAAAAAGAACGCCAGAAGCGTCTTGAGCAGCTGACCCGGCTTCAGGGGGTGCTCCGCGGCAATGCTTTTGTCGAGTTTATCGCCGAAGAGCAGCTCATGCAGGTAAGCCGGGCCGCCTCCGAGCGCCTCAGTCAACTGACCCGCCAGCGTTATGCGCTGGAAGTGGACTCTTCCGGCGGGTTTATCATCCGGGATGATGCGAACGGGGGAATCAAACGGCCGGTCAGTACCTTGTCGGGGGGAGAGACCTTCCTGACCTCGCTTGCTCTGGCGCTGGCCTTGTCCACCCAGATTCAATTGAGCGGGCAATACCCGCTGGAATTCTTCTTCCTTGACGAGGGCTTCGGCACCCTGGATCCCGAGCTCCTGGAGACGGTGGTGGGTGCCTTGGAAAAGCTTCATATGGACAAGCTGACGGTTGGCGTCATCAGCCATGTGCCGGAGCTGAAAGCCCGGCTACACCGGCGGCTGGTGGTGACCGCCGCCGAACCTTCCGGGGCAGGCAGTACCATCCGCCTCGAAAGCCTGTAAGAACGTCAAAAGAGCCTTGGACAAGGAACCCAAGGCTCTTTCTTATGGCTTTCGGAACAGGAGGGGAACCGCTTCGGCCGCTCCTCCCGCGAGGTTTTAAGACTTGAACCGGTTCGGCTCAATGGAACAAAGGGCGGCCGCTACCGGAGGCGGAAAGCGTATTTTCGAGCACGATCCAATCCCGCAGCGTTTCCGCACTCATCGGCTTGCCGATCAGATAACCTTGAATTTCGTTGCACTGCTGGTTCTTCAGAAATTCCAGCTGCTCCGAGGTTTCGACGCCTTCCGCCGTCACGTCCAGGTTCAAGGAATGGGCGAGCACAATGATGGCCTGGACAATGGCCGCATCCTCGGAATCGTCTTTAATCCCGCGGATGAACGATTGGTCCACCTTGATCACGTCGATGGGAAATCTCTTCAGGTAGCTCAGCGAGGAATACCCGGTGCCGAAATCATCGATGGCAATGGTCATCCCCATCTCTTTAAGTACCTTCAACATGAGGATGGCATAATTGACGTCCTGCATGGCGGCGCTCTCCGTAATCTCCAGCTCCAAATACTCGGGAGCAAGCCCCGTGTCGGCGAGAATGTTGTGAATGACCTCGGGAAGATCCATTTGCCTGAACTGCCGGGGGGAGAGATTCACGCTGACGCGGAAAGGAGGAACACCCTGACGGTTCCACAATTGACGCTGCCTGCACGCCTGCTTAAGCACCGTCTCGCCGATGCGGGTAATAAGTCCGGTATCTTCTGCGAGCGGGATAAAATCATCCGGCGGGATCATGCCTAGCTGGGGATGCTTCCAGCGGACCAGAGCCTCCACGCATACTAGCTTGCCGGTGCGGGCATCCAGCCGGGGCTGGTAATAGACGACCAGCTCGTTTCGCTCGAGCGCGTGCCTCAGCATGGTCTCCATCTGCAGCCGCTTGATCCCTTTGGTGTGGACCGTGGGGGTGTAGAACTGGTAATTGTTCCTCCCCTGCTCCTTGGCCCGGTACAGGGCGGTTTCGGCGTGCTTCAGGAGGGCCGCGGCATCCTTGCCGTCATCGGGGCTGACCGCAATACCGACGCTCGCTCCGATATAGACTTCCTCTCCATTCAGGGGAAAAGACTTCTTAAGGGCCTCCAGGATTCGCTCGGCAGCCGAAGCGGCCTCGTCGCTGTGCTTAGGGGAGGGCATCAACACGGAGAACTCGTCGCCGCCCATGCGGGCGAGCATGGCCGAACGAGGAAGCACCTGGCCGATCCGATGGGCCACACTCTTAAGGAGATCATCTCCGGTGTCGTGACCCATGGTGTCGTTGACATATTTGAATTGGTCAAGATCCAGAAGAAGGACGGCAGCGGAAGAGGAAGGGCGCCGTTGGGAAAGCGCGGCCTGCAGCTTCTCCACCATCATCAGACGATTGGGGAGGCCCGTGAGGCCGTCATAGTAAGCGATCCGGTTCAACCGCTCCGTCCGCCATCCGATGAACCCGACCAGCGCCGCCATGCCTACAGCCGTCAGGAAGACTTCCACGGACCAGAACGACAGCCCTTGGTATTCCGTAAACAAGTAAAGGCTGATCATTCCTAGCAGGCTCATCCCGAGGGAATGGAGCATGCCCCCTTCGAAGGCATAGAGCGCCACCGGAAACAGGACCAGCCAAACCGGTCGAATTTCGGAAGCGGACCAGTCCGGAAGGCAGGAAACGGCGGTCAGCCAGGCGAAGTCGATCATCATAAAAGCTAAATAGGTCTTTCTTCGTTCGAAGGGATAAGACCGGTTCAAATAATAGGAGTGGAACAGAAGGAATACAGCCCAGCCCAGTGTCAGAAGAGCAAGCAGGCCGAGGAGGAAAGCCTGGCCGGGCTTCGCTTGGAGGGAAAGGGTGACCAGGATAAGGGGAACAATCAGATGGCCAAGCGAAAAAACCTTCCCGCTTTTGCTAGTCATGCCGGCACCTCAATCAAGACGTTAATGGATAAGATTGGTACTTACGATAGATGTAGTATATCCTACTTTATCTTTGTTTTCTATGAAAATATTCCAATCCTTCGGCCTATTGCCACGGGCCGAGCGGCCTCTCGGATCCAGGATTTCCGCCAACGTGAAGAAGCCGGGATGCCCATGGGCATCCCGGCTTTCTTCCTGCTTCGTTATTTTTTGTCGAGAATGAGCTTGGCTACGGTTCTCGCACTCGAAAAGGCCCGCTCGGCCAGTTCGCCTTTCCCGGTACATCCGTCCCCGCAGAAGTAGAACGGAACGTTTTCCACCCGGGTAGGAAGCAGCTCGTTACGGGAAATGTTTTTCACGCTGGCGACCATTGCTTTTTTGGAAACCCTCTTGACGGAAATCGCATCGCGCCAGCCGGGGTAATACCGGTCAAATAGCCCTTCCATCTGCTCGGTTTTGCGGTCGAGATAAGCCTTGCGCTCTTCCTCGGAATCGAACGTGTCACTTAAGTAGGCGATCCCCTGAAGGAGCTGTCCGCCCTCGGGGACCAGCGTATGGTCGGTGGCGGAAACGTCGCTTATGAACATTTTGTTGTCCATGTCGCTGATGTAATTGAAGGGTCTCGCCACCACTTCCTTCAGTCCCACGTCGTACACCATGACCTCGGTCGGCGTGTTGTTCTCGTAAGGGGCGAGGAACGGCTCCCAGGCGGTGCCGCGCAGAAGCTTGATGACCTGCTGGACCGGCATGGCGAAGATAACTTTATCGAATTCCAATTCCCGGTGCTTCGTGCGCAGGATGAATTTGCGGTCTGCGTAACGAACTTCCTCTACCGCTTCCTGCAGGCCGATCTCCCACCGGCCCGTCGTTTCAATCTTGCCCCGCAGCTGATTGGTGATGACCGCCCAGCTTCCCAGAACATAGTTGACGGGACGCTGCGAAAGAAAAAGATTGTGGTAGTATTCACTGATGACGGGACCCGGAACCTTGCGGGCGTCCTCCGGTGAAATGAAGAAATTCGAACAGACGAGATGCTCCCACAGCTCTTTAACGTCTTCATCCGCCTGGGAGTGGGCAATGTAATCCCCTAAAGTTTCATAGTTTTTGAGCTGATGGATTTGAGCGATGATGGCGGTAATTTCTCCCACGAATCTTACCTTCTGCATCGTGCTGAGCAGATCGGTCCGGATCAGGTTGACGAAATCGAGCGGGGCGGGGGTGAGCTGCCCATTCTTCGAGTACATGACCTTGCGCTTATCCACCTGTTTGCTGCTGAACGACAGGCCCAGCTCATTCCCCATCTCCGTAAGCTTGTGGCGGTCCAGGCCGTAAATGGCATGCGCCCCGTAATTCAAAGTAAATCCGTTCTTCTCGTAAGTGAAGGCTCTCCCTCCAAGATGGGGGCTGCGTTCAAGCAGAACGCCTTCAATATCCGCGGATTCGGACAGATAGGCCGCGGCGGTCAGGCCGGCAAGCCCTCCTCCGATGACGGCAACTTTCATTTTGGTTTCCTCCTTAGTATACGAAGTCTCCAGAAGTGGAGGCTCCGGGTGACTCCTTAGGCCGGACCAGACAAGAGACAGGTTGTTGCGGACCATGGAGACCAGATCGGCCTCTTCCTGGGCACACCAAATGAGCACGGTTCCGAGGTAGGCGGTGACCAGAAGCTCGGCTTTGCGGGGATCGGGCAGCCACACCTGAAGGCTTTCGTATAAGGTGCGGAAAGGATCCTTCCGGCCGGTGAATAACGTGTTGTCCTGCAGGGAAAGGGTAACGAAGCTGCGGATCAGCTTGCGGTTCGGTCCAATAGCAGACGCCAAGTCTAAAAACAGCCGGTTCACATGCCCCTCGAGCGATTGAACCCGGGAAGGCGGGGTTTCCGCCCACTGCCGGACGGTTTCGAGCTGCCTGCCGCCGGCTTCCCGCAGCAGGTCCTCCTTGCTGGAGAAATAGTGATAGAACGTTCCTTTGGACGTTCCGGTCGACTGGATAATGTCATCCACGGAAACGTTCTCGTACCCTTTATCGATAAACAGCTGCAGGGCGGTTTCGATGACCAGCTCCCGCTTCCGCCGGGTGGCGGACCTCATCAGCTTCATGGAGCTCCCTCCCTCTGTTGTCGGCATCCTCATTATACGGCAGGATCGGAGGATTTGCCATTGAATTTAGACTGACGGTCTAAAAAAAGGGGGCTGTCTTATTAATAGGCCCGGCTCAATAGGCCCGGCTCGACCGGCATATTGGGCCGGGGAGGCGTTTTTCAAACGGAAGGAAAATTTGATATAATAGAAGAAATTGACGGTAAGGAGAGCGAATGACGCATGGATTGTATCTTTTGCAAAATCGTGAAGGGCGAGATCCCTTCCAATAAGATTTATGAAGACGAGCATGTCATGGCGTTCCACGACATTCAGCCGGCGGCCCCGGTGCATGCCTTGATTATCCCGAAGAAGCACATCGCCACCATGAATGATGCCGGCGAAGAGGACTGGAAGGTGATCGGGGACATCCACCGGGCGGCCCAGCACATTGCCAAGGAGCTGGGGGTAGCCGAAACCGGCTACCGTCTTGTGAACAACTGCGGCAAGGATGCGGGGCAGGTCGTGTTCCATATCCATTACCATCTTCTGGGGGGTAAAAAGCTGGGACTCACTCATTAGTCCCTGTTCCCCGAGGAGAGAATGCGGGGCTTACCGTCCAACATCCGGAAGGATCAGGAAGGGACCGGTGTTTATTTTTGATGGACACGTGCAGTCAGGTTGACACTCGGATTCAACATAACTTATAATGAAGTTTGATAACCGTATTATCCGTCTTGGAACGGTCTGTTCGGAGGGAGGGAAATCTCGTGGCAGAAACTAAAGTACGCAAAAACGAAACCATCGATGCTGCACTTCGCCGCTTTAAGCGCTCCATTGCGAAGGACGGTGTGTTGGCTGAGGTTAAGAAGCGCAAGCACTATGAGAAGCCTAGCGTTAAGAAGAAATTGAAGTCGGAGGCAGCTCGCAAGCGCAAGTTCTAGGAGGATCCATCGGATGAGCTTAAACGAACGATTGAACGAGGATATGAAGCAGGCGATGAGGAGTCAAGACAAGTTCAAACTCTCCGTAATCCGTATGGTTCGTTCGGCGATCAAGAACATAGAAATAGATCAGCGGAAAACTTTGGATGACAACGAAGTGCTTGAAATTCTTAGTCGTGAAATCAAACAGCGCAGAGATTCCCTCCAGGAATTCGATAAAGCCGGCCGTGACGATTTGGCCGAAACCGTGAAAGCGGAAATAGCCATCATTGCCAAGTACCTTCCGGAGCAACTAAGTGAAGAAGAGGTTAGAACCATCGTACAGCAGACTATCCAAGAAGTCGGTGCTTCTTCCAAAGCGGATATGGGCAAGGTAATGAGTGCTTTGATGCCGAAAGTCAAAGGCCGTGCCGACGGTAAGCTTGTAAACCAACTGGTTCAGCAGAACCTCCAGTAATTTTTCAACCCCCGGCCAAACGGATTACTGGTCATCCGGCCGGTAATCGTTTGCCGATTAAATATCGGCGAAGGATCCTTTATACTTTCTGATATTTGAACCAAACACTCCGGCAACGGAGTGTTTTTTGGTTTAAGGGCTCAATGACAGGCTTGTATATCCTTTAGAAAGAAGGTGCAAATACCATGCTCGAAACGATTACCCGCTTCGTTACGGAGCATCGGGCGGATCTGCTTATCCTTGCCGTCCTTGCGGCTGCCCTGCTGCTCGCCCGAAGGCGCCGGAACCGGAGCCCGAAAGGAACTTACCACGGCATGCCTTCGTTTGGCGGTTCTCCCTGGCCTTGGGGGTTGGGCCGTTCCAAATCTTCGGCGAAGAAGCCAGGCGATCAAGCTTCCCAGGAGCTGCCGAAGACGCCCGAGCAAAAATAATCATTTCCCTTCACGGCCATCTCTGGTAAAATGTTAACGTGAACAATCCAGAGAAAACAGGAGGTTCCTTATGCAAACAAGCGACGGAATGAACTATGCTCCTCAAGGGAAACCGAACCGGGTATGCGGTCCCGGCGAATTCAAATTCGCGGCGATTGCTCTTGATCACGGCCATATTTACGGGATGACGAACGGACTTCTTGAGGCGGGAGCCGAGATCAAGTGGGTCTATGATCCGGATCCTAAGAAAGTGGAGGATTTCGTAAGCCGGTATCCCCAAGTCCGCGCCGCCTCCTCGGAGGAAGAAGTATTGAACGATCCCGAGGTCAAGCTGATCGCCGCCGCCGCCGTACCTTCCGAGCGCTGTGCGTTGGGTCTCAGGGCCATGGATCACGGGAAGGATTACTTCACGGACAAGACCCCGTTTACCACGCTGGAGCAGCTGGAGCAGGCCCGCCGGAAGGTAAAGGAGACGGGTCTCAAATACATGGTTTACTACAGTGAGCGGCTTCATGTCGAAAGCGCTATCTTTGCCGGTCAGCTGATTGAGCAGGGAGCCATCGGCCGTGTCGTTCAGGTCACCGGCTTCGGCCCGCACCGGCTCGGCACCGGCCGGCCGGACTGGTTTTTCGAGCACGAGAAATACGGCGGCATTCTGTGCGATATCGGCAGTCACCAGATCGAGCAGTTCCTGTTTTTCTCCGGCGCCAAAGACGCCAAGGTCCTAAACAGCAAGGTGGCCAACTATAATAACAAGGACTACCCGGAGCTCGAGGATTTCGGAGACGCTACGCTAGTCGGCGACAATGGCGCTACGAATTATTTCCGGGTGGATTGGCTGACCCCGGCCGGATCCAAGGTATGGGGCGACGGGCGCACGTTTATCGTGGGGACGGACGGCTATATCGAGCTTCGCAAGTACATCGATGTGGCCCGCGACAAGCAGGGCGATCAGGTGTATCTGGTTAACCAGGAAGGGGACAAGCATTTCTCCGTAAGCGGACAGGTCGGATATCCTTTCTTCGGGCAGCTCATCCTGGACTGCCTGAACCGGACGGAGAACGCCATGACCCAGAAGCATGCCTTTAAGGCGGCGGAGCTGTGCCTCCTTGCCCAGAAGCAGGCGGTAAGGGTGGAGTAGTCGGCTCCTATCTATCGAGGCAGCACCTAGGAAAGAACGGTTTGGACGGCTATCCCGCAAGGGACGGCAGCCCGGGCCGTTCTTTTTTGTGTTTCCGGCGGAGGGCTCTTTTCATAAACGGAAGGAAGGGAGCATAGCTTTAAAGAAGGAACGGCCAATTTCTTCCGGCCGGCGCCGGACGGGAGGGGTTCGAGGGCATGCGCCGCCTAAAAAAAACGCTCCATGAACTAACGACAACGCTTCTGGATGTGCCCAAAGATGTTGTGCTGGACCTGCCCAGGATGACCATGGTCGGCAACATGCAGCTCTATATCGAGAATCACCGGGGAGTGCTTCATTTCTCAACGGAAGTGCTCAAGCTCGCGCTTAGCAAGGGAGAACTGGAGGTCCGCGGCCGGGAGCTCGTCCTGAGGGCCATTCTTCCGGAGGAAGTATTCGTCGAAGGACAGATCGAGGATATCAAATATATTAACGGATAAGGGTGAATCGCGTGCAAACCCCATTTCTTTCTTCCTTGACCGGATATGTGGCTGTCGAATTCCGAGGAGAGCGCACCGATGCGCTCCTTAACGCGGCCGTAAAGAAGAAGCTGATCATGTGGGATATTCGGATAGCCGGACCCGGGAAAATGACCGCCCGGCTCAGCATCCGTGATTTTTTTCGGCTGAGGCCGCTTCTGAAGGAGACAGGCTGCCGGGTCCATGTGACCGGCCGGTTTGGCTTTCCTTTCTTTCTGGACAGGCTGGGGCGCCGGAAGCTGTTTGCCGGAGGAGCGGTAGTCTTCGTGGCCGGCCTGTATCTTCTTTCCTCGCTTGTCTGGCGGGTTCAGGTCGAGGGCAACGAGAAGATCACGACGGAGGAGATCCTGAAGGCGGCGGAATCCAAGGGCTTATACTCGTTCCAGTGGAAATTCCGTTTAAAGAAGCCGGACAAGCTCTCCAAAGAGCTGCACAGCGCTCTTCCCGGTACTTCCTGGGTTGGGGTGGACATTCAGGGGACGAAGGTTATCATCAAGGTGGTAGAATCCACCCGGCCGGAGCCGAGGGAGCTCGTCAGTCCGCGGAACCTCATTGCTTCCAAGAATGCCACCGTAACCCAAATCTACGCCGAGAAAGGCAAGCCTATGGTCCAGCCGAATACTTATGTCCACAAAGGCGAGGTCCTAATTTCGGGCGTTATCGGAAACGACCAGTTCCGTCAGACGGTTCCGGCTGCGGGCAAAGTGATGGGACTCGTCTGGTATCTATCGGATGTCCAGGTTCCGCTTGTTCAGAAGCATTACACTTATACAGGAGAATCCTACGACCGGTTTTATCTTGTGGCGGGAAGCCGGGCGTTTCAGGTGACGGGATACGGCCATAAGGATTTCGGTCCTTCCCGGGCGACAGGAGAACGAAAGCTCCTCCAGATAAGGAATTGGGTCCTCCCAGTCGGCTGGCTGAAGGAGAAGGTCCGGCAGGTGATGGAGACGGAGACCGTCCTGAGTCCGGCCGATGCGCGCGCGCTCGGAATAGAGCGGGCCAAGGAGGAACTCCTGCGGGGAGCGGGGAAGGACGCTTCGGTCACAAGCGCCAAAGTACTGGAACAGAAAGAGGCCGATGGATCTCTGCATTTAAAGCTTCATATCGAGGTGGAGGAGCCGATCGCGGAGGAACAGGCTTTGACAGGGGGCTAGGCCGTCTGGGAAGTCCCCCTCCTTGCACAGGGGATACATATCATATACACTTGGACGTATACTAATAGCTACCCCAGACAAGGAGAATGAGGCCATTTGACTGCAAACCAGGAGACTGTACGAATCCCCCTCAAAAATATCGCCGAAGGGCTTTCCCTCTTCGGTCCTCAAGATAAATTCCTTCACCTTATCGAACAGCAGACGGAAGCCAAGCTGTACTCTCGTGAAGAAGAGCTCGTTATTCAGGGAGCTTCCAAGGAAGTCCAGTCCCTTCAGCAGCTGTTTGAGGTTCTCCTCGAGCTGATCCGTAACAATTACACTTTGTCCGAGCGCGATATCACCTACGCCTTGGAGCTGGCCAAGCAGATGAAAGCCGACCAGCTGCTGGAACTGTTCAAGGGCGAGATTGCCACGACGCACAAAGGAAAGCCCATCCGTGTCAAAACGATCGGACAGAAGCAGTACATTAACCGAATCAAGGCAAGCGATATCGTCTTCGGGATCGGTCCTGCGGGAACCGGTAAAACTTACCTGGCGGTCGTTCTCGCCGTTACGGCTCTGAAGGAGGGGCGGGTCAAGAGGATCGTCCTTACGCGGCCTGCCGTTGAAGCAGGGGAAAGCCTCGGCTTTCTGCCTGGTGACCTGCAGGAAAAAGTTGACCCCTATCTGAGGCCGTTGTATGATGCACTTAATGATGTTCTAGGTCCGGAGCAGGTCGCCAAGTCCCTCGAGAGGGGACTGATTGAAATCGCTCCTCTTGCCTACATGCGCGGCCGAACATTAGACGATTCGTTCATTATTTTGGATGAAGCCCAGAACACCACTCCGGAACAGATGAAGATGTTTCTGACCCGCCTGGGATTCGGCTCGAAGATGGTCATCACGGGCGACATTTCCCAGATCGACCTTCCGAGAGGCAAAAAATCCGGCTTGGTGGAGTCGGAACGTATTCTTCGGGATATCCAGGAAATCGGTTTTATCTACTTTTCGGAGCAGGACGTCGTCCGCCATTCTTTGGTACAGAAAATCATCACTGCCTACAACGTTGACCAGGAAAAGCACGGATAGAAGGAAGGGCTGGGTTCATGAGCCGAAACGAAGAGTTGAAATCGGGGAAATCCCATTATTGGGAAGCCGGATGGAAGCAAAGCGCTGTGATCCGCTTTTTTTTGTTTGTCTCCATGGCGATGCTTTTTTATTTCAGCACAGCGGACCGGCTGGTACCGAAAACCTATGATATACGTCCCAACACGATAAGCGGAGTCACCATCGTGGCCCCGAAGCAGATCGAGAATTCGGTGGAGACCCAGAAGGCGAAGGAAGAGGCCGCTCAACGGGTGACGCCGGTTTATCGAATCGTCCCGATCAAGAACGAGCAGCTGATTTCGGTTCTTTACGACAAGCTGGAGCTGGCCATCAACGACCAGGAAATGAAATCTGAGGAGAAGGTCAGCTATTACCGCTCCGTCTTCCCCCGGGTGAGTCAGGATTTCGTGGACGAATTGCTGTCTTCCCTGGCGAGAGGGGGTCAGCCGTACAACGAAACCTTGCTTGCCGAGATTCAGAAGCAGCTGATGGAGCAGCAGTACAAGTTTCCGGAGGAAAGCTACTTCAAGCTTAACCGTTTGACCAAGGAAGACCTTGCCGCCATGGAACCGGTTACGAAGGAGATCGTGGCGAGGTTGATGAACGATCAGATTGTGGATGCCCAGACCGTTCGAGCCAAGGTGACGGAACTGGTCAACTCCTCGACCCTAACGAAGAATACAACGCGCGAGCTCGTTCAGGAGATCGCCCGTTTCTCGTTGACACCGAACAAGTTCTTTGACAGCAAGGGAACGGAAGAGGCGAAGGCCCAGGCGAGAGAGAATACCAAAACCATCTATACCAACAAGAATGATATTCTGCTTAATAAGGGAGAAATGGTCACAGAGGCTCTGTACCAGCGGTTAGAGAAGGAGAACTTGCTCAAAACCCAAGGGAACGTTCTTCCCCCGCTTGGCCTTCTGCTATTTGTTTTCCTGCTGGTGCTGGTTCTCTACATGTATATCCGCCAAAGCCGGCTGCCCATTAACGGCAACAACGTGCAGCTGGTGATGCTCGTCATTATTTATGTCATTAATGTGCTTTGCATGAGAATCGTAGCCCTCGGGCAAAACCTGGAGTATCCTCATGTTGGCTATCTGGCCCCCGCGGCCATCGGAACGATGCTGATCGTCATCCTGCTCGATGTCCCGCTGGCGGTGGTTTCCTCGTTCCTGTTCAGTATCCTCGCGAGCATTATCTTTAATGCGGATTTGGACCGGATCTTCGATTTCCGCTTTGGATTCGTTGCGCTGGTCATGTGCTATACGGCTATTTTTTCTCTTCATAAGGCCAGCCAGCGTTCCACCATCTTACGGGCGGGAGTGCTGATCTCGATTTTCGGCTGTGTCTCCATTATTTCTCTCAATCTATTGGAGAATCATTATTCCAACATAGGGTTCGCCCTGTTGTTCGCCCTGGCCAACGGGGTGGTGACGGCGATTCTCGTCATGGGGCTGATGCCGTTTTTTGAAACGGTATTCGGCATTCTTTCGCCGCTTAAGCTGGTGGAGCTGTCGAATCCGAACCTTCCGCTTCTGCGGAAGCTGTTAACCGAAACGCCAGGCACGTATCACCACAGCGTCATGGTAGGCAATCTGGCGGAAGCGGCGGCGGAAGCGATCGGAGCTGACGGCCTTCTGAGCCGAGTGGGGGCCTACTACCACGATATCGGCAAAACGAAGCGGCCCTCCTATTTTATCGAAAACCAGATGAACATGGAGAACCCCCACGACGATATCGACCCGGGGCTAAGCACGTCCATCATTACCGCTCACCCGCGGGACGGCGTGGAAATGCTGAAGGAGCACAACGTGCCGAAGGCCATTCGGGATATTGCGGAGCAGCATCATGGAACGACCCTGCTTAAATACTTCTACCATAAGGCGAAGAAGCAGCAGGGGGACCATCCCACGCATCCCATCAAGGAAGAGGATTACCGTTACCCGGGTCCGAAAGCCCAGTGCAAGGAGACCGCTATCGTCGGAATCGCGGACTGCGTGGAAGCGGCCGTTCGATCTCTGCGCCATCCAACCATCGAGCAGATCGATACCATGGTCCGGAAAATCATCAAGGACCGGCTTGATGACGGACAGTTTGATGAATGTGATTTGACGATTAAAGAATTGGATACGATAGGAAAAGCATTAAAAGAAACCCTCCTCGGGATCTTTCATTCCCGGATCGAATACCCGAGTGAGCTGCCCCCAAAAAATGAATCTGCAGGAGGAGCCTGATCCATGGCCTTACATCTGTATTGGAACAATGAACAGGAACGCATTCCCGTGACCGACGAGATGATTGACCAGCTTCGCAGCCTGCTTGCCCTCGCCGGAAAGCAGGAGGGGGTCGAAGACGGAGAGGTCGCCCTTACCTTGACCGACGATGAGGGAATACACCGCCTTAACAAGGAATACCGCGGCATCGACCGGCCGACCGATGTATTGTCTTTTCCTCAGCACGAGCCGGGCGAAGACGAGCCGGACATCAACTACGACGACCTGGAAGAGGTCGAGGACCTCGACGGGGCGGAGGAAGGGGAAGACAGCGGAGAAGCCTTCGAAGACGAAGAGCCCCTTGGAGACATTGTCATTTCACTGGAACGAGCCCAGGCTCAAAGCGAGGAATACGGACATTCCCTGGAACGGGAGATCGGGTTCCTCTTCGTTCACGGTTTTCTTCACCTCATCGGATACGACCATGAGACCGAAGAAGACGAACGGGAGATGATCGCCAAGCAGGAGGCCGTACTGCAGGAAGCGGGGCTTACCCGGTGAAGCCCGGAGCCCGGTTCTGGCGGAGCCTCCGCTATGCTTATGAAGGCATAAAATATGCCTTGACGACACAGCCTAACATGAAGTTTCATTTCTTTGTTTCGTTTGTGACGCTCATTTCGGCTGTGTTCTTTAAGCTGTCTAAACTGGAGATCCTGTTTATTCTGCTCGCGATTACCCTGGTTATTGTGGCGGAGCTGATCAACACGGCTGTGGAAAGTGCCGTCGACCTGGCCATGCCGGAACGCCATCCCCTGGCCAAAATAGCAAAAGACGTAGCCGCGGCCGCCGTTTTGGTGACGGCGGTTTTTGCCGTCGCGGTCGGAATGATCGTCTTCTACGAGCCGGTGGACCGCTGGCTTACCCAGTCCATGGACAATCGGACGGAGGTTTCTCCCGCTTCGATTTGGCTTTACCTGGCGCTTGTTTTCCTGACGGTGATCGTGGTGGAGACACGCTTCTCCCGGCACCGCTGGCTGCGTCCCAGTCTATGGACGGCGGTGGCGTTTTCTTTGTCCACCCTGCTGTCCCTTGTGGTCATGCAGACCCTGGCTGTACTGCTCAGTTACAGCCTGGCCTTTTTATTTCTTATTCATTTATATCGCCGTCGTAACCGGTCTCTTGCCGCTCTTCTCACCGGAGCAGTTACCGGTACCCTCATTACCGGTTTGGCCTATGCCTTAAATGCCGTTTAGCCTATACTTTAGCGGAAAACAAGGAGTTGGGAACAGATGAAGAAGGATATGGATCGATGGATTCAGGAAGCGCGTGACGCCAGGGAGAAGGCTTATGTGCCTTACTCCCGTTTCCAAGTAGGAGCCGCGCTAGTGGATGCTGACGGGGGAATTCATCACGGCTGCAACGTGGAGAATGCGGCCTATGGGCCTACCAACTGCGCCGAACGGACCGCCTTATTCCGGGCCATCGCCGATGGTCATGCCCCCCGGTCTTTTAAAGCGATTGCCGTTATCGGGGACACCCCGGGTCCCATTACCCCTTGCGGAATCTGCCGCCAGGTTATGGCTGAGCTGTGCCAGCCCGATATGCCCGTTTACCTGACTAACCTTAAGGGGGATATTCAGGAGACGACGGTGGAGGCCTTGCTTCCCGGGGCTTTTATGCTCCCCGAGTGATTAAGAGGGCGGGATGACGGGGTAAATACTAATCAGGATGATTCTTGGAGGTTACTCATGCAAAAAGCTTACAAATCGGGCTTCGTCTCGATTATCGGAAGACCGAATGTGGGGAAATCCACGCTGCTCAACCAGGTGGTGGGCCAGAAAGTGGCCATCATGTCGGACAAGCCCCAAACGACGCGGAATAAAATTCACGGAGTGTACACGACGGACAGTATGCAGATCGTCTTTTTGGATACGCCGGGAATCCATAAGCCCCAGTCTAAGCTCGGGGATTATATGATGAAGGTGGCCGAAAGCACGCTGCGGGAAGTCGATGCCGTGCTGTTCCTTGTCGATGTGGCGGATGGCCTCGGAGGCGGCGACCGGTACATCATTGAGCAGCTGAAGAAGGTGCAGACTCCTGTTATTCTGGGACTTAACAAGATTGACAAAGTCCAGCCGGAGGAGCTGCTACCGGTGATTGCGGCCTACAAGGATTTGTATCCGTTCGCGGAGATCGTTCCGATTTCGGCGATTAACGGCAGCAACGTGAATACGCTTCTGGAGCAGATCGGCAAATACCTCGAAGAAGGGCCGCAGTATTACCCTGAGGACCAGGTGACCGATCATCCGGAGCAGTTCGTCTGCGCGGAGCTGATCCGGGAGAAGATCCTTCACCTGACCCGGGAGGAAATCCCCCATTCCATCGCCGTCACCATTGAGCAGATGAAGGTCGAGCCGAACGGCGTCGTGCATATCGGAGCGGTCATTTTCGTAGAGCGGGACTCCCAGAAGGGGATCATTATCGGCAAAAGAGGTGCTCTGCTCAAAGAAATCGGCCAAAAAGCCCGGTATGACATTGAAGCCCTCCTCGGGTCCAAAACCTTCCTGGAGCTATGGGTAAAGGTGAAGAAGGATTGGAGGAACCAGGAGAGGGTCCTTCGCGATCTCGGGTTCCGCGAGGAATAGTTCCTCCCAATAATTGCTTGGATAAGCGCTGCCTCTCGGTATCATCCTAATACAATCATCAGTCTTGAAGGAGAGGATGGATTCGATGAGAGACTTTTTCTGGCAATATTTCTCTAATACCGGAAGCATAGATGCCTATATGCAGTACAAGCAGTCGGACGAGACGACGGTCGAGCCGGACGAGATGGAACCCGTCTTGGAAGAGGAGAACGAAATCGCCCAATAATCAGGCGGAACATCATGGGAGATGGGAGCCGAGCGATGCTGAAGCGAACGGAAGGAATTGTGATTCGCAGCACGGATTACGGAGAAGGCCACAAAATCGTTACCCTCTACACGAGAGAAGCGGGCAAAATCAGCCTGATGGCCCGGGGGGCGAAAAAAGCCAAAAGCCGCCATACGGCGGTAACGCAGCTGTTTACATATGGGGAATTCGTCTTTTTCCAAGGCAGCGGGATGGGGACCTTGAACCAGGGGGACCTGATCGAGTCCCACCATGCTCTGCGTGAGGATCTTCACAAGGCTGCCTACTCCTCCTATCTGGTAGAGATGGTAGACCGGCTGGTCCCGGATCAGGAACCGAACGGCATGCTCTTCGAGCAGTTGAAGGCCGGCTTGTCGGCCATCGAGGAAGACAAGGACGCGGATATCGTCATTCACATCATGGAGATGAAAATGCTGGCTCTGGCCGGTTATTTGCCGCAGCTGGACGAATGCGTTTCCTGCGGAAGCGACGAAGGGCAGATGGCGCTTAGCGTCATGCAAGGCGGCGTTCTCTGTCCCCGCTGCCGGTTGAAGGACCCGGGAGCTCTTGTCCTGGCCCCCGGTACCCTGAAGCTTCTTCGGCTTTTTCAGCGGATGGACCTGAGAAGAATTGGTTCGGTTGAAGTCAAGGCTGAGACGAAAGCCCAGCTTAAGGCGGCCATGCGATCTTTTATGGATGTTCATATGGGGGTCAAGTGGAAGTCCCGCAGCTTTCTGGAGCAAATGGAAAAGTATAATTTCTAGCCGGGCGGGTGCCGTTTGACACGGACCGCCCGGTTTGGTAGTATATTTTCATTCTAATAGTGATACGGTGAAGGAAAGAGTACTCATCGGCCAGGGTGTCCAGCGATCCGGGAAAAGTGTAAGCCCGGTCACCCTCCGATTGCAGGAAAGGCATTCCGGAGTATCGGCGAGAACCAAAAAGCGGGTCGGGACGACGATGACTCTCCTGACCAAATAGGGTGGAACCGCGGGTGCATCAGCTCTCGTCCCTATGTCCGGCCCCGTCCGGCATAGAGACGGGAGCTTTCTTGCGGTTTGGAGTCACTCCATTATGGAAGGGAGAAAGGAAAGAATGAATTTTCAACAGGTAATTTTGACGCTCCAGCAGTTCTGGGCGGAACAAAACTGCATCCTTGTCCAGCCTTATGACACGGAGAAAGGGGCGGGCACGATGAGCCCGATGACCTTCTTGCGAAGCATCGGACCGGAGCCGTGGAACGTGGCCTATGTGGAACCGTCCCGCCGTCCGGCTGACGGACGCTACGGGGAGAACCCGAACCGGCTGTACCAGCATCACCAGTTCCAGGTGATCATCAAGCCGTCTCCGGACAACATCCAGGAGCTGTACCTGGAAAGTTTGGCCCGGCTCGGCATCGATCCGCTTAAGCATGATATCCGCTTCGTCGAGGATAACTGGGAAGCCCCGACCCTCGGCGCCTGGGGCCTCGGCTGGGAGGTTTGGCTTGACGGCATGGAAATTACCCAGTTTACGTATTTCCAGCAGGTCGGCGGCATTGACGCGAATCCGGTCGCCGTGGAAATTACGTACGGACTGGAGCGTTTGATCTCCTATATCCAGGATAAAGAAAACGTGTTTGACCTGGAGTGGGTAGACGGCGTGACCTATGGGGATGTGTTTTTGCAGCCCGAGTACGAGCATTCGAAATATACCTTTGAGGTAAGCGACGCCAAGATGCTCTTCACTTTGTTCGGCATGTACGAGGAAGAGGCGAAGAGAGCACTGGAGCAGAAGCTGGTGTTCCCGGGCTACGATTATGTGCTCAAGTGCTCCCACACCTTTAACCTGCTGGATGCGCGCGGGGCGATCAGCGTAACGGAACGGACGGGATACATTACCCGCGTGAGGAATCTGGCCCGGTTGTGCGCGGCCACCTACCTGGAGGAGCGAGAGCGTCTCGGCTTCCCGATGCTGAACAAGAAAGGAGTGGTCGACCATGGCTAAAGATTTGTTGCTTGAACTCGGCATGGAGGAAATTCCTTCCCGTTTTGTCCGCGGGGCGATGGAGCAGCTGGCCGACAAGGTGGGCAAGTGGCTGACGGAATCCCATATTCCGTATGAAGCGCTGCAATCGTACGGCACTCCCCGTCGGATCGCCGTTCTGGTACGAGGACTTGCCGAGAAACAGGAGGACCGGCACGAGGAAGCGAAAGGCCCCTCCCGCAAAATCGCGTTGGATGACAAGGGAGAATGGAGCAAGGCCGCTCTCGGCTTTGCCCGCAGCCAAGGGGTTGACCCGGCGGAGCTGTACTTCAAGGAGCTCGGCGGAGTGGAATATGTCCATGCGGCCAAAAGCAGCATCGGAGGAGAGACGGCAGCGCTTCTGGAGAGCGGGCTTGCACCGATCATCACCTCGATGACCTTCCCGAAGAACATGCGCTGGGGAAGCCAGGAGCTGCGGTTCGTGCGTCCTATCCGCTGGATGGCGGCGCTGTTCGGGGAACAGGTGGTTCCGTTTGAGATTGCGGGCGTTTCGTCCGGACGCGTTACCCATGGGCACCGGTTCCTGGGCGGCGAAGTGGAGCTGTCATCGGCCGGAGACTACGTTGAGGCGCTCAAGGAGCAATTCGTTTATGCCGATGTAGAAGAAAGACAGGCTCTTATTCTCGATCAAATCAACCGTCTAGCGGCCGAGAAGGGCTGGAGCATTCCGATTAAAGACGATCTTCTGGAAGAGGTTCTCTTCCTGGTGGAGTATCCGACCGCTCTGTTCGGTTCCTTCAATCCCGACTTCCTGCACATTCCGAAGGAGGTTCTCATTACTTCCATGCGCGAGCACCAGAGATACTTCCCGGTGCTGGACAGCGAAGGCAGGCTGCTGCCTCATTTCGTCACGGTCCGCAACGGAAACGCCGAATCCCTGGAGCTTGTGGCGAGAGGAAACGAGAAGGTTCTCCGCGCGAGACTATCGGATGCCCGCTTCTTCTATGAGGAAGATCAGAAGATGTCCATCGACAGCGCCCTCTCCCGGCTCGAGTCCATTGTCTTCCACGAGGAGCTTGGGACGATCGGAGATAAAGTACGCCGGATCCGCGACATTTCGCTGTCACTTGCCGAGTGGCTGAAGGTGACGGATCTCGACAAGGCGAATGTTGAGCGGACCGCGGCTATCGCCAAATTCGATCTGGTCTCGCAGATGGTTTACGAGTTCCCGGAGCTTCAAGGGGTGATGGGAGAGGACTATGCGCGTAAAGCAGGAGAAAGAGAAGAAGTGGCCCGGGCGGTTTTCGAGCATTACCAGCCACGCTTCTCGGGAGACGCGGTTCCGTCCGGGTTGGCCGGTGCGGTCGTTTCCATAGCGGACAAAATCGATACCATTGTCGGCTGCTTCTCCATCGGCATCATTCCGACCGGCTCTCAAGACCCGTATGCCCTGCGCCGGCAGGCAGCAGGAATTGTTCAAATTCTGCTTGAAAAGAAGTTCTCCTGCCCCTTGTCGAAATTGTTCGAAATCGCGCTGGATGTCCACCAAAAGGCCGGTTTGTTGAAACGTTCCGAGCAGGAAATTCGTATTAATTTATACGACTTCTTCGCTCTGCGGGTCAAAAACGTCCTGTCGGAGCGTCAAGTTCGCTACGATATTGCCGAGGCCGTCATGGCGTCGAGCATGGATGATATTGCGTCGGTGGTCCGCCGGGCGGAAGCCCTGACGGCCCAAGCGGCCAACGCCGGCTTCAAGACGGCGGTCGAATCCTTCAGCCGGGTCAACAACCTTGCCGCCAAAGCGGAATCCGCCGACGTGGATCCGGCGCTGTTCACGGATCCCGCCGAAGGAGCTCTCTTCAAAGCTTACCAGAGGGCTCATGCGGACTATGTTCGGGCGTTCGAGGAAGGGAACGAGGATCAGGCTCTTGAGGTTTTGGCGACTTTGGAGCAGCCGATCACCGGCTTCTTCGATGCGGTTATGGTTATGGCGGAAGATGAGCGGGTAAAAACCAACCGTTTGGGACTACTTGCCTTGATTTCCGCCGATTTCCGGCAGTTTGCCGATTTCTCCAAGCTGGTCTGGTAATCCATTCCGGCTGAATTGATGAGAGGAGCCGAGGTATGATGGATGTGAGCATAACGCCAACCCTTTTTGTGGTTTCCGACTCGGCAGGAGAGACGGGGGAACTGGTGGCCAAAGCGGCGGCTGTCCAGTTCTCTCCCGTGCCGGTAATGATCCGGCGGACTCCCTACATCCAGGACCGGATGGGAATCGACCAGACGGTCAGAGCGGCGAAGAGCATCAACGCCGTGATCGTCTTCACCCTGGTCATTCCGGAGCTGAGGGATTACTTGCTGGAGCAGGCCGCCCTGCATCAGGTAACCTGTATCGATCTCTTAGGTCCCATTATCCAGAGCCTGGAGAATGTACTTCAGCAGAAGTCACGTCACGAGCCCGGCATGATCCATGCCCTGAATGAGGATTACTTCAAACGGGTGGAAGCGATTGAGTTTGCCGTCAAATACGACGACGGCCGCGATTCAAGCGGCGTATTGAAGGCGGACATCGTGCTGGTCGGCGTTTCCCGTACTTCCAAGACCCCGTTGTCTATGTACCTGGCCCATAAAGGCTACAAAGTGGCCAACGTACCGCTGGTGCCAGAGCTTAAGCCGCCGGCAGAGCTTTTTGCCGTATCCCGCAACAAGATAGTCGGGCTCAAAATAAATACGGACAAGCTTGGCGGAATCCGCATGGAAAGACTGAAGGCGCTTGGACTCGCGAGCACGGCGAATTATGCCAAGACCGAAAGGATCGAGCAGGAGCTGGCCTATTCGGATCAGATCATGAAGCGTCTCGGCTGTGAGGTTATCGACGTTTCGACGAGAGCGGTCGAGGAAACGGCCAGCCTGATCCAAAACATGTTCCGGCCTTTATGAACTTACAAGAAAGAAGGATTTTTCCGGGCCGGGGCGTATATAGTAATACGGTAGCTAATCCAAGCGGAAAACGGTGGTTGCGTGACTAACAAGGTTATCGTCGATGCGGACGCTTGTCCCGTCAAACCGGAAATCGTCCGAACGGCGTCTGCCTTCGGGATTGAGGTATGGATGGTGGCCTCCTTTGATCACCGCCTTGCTCCCGCCGAAGGGGTAAAGGTCATCCAGGTGGACCGCTCCGACCAATCGGTGGATCTGTATATCGCGAACCGGATCGGGAAGGGAGATATCCTCGTTACCCAGGATTTTGGTCTCGCCACCATCGGATTGGCCAAGCAGGCGGTGGTGCTTTCCAACCGGGGGCAGGTTTATACGGACCGGACCATCAATTTTCTTCTCGAGAACCGCCATGAGCAGGCGAAGAAACGGCGCGGAGGCAAGCATACGAAGGGTCCTAGGCCCTTTACGGATGAGGATCGTCAAAGATTTCAACAAACTTTGACAAAAGTTTTGAAAGTCTTGCAGGAAAATTTGCAGGTATAATCGAATACTATACATGTCGATTGGGATGTAGGTGGTTGTAATGAGTTACGGACGCATTCCGGATGAAGTGATTGAGGGGGTCCTCAAGCATCACGACATTGTCGATGTGGTGGGCAAATATGTACATTTAACCAAGCAGGGACAGCGAATGACAGGGCTTTGTCCGTTCCATTCGGAGAAATCCCCCTCCTTTTCGGTCAATCCCGGCAATCAGCTCTATTACTGCTTCGGCTGCAAGGCGAGCGGCAACCTGATCCGTTTCGTCATGGAAATCGAAGGGTATACTTTTCCAGAGGCGGTTATGCAGCTGGCCGAGGAAGCCCAGCTCGACTATGAGTGGGAGGTCCCGGACGAAGCGAAGAGCAAGGACCAGCAGGAGAAGAGCATCCTGTACCAGGCTTATGAATTTACCGCCAAGCTGTATCATCACATTCTCCTTAACACGGAGCAGGGAAAGCCGGCCTTGGAGTATTTGCGGTCCCGGGGCGTGACGGACAAATGGATCGAGCAGTTTCAGCTCGGATACGCGCCGACCATGTGGGACAGGCTGGTTCAGCTGCTGGAGAAGAGGGAATACCCTCTTCCTCTAATGGAGAAAGGCGGCTTAATCTCCGCAAAATCGGACGGGACCGGTTACCTGGATAAATTTCGCGACCGCGTGATTTTTCCCATTCACGATCCCAAAGGAAGAGTCATTGCCTTCGGAGGAAGGCTGATGGGAGAGGGACAGCCAAAGTATTTGAACAGTCCCGAAACCATTCTGTTCAACAAGAGCCGCAGCCTGTTTAATTATCACCGGGCCCGCCCGGCCATCCGCAAAAGCGGACAGGTGGTCTTGTTCGAAGGGTATATGGATACCTTGAAGGCTTGGGGAGCGGGAATTGAGAACGGTGTGGCCACCATGGGAACCTCGCTTACCGAGGATCATGCCGATTTTATCCGGCGTCATGCCGATCAGGTCATCGTCTGCTATGACGGAGACCAGGCCGGCCAGAATGCGGCGTACAAAAGCATCGGCATTCTGAACAAAGCCGGAATACCGGCCGGAATCGCCCTTCTTCCCGACGGGATGGATCCGGACGAATATATCGGACGCTATGGCGCAAGCCGATTTCGCAAGGAAATTATTGAGGGGGCGCTGACTTCCGTTCAATACAAGATCCGGTACGCCAGGAGGAATTTCAACCTCAACAATGAGACAGGGATCCGGACTTATATCGAAACGGCGGTCAAAATCATTGCCGAAGTCAACTCTCCGCTGGAGAGGGAGCAGTATGTCAAAGAGCTTGCCCGTGAATTCCAGGAGTACGAATTCGAGACGATTAATCAGCAGTTGAATACGTATAGGCAGGAATATCTAAATAAACGGGACATCAGGGATAATAAAGACAAATCGTGGAATAATGTAATGAATAATGGGAAGGGCAGGGAGAAGAAGCCGTCGCTCCTGCCGCGTTACCACACCGCCGAAATTCAGCTGCTTGCGGTCATGATGCATGACCGGGAGGTGGCGGAGCACGTCCGGCAGCAGCTTGGAGAGCAGTTCAATATAGAAACTCACGCAGCACTGGCTGCTTATTTATACGCTTTTTATGCCCAGGGGAATGAGCCTGATGCAAGCCGGTATTTGGCTGCGCTGCAGGACGAGCGCCTGGAAAGCGCAGCCGGACAGATTCTGATGACGGATACCGTTCAGGGGACGAACCCCCAGGTGATCGACGATTATATCCGGGAAATCAAGAAGCATCCGCAGCTGGAAGCCATAAAGCATAAAAAAGAAGAAATGATTCGGGCCGAGCGTGCAGGTGAAATCGCTTTGGCGGCACAGATGGCAAGTGAGATTTTAACCCTGGAGAGACAGCTGAAAGCCCTGTAGTGGAAAAAGCGTGACATTCCGGGAGGAGGGAGCTTTAAATGGCTAACGAGCAGCATACCGGACTAGAGACAGAACAATCGGTAGAGCAGGTAAAAGAACAGTTGATCGAGCTGGGCAAAAAGCGTCTCTCGTTGTCGTACAAAGACATTATGGAGAGACTGGCCCCCTTCGATCAGGATCCCGAGCAAATCGATGAATTCTTCGAGCAGCTCTCGGAGCTTGGCATCGAGGTAGGCAACGAAACGGAAGAAGACGAATTGCCGATGGGCCGGGATAGAGGAGAACGGGAGGACCAGGAGAACGACGAGTTTAACTTTGATGATGACTTGTCTCTTCCTCCCGGAATCAAGATCAATGACCCCGTTCGGATGTATCTTAAGGAGATCGGACGGGTTCCCTTGCTTTCCGCCGAAGATGAGATCGATTTGGCGAAGCGGATCGAGAACGGGGACGAGGAAGCGAAGCGTCGTTTGGCCGAAGCGAACCTTCGTCTCGTCGTCAGCATCGCGAAGCGCTATGTAGGGCGGGGCATGCTGTTTCTCGACCTGATCCAGGAAGGAAACATGGGGTTGATCAAGGCCGTCGAGAAATTTGACCATATCAAAGGGTTCAAATTTAGTACCTACGCCACTTGGTGGATTCGGCAGGCCATCACGCGCGCTATCGCCGACCAGGCGAGAACGATCCGGATTCCCGTCCACATGGTGGAGACCATCAACAAATTGATCCGCGTATCCCGCCAGCTGCTTCAAGAGCTGGGGCGCGAACCTACGCCGGAGGAAATCGCCAAAGAGATGGATCTAAGCACGGATAAGGTGCGGGAGATCATGAAGATTGCCCAGGAGCCGGTTTCGTTGGAAACGCCGATCGGGGAAGAAGACGATTCGCATCTGGGGGATTTTATCGAGGATCAGGAGGCTCTTGCGCCGGCGGATGCCGCGGCTTACGAGCTGCTTAAGGAACAGCTGGAGGATGTCCTCGATACGCTGACCGAGCGGGAGGAGAACGTGCTTCGTCTTCGTTTTGGACTTGACGATGGACGGACCCGCACACTGGAAGAAGTCGGCAAGGTGTTCGGGGTTACCCGGGAGCGGATTCGCCAGATCGAAGCCAAGGCCCTGCGGAAGCTTCGTCATCCGAGCCGCAGCAAACGTTTGAAGGATTTCCTCGAATAGAACGAACGATGACCTTTTGCTAGCCGAAAGGTCATTTTTTTCACCATACAAAGCCAAGGACGGATAGGGAAACCGGGGGGAACGTATGAATCCGGATAAGAAACAAACGATAGTGGAAGAAATCGAACGCTGGCGCAGAAGCCGTCTGCTTCCGGAGCAGTACTGCGACTTTCTGCTTAATTTGTATCGCGAAGAGGACAGCGGGCAGCCCCGATCCATGAGAGAGGCCGCGCAAGCCGGGATCCGCCAAAGCCGTGGACGCCACTGGCTCCTAATATTCGGAAGTATTGGGCTTTTTTGCTTGATTGGTTTTCATTTTAACTCTTTTCCCCCGGCATTGCAAATGGCCGTTCTGGCTGTGCTGGTTCTGATTCTGTACACGGCGGGCTTTCGATACCGCGACCGGAAGCCGCTGCTATCGAGTCTTTTATTGGGCGGGGGAGCGGTCTCCCTCTTGGCAGGCGGGGTTTACTTTCTCCAAAAGGCCCATGCTCCGGACTGGGCGGTCATCGCTTTTCTGGCCGCGTGCAGCTTTCTGTGGATGCTGACGGGGCTCCTCGCGGGGCGCGGGCTCTTTCATTTCTGCGGCTGGGTGGGGCTCGCCTTGCTGTACGGGTGGTTCCTGGAGAAAAGCTTCCCCGATCTTGATATGGCAGGACTGGAGATGAGCTGGCTTCCCGTATGCCTGGTTCTGGCCTGGCTCGGCTGGCTGTTTCATTTCCGCAGCAAGGAAATCGGATCGGTTCTGCTGCTGGTCGGGTTCCTTCTCTGGTTCATGCCGGAGGCCCATGGCCTGGCTGCGACGGAGGTTCCCAAGGACTGGCTTCAGCTCGCTTTCTTTGCTAAGCTGGTGTTGGCCGGAATCGGCTTGTTTGCCTTACGAAAAAAATGGACAGAGTGGGTTGCTTAACGATGATTAATCTTTCCAAACGATTACAAACCATTGCCGGTCAAGTTCTACCCGGTCAGCGGGTGGCCGATATCGGCTCCGACCATGCGCTTCTGCCCGTCTATCTGGTGCAGAAGGGAGTAGCGCCTGCCGTGATTGCCGGTGAGGTGAACCAAGGTCCTTATCAAGCGGCAGTCCAGCAAGTGAAAGCGGCCGGACTTTCCGCCCGCATTGAGGTCCGCAAAGGAAACGGCCTGGCGGTTCTGGAGCCGGGGGAGGCGGATGCGATCACCATCGCCGGAATGGGCGGGAGCTTGATCGTGAGCATTCTCACAGAGGGGCTGAATAAGCTGGAGGGCGTTTCCCGGCTTATCCTTCAGCCGAACGTGGGGGAGGAAGCCGTCCGCCGCTTTCTGGTGGAGCAGGGATGGAAGCTGGAAGCCGAGCAAATCCTCGAGGAGGACGGCAAAATCTATGAAATTCTGACGGCGGGTAGAACCCCAGTTCCGTTAGAAGAGAATGAAAAGCTCTACAAGCCCCGGTCCGTCCGCGGCGTTTCCCTAAGCGCTGAGCGCCTGCTCGCCATGGGACCTTATCTGATCGAGGAAGGGTCCGCCGTGTTCGAGCGCAAATGGCTTATGGAAGTGGAAAAGCTGGGAAAAATCAGCCGGCAGCTGGAGGGCTCGGAACTGGACGCCTCCCGGCTTAAGCGGGACTTGCTTCAGAAGGAAGTGGCGGAGATCAAGGAGGTCATTCGATGCTTGCCAAGGGACAAACGGTAATTGGGATGATGGAGACGCTCGCTCCTAAGCATTACGCGGTGCCGGAGGACCGGATCGGCCTTCAAATAGGCACTCTGCAGAAGGACATTCAGAAGGTGCTGGTGGCTCTGGATGTAACCGATGAGGTCGTGGACGAAGCCCTGGCCGTGGGAGCCAATCTCATCATCGCCCACCACGCTGTCATCTTCCGGGCGCTCAAGAGCATCCAGACCGATACCCCGGCCGGGCGGCTCTATGAGAAGCTCATTAAGAACGATATCGCCGTGTACATCTCCCATACGAACCTGGATGTTGCGGAGGGCGGGATCAACGACATGATGGCCGACGCTTTGGGGCTGACCGGCTTGAGTCCTCTGGAGGAGCTGCACACGGACAAGCTTAAGAAGCTGGTCGTCTTCGTGCCGGTCAGTCACCACGAAGCAGTGCGCCGTGCCGTTTTTCAGGCAGGAGCCGGTTCCATCGGGGCTTACCAGGAATGCAGCTTCAACATCGAAGGAACGGGAACCTTCCTGCCGGGAGAGGGGACAAATCCTTATATAGGCCAGCCGGGCAAAAGGGAGGAAGCCCAAGAAATCCGGTTCGAAACCATTGTTCCGGAAAGCGTGGAACGCCGGGTGATCCAGGCCATGCTCAAGGCTCATCCTTATGAAGAAGTGGCCTATGATCTGTACAGCATGGATCTTAAAGGCAGAACCTTCGGGCTCGGCCGCGTAGGGAAGCTGCAAGAGCCGGTCACCTTGGCTCAGCTCGCGGAGAAGGTCAAACAGGCTTTCGACGTTCCGGCTCTGCGCCTCGTGGGAGATCCCCATAAGCAGATCAAGAAGGTGGCCGTTCTGGGAGGCTCCGGAGCGCGGTATACGCGCCATGCTCTTTTTGCCGGAGCGGATGTCCTCGTTACGGGGGATATCGATTATCATACGGCGCAGGATGCGCTTGCCGCGGGCTTGTGCCTTCTCGATCCGGGCCATAATGTAGAGAAGATCATGAAGGCGAAGGTCGCCGACTATTTGGCCGGTGAGCTGCGGGAGAAGAAATACGGCACGCTGGCGGTCGCTTCCGAGGTGAACACGGAAGTTTTCCATTTCGTCTAAGTTCCTCCATGGCAGGGATGGCAGGCATTGCAGGTTGTTTTTCATCGGGATTCCTTGTATACTAGCATTTGAGATTGGGAAGTTTGACAGACAATCGCTGGCGCTGGGCTTGTCCCATGCGCGAGAGGAAAGTCCGGGCTCCACAGGGCAGGGTGCTGGATAACGTCCAGTCAGCGCGAGCTGAAGGATAGTGCCACAGAAATGGACCGCCGATGGCGTTTATCTTCCGATAAGCGCACAGGCAAGGGTGGAACCGTGGTGTAAGAGACCACGAGGAAATTTGGTGACATCTTTCCTGGTAAACCCCACTTGGAGCAAGACCTAATGGGACGCAGTGCACCCGATGCACAGCCTTAGCCCGAGGCGCGTCCGGGTTGGTCGCTTGAGCCGTACAGCAATGTGCGGCCTAGATAGATGATTGTCGCTTCAACGGTGGGAGGGCGCATAGCCCGTTCGGACCACTGGAAGTACAGAACCCGGCTTACGGCAAACTTCTCATTATCCCTTATCGGATGAACCGGTATACAAAGAAACAACCGTCACCTGAACGGCTCTGCATGAGGCAGAGACGGCAGGGGACGGTTTTTTGTTTGATCGGCTAGAAAAGCCAGTCAAGCAGACGCTGAAGGGCGTTTCGTTCCGCGGGACGAGGAGCTGCGGCGGGAATGTTGGTGTTTACGACGGCGTTCGTCCCTTGACGGGCCATTTTGAGAGCATTGACCACGTCAATCTGGCCGTACCCGAAGTAAGGGTCCTTGCCCTTATCGCCGATGTCGATGGACGAATTCCTGAGAATATCCATGACTTGGGTATTCTTAAGCCCCGGATTCACGGACCGGATGAGGCCGGCCAAAGCGGAAACATGCGGGCTTGCCATCGAGGTGCCCGATAGAGCGGCGTACTGGTTGTGCATGTAGGTGCTGGCGATGTTAACGCCCGGCGCCGCGACGTCGATGTAATCGCCGTAGTTCGAGAAGCTGGCCTTGCGCTGGTTCGCATCCACGGCGGCGACGGCGAACACTTCCGGGTAAGCGGCCGGGTAACCGGGCTGGCCGGTGTTGTCATTGCCGCTTGCCGCAACGAGGACGACATCCTTGTCGTACGCATATTTCACGGCATCATGCAGGAAGTTCGCATCGGCGTAGTTGCCGAGGCTCATGTTGATAACCTTGGCGCCGTGATCGGCCGCCCAGATGATTCCCTGGGCCACGTTGTACGTATTCCCGGCACCGGAGCTGTCGAGTACCTTGACCGGCATAACGGGATTGTACCAGGTCATGCCGGCCACTCCCCGGCTGTTGTTCACGAGGGCCGAGATGACGCCGGCTACATGCGTGCCATGTCCTACATCATCCTGTGGAGGGGTGTTCGGGTCAAATACGTTATAGCCGGGCAGAAGGCGCCCCTGTAAATCCTGGTGGTTGACATCCACTCCGGTATCGACGACCGCGACGATGACGTCCTTATTCCCTTTGTCGATCTGCCAGCCGCGCTCGGTATCGATCAGGGGGAGGTTCCATTGGTATTTGGAGTAAAGGGAATCGTTGGGGGCGGCCGTCGTGTCCGCCAGGTTGTCCCCGTCGGCTTCGTTCGTCAGGTAAAGGTAGTGGGGCTCCGCATAATCGACATTCCATTTCTGGAAGTAGCCCATCAGCTGCTTGGCATCCATGCCGTCCGTAGCGAACACATACGTGTAACCCAGATTTTTGGCGGGGGCGGATTTGATTTCGCCTTGGATCTGCTTCAGCTGCACGTCGCTCGGCGGGGTTTTGAATTTGACGACGATTTCGTTCTTGTAGTAGTGGCTTGTTCCCTGATTGTCTTCCGGCTGGCGGACTACTTTATCCTTCAGCGTGTGGGGCTGAACCGTTTCGACCTTCCAGTTGTTGTCGGGCGGATAGGGGACGGTTCTTAAATTTTTGGCCTGCTGGGCCTGCACCTGGGAGAGCAGGTCTTCCTTGATGACCCCCACCAAAGCGGCTTTATGATCCTGGGAAGGAACGCCCAATACAAAATAAACGCCCTGGTCGTGTCGGATCGGCTCGGAGCGGTAGATGGTTCCCTGCGACGCCGTTTTCTTGGCGGTATCCAAGTAGGGCTGAATTTTGGCAGTCAGGGCTGGGGGCAGAGATCCTTCGGTGATCCCCTGGCGAAGCTCTCTATGGTTGGACGACCAGATCAGCTGCTGCATATGGGGATGGGCGGCTTTCATCTCCTTCATGCTGAGGAGCGGGGAACGGTCGGGCTCCGCGGCGATGCGGCCGACGGTCTGCTGGAAGTCCAGGGTACACTGGTTGCGGCACAGCTCGTCCGTCATGCTGACGTCGCGGTCGATAACCTGCTGCTTGGATTTAATTTCCTGAACAGCGCTTAGCGGCTTTGGCGCGGGCTGCGGCACAGGTCTTTTGTTGCGGGTGGCAAGCGGTATGACGAGCAAGCCGAGAAAGGCCAGGAAGATGGCCGACCATGCGAATTTTTTCATGCTGCTATCCCTCCAACCGGCTGGTTATTTCATTCTTAAGGGTAGGTTGGGGAACCCATGTGCATTTTATGCAGGGGCGAAGCCTTGGAAATCGTTGTATTCACGTATTACTTTTGTGTTTAATTTATGTTAGGATTACAGTATAGTCTGCTCTGTGAAAGAAACTATTGCTACCGCCTAGGAGGGTCTTACTTATGGCTATTTATAACGTAAAAAATTTGTGCGAGTCCACCCGAACGAAACTGAAGGATGCGATTGGCAAGCTAGAACAATTCCTTAACAACCAGTCCCTCTCCCAGCTTAACTCGGAGAATGATCAGGCTATGGACGAATTTTACCGCGGCTATCTGTCGGATTCCCGTCATCTTCTTGTTTTCTGCGAGGTGGCTTACGAGAAGCTTGGGGTTAGCCTCCGGAGGCCTAATTTTAATGTGGAGTATTCCGAGAAGGTGCTTTACGATGTGTACCACAACTGCGTTAACAGCTTCTTCTATCCTAAGAACGAGTGTTATTCCGAAGACGGACGCTACGCCTATACCGGGCAGGATGCCATCCGCTTCCGCAAGAAGCCTACCCGCGAGGTTCGCGATTTGACCATCGAGCTTTCCAAAATTTTCGAAGAGCTCCGCGAAGATCTGTCCTACTACGAGACCGACTACATCACCCAACGCCGCATGCAGGGCGAGAAGGTTTAATCCATAAGCCAAACCGAAGACGCCGAGCAGGCGTCTTTTTCTTTTTGCCCAGCAGGGGGAAAGGCAGCGGAGGAGGAATGTGTCAGGCATCCGTCACGGGATTAAGGGAAACCTGTAGACGGGAGGTGATGAGAATGAAGCCGTATGTCAAATGCAGCGTAGCCAATTGCACGTACTGGGGAGAAGGAAACAACTGCAAGGCCGATGCCATCATGATTGATATTGACAAGCATTCCAAAGCCCAGTACAACGAGGAATTTGCCGGAGAATCTTTTGATACCGACCACCAGGATCATGCATCCTCCGCTTCGGTCACCTGCTGCCACACCTTCGAACCGAAGAAAAAGTAACCATGCTCAAGGAGGCCTTTTTGGATGGAAAAGCACAGGATGGGCTTGGCCTCTCAAGATGATCCAATGGGCCGAAGAACGTTGGGGGACCGGGAGAGGGAACAAGAGGAAGATGTCGAATTTGCAGCGGAAATCCTTCCTCCCGCGTTCAACCGTCGGCAGGTTCCCGTGACTTCCGCCCGGGAGGATCGGAGCTGGTGGGAAAGAATCACGACCGACCGCGAAGCGGGGCGCGCTGCTGTCACCATGTCGTGGGTGGCGCTTGTGACGGCGCTGGCTTCGTTGTTCGTGATTCCGTCCGTACTGGGAATCGCAGCTGTGGCGTTCGGGGCGATCGCCTACGCGAGCGGGGCCCGGAAGCGTTCCGTCTGGGCAATGATCATTGGCGGGGTTTCCATGATCAGCTACTGGATGCTTGTTCCGTATTATGCTTAAAAGCAGGCCATTCCGGCTTGCTTTTTTCTTTTGGTTCTAAAGAGCATGGCTTACGGCCCATAATTCATAACTTTTCGACATCATCCAACAAAAAGATATGGAAGATTATAGGCGACCGTGATATACTTTTTGGTATCAAAGGAAATGAGGACAACCATGAGCATAGATCCGCGTATCATGAAACAACTGCTGCAGCTGCAGATGACGAGCCGAATGGACTGGGCTTCCGGCTCTACGGCTAGCGAGATCCCTTCTGACGGAGATGCTGGTTTTGCCGGTATGCTTCAGCTTCTGTTGCAGACTTCATCGGTCGAGCCGATGCCGGCAGGCCCGGCCCCTATCCCGAATTATTCCGTTCTGACGGGTGCCGAAACAGGTAAAACGGCGGGTTCCGTTCCGTCCCTGCTAAAGCCAGGCCTTCCCCCTTACCAAAAAAGCACCCCTTCCGCCTACAATGAGCTTATCGAGGAAGCGGGAGCGAAATACGGGGTAGCCACGCCTCTCATTAAGGCGGTCATCGACCAGGAATCTTCCTTCCAGGCCGATTCGGTTTCGTCTGCCGGAGCCAAAGGATTGATGCAGCTGATGGACGGTACGGCCCGGGGCCTCGGGGTAACGGATTCTTTTGATCCGCGCCAGAATATTGACGGGGGGACGCGTTTTCTCGCTTCTCTTCTTAAGAAATATAACGGAAATGAAGGAACCGCCTTAGCCGCTTACAATGCCGGACCCGGAAGGATCGACCGTCTGGGCATTACGAATGATGCGGAGCTGAGGGCCAATTTCGGAAGCCTGCCTAGGGAAACGCAGCATTATGTCAATCGGGTATTGGATTTAAAGGGCAAGTATCAAGTATAATAAGCAGGGAGAGGAAAGATCACTCGATGGTCTTTTTTTCTTTTTATGTGCCCGATTCTCGTACAAGGGAGTATACTTATGCTGTATTTGGATTACTGCGCCACCACACCTCTTCATGAAGAGGTGGCGAATACAATAGCCGACGTAATGAGAAAGCATTACGGCAATCCTTCCTCTCTTCATCATTTGGGATTGGAGGCGGAAAGGCTCGTAACCAAAGCCCGTGAAGTTATCGCCGAGGCCCTTCATTGCCGGCCGGGCGAGATTGTGTTTACTTCCGGCGGAACGGAGAGCAACAACCTGGCTGTCAAAGGCGCTGCGCTGCAATACCGGGAAAGAGGCAAGCATCTGATTACAAGCGGGATCGAGCATGCTTCCGTTTATGAAAGCTTCAAGCAGCTGGAAAGCCTCGGCTTTGAGGTGACCTATCTGCGAGCCGACGAAACGGGCACGATTCGGGCGGAGGACATTCGGCAGGCCTTGAGGGAGGACACCATACTTGTCAGCCTCATGCACGTCAATAATGAAACAGGCCGAATCCAGCCAACCGCTCAAATCGGCAAAATGCTGAGGGACCATCCCCGCGTCCTCTTTCACGTGGATGCGGTTCAAAGCATCGGCAAGCTGGACATGTCCCCGCAAGGCCTTGGAGCCGATCTTCTGTCCGTCTCCGCCCACAAGATCCACGGACCCAAAGGAGCCGGGGTTCTCTATGTGAGGGATGGGGTTCATCTGACACCTATCGTAACAGGGGGCGGACAGGAATCCGGCAGACGGTCGGGTACCGAGAACGTTCCTCTCGTCGTGGGAATGGCCAAGGCGGTTCGGCTCGCAACGGAGCACCAGCCAATGAACACCGCCAAGCTGTACAAGCTAAGGGAACGCATGGTGAAGGGGTTGGAGGCTATTCCTGGAATCCGGTTGACCGGTTCCCGCTATCCGGGGGATATGGCTCCTCATGTCATCCATTTGACCTTGGACGGACTAAGAGCCGAGGTGGCCGTTCACGCCATGGAAGAGCGCGGCTTCCTGATCTCTACCCGTTCCGCCTGTGCATCGGGAGAGATCAGCCCGAGCCGGGTTCTTCTTGCTATGGGCATGGATCCGGAGAGGGCATCAAGCGGGCTCAGGATCAGCTACCCCGCCGATTTAAAGCCTGAGGACGCCGACCGGTTCGTTCGTTCGCTGGCCGAAACGACGAAGAGGCTGGCAAGAGCCTGAACCGGGCGAGCCCTTCGACATTGTAAACAGGAGTTGAATGTGATGCAGCCTGAAGCCGTCATCGTCCGGCTGGGGGAGCTGACCTTGAAAGGAAGGAACCGCCACCGGTTTGAGCGCAAACTAAAGGACCAGCTGCAGGCGCTGCTTGTTCCTTACCCTAAGATCGGACTGAAGCAGGAATTCGGAAGAATCTATATCGAATTGAACGGAGAGCCGTACGAAAAGATAGCCGAAGGGTTGGACAAAATCTTCGGACTGGTTTCTTACAGTCCCGCTTACCAAAGCGAGATGGATCTGGAAGCCATCCGCGCCAAAGGGCTGAACCTGGTTAAATCGGAAGTAAGAGGGGAGGCCACCTTCAAAGTTTCCGTGAACCGGGCCAATAAACAGTTCCCCTACCCATCGAATGAGCTTAGCCGTCTCGTCGGGGGATATATCCTTCGGGGAATGGAATCCTTGAAGGTCGATGTGCACAACCCGGAAATAGAGCTTAACGTGGACATCCGCCAGGAGGAGGTCTATCTGTATACCCGGACCGTTGCCGGCACGGGGGATATCCGCTCGGCAGCAACGGCAAAGCCATGCTGATGCTTTCCGGAGGCATAGACAGCCCGGTAGCCGGGTGGCTGGCCATGCGAAGGGGATTGGAGGTGGAGGCGGTCCATTTCCACAGCTATCCTTACACGAGCGAACGGGCGAAGCAGAAGGTCGTCGATATTACGAGGAGGCTGTCTCAATATACCGACCGGATTAAGCTTCATCTCGTTCCTTTTACCGACATTCAGACGAACTTGAATGATCAGGGGCAGGAAAATCTGATGATCACGCTGATGCGGCGATCCATGTTCCGGATCACCGAGAGGCTTGCCTCCCGTTCCAAGGCGGGAGCGGTCATCACGGGAGAAAGCCTGGGGCAAGTGGCGAGCCAAACGCTTCCCAGCCTCCATGCCATCGGAAAGGTGGCGGCGCTTCCTATCCTTCGGCCGCTGATCATGATGGATAAGGCGGAAATTACCCATTGGTCCGAGCACATTGGAACCTATGAAATTTCCATTCTCCCTTACGAGGACTGCTGTACGTTGTTTGTCCCCAGGTCTCCGGCCACCAATCCGAACATCAAGGTGCTGGACCGGATGGAGGCTTCAATGGAATGGCTTGAGCAAGCGGAAGAGGCCGCCGCCGAGAGGACGGAGACCTTGTATATCCGCTGGAACGAGAAGCAGGAATTTGATGAATATTTCTAGTGCCTTATCCGCAAGTGAAGTTCTGCTTTCCTATTAATTTCCGTGCGCATACAGAGGTTTTCTCGCCAACAAAGTTACCGGATAAGGCACCAGAATGCTGCTGATTCCGCTAATGGATATTTTTTTTGAAACCTTTTGGCTCCGGTTACGTATGAGAGGGGATCTCTCGGGCCTTTAGGTCTTCAATCTGTTGGGCAAGCAGAAAATCCTTGCCTGTTACCCCATGGCTCTCGTGAGTCGTTAACGTCACGGTAACCTTGCGGTAACGGATAAGCAGGTCGGGATGGTGGCGGTCCTTCTCCGCGTATTCCGCTATCCGGTTCACAAAATCGATGGCTTCCGGAAAACCGGCCAGCTCGAACGTCTTGTGCAGGGCATTGTCCTCGTACTTCCAGTGAGGAAGCTTTCCCAGATAGACCGAGATTTGTTCTTCGGACAGTTTGGACATGGGAGTCACCTCTTCCTTTTCTTTGTCCTGAGCCTTACGGCTATACCATTATATACCCTATCTTGCCGCACCGAACACAGGAGGTCATTAACCGATGTTGGAATGGTTTCTGCTTTTTTTGCAAATTATGCTGATTAACATCGTCCTGAGCGGAGACAACGCCGTTGTCATTGCTTTGGCGAGTAAGAACCTTCCTCTGGAACAGAGAAAGAAAGCGGTTTGGTGGGGAGCGGTCGGTGCCATCGGCCTGCGTCTCATCCTAACGATTGCCGCTGTTGGCCTGCTGCAGGTGCCTTATATCAAGGCGGCCGGATCCCTCCTGCTGCTCTATATAGCCGTTAAGCTGCTGATTGATGACGAGGGAGAAGCCAAAGTAAAGGAAGCTTCCTCCTTGGGGAAAGCGATCTGGACGATCATTCTGGCGGATTTCGTTATGAGTCTGGACAACGTTCTGGCCATTGCGGCAGCCGCTCAGAATAATATTACCGTCATTATTCTAGGGATTGGGCTCAGCATCCCGATTATCATATGGGGAAGCAACCTCGTGATGCGTCTTCTTCATCAGTACCCGGTGCTTGTTTTTCTCGGGGCGGGAATCCTTGGGTACACGGCGGGAGAAATGTTCATGAAAGACGAGATCGCCCTGCACTATATGCATGGAGAGATGATCCACTGGCTGCTGCCTATCGGTCTTGCTCTGTTCGTCATCGCCTTTGGAATCGTGAACAAACGCCTCAAAAAAGGTTGATACCAAAGCTTGTTCCTTCCCCGAGGTTCGTGGGGGGACAGGCTTTTTTTGTTGGATTAGGAGTTGGGGAGAGGGAGATAAACGGTCAGACTTTTTCTGGCATTTTCCCGCTTTTTCCGCTACACTTGAAGCATACGCATGTCGAATTCGGTCTCTTTCGGAGGGATAAGGATGGCAAGAAACAACTACTCCGCCGGTCTTCTGCTAATTGGCATCGCCGTGGTGCTTCTTCTCGGGAAACTGGGCGTGTTCAGCTTTATCGGCAGCCTCTTCTGGCCTTTACTCGTTCTGGCAGCCGGACTGCTTCTGCATTATCTGTACTTCAACCGCGTGCTCCCATCGGGCGTTCTGGTCCCGGGAGGGATGCTGATCACTTATTCGGTTCTGTTCCTCTTCTGCAACTTGTTCGGGTGGGGAACGATGGCGTACTTATGGCCCGCTTTCCTGCTTGGGATAGCCGTCGGCTTGTACGAGCTCCACCTATTCGACCGCAACGGCGCGGGGCAGGGGGCTTTGACCGGAGCTGTGGTACTTGGGATTATATCCGCCGTATTATTTGGAATCACCTTGCTTTTTGCCATCGGAATCTATGCCATTGCCCTTCTCCTTATCGCGGCCGGCTTGTGGATGGTTCTCGGGCGACGCGGCCGGAGTTGGTAGGCGGGGTTGTGCTTGCTATTTTCAGCCATTTGCAGTATGATAA